>JABJGO010000077.1 GCA_018662225.1 Rhodospirillales bacterium | reverse complement strand
GCCTGCGCCGGGGTGGCCGTTATGTGACCGCCGGCGCCATTGCGGCACCGATTGTTGATCTGGATTTGCGCACGCTGTACCTGCACGATCTGGAGCTGATCGGGGCCACCGTGTTTCAGGCACCCGTTTACCGCAATCTCGTGAGTTACATTGAGCGCGGCGAAATTCGCCCCCTTCTCGCCAAAGTATTTCCGCTGGATGACATCCGCGAGGCACAAGAACAATTCATCAGAAAATCCCACGTGGGGAACTTTGTTATTGATATCGATGGAACCTGAACCGAGGCTGATTGGTGACCCGGTGGCTGTCTACGACTAGATTATAGAAATTAGTCGGCTGCTATCGGCTTGATCAAATCGGCCAAACGATGCGTCAACGTGGCTGATTTCCAATCGGTAATTTTGAACGCCCAACCGCTGGTACGTGCCTTGATGCCATCGGCTTCGGTGATGGTTTCCGCCGTTCTGCCCGATGCGTCGAGTTGTAACCAGTATCCGCCCTCATCATTCCCAAACATATCCAGATCTACGCGCAAGCCGTCCATGGTTTCATAGGCCACGGTCACAATGGCCACACCCGGATCAGATGACAAAGCGTGGACATCATCGATCCGCAATTCTTCAAGAAATTTTGAAATGCTGCTCACGCGATAGTCACTGTCGATCTGATGATCTTCCGGTATATCCAGTAGGGTCATAAGCCCGCCTGAGCGCTCAAGCATTAACGTATCTCCGTCACTGTGGAAATAACTTATGCGGTCGATTCTCTGAGCAGGAACATTAACAATAACCGTTTCGATCCAATCCTTGATGTCACTACCTAAGTTTAATGGTCCGGCAGCCAGCCATGTTTGTGGGTCATCCCCCTGTCGAAGATAGACCCCACCTTTGGGCAATCCGCTTTGCGCCGTTACGCGTTTGCCGATAACTGCATCGACCAACATGGTGCCATCGTCTGTGGTGATAAACACCTGGGTAGCTTTCCCGACACGGTCCAGATCAAGACGGTGATAACGGGCCGTGTTGGTGGTTTTTTTCTCATGCAGGGTCAGCCGGGACAACGCCAGAACAGCCTCTTGCACTTTCTGTGTATCGGCTGGGTAGCCGCCCCGTTCTTCAACCAGCCATGCGCCACCGTCGCCGCGTGTGATCGTCAATGTATCGTCGGCTGTCGTGATTGATACCAACCCCACATCATTAATCTGGTTCGCCAGATCGCCCATAGCGATTTCGGTGCCAAGTGTCTGACCGGTGTAATCCGGTGACGACAGGCGTACCGCCACTGCCATGAACGTTATGCCCAATGACAGAATCAACAGCACATTGAAGGATCGCTGGCTCATGCACGGCCCGCCTTTTTCTCGCGGCGGCGAACCATCGTGAACAAAATAATACCAAGTCCCAGCGCAACTGGCACCGCGCCAATGTTCAGGAATTTCAGCCATCCTTCCAACCGATCGATATCGGCCCGGAGATCATGCTGCACCGTTCGCAAGCCACGACGAATTTCCAGAATTTGGGTGCGAACATCGTCGAGGGCGCGTTGGTCCTCGTCGGAAAGAATCAGATTTACATCGGCATTGGCACGCTTGATCAGGTCACTGAACCGGGCTTCGGCGGCTTTCAGGCTGGTCTGTAACTCCTGTTCCTTGGCTCGGAATTGACGCTCGGCCTCCAAGCGAATTTCTTCCACCATGACGAAGGGGCGGTAAGCCGTGCCGCGGCCCCGTAACGCAATCAATGCTGGACTGCCGGACAAATTTTCCAGCGCGTTCAGCACAAAATCACCGTTGTTGGCCAATGGGACTTGAATTTCCTGCCCCATCATGTCGCGCCGTTCCACCCAGAACCGGTCATGCAGCAGATCGACATCGGCTATCACAATCAGGTTTGTGGGTTTTGCCGACGTACTCAGGTGCTCAGGCTCCTGATAGTCTGGAAAGGCTGTTGTTACGTCGCCGCTGATTCGTGCCGCCAGAACATTCAACGTACCCGATGGTTTGAAATCACGGAACAGCTTAACCACCTCCAGTTCAACACCAAATTCGGCCACATCCAGACGCATGCTGCGTGGACCGGTGAAGATCAGAGGCTGCAAGCTGGCCCTCGTCCCTTCGACCAGATCAAGAACACCACTGGTGGCCAGGTTGATTCCATCCAATTCGCTCATGATAGTATCGTCAGGATCAAAATTTCGGGAAACCATGGCCAACCAAGCTACATAATCAACGCTCATCATTTGACCATTCTGAGCAAATGAGACGGCCCGGGCGTTGTCGATATCGGCGGCAATCACACCCTCAACCAAATGCACGCCCCAGGCATTGAGCATGCGGTTGAAATCAGATGCGCCCGGTTCTGTACCGGGCTGAACTGCCAGCAACGTATCCAGTTCCGCATAGGGATCAACAAATACCAATGCGCGCCCACCCCTCAAAACGAACTGATCAATTGAATACAGCATCGCGTCAGGAATATCGTGCGGATGAACGATCATCATTACGTCCACATCAACCGGAATTTCGGCGTCATCCGGCAATAAAAAGCGAACATCAAAAAATTCCAACACCTGATCCATAAAAGCCAGCGGACGGTCATTTTGTTGGGTGCCCAGCAAAGGTACTGTGGACAGAATACCAAGCACGGGCTTATCCGGGTCTGCCAAATTGTGAACCAAACGTGTCAGATCATATTCAAGAAATTCTTCCCGGTCCTGGCTCAGGAACGCGATGACCTCACTGTCATCTGTGGAATTGCTGGCCGCCAGTCCGAAATAGGCGTTGTCACCGGCCTCACTGAGGGGCAAGCCTTGCAGGCCAAATGCCAGAGCGCGGTCTTCGGTTTCAGAGAATGGCTCAGGATCGAAATATTCGAGAACTAATTTGTCGCCCGAAAGTGCAGCGTATTGTTCGAGAACTGCCTTCACCCGGGCGTGATAAATGGCCAACACCGGGGCGCGTTCACCCAACGTGCGACTGAAAAACAGGCGTACAATGATGGGTTCATCCAGATCACCCAACACGGATCGGGTACTGTCGCTAAGGGTGAAAATCTTGTCTTCGGTCAGATCCCATTTCCACGACTTTCCGAGATCACTAATCAGAATGTTAATGCTGAAAAACATCAACACGACGAGTGCAATACTACCAGTGGCAAACTGTATGTGGCGGGTATGCGGACTCATGGCCGTCACGATCCCTTCTTCACATCAACAACGACCACGTTGATGAATAACCACAATCCGATCATTGAGGCAAAAAACACCACATCACCAAGGGCGATGACACCACGCGTGATGCCCATAAAGTGGTTCAGGAAGCTTATGGATGAAATGGAATCGATGATCAGATCAGGTGCCCATCCACGAAATGCATCAAGCACCATATCAAGGCTCGACACTGTGATCACGAAACACACTGCCGCCGATACCACAAAAGCGACGACCTGATTGCTGGTCACGGCGGAAATGGCACTGCCGATCGCAAGAAACGCCCCCGCCATCAGAAAACTCGCCAGATAACTGGCAAAAACAACGCCGTTGTCTGGCACACCAAGCACATTGACCGTGACCCATAACGGCATGGTTGCCACAAGCGCCACACCACAGAACAACCAGGCAGCCAGAAACTTGCCGACCACCGCTTGTGTTGTGGAAATTGGCAAGGTCATCAACAACTCAATGGTTCCGGATTTACGTTCCTCGGCCCATAATCGCATGGCGATGGCGGGTGCCAGCAGAAGATACAACCATGGATGATAGGTAAAGAAGGGCTGCAAGTTTGCCTGCCCCATCACAAAGAAATTCCCCAGGTAAAAAGCGAATGCACCAGTGGCTGCGGCGAATATAGCAATGAAAACATAGGCCAGTGGGGAAAGGAAATAGCTCCCCAGTTCACGACGCGCGATCAGGGCAATATTACGCACCTGCGTCATCCTTCTCGGTGATCTCACGGAAGGCCTGATCCAGAGCGCCCCGCTCCACATAGACTTCTCGCACGGTTACTTTCTTTTTGTGGACGATATCGGTGACGGTAGAGAACACCGATTCCCGGCCTTTTGGCATGATGCGGAGTTTAACAGTACCATCATCAAGAGACGTTTGTTCCACATTGCCAATTTCCGGCACAGCAGACAGTGCTACGGTGAGGCTGCCGGATTTGGCAGAATCAACACTCAGCACAACCGTATTATGATTAGCCGCACGGGCGGCCAACTCGTCCGGTGTTGTATCCAGCAACAACTTGCCGCCCGCGATAAGGGCCGTGCGCGTACACACCGCGTCGATCTCTTCCAGAATATGGGTGGAAATCAGAATGGCTTTTTCAGAAGACATGGCCTGAATCAGCGATCGCACGTGGTGCTTCTGTGTGGGGTCCAGACCGTCTGTGGGCTCATCCAGTATCAAGACTTTCGGATCATGGACAATGGCTTGGGCAAGACCGACACGGCGTTTGAAGCCTTTAGACAGCGTTTCAATGCGTTGACCCAGCACATCACCCAGATGGGCTTGCTCAACGGCATTCGCCACCATTGCACTCTTGGTTTTCCCGCGCAATCCCCGAATCCCGGCGATAAAATCAAGGAACCGCGCCACGCTCATATCGTCATAGGCAGGCGCGCCCTCGGGCAAATACCCGAGCATGGCCTTCGCTTTCATGGGTTCCTCAGTCACATCGATGCCGCACACGTGGGCGGTACCGGCGGTGGGCTCCAGAAACCCCGCGATCATTTTCATGGTCGTGGACTTCCCGGCCCCATTTGGTCCTAAGAAGCCCAGGACCTCGCCCTTCTTCAGGGACATAGACACATCATCCACGGCCACGATAGAGCCGAAGTGTTTGGTCAGGCCGTTAAGGATCAGCATCTGTGTCATTTGCCACGTCTCTTACAAAAAAAACATGCCTTGGTGTATTCGATTACCACGACGATTCAAAGCCTAAACATCCAGACTGGTCAGCCCGATCCCGGCTTCACCACCGCCGCAATACAGAAGATATATTTGGCCGCCGCCCTCGTACAGGTACGGATCACGTAGCTGGTTCACCACATCATCCACCGCACCGTATGCTGATGGCACAAGGGCGGCTTGTGATCCTTCCCAAGGCTCAATGGGGCGCAAAATTTCCTGGACGCCCGACATTCGCCATGATGATACATCTTGGGACAAATCAACCCGGTCGTAATATAGCCGTTCCGGGGCCTCACCCACCTGGCTCCACACCACATGCAATGCGGAACCCTGAACCAGTACAGCGCAATGACGTGTGGATTTAGGCAACAACTCGCCACAGGCCTCGAACGGCTGTAATCCGTCGGGTGAGCGCATCAGCACACCCGGCATGGCGATGCCGTACCAGCCACCCTCATACTGGAAAGCCCGTAAATAGGGTGGTGCCACAATTTCTGAACGGGCAGAGAAATTGATGCCGTTTGTGGATACAGCAACGGCGGTCATTTGGTCACCGTTTTCACACAGACCGTGATAGTACATCCGTACTTCACCAGTTTTGCTCATCACATGCACATCAGGTGATGCCACGTGGGGGTAATCGAATTCACCATCCAGTTGCGTCTCAGTAACAAAGCTGGATTGGGCCACGTCCAGCACACCTGGCTCATAAGTATGCCATGGTCCTTTTACATCTTCTGCATAGGCCAACCGCAAATAAGTTCCACGGTGGTCCGCAAAATACAGGTAATACACTCCAAGCGGGTCTGGCACCCAGTGCGGGCACTCAATCAACGATGGCCCATTGATATTGGTGCCCATACGGCCATCCATGTTGGCCCGGATAATGGGTCCATCACTGAGGCGTTTGGCCGAAACAGTCATGCGTTATTTCCTGGTAAAATGCCTGATCACATAAAAGATCACGACCGGAATGCCCGACAAAACCAAGACCATGGGCATCCCGTTGGGGCCGTAGATATCCATGGCGTGCCCCACTGCAACAGGGCCGACGACACTACCCATTTCGTACAGCGCCACCAACGCCGCGTTCGCACCGGCCAATTCAGACGCATTGAATCGATCACCCAGCAGAATGATGCACAGTGTATACAAGCCAAATGCCACCCCACCCCACAGCACGAGAATGGGCCACAGAATCAGAGGTTGGTGCAACACAAAGGGGATCAACCCGCCGACCACAATGGTCAAAATCAAGAACACCGCAATGAGGATATTTCGGCCAAGTCTATCCGCCAGCACCCCAAGCGGGAACTGGACCAGAAGGGTACCCAGAACGATCGCAGTCAGCATGTATAACGCCGTGTCCGCGCTAAATCCTTCACGCATGGCGTAAACCGGATAGAACGATAGTTGGGTGGCATCGGTTACACCGGCAAACAAGGCAACAACCATCAACAGGGGTGCCGCCCGGATGGCCATACCAAAAGACCAACCCTGAGATTGTGGTAATTCAGGCGCCACATCTCGGGCCAGCCACAGGGGGATCATCGAAAGGCAAATCACACCGGCGGCCAGATAAAATGGGGCCCAGGTTTCAACACCAATGGCCGTAACCACTAAGGGGCCCAGACCAAACCCGCAGCTCATGGTAATCATGAAACCTGCAATTATGCGCCCCCGGTTCTCATTGGTGGCAAGTGAATTCACCCAAGTCTCACTCAGAATCCATATGGTAGCGACCCCGACCCCGGCAATCACACGGCAGATCACCCAGGGCACAACGCCGAATACACTGGGCATGACAAGAAGAGTCGCAATAATCAGAAGAGTCCCCAAAAACATGGAACCCAACAGGCCAAAGCGATTGACCAGCGTACCAATAAACGGACTCGTCAGGATCAAACCAAACGGCGCGCCAGCCACCACATAACCGATGTTTGACGCACTCATGCCCCGCAGTTCCATCGTCATGGCAACCATGGGCATTGCCGCACCGATGGCAAGGCCCGCAGCAAATGCTGCCACAAATATGGCGGTCAGCGCCTTGCGACGGTCGCTTTGATCTGATTGCACGGCTGCTTCGCTCACACCGTTACTCCACCCTTGGTCAAATTTAATCTCACCCTCGCACGCATGCACAAATGACGCGATAGCCACTTTGGGGTATACAGGAATTACTGACACTCCATCAATACGGTGCCCACCAAGGCAAAGACTGACGAGCTGACCTGCATGAACAAGCCTATCAAATTCCTGAATGCACAGGCAGACAACGCAACTTGCGTTTGGAGCGTGGCCACGTTCGGGGCCATTGCTGAATATCACAGCACACCTGAGGCCCCGGCGAGTGGTTTACGACAGGATAAGGCGCTGACGCTCACCTCTGATCAGGGCGGCATGCGGGTAACGTACCATCCCGGCATGACTTTGGTGGCCTATGAAGGTTTGTCCAAAGTACCCACCCTGTGGTCTCAGGGCGTATCACTGTGTTTGCCCGCTGATCAGGCGAAGATGGCCGGAAACGCTGTCATCACAGAACGGGGGCCTGACACCCACGCCATTCGATCCGATGGCCAGGGCATGCGGATGTTTGATTTAGGCATCGGCGCGCCACACATGGACGCCTGCGTGCGCACAGAGGATACAGACCTGATCGACCTGTTCCACAGGTTTCAGGGCAAACCTCTATTTGATGGATGCCAGGAACTGGTCACTGCCCTTGTGGAACGCAGCCCGACGCGGGTGTTTTCATCCGCCCTGGCCCGTATCGAAGTTCACACGCCTATCCCCACATCGGACAGCGAAACCCCGCATGGAGCGCATACTCACATATTGCCCGACTTGCTGGCCCATGGCCGCACCCATGCCGCAACCATACCGATTCCTGATGGCTGGCTTCCGGGCCTCAATCTGTTTCCGCCTAATCCGGCGCGCGGGACGGACGGAAATGCAAAGGGGTTTGATCTGCCCACACATGATGCTTTTCAGGCTATCATGGCTGACTTTGCCGACTCGGGCGTCATCACTATAAAGGATCGCGTGCGAACCGCCGTGCTTGATGGGCGAGGCCCGGAAACAATGGGCAAATTAGACTCACGCTTACGGCGTACAGCCTTGCGCGTGGCATTGCGACAGATACGCTTTACGGACGGGGCATCGGACAATCTGAATGCCTGGTTGGCCGCGTTCGAGCCAAATGGTATAGCGCTTGACGAATAGTCAGGCCTGTACATAAATCATGCCTTACCTGTTCACTACTGCAAGAGGCGATTCCGATGAAATACCTTCACAGCATGGTTCGCGTTCGCGACTTAGATAAATCAATGGATTTTTACTGCAACAGCTTAGGTCTGCACGAAACCGGCCGCTACGAGAGTGAAGAAGGACGTTTCACGCTGGTCTTCCTCAGCGCCAGCGAAGACAGCAATGTCAAAGGCGAAGGCCCTGAACTGGAACTCACCTATAACTGGGATTCAGAAAATTATGATGGCGGCCGGAACTTCGGTCACCTAGCCTATGCCGTGGATAACATTTACGAGACTTGTCAGGGCCTTATGGACAAGGGTGTGACGATTAACCGTCCGCCGCGCTGTGGCAACATGGCGTTCGTGCGTTCACCCGACGGAATCTCCGTAGAATTGCTGCAAGCCGGTGATCCGCTGGAACCGGCAGAGCCATGGTTGTCCATGGAGAATATTGGTGAATGGTAACAACAGTCTGCCGATTCACTTACACCGGGACCGCTGATCGAATTTAGCTGGCGCGGCGACGGCGACGACCTTCACGCCCCCCTAGACCTTCGGTTGGTGGCGGTGGCGCGATGGGTCCGAGGGCAGCTTCAATAGCTTCTTTGGACGGCTTGTCACCCGGCGTATAACCATTTAGCGCATCGACCATGGCTTTCACATGCGTAGCCGTGGTGCCACAGCAACCACCAATAATGCGTGCGCCTGCATCGCGTGCCATGCGGGCATAATCGGCCATGATTTCTGGTGTGCCGGAATATACGATAGCACCATCCTGATATTCTGGGATACCACAGTTACCTTTGGCGACGATGATCTGGCTATCGGTGCCGCCCTGGCTGATGCTCAAAACTGAATCCACCAATTGGCCAGGACCCACGCCGCAATTGGCCCCAAACGCCAAAACGCTGGCTTTGCCAGCGGCAACCAATTCATCACTGAGACTGTCTTTAAGCGCCACGCCGTCTTCAGGTGTCAGACCCATCATGGTGCGGCCCACCGTATCGAATGTCATGGTGGACACCACGGGTAGGCCCGTGACCGACGCGCCGCGAATAGCCGCTGTCAATTCTTCGCGACCGGAAATGGTTTCGATCCAGTGCACATCGGCCCCGGCTTCGGCCTGTGCGATGGCCTGCTCCCGGAAGGCGGCTTCGCCTTCCTCAATGCTGACGGTACCCACAGGTTCGAAAATTTCGCCCGTTGGTCCCATGGACGCCGCAACAGCAACCGGACGATCCACTGCATCGGCCGCGGCCCGAGCGATCCGTACACCTTCGTAGTTCAGCTCATGCGCACGGTCCTGCGCGTTGTGCAATTTCAAGCGATAGCTGTTGGCACCAAACGTATTGGTGGTGAGCAAATCTGCACCCGCTTCAACAAAGCTGTCGTGCAATGCCCGAATTTTTTCTGGCTTATCAGCATTCCAGATTTCAGGCGAGTCACCGGCTTCGAGCCCCATGGTAAACAGGTTCGTGCCGATAGCACCATCCGCCATCAGGTAATCTCGTTCGGCCAGCATTTTGATCAAAAGATCGCTC
This sequence comes from Rhodospirillales bacterium, assembly GCA_018662225.1. Classification (GTDB taxonomy): domain Bacteria; phylum Pseudomonadota; class Alphaproteobacteria; order Rhodospirillales; family Casp-alpha2; genus JABJGO01. The sequence goes on along the minus strand of JABJGO010000077.1, from coordinate 48,105 downwards.
ATCACAATTCCTAAAGATTATTAAAACAGGTCCACTGTGGGGCCAAATAGTTACGATTCCGTATTCGGTGACGCCTAAGAGGCGGGATTGCTCCGTCGAGTGCGTCGGCGTTTTCGCCCAACACCCGCTTCTTCCCGGCGATCGCGTAATCTGTCGATCACATCCCAGCGCTCATCATCGTCCATACGACGCCAACCGGCGATCTCATCGCGCGTACGCCAACATCCCTCACAAAAGCCAGAGGCTTCGCTCATGATACAAATAGACACACAGGGTGAGACGATTTCGTTCACAGGGCCACAATCCTTACCTCAATCTATGTAGGGAAGTATGCTCTCTGACACCTATAATCAAGGGGATTCCTTGATTATTCCCTATTGGTCGCCGGGCACGCCATAGCTGGGCGCGTCAGACGGATTGAGGGCGCGGGTGAGATAAGGCTGCATTTCAGGCTCGTAGCGGTCCCATAGATCACGCAAGACCTGACCGGGGCAATCATCGGTCCAATCCACTCGTAAATCCACCAGCGGCCACGGCTGTTCGTGTGCCACCAGCAAACCGCCGGAATGGGTGTCGCCTTCTTCGCCACCGGCATCAATGCCAGCCTGCAATGCGGCCACAAGGCGCTCCGCAATATGCCGCTCCGGGGCCCGTTCGAACTCACGAACCATGGCGGCAGGTACGTCCGTTGTGCTCAACAGATTACCGGCGGCGACACAGTGACGCCCTTCGGCGACCATGTTGGTACCCAGAATATTGGCTCCGGTGAAATGCGCGATACCACCTTTCAGATCGACGGCGGCAACCTGACGGTAATCAGCATGAACACGGCCATCCATGGCGGCGTTCACGGCATCAGCGGCGCTCATACCACCAGCCATGGAATTCAGCACTTCGTTTCCGATGGTGGGATCAGTCACGTTCTGCGTGGTCACGGCACCGCCACCGGCCAATACCCACGGACAACGGCTGCCCACGCAAATGCTGGATGTGGTAATGGAAACACCGGCCATACCGGTACGTTCACAAAAGCCGACAATAGAAAACGTCATGGATTGGTTACCCTTGTTTAGTGTTCAAGTTTTCGCCGATGTCAGGCGGCGGGCCAGATACTGCGTGAATTCGTGGTTTTCGTGTTCCAACCAACTTAGGGGGCCAGATTTGCTCAGCGGCGCTTTCGCACCCTTGAAAATGCCTTCTACCACGACGCGATCTTCCTCTTGTACCGTGCTCAGGAACCATTTGGTATCGCGCAGGAAGCCTTCCGGATCAAGGTGATGTTCGAGCACTTCCGGTGCAACGGATGCGCCGAAGCGAATGCGTACCTTGTCCGTACCGTTGGGTTGGATGGACAGATACCAAAAGTGGTCCGGTGCCAACGCATACATATGGCTGGGGAAAACCGTCGGCAAAATAGACGTGTAACGGTGCTTGCCTTTGAGGTGTTTGTTCTTGGGGTGTGCGGTGCCCACGGGCGCATCCGCGGATTTGCCAAAGTACTGATAGGTGAACGAATCGAACGGGCCACGGGCGTCAAACTTGGTGTCGTCCAGCGGAATAAATCCGCCAACCGTCGCCCGGTGCGCCACTGGCAGGTGATAACCTTCCATGAAGTTTTCACACAACAGCTTCCAGTTGGTATTCCACTCCACATCTTCGGAGATAATGCCCACGTAGTCTTCCATCCGGTAGCGGCCAACGACCTTGTCCAGTTTCTTCAACTGATCGCCAACAGATACCGCCTTCGGGTTCAGGGTCACATAGATCCAACCGTGCCAGATTTCGCATCGCACCTTGGGTAGTTTCATTTTCTTCAACTCAAAACATGACGTTTTTTCCATGTGAGGCGCGGCGAGGAGTTGCCCATCAGGTTTATAAGTCCAGGCATGGTATGGGCACGTAATACGGCGTGCGTTGCCGCGTCCCTCCAATAATTTCATCATGCGGTGCAGGCACACGTTGGACATGGACCTGATAGAGCCATTCTTGTTACGGATCACGATGATCGGCTGGTCGCCAATATCGTAGGTCAGGTAATCACCGGCGTTGGGGATGTCGTCCGTGCGGCCCGCGCACAGCCATTCTTTTTCGAAAATATTTTTCTTTTCAAGTTCCAGTAACTCATCGGAAAGATAGACTTCCCGGGGCATGGCGGTCGCTTCCGACAGAGGCTTCTCTGCCAGGGCGCGAAGAGTGCTTAGGACTTTATCGAGCGATGGCACACCGCTATTCAGGTGGTTACTCGGCGGCATTTCTATTCACCATTGTTGTGGTTTCAGGGCAAGTCTTACGAGCCAGATACTGGCCAAACTCAAAATTCGGTCGTTCCAGGTAGGATAAGTGGCCGTTGCTGGCGAGAGCCCCCCGCGCGCCACGGTAAACGCTTTCCACGCCGACGCGGTCCTCCACATTGACCTCATCAAGCAATGCCTTCAACTCACTGATCATCTGATCCGCATTGGGGTCATTCACATATTCAGGGGCAAAGCCGCCACCGTAAATAATGTGAACCTTATCCACGCCGCGTGGTTGCAGGCACAGATACCAGAAATATCCCGGCGTCAGGGTGATCATGTGGCCCGGATAGGCACAGATCAGCGCCGTTGTCTTACGCCAATCGCCTTCCAGTCTGGTGTTGTCGGGATGCGCGTTGCCTAAAGCCAGCGACGATTCCTTGGTAATCCAGTGGTAATTAAAAGCCTCGCCACCGGGCGGGCATTCCATTTCTTCGACCTTTGAATGGGGGCCCACAGTCCCGGCATGAAGCCGGAACAGGTGATAGCTTTCCATGAAATTCTCAGCCAGAATTTTCCAGTTCGTATCCCACACATGCTCTTCGCGGAATGTTTCCACGTAGTTTTCCATGGCATACCGATTGGTGACGGTTTCACCCAACTGTGCCAGATGCTGGTCCAAGTCTGGCGCGTCTGCATTTAACGTGACGAAAATCCAGCCCTGCCAAACCTGAGCACGGGCCTTTGGTAACTGGTACTCGTGTTTATCAAAACAAGCACTGTTTTCCATATAGGGCGCACCGATCAGATCACCACCCAAACCATAGGTCCACGCGTGATAAGGACAAACAATGCGTTTGGCATTGCCGCGCCCTTCCAAAAGACGGGACATGCGGTGCAGGCAAATGTTGGAGAGTGCGCGAACCTCGCCATCGTCGCCACGGACGACCACGAGCGGTTCTTCAAGTATATCGAAGGTGATGTAATCACCGGCACCTGAGATGCTTTCAGCGCGGCCCACGCACAACCATTCTTTCTGAAACACTTCAGATTCTTCAAGGCTCAAGAATTCAGGCGATGAGTATACGCCCGGTGGCATGGCGCGCGCCTCCTCAAACGGCTTGTTGGCATTTGCCACAAGCGCGCTGAGCAGGTCATTCAATTCGGTAGCAGATTGTGTTGCCACCATGGTGGGACTCCTAGTCCGGGATAACAGCCGTTACCTCAATTTCAACAACCCATTCCGGCCGTGCCAGTGCCGGGATCACAATGCCCGTTGAACAGGGATGAACACCCTTCAACCACTTACCCATTTCCTGATACACAGCGTCCCGATAACGAATATCGGTAAGATATACCACGATCCGGCAGATATGAGACATCTCACTGCCGGCTTCTTCCAACAGCATCTTGATGTTTGCCATCGTCATGGCGGTCTGTTTTCCGGCATCTCCGGTGTGATGAGATTCACGTGTATCCAGATCCTGTGCAACCTGACCACGCAAGAACACCATGGTTCCCCTGGCAACAACGCCCTGTGACAGATCGTTATCGAGGCTTTGCTCAGGGTACGTTTCCTTGGTGTTAAACGGGCGAATGCGCTTGTGCGCCATAGTCTTGAACTCCTGAAATAAAACGTTGGTTATTAAGCAGCATGCATGTCGAAGCTGGGCGATCCATACGAACGACATGCGTAAAGCAATGGCAGGGCATCGTCGTCCGTGCTTTCCACATCGACAACTTCACCAAGGAACATGTGGTGCGTATCCCACCGCATTTGTTCAACCAGTGTGCAATCAAGTGACACCAAGGATCCCACCAAACCGGGACAACCTGTTGCCAATGGATGCCAGTCGGCACAACTGAACTTGTTACCATCTTCGGTTTTGATGCGGCCAGCAAAAGTATCGGAAATATGTGACTGCTCATCGGTCAGCATATTCACGCAGAACACACCGTTTTCCTGTATCAACGGTGCAGCCGGACTTAGGTGATGGACACATACCATCACCGTTGGTCGACCGGCGGAGACCGAGCACATGGCGCTAACCGTTACACCAGCCCGTCCGGCCGGACCATCGGTGGTAATAATGTTCACCGATGTTGATGCTTTACTCATGGCTTCAAGAAAAAGTTCAGTTTCCACGGGACTCTCCATTTTCTTCGATGTTTTGCTCATAACGTAACCTCCAGCATCAGGCAATCTTACTTGCCCACCATGTCGGTGTGATTTTTGAACCAGCGCCCGACAGTGCTATCCTGATGACCGTCCAGCTTTTGGTCGTGAACGTTGTCGGACAGACCAGCCGCCTTTTTTACGAAACGAAGCGGACCATCCCAATTGAAGTTCCGATATACAGCGCCCAGGTGTGCAAAAGGTGGCGACTGAGCGAACAACTGGAAGGTCAGGCGGTGACCGGCATAATCGGAATTCATCAAATCACGGGCAAACGCCAGCAGCTTGCGACGATCGGTTGATACCCAGCTTTCGTTGATGCTGTAGAATTTCTCCAACCATTCGCTGGTTTCCTCGCCCGCGAACGTGGCCGCGTCCGGGGTCACACAAATCTGACCACCACACAATTCGCGTGCGATGTGTATCATTTCGTGGGCCTGACTACAGGCGTGCACACGGCCTGTATACAGCAGGGACTGGTTCGGCATCATCAGGCCACCGGGGCTTTCTTCAGCCAGCGAAATAGCGGCGGTGAGGTGAGCATTGATGCCTTCACGGTACACAGCCAGCTTGGCCAGTTTCTCCTGCACAGCCTGCTGATGCTCCAGACCGGTCTGTCGCACGTTGAACAGGGCAGCACCAATCATCATGTCGGCGTATTTCAGGTTACGTTGAACAAAGGCAAAGGCGGAATACCGGTGCAGTGTCGCACGAATAAACGTGGCAGCTTTGGTATGGCGGTAAAACAGCACGTTCTCCCACGGGATCAGAACATTATCGAAGATCACCAGTGCGTCCACTTCATCGAACTTGTTCGACAGTGGATAGTCTTCGGCGGGCCGACGCGTGGCGAAGCCCGTACGGCAAATGATTTTGATACCAGGTGAATTCAGCTCACAAATGAAGCCAACAGCGTAATCTGAATAGGCTTCGTTACCCCAGTTCGCGATTGTGGGTTTGGTAAATGCCTGATTGGAATAGGGTGCCGCGGTTTCGTACTTGGCGCCGCGAACCACAATACCTTCGTCCGTTTCCTTGATCACATGCAATAGCATGTCCGGATCTTGATCCTGTGGGGCCTTGGAACGGTCGCCTTTTGGATCAGTGTTGGCTGATACATGGAATGGATCTTCGTCGATCACCTTGGCAATGTGCCGCTTGATGTTCGCTGAGAACTGCGGGTCAACTTCGTTCAGTACGTCCTGACCGTCATACAGAGACCACATCTCACCCACAGTTTCATCACCCACGCGGGTCACGACACCATTGATCTCTTCAAACAAACGGTCGGTCGAACGACGTTTCTTCCACCAATCTTCCTGTGTGTAGGGAAGCTTCAAGCCAACAGCAAATTTCTCTCCGCCGTCTTCATACGCCATGATATCAGCGGTTTCAGGCTCGTGCGCCATGTCATACATGCGCGCTTTGATATCGACCAAAGGCTTGATCATCGGATGGGTGGTGACGTCCTTCACTTTTTCGCCATCCATATAGACTTGGCGGCCATCGCGAAGTGATTCTCTATACTGTTCACCTGTGCGGATCATTGTCGTGCTCTCCTATTGAAACGTCGGCGTTACATGGTGTTGTTGATGGTTGGCATTATCAGGCCAATAGGTTATAAAGATAAAATATTATTTATCTTTGAATTGGATAGGTTTTATTGATTAACTACACTCTACGTCAGGCCAGATACTTTGTTGCGGCAGCCGACCACGGCTCTATTGCGGCTGCGGCTGCATCGCTTAACGTGGCACAACCAAGTGTTTCCAGCGCTGTATCCAAGCTGGAAGACGTGCTGGGCATTCAATTGTTTATTCGACACCACGCCCAGGGCGTGTCGCTGACCCCGGCTGGCCAGCGCATGGTGGTTGAGATGCGCGCCCTTCTGGGCCACGCAGGAGACGTCCTGAACAGTGCTGTGCAGACAGGCGAAGAGGTCGCCGGTATTTTCGATGTGGGCTGCTTCCTGACCATTGCCTCGTTTTACATGCCGCGCCTTATCAAGGATTTTCAAGACGCCTATCCTGACGCGCAAATCAGGCTGACCGAAGGCATGCAAAACGATCTGGTTACCGGATTGGAAACAGGCCAGTTCGAACTGGCAGTCGTGTACAGTGCTGACCTGCCGGAAAACCTGGACACCGAACCGCTGGCCGATTTTCCGCCCTACGTCCTGTTACCCGAAGGGCACAAGTTCGCCAACCGCGCCGAATTAAGCCTGGAAGAAATGATCGACGAGCCCATGATCCTGTTGGATATGCTGCCATCGTCCCGGTACTTCACCACCCTGTTTATCCATTTGGGCTTCGAGCCAAACATTCAGTATCGATCACCATCGTTCGAAACAGTCCGCAGCATGGTCGGTAATGGTTTTGGGTATTCTGTACTGGTGACCCGGCCGGCTGGCGATCTGACCTACGATGGCAAACGTATCGTCGCTATTCCGCTCAGCGATGACGTGCCACAAGGCGCCATTGTGCTTGCCCGCATGGCCAGAACCCGCCCCACGCGTATGGCGCAGGCTTTTGCTACCGTGTGCAAAAATCACTTTGCCGATACCACCCGACATTAAAGAGGCGGTGCTGGATCGACTGGTACGCGGTGTTTCCTCGCGACCACCAGTTGGGCCACAGAACGGCACGCAACGGCGCTAATCACCATGGCGCCACCAACAATGGTCAGGTGCGACGGAACCTCTGCCACAAACAACCATACCCAGATCGGTCCCAGAGAAAATTCCAACATCATGAACAGAGTTACTTCGGCCGCGATCAGGTAGCGCGATGCGACGATAAATATCCAGTTGGCCAAACCGGACAAAATGGCCCCCCAGATAAAGCACAGCACAATATCATTCACCGGGATATCAAGGTCGTCATAGCGCGCCAAAAATGACACCACCAGAATGATAGCGCTGGAAATAACCAGTGTGGGCATCATATCCACGTCTCTGTATTTTCGTACAATCACGGCGAACCCTGAAAACCCAAGGGCTGTTACGACCCCCATCAGGTTGCCGTACATGGAACCCACACCGAACCCATCCGTGAGCATCACCGATACACCGGCCGCAGCCACCAACATGGTAATCAGTGTTTCTCGCTGCAGTCTCTCCTTCATAATCAACCAGGCAAGAAGTGCGGTAAAAAAAGGAATGGCACTGAGCATGAACAGTGTATTAGCCACGGTTGTATTGGTGATCGACTGTAGATAAGCAATCCCGGCAACGGACAGCAACATCCCACCCCATATTCCCGGCCAGCCCACACGGCGAATACGGGTGATGGTCTCGCCCCGGTACTGGATGAGCAGGATGAGCAGCGTGGCCGCTACAAGCGCCGCGGCGCGATAAAAATTGATTTGCCAGGGATCCGCATCTTCAATGTTTCGTACCAGAACACCGGCGAAACTGATCACCACGGACCCCAACACCATGATACCCATGGCAAAGCCACGACGCGACACACCAGCTTTGGTTATTGGTTCCGACATTTTCTCCCCTACCCACCAATACAATGGAACGTTGCCTATAAATGGGGTGAATGTCTATCCATGGATTCCACACTCGATTTCCTGTACAGGGCAGGTATAGTGCGAGCATGGACGGGAACACAAATATGACAGAAACGAGCACGCCCTTATTGGGTCCTAATGATCCCTCGGCGTTTGAGAAAATCAATTCTGATGGCACTGCCCATCTGGTGCTGATCTGCGATCACGCAGGCCGCGCCGTGCCGACCGCACTGGGCGGTTTGGGTATGCAAGCCAGCGATATGGAACGCCACATCGCTTATGACATTGGCGCGCGCGCTGTGACCGAACGTATGTCCGAGCTGCTGGATGCCACGGCGATCCTGCACAACTATTCCCGGTTGGTCATTGATTGCAACCGACCGTTGGGCCACCCCGAATCCATTGGCGACGTGAGTGACGATACGGCCATTCCCGGCAATGAGCGGCTGTCCGAACCCGATGCACTTAAACGCGTGGACGCCTTGTTCTGGCCCTATCATCAGACTATCTCAACGGAGATTGGTCACCGCTGGCGGACCGAGGGTGTACCGCCGGTGTTGTTTTCCGTGCACAGCTTCACCCCCAATTTCGGAACCCAGGAACGCCCGTGGGACGCCGGTGTGCTCTATAACCGCGACCCCCGTATTGGCGAGCCGATGATGGAAATCCTGCGTGAACAGGGTTTGAACATTGGTGATAATGAGCCCTATTCCGGCATGGAAGCCGCCTATACAATCGATTTCCACGGCACCTCGCCGGGCCTTGCCAATGGCGTCATCGAAATTCGGCAGGACCAGGTCGCCGATGAAGAGGGCCAGGAACGCTGGGCTCAGATTCTGGCTTATGCCCTGCAACAAATCATTCGGCGTGATGGCATGTACAGCGTCCAGCGGTTCTGAGAACGGAGAGACACATGGCTGCCAAACCACCGTTCACCATGGGCATCGAGGAGGAATACCACCTCGTCAATATAGAGACCCGCGAAGCAGCCGCCCCACCCGATGCCCTGTTTACCGAATGCGAGCAAAAACTTGGCGACCATGTGGGCCACGAATTCATGGCCTCACAAATCGAAATCGGCACGCCGGTGTGTGCATCACCAGCCGAGGCACGTGAACAACTTGTCCACATGCGCTCCACGGTGGCCGAGGTCGCCGAAAAATACGGCTTTGCCCCAATTGCTGCGGCAACGCACCCCATCAGCCGCTGGCAGGAAGCCCGGCACACGGACGATACCCGCTACAATGACATCGCCAACGATCTGCAAACGGTGGTTCGCCGATTGTTGATCAGTGGCATGCATGTGCATGTGGGTCTGGGTGATGACGACGAACTGCGCATGGATTTGATGAATCAGGTCACATATTTCCTGCCTCATCTGTTAGCGCTTTCCACCTCTTCGCCATTTTGGCAAAAGAACGACACTGGCCTTGCCAGTTACCGGCTCAGCATTTTCACGGAACTGCCACGCACAGGCCTGCCTGAACCGTTTGAAACTTTCGTTGATTATCAACGCCATGTGGATGTGTTGGTACAAGCTGGTATTTTACAGGACGCCACAAAAATATGGTGGGATTTAAGACCCAGCGATCGATACCCCACGCTGGAAATGCGTATCTGTGATGTGTGCACCGATGTAGACGATGCGGTGGCCATCGGGGCCTTGTTCGTGTGCATCTTGCGTATGCTGTACCGGCTTAAAGGCAGCAACCAACGCTGGCGGCGATATTCAAATATGCTGGTGGCAGAAAACCGCTGGCGGGCGCAACGCTATGGAATTGATGAGCCCCTGATCGATTTTGGCAAAGGTGAATTGGTCCCCGTACCGGATTTGGTTGAGGAGCTGTTGGACCTCACGGCAGAAGATGCCGCTGAAGCCGGATGCGAAAAGGAGATTGGCCACGTCCGAACGATCCTGAACCGTGGCACCAGCGCGCACCTGCAACGCAACGCCTATCAAGCGGCCATCGATGGCGGGGCTGATCAAGACACCGCCCTTCGCGCCGTGGTCGATATGCTGATCAAAACCACGCGACCTGACCCAGTATGAGCAACGCGACCGTGGAGCCATCGAAACGTGATACGGTTATTGCTGTTGCGCTGTTGGTCATCGGGGCGGTTGCTGTTGCCTTTATGCCAAGCACGGCCAAACTGGCGTTCCATGATGGCACGAACACAGAAACCCTGATTGCTATTCGGGCATTTACCGCCGTCGTCCTGTTGGGTGGCTTCATGGCGATCAAAGGGGCCTCCTTTACCATTCCGGCGCCTGTGCGCATGTTGGCATTGGCCGCATGCGTTTCTTCTGCCCTGATGAATTACTTCTTTTATATGGCGCTACACCATTTGACGATCAGTCTGGCGAGCCTGATTTTGTTCACAAACCCCTTGTGGGTCGCATTCTTCTATCATGCTACCGGCCGCGCGAACCTAACCCGGTTTCGGTTATTCTGGGGCGTTGCCGCGCTTGCCGGAATTGCCATCGCACTGGCGGTTGATTTCTCCACCATATCGCTTACTGGCGTGCTTGCCGCGTCCGCCGCCGCGTTCTTTGCAACCACCATGGTCCTTTATATGGTACGGGTGAACGATCATGTGGGTGGCATGACGACCAGCTTCCACATTTCCTTTTGGACGTTCGTGCTGTTTGCCATCGTGTTGCTCACCATTGGTGAAGCACAGTGGCCAGCATCCACCCAGGGCTGGGCCAGCAGCATGGGCAATGGCGTGGGGTACCTGATTGCCTATCTCACGTTTCTAATCGCTGCCAGCCTGATTGGCGCATCTCGTGCCGCTATGCTTACATTCATGGAACCGATCACAACCATCCTGCTTGCGGCATGGATATTCGGTGAACGCCTGAGCGTAAGCCAATGGGGCGGTGTGGCACTGGTTGCCTTGGGCCTGATCGCCATGGAAGCCCCCAAGGGTACCTGGGCACGGCTTTTTGGCAACAAGGCACGCCCCATCTAAATCGTCTAAATTGAGTTGTTTTCCACAGGCGGATACTTGTGCCTGCGGTAGCCCGGCGTTAATGTCCGGCTAACGCCCTAACTTATAGGACATGGGAATTCATATTCACGAATAAGGAGAGACAACATGGCTGATGTTGGCGGTGTGGCAGCAGATCGGTTGCGAACAATTATCGAGCGTATTGAACGTTTGGAAGAAGAAAAAGCGGCGCTGGCTGAAGATGTGCGTGAGGTCTTTGCCGAAGCCAAAGGCGCCGGATTTGACATCAAGGTCATGCGCAACATTATCAAATTACGCAAGATGGATACCGCTGACCGGCGTGAGATGGATGAAATCATGGCCGTCTATATGCGCGCATTGGAAATGGAAATCTAGTCATGCAGATTGCGGGCTCTGTTGCACTTGTTACCGGTGCCAATCGGGGTCTGGGCAAATGCTTTGTGGATGCCCTGATCACACGGGGGGCCGCCAAGGTCTACGCTTGTGCGCGCGACACAGCATCGCTCACATCACTCATCGATAGCTATGGAGACAAGATTGAGGCTGTTTCCCTGGATGTGACCGACGATGTGTCCGTCAGCAACGCCGCTAAAATAGCAGGCGATGTTACATTGCTGATAAACAATGCTGGTGTGCTCACCAGGTTGGGTTTGATTGAGGCTGGTAATCTTGAGCCGCTGCGCCAGGAACTGGAGGTTAACCTCTATGGTGTGGCGCGTATGTGTCTGGCTTTTGCACCTGTTCTGAAAAAATCAAAAAACAACAGCGCCGTTGTGAATATGCTGTCCGTGGGAAGCCTTCACGGCTTTGCGCCATTTGGCACCTATTGTGTCAGCAAAGCGGCCGCCATGTCGCTGACACAGAGTTTGCGTTACGAATTGCAGGAACAGGGCACGTCCGTTCATGGCGTTTATGCCGGGCTCATTGCAACGGACATGACCGAAGGTATCGAAGACGAGATGGCCACACCGGAAGATATAGCCGGTGAGACCTTGGCCGGCATTGAATCCGGTCTTCTGGATATTGATACAGGCGAACGTGCCCATGCCGTGCGTAAGCTACTCATGGAAGAAAACTTCGACACCATTGAGCAGGCCTATCTGGACCGCGCTGCCGGCCATTACCAAAAGCACGGCAAGGACGGATCAGCTTAAATAGTTGCGCTGAATTTTACATCCTGAACGATTGCGGACGGGGTGGCTCGAAATAAAGCTCGGTAATTGTTCCCAGTGCCTCGCGCAACCGCGCTTCCGGCATTTCACTAAGGCACGCACGGATACCCGGCTTAACCGTAGCCGGATCAATGGCGAACTGGGTGGATGGTGAAACCTGTACACCCCGCGCCTGTGCGGTTTCCACAAATTCCCGCGATGACCAGGGCGGTGGCAAGGGCACCCACAAATGGGTGTTTGCCGGATGCCACCGATAGGGAATTTCGGCTAACACCTCAGCCGCTGTCTGTTGCAGTTTGGCCGTGATGGCCGAACGATGGATGACCAGATCGCGCGCGGTGCCGTTGCGTATCCATAAACTGGCCAGTTCCGCCATCAGTGGCGGTGCCATCCAGCTGGTGGTCTGGCTGGCCGCCAATACTTCATCGAACAATGATGGCGGAGCCGTGATCATGCCCACACGCAGGCCCGGCGCGATGATTTTGGATAAACTGGAAATATAAACCACCCGGTCTGGCATTTCAGACGCCAATGGTGCCCAACAATCAGGACCCGACGTACCGTTATGGTCATCATGGGCGTTCACGTCATCTTCGATAACCATGAGGTCATGCTGCTGCGCCACAGCCGCAATTTGCGTGCGGCGTTCTGCGCCCATGGTTGCTGTAGTGGGGTTCTGAGCATGGGGCATGCAATACAGCACGCGGGCACCGCTTTCACCGCATACCCGGTCCAGGTCTTCAGGTAAGATACCCTGTTCATCCAATTGGACTGGTTTCAGGTTAAGGCCAAAAAAGCGAGCCAGGTTTCGTACACCGGGGTAGGAAAGCTCTTCCACCAAAATGGTATCGCCCGGATTACACAACGCGCCCAATGCAATGGTCAGGCCCTGTTGTGCGCCACCGGTTATGACCAACCGGTCCGGGTCTGCATCGAAGCCCTGTGACTGGTGCATCCAGCGGGCCAATATTTCACGGTGGCGGGCGAGGCCCTGACTGTGGCCATATTCCAGCATACCGTCCAACGGACTGTCGCGCGCGATATCGGCCAGCGATTGACGCAACATGGCATCCAGCGGCACGAATGGTGGCTCGTTTCGGGTCAAATCCACCGGGCCGGTTTCAACCGCTTCTGTACTTTGCGCACCCAGCGCCTGACCATCGCCCGTTACATCACGAACAAAAGTGCCCCGGCCCAATTCCTTGGAGACCAATCCCTGTTGCTCGGCCAGGGTATAGGCCCGGTAAACCGTGCCCATATTGATACCCATATCATAGGCCAGATTACGGACCGTAGGCAGACGCGCGCCCGGCTTCAGCGCACCAGACGCCATGTCCACCCGCAAACGCTCAGCGATGGCGCGGTACAGCGATATATCCGGATCAAGAGCTTCAGGCATCCACATTGTTATGCACACAATATAGTTATTGACCGTAACAACAGAACAATTATAGGTATTACCCAAGAGATACAAGCAAATTGTTACTATAACAATTTCAATATCGGAATGATGCCATGACAGTTCTCAGTGTCAATTTGAATAAAGTCGCCTTGCTGCGGAACCAGCGCGATCTCACCTACCCTGACCTGCTGGTTATGGCGCGCTCGGCTATTGCGGCGGGGGCCGGGGGCATAACCGTTCACCCTCGCCCGGACGAGCGCCATATCCGTCGCTCGGACGTGCGCGAGTTGGGGGCCATGCTGAAATCCGAGTATCCCGGTAGCGTAGAATTCAATATCGAAGGTTACCCCACCGAAGACTTTATGGCTCTGGTGGAAGAAACCCGCCCTGAACAGGTCACGCTGGTGCCGGATGATCCGGGCCAGAGCACGTCTGACCACGGCTGGGATATTCCGGCTAACCAAGAAATGCTGAAGCAGATCATTACCCGCCTGAAAGGTTGCGGGGCGCGACTAGCCCTGTTTGTGGATGATGATCCGTCTATGGCAGGGCCGGCAAGGGACGCAGGCGCCGATCGGGTCGAGTTATACACCGGCCCCTATCATCATGCCTTTACCAAAGGACGCGCCACGCAATCTATCGACAGCTTTGCCCGCGCCGCCAGCGCCATGCGTGATGCCGGGCTGGGACTGAATGCCGGGCATGATCTCAATTTGGACAACTTGCCCAAGTTCTTAGCAGCCATGCCCTATATCGAAGAAGTATCCATCGGCCATGCGCTCACCGTCGATGCCCTGATCATGGGCATGGACGCCGCTGTCCGTGCCTATGTGTCAACGCTTAACGATGCATCGGGTGCCGTGAAACCACAGCAACTGGCCAGCAGTCGATAGAGGTCGTAGAGCATGCCTGAATCATATGCCCTGACCCATGGCGTCGACCATGTTGGATTAACGGTCTCTTCCCTTGACCAGTCTGTAGAATTTTTCACCAATGGCCTAGGTTGGCAGGAAGTGGGCGGCCGACCAGATTATCCTGCCACCTTTGTCAGTGATGGCAACGCAGTCCTGACACTCTGGCAAGTGGCTCGACCGGATCACGCCATACAATTCGACAGACGCGCCAACATCGGGCTTCATCACCTGGCTCTACGCATTGCGAGTTCCGACGAACTTGATGCGCTCTATGACCGTATCCATGACTGGTCAGGTGTGGAGGTAGAGTTCGCCCCGGCGCTTTCTGGCAAAGGACCGAAACGGCATTTCATGATCTATGAACCCGGCGGCAATCGCATCGAGTTCGCTTGGGACTCACGAAAATAAGCCCCTTCGTCACATCGCGACCGAGCATCAACCGCCATTCAAATCCTTCAGGAACTGCTCAAAGATTGCCTCGATGCCTTGATTGGCGGCGGCGACACCGGCTTTGACCGTGCCATCGCTGGCGGCGACAGAGAGACCGTAGCTTTTCACCATCACGACCTTACCGTTGCTGTCTTTGGTCACGGCTATATCCAGTTCAACATAGGCCTTTGGTTCTGGGCCGCGAACCATTTCAAGGCGGCTCACATGCCCAGACAAAATATAGTCTGCCTGCGCCCGCATCTCCGGCGTGACGATGGCGCCCGCCACATTCGCATCGCGTAAGTAGGCCATCAGTTCATCACGGATCATAATACCCGGTGGTTCAGCCCAGAAATCATAATTGTATTCCTGCAAACTGGTAGAGTCCTCGCTTTCCACGTGGATGATGGCGCGCCCCGCGACCAAACCTTCGGCCACAAATGGCTCCATCACCAACGTTCCCGACAAGATTGTACCGGCTGCTGAAGGCTGGCCCACACTGATCCGGTAGTATCGGTCCTGGGTCGCGGGCGGTTGTGCCGTACAGGCCGATACCAGCACCACAAGTGTCAGGTTCAGGAGGATTGTGCGAATGGATATCATCGTCATGGCAGTAATCCTCACTCTGACGCGTTATCGACAGGTGGCGTTCCGCCCAGCAGCAAGCCGGGGTTTTGCCTGATCTGACGACTGAATTCGTACATGTTACGGGCGGTTCCATCCAGATGGAAATTAATGGAATCCACATGGCGGGCCAGCGTGGCGGCGGTGTGTTGCAGGTCGCTAACGGCCTGTTCTACATCCTCGCCATTGTTTTCCATAATCTCATTGGCCGTACCAATCATGATGTTGCCTTCAACCATCAGGTTGTCCAGCGTGGCGGAGGCCTCATCCAGATTGGCCAGAACGCCTTCCAGCATCTCGCGGTTTTCGTCTGTGACCAACGCGTTGATCTGCGCGCTGGAGCGGCTGAGACTTTCGCCCAGATCTTCCAAATCACCGGCAAACAACCCGAACTGATCAACAATCACCGGGGCCCTTGTCGACAGTATTTCAATCAATGTACGGGCCTGTTCGAATATCGCAGCGCCATCATTTTCAAGCAAATCGGCTAGAACGCCACCGCCTCGGGTCAGGTTGGCTAACAGTGGCTTGATGTCTTCTTCGGCCATATTGGCAAATTTTCCGGCGACGCCCTCAACCACATCAAACAGGTTTGATGCCTCAATGGCTGTGATTGGGTCGCCCGGTTTCAAGGCGGTTTGTGACTGTCCCGCCGATATGTTCAGGCTGATCGCGGACAGCAAACTGGAAGCCCCCACTTCGGCCACAGAATCATTGGGGATACGCCAACCCTGGGTCACGTCAAAATCAATACGAAACACCATGCGCCCGTCACGTTCTTCCGGCACGACCTCGGTTATCTGGCCGATTGGGTACCCTTCATAGAACACCTGAGATCCAAATTTCACCCCGGTCACATTGCGGTAAATGGCATGATACGACTCGACCGGTCCGGTCTGCCCCAGCAACCAGGCGATCGACACGACCAGTCCGCCAATGGTTAAAAGCACAAAGGTGCCAACAACCAGATAATTGATCTTGTTACTTCTCATAGCTCAGCGCCCCCGTACATGTCTTCGCCCGTAAGGCGCCTAAGGTAAACATCAATATCCACATCGTCACTATCCGGTTCCCGGTTGAGAATTTTCTGAATACGCTCATTTGGCGAATTTCGAATTTCTTCAGGTGTGCCGATAAACAAAATATCCCCCCGATCAAGCACCGTCATGCGGTCAGCAATCTTAAAGGCGCTATCCAGCTCATGGGTCACAACGACAATGCTCATGCCCAGCGCATCGCGCAGTCGCAGGATCAAATCATCCAGTGCCGACGCTACCGCAGGATCAAGCCCCGCTGACGGCTCGTCACAGAACAGGATTTTGGGATCCATAACGCACGCCCGCGCAAAGGCTGCCCGTTTGATCATGCCGCCCGAAAGCTCAGCCGGCATCAGGTTCTCAAACTCGCCCAATTCCACGACCTCGAGCTTCATTCGGGTCATAATATCCATAGTCATGCGGTCAAGCTTGGTATGTTCGAACAACGGCAGCATAACGTTCTCGCCTACCGTCATGGAACTGAACAACGCGCCACTCTGAAACGCCACACCCAGTTTTTTGCGCAGATCAAACATCTCGCGCATGTTCAGTTCATCAATGTTTTGGCCCAGGATTGTCATGGTCCCTGACGTCTTTTCTTCCAAGGCCATCAAATGCCTGAGCAACGTAGATTTACCAGACCCGGACCCGCCCATAATCACCATGATCTCGCCTTCACGCACTTCCATGGTAATACCGTTCAGAATTTGCCGAGGGCCATAATGGGTCACGAGATCACGAACCTCGATAACGCTTTTGATTTCATCTGCCATATCTCAACCCTCAGCTAATCGTCGCGATGTAAACAATCAACATATCCGTCAGTACGATAGCCGAAATAGCCTGAACCACGGCTCGTGTGGTGACCTTGCCAACACCTTCTGCGCCACCGGTGACTGACGCACCATTAACCACGCCGATGATGCAAATAAGGATACCGAACAACACGCTTTTGCCCAGACCGTGCATCAGGTCGCCGACGCTCAGCACATCCACGACCTGATTAAAAAAGGCTGCAAGGGAAATATCCAGGGTGATCTGCACGTATAAACCCGCAGCCAGCAAACTAGCCACATCGCACAAAAAGGTGAGCAACGGCACCATGATTACCATTGCCACCAACGCGGGCACCACAAGGAAGCGCACGGGGTTGATTCCCATGACATGAAGAGCGTCCAACTCCTGATTGATCCGCATGGTGCCTAACCGTGCTGCCAGGGATGACCCGGTGCGGCCTGCGATCAGAATACCGGTAATCAGGGGGCCGAATTCCCGCACGATAACAAAGCCGATGCCATCAGTGACACGGGCTTCCGCGCCAAAAATCTTGAGCATATAGATGCTTTGAATTGCCAGCATGACGCCGATGGCGGCGTTCAGCAAAACCAGAATAGGAATAGCAAAAATGCCCGCTTCCATCATCTGCACCACGACGGAACCTGCCCGAACAGGTTGCCCATAACGCGGCCCCATAAATAGCCAGAAGACGCTCTGGGCAATAATAGTCGCGCCGTTACCGATCTCTTCGATCCCTGTAAGCGTCTTGCGGCCCACGTTGTCGGCGGTTCGGACGAATAGATTGGGTGGTGTTTCGCTCAATGATTTATCCTGCTAAACACTTCATTCGGTCGCTTTGAGCGCATCTTCGACGCTATCACTGATCGTGAAGACTTTATCAAGGCGGGCAAGCTGCAACACGCGCATGGCAGCGTCAGACACGGATACCAGGACGTATTCCTGATTTTTCTTTCGTGCGTTCTGGAAACTTTCCACCATGGATGCCACACCGGAAGAGTCGATGTAATCGACGCCCGACAGATCCACCAGAACTGTTGAACCTTCGTCCACGGCGCTGATCAAGACTTTGCGAACCTCTGGCGAGCTTTGCAAATCGATATCGCCTTTAAACGATACGACCTGCGCACCACTTTCTTCTCGTTTTGAATACTCCATCTCCAGCCTTCCTTTTTCGTATTGTCGGCTTGTGTCAGCCAATCTTCTTTATCATTCTCAGGATATTACCACCTTCTGCGCTTCGTGGTAAAAATTCCACCTGATCCATGATTTCCTGAATTAGGTGCGTACCCAACCCACCCGGCCGTATGTCATCAAGGTCACGGGGCTTAATGGTGTCTGGGTCAACCGTATCTGCATCGTCGGAAATCTCAAACACCAAATTATCGCCACAATGGGCAATAGAAACTTCGATCACGCCATCGTCGCAACCTTTATAGGCATACCGAATGACATTCTGGCAGGCCTCATCAACGGCTAACACCACATCGTGGATAGCGGCATCAATAACACCGGCCAACCGGGCACTGTCACCCACAACTGACCGCACCAGTTTCAGCCGATTTGCGACAGCAGGAACCGATACCGTGGCCAGAACGACGTCAGCCTGGGGCACGTCTTCCTGTTCCTCGGCCAGTCGGGCACGTTCCAGCAAGGCGGCTGAATCATCCAGTCCCAACATGGTCAGGTCATCCCGCAAGACGGTGTCTTCGGTCTGCTCAATTGCACCAATCACAGCGGCAATACGTTCTGGGATCAGGTCATCTCGACCATGCTCCAGCAAGGCCAATACGCCATCCACACCTAATTCGCTCTCACCTTCTACGTAGCCTTCCGTCAGGCCATCGGTGAACAGGTAAAAGGCGCCACCATTCATGTCGATATCTTCCACTGGATAACCGCTCTCAGGCACCACCAGTGGTGAAATACCCAACGGCGGGGCATCAGCAGGAAAATCCTGAAAACGGCCGTCTGACCCCTGTAGCAACGGTGGCTCGTGTCCCGCATTGGCAATACGCAGCCGGCCCGTGGTTGGATCATAGATACCGCCAACCATGGTCACAAACATGCCACGTGTGGCCGTTTCGCAAATCTCTTCGTTGACCCGCGCCATTAAACGGCCCGGATGGTCAATGGTTTTGCCCAGGCACCGAAACAGGCTGGCTGTCTTGGCCATTAGCAAGGCGGCATTCATGCCTTTCCCGGATACATCACCCAAATTGAAGACGATGCGGCCATCCGATAGTTGGAAATAATCGAAAAAATCCCCGGATACAGTGCGAGCCGGGATATTGATACCGGCGATGGGTAGGCCTTCATCACCGACAGGCAAAAGCGAGCGCTGGATTTCGGCCGCCAATTCCAGTTCACGGGCAAGCTTCTCCTGTTCGACCAACTGCTCGGCCATGCGGGCATTAATGATCGCAAGGCCTGCTGAACTGGCCAGGGCAGATAACAGTGCCAGATCCGCCTCTTCAAACAATCCGTCGTTGTCGCGCTTGTTGATCAGCTCGATAGCGCCGATTTTCACATCCTTAACGCTCATAGGCGCACATAGAATGGAAAGTGTGGTGTACCCGGTCTTCTCATCCACGCCCTTGTGGAAACGATCATCCTGGCTTACATCGCGGACAATCTCGCCCGTATCGGCCTGAACACAGGCCCCCACCACCCCTTGCGATGCACCAACCGTCATGCCCGTAATATCGGTTTCCCCGTAACAAGCTTCACAGGTGAGGGTCTCCCCCGCCTCATCCAGCATAAACAGAGCACCACCAGCCGCGCCCACATAATCCGTGATATGGGCCACCGCCAACTGTAACGATGCATCCAGATCTCCTGTGGAAACGAACAACTTTCCCATTTCCGCCAACAAGCCCAGCGTGTCGCTGGTCGCCGTGCGGGAAGCATCTTCCAAGCCTGTCTGTGCGCTGTGAGCCATGGTGCGACTATGCCCGGAAGCGCCGTAGGGTGCAATGTCGGGAAAATTGATTTTGGCCGTCTCATTGGTGAGATTATGGGCTTAATGGATGTGACTTATTCGACACCAACTGTCGAATAAGTACATTTATATGGCAAGCTGGCAGTGATAAAATTCACTCGGTCAATACGAGTGGTACCAAGCCACTTGATTTGGGGCCACAAAGAACAACACAACACAGGGAGAAGACAAACAATGACAAGCAAAGCAAAAGATAATAGCGCCTATGACCGCCTCACCGGGGCGGAAAAGGACGCGTTGAAATCCGCGCTGAATCGTGGCGCAACACGCCGTGATGCCATGCAAATGATGGCTGCGGCTGGTTTCTCGATCGCCGCCGCTGGCAGCATTGTGATATCAGCTTCGGATGCGATGGCCGCAACGCCAGAGAAGGGCGGGCATCTGAAGGTCGCCACCCATATTCAGGGACCAGACGATACAATGGACCCAATTGGCACGGGCACAGCAACGGATTACAGCCGTGGCCGCGCCACCTACAACAGCCTCATTCAACTTAGGGATGATCTCGTTCCGCAGCCAGAACTTGCGGAAGAATTCAGTGCCAATTCAGATGCGACAGAATGGTCGTTCAAGCTGCGCAAAGATGTAACATTCCATGACGGTAGCAAGCTTACCGCCGATGACGTTGTCTATAGCATGAACCGCCACTACGGCGATGACTCAACATCTGTCGTGAAATCACTGGTTTCAGGTGTCACTGAGTGGAAGAAAGTTGGTCCCTACGAAGTCAAAGCCATTGTCGACAGTCCCTACTCTGATCTGGCTGCGGTGCTGGGCGAAAAACAATTCAAGATCGTCAAGGACGGAACGACGGACTTCAGTTTGCCGACCGGTACTGGCCCGTTCAAACTGGAATCATTCCAACCCGGTGTTCGTTCCAGCCACGTGCGTAACGAGAACTACTGGCGTGAAGGCGCTAATGTAGATTCCATGGAAATCTTTGGGATCACAGACCCGATTGCCCGCGTGAATGCATTGCTATCGGGAGATGTGAACCTTGCGTCGAGTATCGACCCCAAAGCCATTAAACAGGTCGAATCCACAGATGGTGTCGAAATCATGTCGATTCCGTCTGGCTCATATATGGGTATCTGTCTGAATGCGACAAAATCACCTGGCAACAACCCGGACTTTGTCAAAGCTATGAAACTGCTTCAGCGGCGCGACAAGATCGTTAAATCCCTGTTGAAGGGTCATGGTACCGTCGGTAACGACCATCCGATCAACGTCGCCTATGGTGTTGATCACTGCAGTGATATCCCCATTCAGGCTTACGATCCTGATCAGGCCAAGAGCCTGATCAAGAAATCCGGTATCACGTCTGCCCAGATTGATGTGGCCGAGGTCACCAGTGGTGTCACCGATGCTGTTTTGATGTTGCAGCGCGAGTGCTCTAAAATCGGTTTTGATCTGCAGGTCAAAAAAATGGCCACAGACGGTTTCTGGGGATCTGTATGGCAGACAACCCCTATGAATGTCACGGCCTGGAGCATGCGGCCAACGGCGACAATCATGTTGGACATCGCTTACCACCCGGATGCGCCTTGGAGTGATACCTGGTGGAAGGATGAACGCATGGGCGTCCTGCTGGCCAAGGCTAAGGCGGAAACCGACCCGGCAAACCGTCATGAATTACAGTGCCAGATGCAGCAAATCGTCCGTGACGGTTCTGGTGTGATCCTTCCCGCGCATCGGAATAACGTTGATGGCAAGGCATCGAACGTTATGGGTATCCCCAAACTTGCCCTTGGCGATTTAGGTGCCTGTGAATTCCCTGAGTTCGCCTGGATCGATAGCTAAAAACACCACTGCCTATTTAGCACTAAGCAGTCTCAATCGAGGGGTCAGTATTTTTGCTGACCCCTTTTTTTATGAATTTGTTTCAGGATCAGGCTGCAGGGTATAGATCGTTTGCGCCTCACTAACGCCGCGCAAGTTATGTTCCCCGAGAGAGATCAGATCATCGCCGCCATACGTCTGTTCAAACGCCTGAGACACAATCACGTTACGTCCCAGTTCTTTGGACATACTTTCAATCCGCGCAGCTTCATTGGCGGCCGACCCAATAACCGTAAATTCGAGGCGGTCTTCCGTGCCAATGTTGCCATAGGTGACATGCCCCACATGCATACCGATACCATACCCCATACAGGGCAGGCCTTCCACTTCACATAGCTCGTTCGCCAGACGAATTCGCCTTGTTGCTTCGTGGGCGGCTGCGACGGCACGCGCGGTAGCATCGCGGGCCGCACAACTTCCCATCCGCTCATCACCAGGCTCGCAATTGTCATCTGACTGATGGGTGATGGGAAAAATTGCCATGACGGCATCACCGATAAATCGTAACACCTCGCCTTCGTTTTCGATGACAGCACCAGCCATGCAATCAAAAAATCGGTTCAGGTAGTTCAGGAAGCTCACCCGGCCGAGCTTCTCAGCAATCGGCGTAGAGTTCCGCAGGTCGCTAAACCAAATCACGGCATGAATATCTTCACCGTCGCCCCGCTGGATTAATCCGTCCAGCACTCGTTGGCCGGTATACCGGCCAAGAAACGTTTGCATTAGCGTACTACTTGTGCGGCGTTTGGAATGAACTTCGTAGTACCGGCTCAAAGCAGGTATAATCTCATGCACCCACCCCAGGTGCTCGGTGCTAAATCCATCAGCGTTATTTGTGGCCAGGGTTACCGCGTTTATCTGGCCATCAGAAAACCGCATGGGCATGGCCACATAATCGGTCACCCCGGTGGCCCGTAAATCTGCCAGCACCGGGAAATCGTCGTTTTCATCATCAGAACCAATCCAGCGCCTGATCCCACCCATGCCACGGAAAATAGGAATGAACGGGCTGGCGTTGTAGCCGGTTTCCTCTCGCAATGCATAGGGCGCATCAAGTCGCGTGACGCCCTCTTCACCCTGTTTCCAGCGATAGGACGTCGCCACGATAAGCGGGTGCAGCGTCTGGATGACAATATTCACACGCGAAATCGCCATGCCCATTTCGTTCAGTTGACGAGTAAGCCGCGCTGTCAGCTCGCGGCTGGTCGGGGCGTCCCAAGCCTCAGATATAACCCACTGTACCAACGGGTTCGGCTGCACATTATCGTCTGCGCTTTCACTTGTCGGCGATGTTTGGACCCCGTCTTCCAGCCACGTATCCATCTTGTTCGTATAGAAGGCAATGCGACCTTCCAGTTCCGGTAATTGTGGATAAGGGGTCTCGTAAGCCCACGCCATATTCTCAAGCATGCGCCCCCCCGCAGACACAGACCAATAGCTGGCATCACCTTTGAACGGGCAGTGGGTCCGGTGCGATGTGCTGGTCAACGCATCCATATTGACGTCTTCCTTGGGGAAGTAATATGTGGGCGCGTGGCGAGTCTCGTTCAATTGAAGCGCGTTGTGCGAATCAACGATAATAACGCCGGACAATTTACCCACCACGTGTTTGCCTACCGGCTCAAACGTGACTGAGTAGTCGGGGGTTGTGGACAGGCCGGTGGCCTGGCTTGCGATGATGCTTGTCATGGTTTTGTGTCCTCACGGACTCTCACATATGACCCTGGCGCATCTTCGATCGCCTTCAAACCGCCTTTACCGGGTACGCGGGCCTGGGCCTCACCACCACTGTGGCGTTTGACCCACTTGTTCCAATCGTTCCACCATGATCCGGCATGCTGAGTAGCGCCAGCCAGCCAATCTTCGGGGCCTTCCGGCAATGAACGGTTGGTCCAATAGGCATATTTTTTCGCCGCAGGCGGATTAACCACACCACCAATATGGCCGGACCCCGATAGCACAAATTTCTTGCGGCCCGGTAACAACTGCGTCCCGGCATAGGTACTTTTCCACGGCGCAATGTGGTCATCCAGTGTAGAGACCCAATAAACAGGTTGCTTGATCTTGCCCAAATCAATGGCGATGCCATCCAGCGACAGACCACCCGGCTCTCGTAACTTGTTGTTCAGATACATTTCACGCAAATAGAATGCGTGCATCATGGCAGGCATGCGCGTGTTATCTGAATTCCAGTACAACAAGTCGAATGCCATGGGC
Organism: Rhodospirillales bacterium; assembly: GCA_018662225.1. Lineage (GTDB taxonomy): Bacteria > Pseudomonadota > Alphaproteobacteria > Rhodospirillales > Casp-alpha2 > JABJGO01. Next base: position 23,776 of record JABJGO010000077.1, on the reverse strand, counting down.
TCACGCCCCATGAGATAGTTGTTGATGACGAAGGACCATATCAAATCGTTATCACGCATCATGGAGAACACCTGGCTCATGCTGCTGCCGTCCAGCACACCATGCCCCTCCAAATGCTCTTCCAGGCTATCCAATTGCTCTTCGTCCACAAAAACGCCGAGTTCGCCAGGCTCTTTGAAATCGAGCATCGTCGTAAAAAAGGTCAGGGATTTAACCCGGTCATCGCCCTTTTCTGCCATATAGGCCAGGGTACAGGCACTAAGTGTGCCGCCAATGCAATAGCCGATCATATTGAGTTCGCGTTCGCCGGTGGCCTTTTCCATGGCGTCCATTGCCGCCAGTGGACCTTCCAGCATATAGTCATCGAACCGTTTATGCGACAGGCTGGAATCTGGATTGACCCAGGATATGATGAAAACGGTATGCCCCTGATCCACGGCCCACTTGATCAACGAATTTTTGGGCTGCAAATCCAGAATATAGAATTTGTTGATCCATGGCGGCACGATCAATAGGGGGCGTTTAGCCACTTTCTTGGTAGACGGCGCATACTGGATCAACTGCATCAGATCGTTCTGAAAAATTACTTTACCCTTGGATGCGCCCACATTCTCACCAACGATGAAAGCATCCATGTCGGTCATTGTAATTTTCAACTCACCCTCACCGTTCTCCATATCTCGTAACAGGTTATCCAACCCGTTCAGAAGGTTCTCACCCCTGGACTCAATGGTCTGCTTCATGACCTTGGGGTTTGTGGGTGCGAAGTTTGTGGGTGACAGCGAATTCACATACTGGCGAGTATAGAACTGTACTTTTTCAACAACTTTCGGGTCCAGGCCTTCCACATTTCTGATGGATGAATATATCCAGTTAGAGGCCAGCAAGTAGGACTGTTTGATGAAATCAAAAACGATCTCTTCGCTCCACGCATCATCTCGGAAGCGCTTGTCGCTTTCTCCAGGCGCGATAACCGGTTCAACCTCTTCACCAGCCATCCGCTTGGCAGTGGTATCCCAAAGAGCTGCATACTGTTGCCACATACTGGCCTGGGCTTCCAAGAGCTTGTTTGGATCACTCATGGCCGCCTGAGCAAACTCCATGAATGCCTTACCAACCACCACAGGGTCAGGGATCGGTACGCTATCGTTGTCTGGTTGACGCGTCAGAAATGCCTGGGCAATACGCTGGCTGCGCTCGGCCAAATCTTGATAGGTCTCCGCCAAACGTTGTTGCGTAGCAGCAACGTCTTCAGCAGCCTCATCATCAGATTGTGAACGCGATTGCTTGTCATCAGGCATATTCAGGGTTTTCCTAGCCATACACAGGAGTAAAATTCCCACGTATGTGAAGTAAAACATGGTTCTCTAGCATCATAGCGCAAGCCTCTTTCTTTTGGTAGCTGGCAAATATACGCTGAAAGGCATAGAAAAATGCAGAACCGCCAAGGAAAGCAAATGAGTACCATTATTCTTAAATCAGAGCTTACATGCCCGGAATGTGGGCATAAACATACAGAAACCATGCCCCAGGACGCCTGTATGTATTTTTATGATTGCACAGGGTGTGGCGCCCTATTGAAGCCACTGTCCGGCGACTGTTGCGTATTCTGCTCGTATGGCACGGTGCCCTGCCCACCTATTCAGGCTGGAAATTCATGCAGCTAGCGTTGCAACGACCCGGATTCCCCCCATATTGCCGCCTTGAAACAGTTGATCGACAGCATCATAGAACTCCTCAATCGCATCAACGGTGTCCGGTCCATGGATACGAAGATGACGCTCCCGTTCCGAGCGGTATTCAGCGAGGCGCTGGTTCGTAAAACTAGCCCAATCATCTGACAGATCATCGATGCGAATGTTGGTAAACCCGGCCCGTTCAAGTTCACCGAAATAGCCGTCCGCACTTGGGGCGGTCTGACCGTATAATCTGGTGCCGTACAACTCAGACTCTGCTGACGTGAAAGGGCCACGGCTGATCAGGTCTTCTATATAGATCATGCCTGATGGTTTCAGGGCATCGGCGATTTTAGCAAATAATGACGTATGGTCAGGAATGTGATAACAAGCCAGCCAACTGACGACCGCATCAAATGCATTGTTTTCCAGCGGGCCATCAAGGGCATCACCACACAGGTGCGAAATTATCTCGGTCAGGCCACAGCGCGCGGTCAGGCCTTCTGCGAATTCGTTTAAATCGGATTGAAGCTCCAACGCTGTTACGTGACAGCCCGATTGCGCGGCGAGAAAACGTGCAGGCCCACCTAAGCCAGAGCCTACTTCAGCCACCCGGTGGCCCACGGCCAGATCCAACTCGTGGATGGCCAACTGGACAGCGTCAGTGCCGTGGTAGTGGAGATTATCAAAGGGGCTGAGATCAGCGACGGTCAGGGGACCGTTCGGGTCACATCCAGCGGCAATCAACTCATTGGTGACGCGGTCCAGATGTGAATAGAGCTTCATGGATTTGATGCCGTGCTCGGACACTATAGTCGGCTCCAGGCCAGAACGCTGCATCATTTGACAAAGCTGCTACCGCCTCCAACAAAGGTGGAGGCGGCGCATTGCATTGTCATACGACTGATTGATTAGTCGATAATGGCCAAATCTTCAGCAGAACTTTTGCCATTCTGACCGGCCTGAAGTTCGAAAGAAACTTTCTGCCCTTCGTTCAGTGTGCTCAAACCAGCGCTTTCAACGGCTGAAATATGAACAAAGGCATCGCTGCCACCACCTTCAGGCTCGATAAAACCATAACCCTTAGTTGGGTTGAACCATTTTACTGTACCAGTAGCCATCGTAATATCCTCTCAAAGGAGTGTTGTTTTCATATTGCACACTATGTGCAACACACTTGGTTTAACGCTCACATTGTAAGGGAAGTAGCTAAGCTAATCGGCGGACCGGCGCATTAGGCAGGCCAAACAAATGCAACACGTGCTTAAAAATCTAAAAGCATTTAATAAATATGTCAATGGGTGCGGGGATTCCCGCCTCACTTAGACGTATCATCGGTGGATCGGTATCGATGCTGTAGCGCCACATTTACGCCTTTGACCAAGGGCATGACGGCCAATGCCAGCCCGATTGTAGAGGGAGCCAAAATCACGCCATGAACCCAAAGTGGCGGCTCAAACGATAGTTCAAGCCACAATGCCATCCCCACAACCACACCACCGATGAGAAGCATGACCGGCACCACGGGCCCATCGCCCACATCATGGCCTGATAGAACGTGATGACACGTTGCGCACTGATCGGCAATTTTCAGGTAGCCTGCATATAGCTTACCCTGACCGCACTGAGGACAGCGTCCGCGCAGACCGCGTTGCACGTGCTGCCACAAACCCGGCTCCACGTGTGAACCCTGATCAGATTTAGGCACCATTGAGTTCGCTCCGTATCGCCATTTTAGAAACAAAAAGCCCCGGATAACGACAACTCATGTTCGTTACCCGAGGCTAATTAGTTGCTTATTTAATGGGTGGTATTAGCCGTGAACGTATCCGGCACCGCCCCACCAATATATGGCGCAGAACAGGAACAACCACACCACATCAACAAAGTGCCAGTACCATGCAGCCGCTTCAAAACCCACATGAGCATTGTCCGTAAAGTCACCTTTGACGGCACGGAAGTAGCAGATGATCAGCAAAATCGTACCCACGATAACGTGGAAGCCGTGGAAACCTGTGGCCAGGTAGAAGGTTGAGCCATAGATGCCATCAGTAATCGAGAATGAAGCATGCATATACTCCATGCCCTGAAGACCTGTGAACAGAACACCCAGAATAACCGTCAACAACAGGCCCAGTTTCAAACCACCGCGATTACCAGCACGCAGTGCGTGATGCGCGTAGGTCACCGTCGCACCAGAGGTAAGCAGAATCAGCGTGTTCAGGAATGGCAGGTCCCATGTTTCCATAGGCACGATGCCTTCGGGTGGCCAAACATCACTGGCGGCAAAGCTCAGGAATGGAATATTCGCATTAAAATATGCCCAGAAAAACGCGAAGAAGAACATGACCTCCGACGTAATGAACAGAACCATGCCCATACGAAGGCCATGTTTAACTGGCTCAGTATGAGAGACCCCATCGTTGGCCTCGCGAACAATGTCACGCCCCCACACATAGAAGGTGTAGGCGATGAGGGCAAAGCCCGGCACCGTGGTCAACAGCGGTGCACCATGCATATACATGATAGCGCCGACGGCCGTGGTAAAGGCGGCGATTGAGCCGACAAATGGCCAGGAACTGGGGTCCACCATATGAAACGGATGAGTTTGTGCGTCACTTGACATGTTTTTCTTCTCCTAACGGGAACGGTTGGCCGAATAGCCGACCATTCAAAAAATCATTCTACCCATTGATCTCGTCCGCACCACTTTCCGCTTCCGCTGCTTTACGGGACGGAAAGAAGGTGTAGGACAAAATAATATTCTCCAGATACTCAGTATCCGGATCATTTAAAATTTCCGGGTCAATATAGAAAGACACCGGCATGGGCATTTCTTCACCAGGGTTCAGGCGCTGTTCTGTAAAACAGAAACAGTCGATCTTGCTCACGTACTGCGCGGCCTTAAAGGGGGTAACGTTGAAGACAGCCGTTCCTGTGACCGCTTCGCTCCCCATATTACGCGCTGAGTAGATCGCCAGAGTCTCTTCCCCCAAAGCCACGTCAATATTATGGACGCGTGCCTTAAAATCCCATTTCAGTGCCGGGTTTACGTTGGCATCCAGGGTCACGGTAATCTTGTGACCAATGGCATCGCCTGTCGCTTGTGCAATAGGTTCACCAATTTTTGGCGTGCCACCGTAACCCGTTACCTGACAGAACAACTTGTAGAGCGGGACAGAAGCAAACGACAGACCGAGCATACCCACAGCCGCGAATGTAAGCGCAATGCCTACACGACGGTTCTTTGTGGTTGTATTGGTCTTGCTCATTTGCTCTTGCCCTTAACTCTGGTCCAGTTGCCTTAAGGCAGGTGGTACCGGCTTATTCAGCCGGTGCCTTACCTGTCATGTCTGGCACCTGCTCGTGGGTGTGGAACGGTGCAGGACTAGCCACAGTCCATTCCAGCGTGGTTGCACCTTCACCCCAAGGGTTGGCTTCTGCCTTCTCGCCGGATGTAATGGTTTTCCAGGCGATATAGAGGAACAGGAATGTTCCAATCATGGTGATAGCCGCACCAACAGAACTTACGTAGTTCCACCCTGCGTAGGCGTCTGGATAGTCCGGAATACGACGCGGCATACCGGCCATGCCAGAGAAGTGCTGCGGGAAGAACGTAAGGTTCACGCCGATGAAGAAAATCCAGAACTGAATCTTGGCCAGACCTTCATTGTACTGACGTCCACACATCTTGCCGATCCAGTAGAAGAACCCACCGAACATGGCAAGAATGGCGGCAATTGCCATCACATAATGGAAGTGCGCCACAACAAAGTATGTATCGTGGAAGGCCGTATCCATACCGGCGTTGGCGAGGGTAATACCCGTCACACCGCCCAGAACGAACAGGAAGATAAAGCCAAAGGCGTACAGCATGGGGGTTTTAAACTCGATTGAACCGCCCCACATTGTTGCCAGCCAGCTAAAGATCTTCACACCCGTGGGCACAGCGATAACCATCGTTGCCGCCGTAAAGTAAGCCCGTGTATCCACATCAAGTCCGGTCATGTACATGTGGTGCGCCCACACAACGACCCCGACCACGCCGATGGATGCCATGGCATAAGCCATGCCAAGGTAGCCGAAAATCGGTTTCTTGGAGAACGTGGTTACGATTTGGCTGATGATACCAAAGGCCGGGATGATGATGATGTACACTTCGGGGTGTCCGAAGAACCAGAACAGATGCTGCCACAACAACGGATCACCACCACCTTCAACGATGAAGAATGACGTGCCGAAGTTACGATCAGTCAGCAACATGGTCAACGCACCAGCCAGTACCGGCAATGCCAGCAACAGCAGGAACGCTGTAATCAAAATAGCCCATACGAACAGAGGCATGCGGTGGATGGTCATACCCGGTGCACGCATATTGAAGATGGTCGTAATGAAGTTAGCCGCACCCAGGATGGATGATGCGCCGGCAAGGTGCAGGCTCAGAATACCGAAATCAACAGCCGGGCCGGGATGGAAAGCAGACGATGATAGCGGCGGATACACGGTCCAGCCTGTGCCAGGTCCACCACCGGTCAAACCAGCGATAACCAGCAACACAAGAGCCGCAGCCAACAGCCAGAAGCTGACGTTGTTCAAACGAGGGAACGCCATATCAGGCGCGCCAATCATCAGCGGTACGAACCAGTTGCCAAAGCCGCCAATCATGGCCGGCATCACAACAAAGAACACCATAAGGAACCCGTGCGCGGTAACCAGCACGTTATAGAACTGGAAATCGTCAATATACTGGATGCCGGGCTCTGCCAACTCCAGACGGATATACCATGACATAGCGCCACCAATAACGGCGGCGATAATTGCCAGGATAAGATAAAGCGTGCCGATGTCCTTGTGGTTTGTGGACATCAACCAGCGACGCGCTCCTGTAGGAGTATGATGATCGTCAGACATATTTCTCACCTATTTCATTCGTCAGCACAACGCAGCCTACTGGCTAACCGCCGCAGCTAGTTTAACAGTTTCATCTTCGTCAGAGTCGTTGGCACCGAATTCTTCTTCAGCGTCCACAAGCCACTCGTTAAAGGCTTCCTTGGAAACGGCTTCAATCGAGATGGGCATAAAGCCGTGATTAACACCACACAGCTCTGAACACATGCCGTAATACATGCCTTCATCATTGATACTGACCCAGGTCTCGTTAACCCGACCAGGCGTTGTATCCAGCTTCAGGCCCAGTGCGGGCATGGCAAAATTATGAATGACGTCATTGGTGCCCAGAATAAAACGGATATTCGTGTTTACGGGCAGAACAAGAGCATTGTCCACGCTCAACATGCGGGGCTGGCCTTCCTCCAACTCGTCGTCGGAGAGAATAACGCTATCGAATTCGATTTCATTATTATCTGGATATTCGTAGGTCCAGTACCACTGGTTCCCGGTCACTTTAATGGTCAGTTCCGGATTAGCCGTGCGGTCTGTGAAGTACAGCAACTTCAATGATGGTACGGAAATAAACACCAAAATCAAAATCGGCACAACGGTCCAAACGACTTCCAGCAACGTGTTGTGCGTTGTCGTGGACGGTACCGGATTGCTCTTCGCATTGAACTTGATGATGATATAAATCATCAACGCCAGAACGAAGACGACGATTGCGCCCTCGATCCATAGCAATAAATCATGGAACGCGAAAATTCGCTCCGCAGACGGCGAACGTGGTTCCTGGAACCCCATCTGCCACGGCGTTGAGCGAAACTGCTCCGCCATTGCTTCGTTACCAACGATAACAGCACTTGCAAGCAGAGCCGTTACGAAGACATACAATCTTTTCAGCATGTCACCCATCCAAGTTAACTTCGGTTAAACATTTTTCCAGATCACACGCTCATACTGCAAACTTGCAGCCATATGCGCATCACCCTTCCCTAAAACCACAATTCGTTTGTGGCTAATTCATCTTTCTTCGTTTCTGCTACCATGGCCCCTCATGTTTGCAAAGGTATTTTTGCGCTAAAGCGAAGGAAAACACGGCCATTATATGAACAAGATGGGGATCATACGAGAATATGTGAAGTGTTTTTTTTCACCTTTCTTGAGGCGCAGGATTGATCTTTCTGCGCTCGCCGCCTAATGATGCGCGGCATTATCATACACAATCGTTGTCAGCCTCAAATGGAACAGAGTCGCATGAAAAACAAATGGATTATTTTGGCCGTACTACTTGGTGCATCTGCAGTGAGTTATGCCAGCATCATCATCAAGATGTCCTGAGTACAGCGCACCCACTATGGAAATTACGGACTTCCCTCATATTATTGCAGGCCTTAACGCCTTGTCGGTGATATTCTTATGTGCTGGTTACGTATTCATTCGACTCGGTGACCGGACGCGGCACCGCGCCGCCATGATTGGCGCTTTGGTGGTCTCAGGCGTTTTTCTGATATTCTATCTTTATTACAAAGCGCATTCGGGTTTCGCCAAATTTGGCGGCGAAGGCCTTATACGACCATTCTATTTTACATTCCTGATCACCCATGTTCTGGGCGCTATCGCGATTACAGGGCTTGTGCCCCTTACGATGTGGCGGGCCTTGAGCGGGAATTTTGAAAAACATCGTCGCATCGCCCGGTTTACATTGCCTCTTTGGATCTGGGTGGGCGTGTCCGGGGTTGGTGTCTATGTGATGACCATACACCTGTATCCATTTCAAGGGTGATCAGACGTGGCTTATTCTGACGCATTCCTGGACCGGATCGCAAACACCCTTCAATCTTCAGGGTTGGTCAAAGAGGTTCGGTATTGGGGCATACTGGGAATCAGTGCCCTTGCCGTAGCGGGTATTTTTGCCTTGCTACTCGCCATCAGTCGTATTCCAGGCATTGAAAACACATTCCCCTGGCCGATTGGATTCTTTGAAAAGGGCCTGGTCATCCATGTGATCATGTCTTTCGTGGTTTGGTTTCTGGCGATCTTTGGCGCACTAATGACTGTTCTGACCGCGTTGGCAGCAGACTCAAGACCCCGCCTTGCGTTTATCGGTAACCCAGCGATCGCATTGGCCACAACCGGATTCGCGTTGCTGGCCATTCCGGCGATGCTGGACCGGGGCGAAGCATCACTAAACAATTATATACCGGTGATTATTGATCCCCTCTATTATGCGGGTTTGATCAGCTTTGCGGCGTCCCTTGTGCTGATCGTGGTCCGATTCTCGGCCAACATGACATCAGCGCCGATGGAAATTAAACCTCTCATGGATGCCGGGGCCGTTTGCGGCCTGATCCTGATCTTTGCCCTTACCTGTTTCGGGTTGGCTTATTACCCGATGGCCGATGAGGTGCCATCAATCCGGTATAACGAAGACCTGTTTTGGGGCGGCGGCCACGTTCTGCAATACTTGAACACAGGGCTTATGCTGCTGGGCTGGTATTTGCTCGCAGCGCTGGTCCTGAACATTGAGCCTGTTTCGCGCGGACGACTTCGTCTGGTTATGGGGCTTTGCCTTATTCCGGCTTTTGGCGCGCCCTATCTGTACGGGTCTTACGGTGCCGGTACAGGTGAACTGATGAGCGCCTTCACAGACATGCAGTACCTGATGGCGCCACCTGTAGCCCTCTTGGGGTTTGCGCTCATTTTCATGTTTGCCCAGCATGCTATCCAGGGCGGCAAACTGTGGCAGGATGTGGCATTTGTCAGCATTGCCCTATCGGCCGTAACGTTCGCCATTGGCGGCACACTGGGCTTATTCGTAGACGGAGCTGATACTCGCACACCGGCCCATTATCATGCCGTAATTGCAGCCATCAATTTGGTATTCATGGGATTGTTCTTCCGCTTTTTGTTACCCGTCATGGGCAGACCCGTCACGTTGGGCCGAGCCGTTCACTGGCTTTTATGGCTTTATGCCGTCGGCCAGATGATCGCCTCTGTTGGTCTTTTTCTGGCAGGTGGTTATGGCGCCCCAAGAAAGACGGCTGGCGACGCGCAAGGGTTGGAAGAAATTGGCGCCATTGCCGGCTTGTACATGAACGGGCTAGGCGCCCTCGTCGCCGTGATTGGCGGCACCATGTTTATCTGGGTATGCGCACGCGCGCTTTTACGGCGCTAGTCATTCCTCATGGTTATACGATATAGTGCCGCATCTTCATGGCAGGATAAGAAGAAAATATGACAGACGCCACCGAAACGCCCGCGGACACCACGCAACAAGACACGGCGGAAAATGTTGAAACACCGGAAGCGCGCGGACCGCGTTACCGACTGGTTGAGTACGCCCTGATCCTGAAACCCCGTGTCATGTCACTGGTGGTATTTACGGGCTGGGTCGGCCTGATGATGGCTCCCGGTGCCATTGATTTTGTTCCGGCCCTGATCGCTGTTTTGTGTATTGCTGTGGGTGCCGGTGCATCGGGTGCTATTAACATGTGGTATGATCGCGATATTGATCTGATCATGGCACGAACAGCCAACCGTCCCATTCCAGCTGGCCGTCTGGAACCTTGGGAAGCCCTGAGCTTTGGTATTTTTCTAAGCGCCGGTTCCGTGATCATCATGGCCGAATGGGTCAATCAGGCCGCCGCTATTCTGCTCGCGCTAACCATTCTCTATTACGTGTTTATCTATACCGTGTGGTTAAAGCGTCGCACGCCCCAAAACATTGTCATTGGTGGTGCCTCTGGTGCCCTGCCGCCCGTCATCGGATGGGCAGCGGTTACGGGTGATGTGGGGTTGGGTGCTATCGTTTTGTTTTTAATAATATTTCTATGGACCCCCCCGCACACATGGGCCTTGGCGCTGTTCCGTCGTGGCGACTATGAGAATGCCGGAATCCCCATGCTGCCTGTGGTTGCGGGCGAGCGCGAAACCCGAAAACAAATTCTTTTCTATACGGTCCTGATGGTGGCATCGACCGCAGCACCGGTCATCATCGGCATGTCCGGGTGGTTATATGCCTTTGGCACATTCGCGCTGGGTGTTGAGTTTCTTCGCCGCGCCTGGCGCATGTGGAAACAGGCCGACGAAGCCGCAGCACGGCCACTGTTCCTGTTCTCTATATTCTATTTGTTTATGATTTTTCTGCTGTTGCTGGCCGACAAGGGTTTGATGGCTTTTCTGGCAAACTAAAAAGCCTCACCCGGCCAGTATTGTCCGCTCAGTCGGGAACGTCAGGGTGATCGTACTCCCGACACCCAGTTCGCTTTCAAAGGCCAGAGTGCCATCGTGGAGTTCCATAAAGGACTTACACAACGGTAATCCAAGCCCTGTGCCTTCCTGCTCGCGTGTCATCATATCTGACACCTGGCCAAATGGTTTCAGGACGGTTTCGATGTCCTCTGGTGCGACACCATTCCCATGGTCAACGACCCGGATGACGGCTCTGTTTGAATTGTCCGTAAGAACCTCAATATCAATAGAGCTGCCCACTGGGGAAAACTTGATAGCGTTCGTCAGCAGGTTGAGGATAATTTGTTTGATCCTGATATGGTCAGCTTTGATAGAAGGGCTTCCCTCTGGAATTTCGGCAAACACACTGGTGCGTGATTTGGCCGCTCGTTCGCGAACCATTGAAAGTGCGTCGCGCACGAGGCTCCTGATATCAATGGTCTCGTCGTGAAGTTCCATGGCGTCGGCTTCGACTTTGGAAAGATCCAGGATGTCATTGATAAGATTGAGCAGATACTTGCCTGAGCCATGGATATCGCCGGAATATTGAGCGTACTGATCGTTCCCCATTGGACCAAACATTTGATCCTTCATGATTTCTGAAAAACCAATGATCGCATTCAGCGGGGTTCGAAGCTCGTGGCTCATATTTGCCAGAAACGATGTCTTTGCCTGATCCGCAGACTCTGCTTGATTTTTGAGGATATAGTACTCCTCAGCTTGGTTGACCATGGTCATGGCCTGATCTTCCATGAGTTTTCGGGATTCCTCCGCCTCCATCATTTGGCGTTCCCGTAATTCTTCCACCGCTATTTGCGCCGATACATCACGTGCAATCCACGTTAGCGTGGTTCCGTTATCACGAAGCAACGAGTTTCGAGCAAATTCAACAACGACCACGACGCCATCTTTTCGCTCTACATTAATCGATAACACCATGGTGTCAGGATTTGCGCTGATAGCTTTTTCAAGCCCAGGCACCAGATCATCGATACTGGTACCAATAACTTCATTCGCCTCATAACCAAAAATACTGGCTGCAGCCGGATTATAAGTCGTAATAAGTCTGGAGGTATTGATCGTTACAATGCCATCAGCGACACTACTGATAATGTCCGCCAGGCGTTGTTCACGTTCTTGCAGTATTTTTGCGGCCCGCAATTGTACAGTCAGATCGTGAATTTCCACAAGAAACTTGTCACCAACGCCATTGTTATGCTCCCAAACGGTCACCCACATTCGCGCATCGATCTCTAACTTATCAGACCGAACAAGCTTGAGGGGGAGACCGCCTGCCTCACCCGTTAGTTCATCGAACCCAATATTAATGACATCCACGTAGTCATCGCTTACGTAACTGGCGATCGATTGGCCAATTAGATTGCTACAGTCCGCCATGCTCAGCAGCGATGCAGCGGCCGGATTTGCATAGACAATTTGGCCATCTTCAATGACTGCAATGAAGTGGTGAATGCCCTGAAAGCTGGCTTCACGAGTTGTGCTATCCGTACCCATGTAAATACTTCATCATCCACAAAAAGTCTGTATCGGTGCCAAGTCTATTCCCTGTATTCACAGGGCGCAGACATGCCCAATAAAGTTAAATGGTTGTTCCTCATCCATTATTCAACCAGTGACCGAATTCACGCGAAACACTGGCCAATTCGGTGGGCTAGTTGCCATATCATTCTTTCATATGCAACCAATCCATCGCTACCTTTTACGATCGTTGGGTTAAGAATGCCAACGCGTGTGTCGGTACCCTTCCGCAATGTTTCCACGATCTTGGGGGTAAACTGAGGTTCCACAAATATACATACCCCGGCATTCGCACGCACCAATTCCCGTATTTCATGAACACGCTTGGCGCTGGGCGCATAGTCTGAATCAATACTGACGATAGCCATTGGATGCAGGCCAAAACGGTTTTCGAAATACTGGTATGCATCGTGATAGACCACGTATGGGCGGTCTTTGATGGGTTTCAAATACGCCGAAGCGGCAATGATCAAGGCTTCCATTGCCTGTTGGCCCGCTATCGCATTTTCCAGATATTTAGAGGCGTGCGCCGGATCAATCTTCGCCAATTCGTCGGCCATCGTTCCCATAATCATGCCCGCCAACTGAGGATCAAGCCAGATATGTGGATCAGGCTCTCCACTAACCGGCGCACCCATGCCCCCAGCGTTCAGTACACCAGCCTCACGCCGAGGTAACAGGGGCAACTCATTCCCATTCATAACCTCAACGGTATGGATATTCGCACCCAATGCCTGGATTGGGTTAACCAATGCCTCTTCCAATGCAGGGCCAACCCAAAAGAGGACGTCAGCCTCTTGCAGGCGCAGCATATCCGAGGGACGTAGCGCAAAGTGATGTGGTGATGCGCCGGGTGGCAACAGGACTTCAGATTTCGAAACGCCATGCGTCACTTGTGTAAGCAACGCATGCAACGGGCCAATCGATGCCATCGCAACCGGTGGTTCAGCCGCAAGGCCTGACCGTCCGGAAACGATCGACATCAAGACCAATCCAATCAACAAGATAATAGAGCGATGCATCGGTAGCATTCTTTCCTGTAAAATCATCAGTCGTTTAATGTTATAATATAACATTATTGTCAATGATCATTGTTTCTGGCCGATAGAACTTTGCATTCCGTGACGGGTTGGGATAATCAACTAAGCCTTAATACACATGCCCAAGGACATTTAAATTGAACGCAACACCTTACCAACAGCTTGAAAACCGCATGGCCCGACTGAACGCCTTAAACGAAGCCACCGAGGTTCTTTACTGGGATATGGCCGCCATGATGCCTTCCGGTGGTGGAGAGGCCCGCGCTGAACAGCTGGCCGCCCTGAATGCGGTCACGCACGGTATGATGACAGCGGCGGACCTGCCCGATCTGCTTGATGCAGCCGAAGCCGACACCAGTCTGGGTTCCTGGCAGCAGGCTAACCTGGCAGAAATCCGCCATCGCTGGATAAAGGCTACGGCCCTCAATGAGGGTTTGGTTGAGGCTCTGACCAAGGCATCCGCCGCTTGTGAAGCAAAATGGCGCGATGCCCGCCCGGCCGCAGATTTTAAATCCATTCTACCACAACTCAGTGACCTGTTGGATTTGGTAGTAGAAGCGGGTGAAGCCAAAGCCGAAAAGCTGGGCCTGAGCCTGCACGATGCCTTGCTGGATGATTTCGAGCCGGGTGGTCGGACCGCCGATATAGATACGGTGTTCGATGACTTAAGCTCGTTCCTGCCCGACTTCACCCAACAGGTTCTGGACCACCAGGCCAGTCAGCCACCCATCCAGATTCCCGAAGGCCCCTTTCCCATCGATAAACAACGCGAACTGGGGAAACGACTGATGGATGTGGTCGGGTTTGATTTCGGTCACGGTCGGCTGGACGTAAGCCTGCATCCTTTCTGTGGTGGTGTGCCTGACGATGTTCGGATTACCACCCGATATGACGAAACGGATTTCACCTCATCGCTGATGGGTGTGCTGCACGAAACCGGCCATGCCATGTATGAAATGGGTCTGCCAAAAGAATGGCGCGGCCAACCCGTGGGACAATCATTAGGCATGAGCACCCATGAAAGCCAGTCGTTGCTCATCGAAATGCAGGTCTGTCGTTCCGAAGCATTTCTTCAGTTCGCAGCCCCCATTATGCGGGATACTTTTGGTGGTAGCGGCCCAGCGTGGGAGCCCGACAATTTGCTCCGGCTCTATACTCGGGTGGAACCCGGCTTTATCCGCGTCGATGCCGATGAAGTAACCTATCCATCACATATCATCCTGCGCTACAGGCTGGAGAAGGCAATCCTGAGCGGTGACCTGGCGCTGGCTGATCTGCCCGGCGCCTGGAATGACGGCATGAAAGAACTGTTGGGCATTGTTCCGCCCAGTGACCGCGAGGGCGGCCTTCAGGATGTGCACTGGTACGATGGTGCGTGGGGGTACTTCCCGACCTACACCTTGGGCGCGATGACCGCAGCACAGCTCTATGACGCAGCAAGGCGCGGGGATTCTAACATCGAAACCAGCATCGCTACGGGTGACTTTGGTCCATTGATGGGTTGGTTACGATCCAACGTTCATGGCAAAGGGCGATCAGTCGGGCCTTCCCAGATACTGGTTGAGGCAACCGGTAGAGCTTTAGACCCCCAAGTCTTCAAGACACATCTGAGCGGGCGGTATTTGAACTAGCCTTGCTGCCCCGGCGCTAATCATTACGAGGCGGCATTTCGGCGTAGCAGCCGCTGCATAATCGTGATAGATGGGCTAATACAAACATATGTGGCCAATCGGGAAACTATATCATGTCAGTTCTCATCATCGGGGCAGGTCATGCAGCGGGGCAACTTGTGGCCTCTCTCCGCATGGAAGGCTATGACGGCGCAATCCGTATTATCGGCGATGAGCCCTACCCGCCCTACCAACGACCGCCGCTTTCCAAGCAGTTGCTGTCCGGTGATATGGAACTGGAGCAAGTGTACCTGAAGCCGGGTGACTTTTATGAGACCAACGGCGTGGAACTCACCCTTGGCAAACGGGTGGAATCCATCGACCGCAGCGCCAAAACAGTAACACTGGATGACGGCGAAACGGTTGCTTATGACAAACTGGCCCTGACCACAGGCACGCGGGTCCGCAAACTGTCCATCCCCGGATCAGACCTGAACGGCATCTATTATGTTCGCGCTATCGATGACACGCTGGGGCTGCGCGCGCAATTTGCACCGGGCAAGAAAATGGTTGTGGTTGGCGGTGGCTACATCGGCTTGGAAGTTGCCGCAGCGGCCCGCAAGCAAGGCATGGATGTGACTGTGCTAGAAATGGCTGATCGGGTTATGAACCGGGTTGTAGCCCCCGAAGTCTCTGCGTTCTACGAAAAGGCACACCGCGATCATGGCGTCACCATCGTCACCGATGTGCTGGTCTCCGGCTTTGTGGGTGAAGGAAGCGTTTCAGCGGTCAGTTGCGAAGATGGCAGCACCTATGAAGCTGACCTGGCCGTGGTCGGCGTCGGTGTCATCCCCAATATAGAACTGGCCGAAGCAGCGGGCCTCAAATGCGACAATGGGATCGTTGTTGATAACACCGCCCAAACTGAAGATCCTGATATCGTATCGGCGGGCGATTGCACCAATCATCCCAACGGTATTTTTGGCATCAACCTGCGTCTGGAATCGGTACAGAATGCGGTGGATCAGGCCAAAGCTGCCGCCAAGTCTATCTGCGGAAAGCCTGAAGTCTATAGTGCTGTGCCCTGGTTCTGGTCCGATCAATACGATATCAAATTACAGATCGTAGGCCTGTCACAGGGCTATGATCAGGCGGTCGTTCGCGGCAACCCGATTGATGCCGAATTTTCAGTATTTTACTTACGCGAAGGCACGCTGATTGCCGTTGATGCCATCAACAGCCCCCGCGAATACATGATGGGCCGAAAGCTCGTCACCGAACACGCCAAACCGGATCCGGCACGAATTGCGGACACAGGTATTTCCGTCAAGGAACTGGTCTGATACGGTCCCCCGCACATTTGAACAACCTACCTCAACAGGAATAAAACATGGCAAAGATCACCTTCGTCCAGACGGACGGCACAAAGAATGAAGTCGACGTCCCCAACGGCCAGTCCATCAAGGACGGCGCTATCAATAATCTGGTTCCGGGCATTCTGGCTGAATGCGGTGGTGCCTGCGCCTGTGCCACATGCCAGGTTTATATTGATGATGCATGGTTTGAAAAAGTGGGCCCCGCCAAAGGCGTGGAAAAAGACATGCTGGATTTTGCGTTTGAGCCCAAAGAAACCAGCCGCCTCAGCTGCCAGGTAGACATAACCGACGACTTCGATGGTCTGGTCGTCCACGTTCCTGAAGAGCAGTAGGCATCCCTATGTCATTTCAGGATAAGGTTGCTTTTGTTGCAGGCGCAGGCGGTGGCATGGGCCTCGCCATCGCCAACAGTCTGATCAGCGCCGGATGCCATGTGGGCATGGCCGATGTGAAGCCATCGCCAGATGATATAATACCCGGCCCCGGCCAAAGCCTGTATCATGAAGGCAACCTGACGGATGATGCCTTCGTTCAATCATCCATAACCGACACCGTGAACGCCTTTGGCAAGCTGGACTATCTAGTCAACACAACCGGTGTATTGTGGTTTGACCATGACAAATCCGTTGTCGATATGGACATGGATGTGTGGGATCAGGTCATGGCTATTAACCTGAAGTCTTTTGCGCTCACGTCCCGTCATGCCATCCCGCATATGCAAAAAAATGGTGGCGGCGCCATGGTGCATTTCTCGTCCGTCGATGCCACCGGCGGCGATGCACCTTCACAGGATGCATACGGTGCCTCAAAAGCCGGTGTTATCCGGTTGGCAAAATCGCTGGCTATTCAGTACGCAGGGGACGGCATCCGATCGAACGTTATTCTGCCGGGTGGCACCATGTCCCCCATGCAGGAACGCTGGCAAGGCAATGAAGACGCCCAAAGTCGGGCTGCCGGGTTTGTGCCTTTGGGCCGCCTTGGTACCACCGAAAATATGTCGGACGCATGCCTGTTCCTATTGTCGGATGCGGCCTGCTACATAACCGGTGTCGAGCTACCCGTTGATGGCGGCATCACAGCGAGGGTCTGATATGACCGATACTGAATCGAAAACTGGCCCAAAGACCGGCACGTTTGTTTGTATAGACGCCCATACGTGCGGCAACCCTGTACGCGTGGTGGTTGAAGGCGGCCCCGATCTGATCGGCGACACCATGATCGAGAAACGCCAGCATTTCCTGAATGAATACGACTGGGTCCGTACCGGGCTGATGTTTGAGCCGCGCGGCCACGATGTGATGTCGGGCAGCATCCTGTACCCGCCGACGCGTGTAGACTGCGATGTGGCGATTTTGTTTATCGAAGTATCCGGCTGCCTGCCCATGTGCGGACACGGCACCATCGGTACCGTAACAGTGGCGCTGGAACGCGGGTTGGTAACGCCCAGAGAGCCCGGTATTTTGCGACTGGATACACCAGCCGGACTGGTTGAAGCACGGTATACAGAAAAAGACGGCCACGTTGACAGCGTCCGTCTGACCAATATCCCGTCGTTTGTTTATGCCACCGATCTGGATGTGGAAGTGCCTGACCTGGGCACGCTTCATATGGATGTGGCCTATGGTGGAAATTTCTACGCCATTGTGGAACCACAGGACAATTACCGCGATATGGCTGAACTCAGCCTCAATGATATCCAGATTCTAAGCCCTATTATTCGCCAGCGTATGAACGACAAGTACGACTTCCAGCACCCGGAACAGCCTGAAATAAAAGGGCTTTCCCACGTCATGTGGACGGGCGTTCCACGTGACGATACGGCCCACGCGCGCAATGCGGTGTTCTATGGTGACAAGGCCATTGATCGCTCCCCTTGCGGCACGGGCACATCCGCCCGCCTAGCGCATCTGTGGACGCGAGGTGACCTAAGTCAAGGCGAAGACTTCACCCACGAGAGTATTATAGGCAGCCTGTTTAAAGGACGGGTCGAAGACACAACCATGGTCGGCGACCTGCCAGCCATCATCCCCTCGGTTGAAGGCTGGGCCCGGATCACAGGCGACAACACGATTTATATTGATGATCGCGACCCCTTTGCCCACGGATTTATGCTTGCGTGAATTCGCAAACAAGAATTTGTGTTGGCCTGAGGTTGCCTAACAAAACGGAACACCTATGAAAATTTCAAAACTGTCTATGCTACCCGCCATCATATTTGTGCTGGTGGCTTTCGCTTTCACAGCCCCCACCGCTCAAGCCCATGAGGTCACGTTTGGTAATATCACCCTCGTCCATCCCTTTGCCCGCGCCTCTGCTGGTCCAGCTAAAATGGGTGCGGCGTTTATAGGGCTTCATAATAACGGCAGTACAGCCGATCGACTGGTTTCCGTTAGCGTTAGCGCCGACGTGGCCAAGAAAGCCGAAATTCACACTCACATCATGGAAGGTGATGTGGCGAAGATGCGCCGGGTCGATGGCGGTGTGGAGGTGCCCGCAAACGGCATGGTTATGATGCAGCCAGGTGGCCTGCACATTATGCTCATGCGCCTGAAAGCCCCGTTGGAAGAAGGTGAAAACTTCATGCTGACCGTGACGTTCGAGAAAGCCGGTGAGATGACCATTGAAATACCAATTCTGGACGTGGATGCCGGTATGGAAATGGATGGTGGCATGATGAATCACAGCACCATGGATATGGACTAACGCCTTTTGCGTTAGCTCAGCCGCAGTGGCACATACCAACAAAGTCATGAAATCAATCAACGCCGTGGATGGCAGCCGGTGCGTGGATGTGTTCCTGCGCCCCGACGCCACCTACGGCTTTGAAGAATTTCGCCGCGACACGGAAGATGCCAGCGGCTGGTTTCCCATTGGATTTTATGGGGAGCAGGTTTTTGCATCTGAGCGCGAGGCGCTTGATACGGCGAAGGTTTCTGTCAAATGGCTTGAGTCTACCGGTCCGGCCCAACGCCCTTGATCTCCTATTCACAAAACACAGCCTCACGATGAAAATGAAGAAATGTTGGGTGAGGATGCAAGGCGGTGTTTTCTGGCAAAATAAGTGCTCCATCGGGGTTGATTAATCTCTCCGCGTCCCCCATCGCATATTTTTTAGAGCGCAAAATTTTCATGTCATCGGAGATTGAGATTAGCCCACGATCAAACATCCAGTGTGCCGTTCGAGAAAGTGCAATTCCATTTTGAACCATGTCAGGCCCATCTTCAGCGACAGGCCTAATATGTGCTGCCTCAATTTCAGGTCGGCCACCGCCGTTGGTCAACCTTAAACCGGTGACAGCGCAACGATTATCATAGGCCTTTTGCACTTGTAGCGCAAAAGCCCTTTTCCGGAAGGGGCGTGAAACAATTGTTGAAATGATTGGCCGTTCAAAACTTGCTGGAGGCTCATTCAACCCGCCCGAATAGATCTGCGTTTCTGATGGTTCCAGTAGACTTTCAGTGAAGCCTGTTCTTACTATTAAATCGAATTCCTCATCGCGAAGTAACCTAACGGCCCTACCAAAAGCTCCTTTATTTGTGCCCCCATCATCTCGCTGCAAATTCCCTTCAAAATACCCATCGCTATGGCGAAAGGGTACGGGCTCTTCGAACCGAACATAGTTTTCTATGTCCGCATAGAAGTGATCCTCTCGATCTGGATCACTTCGAATACCTGAAACGTGTCCGACCGCAAAATAGGACTGCATACCGCCCCGGCTCGATAAATCCTTCGAAATCCTACGCGGCTCGTAGTAAATAATGAGATCACCAACTGTCTGCTCTACTTGATTCAGATAAGTTTTAGGGAAATTATAAAACTCCCACGGCCTATCATTGTAGATAGATATCTCTTTGGTTGTAAAAACTGCTTTTACCATTTCACTACGATAGTAATGATTGGTTGAATGGTCACCACCTAAATGGTTCTTATTTTCCTGCCTAACGATCTAACCCAACGCCCTTAAAACGGGACCGGACGGTGAAGAACGCGCCCACGTCAAGAAACGGGCGAGGCGGAATCCAGGTGGCGGGGGCTGATGCCAAACAGTCGGTTATTAATGACGACTGACCCCCACTAGCATATTCCGCCATGGCGGTACCGAACGCCGTTCCTCGGCTGACGCCGGATCCGTTATATCCACCGGCCATGTAGATGTTGTTTTGTTGGCGGCCAAAAAAATTGGTGCTGTTGCGACTGACACCTTCCACACCGGACCAGGAAAATTCAAAAGGCACATCGCTAAGTTGCGGAAAGCGTTTCTCGAAAACCTCGCGGTGAATAATTTGACGCTTCGCCAGTTCCGCATCCGATAGAAGGACACTGCCATGATACTCAGCCGTATTCCGCAAACTAATCCGACCATCTGTGGTTAACCGAATAGTGGCACCGCCACCGTGAAGCGAAAGTACGCCCCAATCAGAGAGATTGCCAAGGCTGCGCCGTTCATCCTCCGTCAAAACGCGGGTGAAGCTACCGGCCAAAGTGCTGCCCAGTATCTGGCGGCGCTGAAACCCCAGCTTGCCGCATTCGTAGTTGGTGGCGAGGATCACCTTGTCGGCACGAACCTCACCGTCGTTCAGGCGCAAGCTGACCGGCTCATTGCCTGTAACCTCAAGAACCGGACATTGTTCATATAGATGCACATTGGACGGCAGGGTATCCGCTAACCCTTGTACCAGTGCGGCCGGTTGAACAAGAGCGCCCATTTTGACGTGGACACCGCATTTGTAGAAGGTGGTACCCAACCGCGCCGACACTTCATCCTGATTCAGGTTTGTATGAGCAACCTCCATGGCGTTGAGGTAGCCAACAAAGTTGTCATGCTCACGAACGGCCATGGTGTCCACGGCGGCATGATAAATGCCCTCTTCGCGCCATTGGCAATCAATATGGCCATCTGAGATGCAGTTACGCAGCACATCCAAGCCTGCCTGATTGATGCTATTGACGCGCTTGTACTCTGTAGATTGGGCCGGATCGAAGGGGCCCGTAAAATGACTGACCGCCATGGCGAAACCGGAATTCCGACCCGATGCGGCTTGGGCTACCTGCCGCGCGTCCAGCAATGCAATTTCATCATTCGGGTGCAGGGCAGCCAAACGTCGCGCGCACGCCAGTCCGGTCAGCCCAGCCCCGATGACAACCCAGGGGAACCGGTGGCTTCCCGTCAATGGCGGGCAAGGTTTGCGGGCAGGTAACAACTCTGCCCAACCATGGTTGTCTGTGGGGAAATTCGGATGAGCCAAGGCTCTACTCCACAGGTTCAACTGGCTCAATAGGCCAGTCCGGACGCGCCAACGAGAATATGTCTGTTACCCGCGTATAATCGCGATATCCCAAACGCCCGATAATATCGGCTTTCATCAAATCCACTTTGCCACCCGCCATGATGTCATCATTGATATGAATGCCCACCACGGTGCCAAACACCACCAGATTGGAATCGTTGGGGTCGGTCTTTGGCAACTCCACCGTTTGATCGTAGGTGCATTCCAGATGAATGGGACTCGCCGCCACCCGGGGTGGTCCGACCATCTGTGATGCTTCTTTTTCCAAGCCTACGGCCTCGAACTCATCCACATCCCGCGGTGCGGGTGCGGAGGTCGCGTTCATGGCGTGGCGCAGGTCCCATGTGGCGATATTGACCACAAACTCACCGGTTTCCTGAATATTGCTGATGGTATCTTTGAGGCCGTCATCTTCCTCGTGCGGGCCGCTTGTGGCGAACATAACCTGGGGCGGGCTATAAGCCACCGCGTTGAAGAATGAATAGGGTGCCAGATTAACATGCCCCTTGCTGTCTTGTGACGATATCCAACCGATCGGCCGGGGCACAACCAGTGCATTGAAGGGATTGTGAGGCAAACCATGTGGCTCATCTGTGCGGTAGAACATGTGGGGGAACTCCTGTACTTAACGAGTTGCCACCGTAACGACCGAATGCGCTGGGGCGCAACCTAAACCGATACCAAATCCCTGTTCAACGGCTGGCACATGCAATGCACGCCACCGCCCGCGTTCAGGAACATGGACATATCCGGATCATATACCTTGAAGCCATTGGCGCGTAATTTAGATACCAGATCCTTGCTGGATTCAGGGGCCAAGACCCGCTCATCACCCAACGAGACCACGTTACAGCCGAGGGCCATGGTGTCCTTAAAGCTGACCGGGATAATCTCGATCTTCTTTCCTTTAAGCCAGTTGACGATGTGGTCCGGTGTTGTATCCAGACACACAGCGGCCAGTTTCGGCGCGATCATGCACACCATCAGGTCGATATGGACGTAGAAGTTATCGATGGGCGCGTAGTGTACTTCCCAACCTTCTTTTTCCATCCATCCGGCGATTTGATTAGCCGAGACCTCTTCACAGCGAAGGCCTGTGTAGCCAACCATGACCGCACCCGGCTCGATAATATTGAAATCGCCGCCTTCGAAGTTCCCGGCTGATACCATATCGTAAATGGGAATACCGCGCGATTCATAGAAACGTAACGCGGCTGAATACTCACCTCGCCGCCGCGGGTTCGCCATTTGTGTGATAACCGCACCCCATGGGGTCATGAAACTGGAATCACGAGCGTACACCTGATAACAAAGTTCTTCCTGCGCCGGATGTTGGTGCACGGTGACGCCCGCTTCTTCGTAGGCTTCCACCATTTCACGGTGTTGGCGCATGGCGACCTGATGATCAAACTGCAAGCCGTCACGTGTCGACGCACGAACAACCGAGCTCCACTGCGCATTCTCTGATGTCATCCAGCGGAATGTCTCTGCCGGCCCCAGCAGCACATCGCGAAGGGTGCCGTATTCGCTGTTGATCCCCCAATCGGTCAGGGGCTCTGTATTGCCGTCCAGATTGCGGCGGCGAAAACGACTTTCTGTGGCGTTGCTCATATTGTTCATTTATTTGATCCCCAATATACGTTTCATAGACGCATCTAACATCTAATCAGACCCGTAATTCTATAACCAGCTTGAGGTATACCTATCACTATAAGATGTTACGCAAAGCCACCTTCACAAATTGAGTCTATTTGCTCGGGTTTTGCTCTAGCGGTCTGGTTTGACAGAATCCCACCAATCGGTGAATGCCACATTGGCAAAGCCCAGGTCCTGTCCCAGATTACCGCTGAATTCATCCCACTTATCGCGCACCCCATCGGGTACTGCGACCAGCGTGGGGATGCCTTCAGATACCGCATGCAGGATATCACCAGCCAGCCCATCGCCGTTTTGTTCCTGCTCGCCGTATTTCTCAATGACGATCAAATCCACACCAGCCCGAATGGCCCGGTCTACAGCGCTGCTGGCATCAGCAAGAGCCGACTTATCCAGCGAACACGTATGATGGAGGCGATCAGCTTCTGTGGGCCGGTTAATGGCGATCCGCTCGCCGGTATCCAGCG
>JABJGO010000076.1 GCA_018662225.1 Rhodospirillales bacterium | reverse complement strand
GACGGATGATTTTTTGATTACTCTGTAACATGAGGGTTACCTTTCGTTTGTGTTTCGATGGTTGGTTTTGCACCACCATCAAAACCGGTAACCCTCACCCGTTCAAGGGTGCGGTGTCAGATCAAGTCGGAACTAATACACCTCAGTTTTATGCGACATGGTTTCGCAGGCCCCAGCCAGGAACAAACTGACGCCAAACTTGTCAAAGTTAGACATGGCCCTTTTGTCCTGCCCCAGACCTTCCATGGCCTGGCCGATGAATTGCATCATGTAGGTCTTTTGTTTCTCTTCGTGCGGGGACATGGGGTCAGAGGCGGCACCTTCCCCATTGGGATCAACGACTTCCACGACCTCTTCGGGAACTTCGGTATTTTCGTCATCGCTTGATTCTTTTTCCGCTTTTTCCGCTTCTTCATTCGCAGCCCTGATGGCTTCGTCAGTCGCAGCGGCAGCAGCGTTTTCTGCTTCAGCCATCGCCTTGGCATCAGCCTCGGCCTCAATCTCAGATGCTGTCTTGGCTTGTGCGGCCTCTTCCTCCTCCTTCTTTTTGAAGGAGAGCGATTCACCCTTGTCATCAGACGCTGCCTTCGGCTCGGGTTGAGGCTTGGGCGGCGTTACCTTGACTTGCTTTGGCCAAGTGGAAACGGGCTTAGCATGTTTTTGTTTCAGGTTGGTGTTGCCAAGCATAACGGATGCAAGCATGAAGGCGGTCGCCAGAAACATGAACAAAAACAGATATATCATGGCGTTTTCTTTTGACACGCCCTGCATGCGAATGCCGAATATATTTGCGCCGTCCAGAAAGGTGCTCGCAAGAGCAACACTGGTCGCGGCAACACCCATAGCCATTAGGATGACGAGTAATAATTTTATCACAACAACTGTAATCGATGTTTGTGTGCGATTTCGGCGCCGACCCTCTTTCTCACGACGTTTCTTTTCCTTTTTCCTTCGTTTCTTCTCTTGTATGGCCTCTTCATCATAAACATCAGAGAAAGGGTCTTCATCGTCAAAATCATCGCTGTCGCTGAACCCACTGCTGAAGTCGTCGTCGTCATAATCATCGCCGTCATTATCGTAATCACTGGTGCCACGATCCCCACCGCCAACGCTATCAATACTTGACTGTGAAAGGCCCTTGGATTTGTAAACTGTACGCTCGCTGCTCGTGCCTGTCGAGGCATCATACACGTCGCGTAGAACGCGTACCTCACCGATTTTTGACGTAGAGAGCTGCTTGGCGTCTTCGACCGCAGGTTCCTGGCCATTGCCGGGATAGCGGGCATGGATTGTCCAGCGCCCTCCCTGTTTGACCTGTACTTCGAAATTTACCTGTTTCGCCATGGTGGCCGAGAACCATATTTTGAGGGTGAATTGCCCGGATAACCTATTACACTCAAAGGGTTAAGTATTGCTAAACCCTCGTTTTTCCGTCGACCCTCAAATACGCACGTTCGATCATAGCGAATTTTATGAACGCTACCAATATACATTTAGTTTAGAGTATTTTTTTGCTAGAGATCCGGGCAGGGAACAGAAACCAAAAAGGCGCCGAAAACGACGCCTTACAGGTTACCAACGGGGTGGTAAAACCTAAGCTTTCAGGCCAAGACCTGAAAAACGCTTGTTAAACTTAGCCAACTGACCACCACTGTCCATCAGGCGGTGAACCCCTGTCCACGCGGGATGGGTCTTGATATCAATATCAAGTTTCAGCGTATCGCCTTCGCTGCCATAGGTGGACCGTGTTTCGAAGGTCGAACCATCGGTCATTTCAACGGTGATCGTGTGGTAATCCGGGTGGATATCATTTTTCATTAGCTTGCTCCGACAACTGAGGGCGTCTCTATACGCTACCCGCCTCCGGGACGCAAGGCGATCCTTCAATACTTTTTACGTTATTATTCTGATTACTATTCTGGTGGACTGGGTGGGGTATCTCGCGAGTCCTGTACATGGCTCCGGGCATTTCTGGCAAGCCCGATAACGACCAGCATGATCATAGCACCGGCGAAGTATGGCCAGTCTTGCCCTAACAGCGAAAACAGTAGTCCGGCAAAGGCTGGCCCCCCCACACGGGCCAGAGTGGATGCGGAACGGGTAACGCCAATCGTCGCACCTTGCTCCTCGGATTTAGCCTGCAATGATACCAGGCTGTTGAGGGCTGGCGTGATAATACTAAATCCGAGTGCCGCCGATCCCATAGCGAACAAAAGCAACGGTAACGTTGAAGAAAACGGGATTAAAAAGACACCAACGGCAAGCGCGATAGCGCCCTGCATGACGAGCGCCTTTTCGCCAAACCGTTTTGTCAGACGTCCCACAAGACCGCCCTGAATCAGCGCACTCATAATCCCGAAGCCGGCAAACAAATATCCGTTTTGTTCCGGCCCCCAGCCATAAGTGCGGCGCGACCACATGGCGAAAGTGCTTTCCAACCCGGCAAACACAAATGTGGCCAGGAAGATGAGGAGGAGCAAGCGGCCTGTGGCCGGATCGTGCAAGGCTGCGCCGATTTGGCGAAAACGCGACACGCGGACGGCTTGCGCAGCCCGTTGACGGTCTTCAATCGACAGGGACTCCTTCAGGACCGTCGCCGTCAGGATAAAGGCGATTGTGGATAGCCCGGCGGCCGCGAAGGCCGGGGTTTGGAAATCTGCGTTGGATGGGTCTGAGCCTGCCAGGATGCCGCCAATAGCGGGGCCTGCTATGAAACCAAGGCCGAAAGCTGCACCCACCATACCCATGCCCTTGGCCCTGTTTTCACGGGTGGTGATATCCGCCATATAGGCAAAGGCCGCAGATATGTTGCCGCCCATAATGCCACTAATTGCCCGTGCGGCGAACAGCATCCACAGGGTATCGGCAAAGCCCAACCAGATGTATGAGGCTGCTGCACCGGCCATACCCACCATCAGCACGGGACGACGGCCATAACGGTCGCTGATCTGGCCCCAGAAGGGTGCTGCGATGAACTGACCGAGGGAGTATACAGCCATGACCAGACCAACCATGAATGGCGTCGCGTCATAATGTTCGGCAAAAAACGGCAGCAGAGGGATATAAAGCCCAAAGCCAATCAGATCCACCATAACGATCAGGAACAAAGTCAACATGAATGGATACCGATCAGCGTTCGGTTAGCTTGAGCTCGATGCGACGATTGTCCTGCATGGCTTCAATTGTACTGGCGGAACTGATGGGCTGAAATTCGCCAAAACCGGTTGCGGCCAACCTGTTTGCTGGCAATCCCGCCTTGATCAGGTATTGGACAACAGAAATGGCGCGGGCGGCCGACAGCTCCCAGTTAGACGGAAACCGTACGGTTTGAATAGGCACGGAATCAGTGTGCCCATCGACACGCAGGACCCAGTCAATATCGCCCGGTATTTTGGCTGCGATCTCGCTTAGCGTCTTGGCAAGGTGGGCCATTTGCTGCTGCCCGCCCTCGCCCAGGTCAGCCGAGCCCTGTTCAAACAACAACTCGCTCTGCAACACGAAACGATCACCAACAATTTGTATGTCTTTATTCTGGCCTAATATTTCACGCAGGCGGCCAAAAAATTCAGACCGGTACTGGCTTAACTCATGTACCTTTGTGGCCAACGCTGCATTAAGCCGTTGCCCCAGATTCTGAATCTGGACATCCTGTTCTTCGTTCAGGGCTTCAGAGATATCAAGCGCCAGTGACAGCTCCCGAAGTTGTTGGCGCAAGGCTTCGGTTTGTTGCGTTAGTAATGCGACCTCGGCACGGGCACTGGTTGATAATTCCTTCTCCGCCAGCAAGTTACCCTCTGACTGCTCCACCTTGCCCGCCAGTTCCATGATTTCTTTTTCCATTTCGGCCTTGAGCGCGTCCAGGGTTTTCACCTCCAGGGCAATAGCCGCCAACTCACTGATTTGGTCTTCAATGAAGGCATCGCGAATGGATAACGTATCGGTCATGTCCTCGTTTTGTTGCAGTAACGCGGTCACCCGTTTTTCTAATTTTTCGCGCAAGGCATCAAGGGCGGCAACTTGATCTTCTGCCACTTCGGTCCGTGTGGTCAGTACACGAATGTTGGATCGCATATCATCCTGGGCTGAAACCGATGCCTGTAACTCCATAGACATTTGTTCGATGTCGGTACGCAGGTCTTTCGTTGTACGCCGCTCAAGCCCCAGAAGGTCTGCCAGTTCGCTGACCTGACCTTCCAGACTTTCCAGCGCTTTGTCGCGACCAGAAATGGCTTCATTCAGAAAAAACTGAGCGATTACAAAAATCATCAACAGAAAGATGATGACCATGAGAATTGTGGCTAGTGCATCCACAAAGCCGGGCCATGTATTCGTATCACGGCGTGATCGGCGGGAGAGTGCCATGGGGTTAGCTATTCTTGTTTTCTGAGAGGGCGGCTACGGTGCGCGCTAGCAGTTTTATTTCGCTGCGGATTTGTTGGAGCATATCGGCACGCCCGGTGCTCATTTCTTCAACCAAGCGTCCCATCAGCAGGTCCAGACTGCGGATATGGCCTCGTGACGCATCATCAAGCGCACTCGCAGCATTCGCGCCACCTGTATCGCTCATCTTTGTCAGCACGGCCTGTAGACCCATCTGACTTTCGGCCATGGATTTCATCAGGGTCTGCTCAGTACGCATATGATCGGTCAGGATGGACATCTGTTCGCCCATCTGCTGCAGGTTCAAATTGACGGCTATGCGGCTTTCCTCGCCTCGTGTGAGGGTCCGTTGCAGGTTTTCCAGGCTGTCGGCTGTTTGCTCAAGCAAGGCTTGAACGTAGGCGGGGACAGCCTGATCGCCTTCGGCGGAAAGGCCACTGCCCGATGACAGCCGGGTTACGCTGGAAAGCCACTCTTCCAATTCGTTGTAGAACCTGTTTTGTGCCTGGCCAGCCTGCAGGTCGAGGAAACCCAGGATAAGTGACCCGGCGAGACCCAATAGAGATGAACTGAATGCTGTACCCATACCGCCGAGAGGTTTTTCCAGTCCGTTTTTCAAATCCTGAAAGACCTCACCAATGTCACCGCCGGTGACGCTGAGACTGGATATAACACCACGGATGGAACTCACCGTATCTAACAGACCCCAGAATGTGCCAAGCAGACCGAGAAAAACAAGAAGACCAATGGTATAGCGTGACAGCTCGCGTGATTCGTCCAACCTTGAGGCAATGCCGTCGAGTACGGAACGCATGGACAGCGCCGACAGCCGCAGAAAATCGCTCTGGTCACCCAGCATGGTGGCCATAGGGGCCAGCAGGTGGGGCGGCTGGCCACCCAGTTTATTTTGCTGAAAATCCTCAAGCCATTTGACGTCGGGGTTCAACATTAAGACCTGTCGGAAATTATAAATAATGCCCAATAGCAGGACGCTAACGATCAAACTGTTAAGCGGCACGTTGGCGCGAAACGCTTCCTGCAATGGCATATAAAGAAAGATCACAACGGCGATGACGGCACCGACAAACAACATCATACGGATGAGAAAGTGTTGGGGGCGGGTCATTCAGAGAGGCTCCGATCCGTTAGCATTTAGAACCGTCCCGCCACAGCTGTAGCCGCAACGGGCAACGGATCATCGTTCGGTAATATTGACGTCGACGCGGTTGATTGGGTCTACACCCGCCTCATCGTCGCTACCGAGGGCTCGTACATCAATTCGGGTTGAGCGCACGCCCTGTTCAATGAAATATGACCGTACGGCGAGTGCGCGGGATAATGACATGCGTCTCGCTTTGCTGGATGAGAGATCATCACCGCCGGCGAAGGCCTTTAATTGGATTCGTAAATCTTCGTTGGCACTGATCGTGGCGGCGATCGCATCCAGTGCACTTGCCGAACTTGTTGAAAGTTTAGTATCGGCACCGTCGAACAGGACCATCATGGCACGTCCGGGTTCCAGTTTGGTGGGCCCCGAAGTAACTGAAGCGACTTCTGTGTTTTCTGCGCTGGCTTCTTCCATTTGTGCTTCGGGGATTTCCGCTACGGCTTCCGGTTCAGGTGGCTGTTCCGGTGTTTCCATGATTTCAGGCTCTGGTGCTGCTGGTGGAGCAACGTCCGCGACTTCTGGCTCAGGTGCGGCAACAGGCGTCACAGCTTCTGGTTCCGGTGCGGGCGGTGGTGCAACATCGGCCGTCGTCAATCCCGGTTCTGGTTCGGGGGCTGGTGACGGCGTCGGTGCAGAAATAGGATTGGTGACCGTTACAGCCGGGCCATAGTATTTGGATTTAGGCATATTTGCGCTTGGCATCATCAAATCGCTGCGCAGGGGAACGCTGCTGGTCCCGGAACTCGTGTACCCACCATCCAATAGAACAGACAAATCCACGGAAACATTGGTTTGTGCCTGGGCGCTTGGAGACACAAATACAGCTAAAGTGGCAACCGCAAAAACGGCGCGAGAAATAGCGGAAAGCGGATTTTTTTTCATATTGTTGTTCACTCTACAGCGCGGGGCTTGGCGCTGTCTATGACAGCAGGCACGTCCCACAAGCGCACTGGTTAATTCCAATTGTGTCAACAACATACCCAAGCTGAGTCTTTGGCACAACAGGTTTGACGATCGGGCCAGTGCCTGCCGGTGGTGGAATTAGCTGCTCGCTTTACGGGCCTTTCGCAGCAGAGCCAGAAGTTCAGCGTGCAGGCTGTCGTTGGCCGCGACGATTTCACCACTGTTCATCATGTTTTTGCTGCCCTGTTGATCGGTCACATAACCACCCGCTTCACGAACCATGATGATACCAGCCGCCATATCCCACGGGCAGAGACCGGCTTCCCAAAAGCCTTCGTACCGTCCAGCGGCAACCCACGCCAAATCAAGCGAAGCGGCCCCAAAACGCCGCACGCCAGCGGACCCGCTGGCCACGGCGGTCAATTGGCGCATGAATACAGCGTTATCTTTTTCGTCGGCACCGATGAACGGGATGCCCGTTGAAAACAAGGATTCAGTCACGTCGCGACGTCCGGAAACCCGGAGACGGCGACGGTTCAGATAGGCACCCTGGCCCTTTTCAGCCCAGAACATCTGATCGTTGATGGGATCATAAATAACACCGGCGAAACACTCACCGTCCCGTTCCAACCCGATGGAAATGGCAAAGTGAGGGATGCCATGCAGGAAATTGGTGGTGCCATCGATTGGGTCGATAACCCAACGGTTAGAGCTGTCTTCACCAGCAACCTCGCCTGTTTCTTCCATTAGAAAGCTGAACTTAGGGCGAGCTCTCTGAAGCTCTTGAAAGATGATTTTTTCGGCTTTTTTATCAGCATTGGAGACAAAATCGCCGGGGCCTTTTTTCGAGACCTGTAAGTGCTCGATTTCACTGAAATCGCGCACCATCTTGCGCCCCGCTTTTTGAGCGGCGGCTGTCATCACGTTAATCAGGGCAGAGGGCTGGCTCAAAACAACTTAATCCTTCGCTCGTTCCACGTAGGAACAATCTGTTGTGTTAATGACAACGCGGGTACCTGACTCGATATGCGGCGGTACTTGTGTACGCAAACCGTTTTCCAGAACCGCAGGCTTGTAGGATGACGATGCCGTCTGTCCCTTGACCACGGCATCGGCCTCTACGATCTCAAGCACCACCGTGTCGGGCAGGGCCACGCCGATGGGTTCGTTCTCATGAGTTTCGATCATGACCTTCATGCCATCCTGCAGATATGCGGTCTGATCTTCGCCTATATCTTCTGCGGGCAGCATCACTTGTTCATAGGTTTCGCCGTCCATGAAGGTGTACATGCCTGCGTCTTCGTACAGATACTGAAATTCCCGTTGCTCCAGCGTGGCGCGTTCAACTTTTTCAGACGACCGAAATCGCTCATTAAGTTTCGTGCCGCTGCGCACGTCCTTCAGTTCCACCTGTAGGTAGGCACCGCCTTTACCCGGTTGGGTGTGCGCGGTTTTAATCGCGCGCCATAGGCGTCCCTGATGCTCGATGACCATGCCTGGGCGAATGTTGTTACCGTCAATTTTCATGGTGTCTACCGTAAGTTGGATCAGGGGTTGGCTAGCGGCGCGGAAGCTAACAGGTCGGCGACCTCGTGGCAACGCCAGAAAAGCCTCGCTGTAGACTATTGAATACCATCACCCGGCCTGACGTTTTCGAATATCTGCTCAAACGCCTTCACGGCCGCTTCCGGGCCGTCCGGGTGATTCCATATACCGGATGATACGGCTAGAAAATCGGCGCCGGCTGCGACCACCGTGGGACAGTTTTCCGGTGTGATGCCGCCGATGGCCACACACTGTACCGTGGTTAGTTTGCGCCACCACTGGATCAGTTCAGGCGTGGCGTGATGGGTTACGTCTTTCGTCGTTGTGGGGAACATGGCACCGAAGGCCACATAGTCGGCGTCTTTTTCACCGGCAATCATGGCAAGGTGCCGAGAGTCATGACAGGTCACGCCCACAATGGCATTCTGGCCCATCGTGCTGCGCGCTTCCTCATAGCTGGCGTCGTTTTGTCCGATATGGACCCCATCGGCACCGGCCTTGGCGGCCAGGTCAGGTCGGTCATTGATCAGGAAGGCGACGTCGTGCTCGTGGGCGATCGGCATTAACATTTCCGCCGCACCCAGGATCACATCATCGGGCGCATCTTTCAGGCGCAACTGAACACAGGCAACGTCTCCAGCCCCCAAAGCGGCGCGTAATTGATCGAGGAAGACGCGCAGCTCAATTTTAGGCGGCGTGATCAGATACAGCTTGCAAGCGACGTCATTATTGCCATCACTGTCATCAGGATCATGGGCGTCGATCTGCATGGTCATGCATCATTTCTTTCGTACCGGGCACTAAGGAAGCTGTCACAAACCGAAATCATATCCTGATCTGACGTCATCTCCAGAACCTCCCCCTCATATATGTGGGGTGAGTATACCATGCAATTCTTTTGGTTCGCCATATCCCTGATGCGCTCCACGGCGTCTTCATCGCCATCAATAACCAACCCCTCCACGTCACAGCGCAGCGCGGCCATGGCATGACCCGGCGCCTGTCCGCAATCAACCGCACTGGTAAATGGTCTGTCGGGAAATTCTTGTCTGAGCGCCTGGATCATGGCCTGGAACACAGCTGGCCCCAAGGCCGCCGCATACCCCATGGTGCTGAGGATAAGGGGAACACACGAAAAGGCCCGCGTCGCCGTAAGAGCGTCGCGGGCCTGATCGAGAGACTGAACAATGAACGCGGGTTGTTTCTGGTTCATGGCTCAGGTGTTGGTTTTACTTGGCGTTTGCCAGGGCCACAGCCGTATCACCCATACGGTTTGAGAAGCCCCATTCATTGTCATACCACGACATGATGCGGACCAGATTGCCGTCCATGACGGTGGTCTGGGTCAGATCGAAAATAGAGCTGTAGGGACTGTGGTTGAAATCAATGGATACAAGCTCTTCATCATTGATGCCAAGAATGCCCTTCAACGGACCTTTCTTCGATGCCTTGATAATGGCTTTGTTTACTTCTTCTACGGTGGTGTTTTTCGAAGAAATAAAGGACAGATCAATAACAGACACGTTGGCGGTTGGAACGCGGATTGATGTGCCATCCAGCTTGCCAGCCAATTCCGGCAACACCAGACCAACAGCCTTGGCTGCGCCGGTGGACGTGGGGATCATGGACATGGAAGCGGCACGGGCCCGGCGCATATCGCTGTGCAGGGTGTCAACGGTGCGCTGATCGCCTGTGAAAGCGTGGATGGTTGTCATATAGCCTTTTTCCATACCCACGGCCTGATTGAGAACGTGCGCCACCGGGGCCAGGCAGTTGGTGGTACATGATGCGTTGGAAACAACTTTGTGCTTCTTCGTTAGCTGATCATGGTTGACCCCATAAACCACCGTCAAATCCACTTCTTTGGCAGGCGCGGAAATCAGAACCTTTTTGGCACCGGCGGTAATATGTTGTGCAGCACTTTTCTTGTCAGCAAATCGACCCGTGCATTCCAGCGCCACGTCGATTTTCATTTTTTTCCACGGCAACTTCGTCGGGTTGGGCTCTGCTGTCACCTTGATTGGCGTGCGACCAACCACGATGGTATCGCCCTTGGCCTTTACATCGGCCGGGAAATGGCCGTGAACCGTGTCATACTTCAACATATGAGCATTGGCCTCAACGGAGCCCAGATCATTGATGGCCACGACCTGGATGTCACGGCGTTTGGATTCAATAATCGAGCGTAGTACGAGGCGACCGATGCGGCCAAAGCCATTGATGGCAACACGAACCGTCATAATTTTTTCTCCTGTAAGACGAAAATATAAAGACCTTAAAACCTCACATAACACAGGGTCACAGCTGGTAAAACCCTTGGGTTGTTCTGATAACAATCAAATAACCCAATTAAAATGCGTTTTGTCACCATTGAGTCTGTTGAAAGTTGGAGCGATGCGTTTTATTGTCTGCCTAGACGGCCCCAGTTATATATCGGGGTGGTCTTCAAATGTTGAAGACTTGTAAAGCCGCAATTGAGGAGGGCGTTTCCAGTTATGACGTTAGTTACACGCGATGAACGGACACGACTGGATCTGGCACATGATCGAATTGCCACTGCTTTAACCCGACTCGACAAATCAATGTCCCGTCCAACAGCTGTTCCAGATGCCGACCCCGGATTGATTGACAGTTTGCGTTCGGAGATCGATGCGCTTCGCCAGGACAACACCACACTCAGGTCTGCCAACGAGACTGCCCAAGATCAGGTTACGAAAACGATCAGTCGTCTCAACCTTATTCTGGAATCCTGAATGGCACAGGTTGATGTCTCCATTAATGGCCGCGTTTACACTGTTGCCTGTGGCGACGGCGAGGAAACTCACCTGATTGAACTGGGCCGTATGGTTGATGAGCGCGTGTCTCAGTTGACGGGTGCCGTGGGCCAGATCGGTGACGCAAAACTACTGGTCATGGCCAGCCTGCTGATCGCCGATGAGATGAGCGACATAAGTAGGCAACTGGCAGATATGGAATCTGCATCCGGTAACACGCCATCTGGTAGCAATGCGGGCGCTGATACCGACGACGAATTGATCGCTCAGGGCTTAGAAAATATCGCCGAGCGCATTGAGGGTATTGCCGACAGGCTGGAACACCCCTAAAACACACAATGGCGATGCTGCCCTTCGCGTTAGGTCCGCCAATCCCTGGGGCTGACATTTCTCTAGGGAGCTGTCCCTGTCAGGCCCGTGGGCTTGTTACACGGCCCCCACCTGTACTTACAGGCCACAGAGGAACGGCATAACCGACGGCTGGTGTGGCATCGCTTTTTTCCTCCGAACAAACACGACAGATATCTGATGACCATCGCGCAACAAAAAGACGACTTACGAGCGCTTGCCAAAAAGCAACGCTCCCACGCAGTCGCACACGCTGGCTCAGAAGCCGATACACATTTCACCGAACATCTGCTGAGCATCGCGGAAAAGATTGGCATCAGTTCAGGCACTGTGATTGGTGGATACTGGGCTATGTCCAATGAGCTAAGCGTTACGGCAGGCATGCTGGCACTCATAGAACAATACGGTGCGACCTGCGCATTGCCTGTGGTGGTCGCGCCGGAAACACCGCTGGTCTTTCGCCAGTGGACACCGGGCATGGTTTTGGATCAGGGCGGATTTGGGACGGCACACCCGCCCGAAAGCGCCGCCCCGTGTATGCCGGATGTGCTGCTTATTCCCTTGTTGGCTTTTGATCTGACCGGCTACCGGTTGGGTTGGGGCGGCGGGTTTTATGACCGCACGCTGGCCAAATTTAAGAGCGAAGGACGCAATACCATTGCTGTTGGCGCGGCTTATGAGGGCCAGCACATGGACAGGGTTCTACATGATGATCTGGATCAGCCCGTGGACTGGATTGTAACTGAACAATACGTGCACGAGGTCAAACACCCATGAGAATTCTGATTTGCGGCGATGTGGTGGGCAAGAGCGGTCGTGATGCCGTGCACAAACACCTGCCGCACGCCATCGAAAAGCTGGACGTGGATTTCACCATTGTGAATGGCGAGAACGCGGCCCACGGTTACGGCATCACCCGCAAGATTTGCGACGGCTTTTTCGATCTGGGCGTGGATGCTATCACCACCGGCAATCACGTGTGGAAGCAAAAAGAGATCATCAGCTGGATCGGCGAAGAGCCGCGTGTTCTGCGGCCCTTAAATTTCCCCGAAGGTACACCCGGCAAAGGTGCCACGCAGTTCGAGGCTCGTGGTGGCCAGCGCATCATGGTTGTGCACCCCATGGGCAGACAGTTTATGGAACCATCCGACGATCCATTTGCGGCGGTGGATGATGCTTTAAGGAACTACAGGCTTGGTAAGGCGGCGAGCGGTAATCTCGACGCCATCGTCGTGGACATCCACGCCGAAGCCACCAGCGAGAAAATGGGCATGGCACATTATCTGGATGGCCGGGTATCGGCGGTGGTTGGCACCCACACTCACATCCCCACGGCGGACGCCCAAATCCTGCCGGGTGGCACAGCCTTTCAAACGGATTTAGGCATGTGCGGTGATTATAATTCAGTCATCGGCATGAAAAAAGAAGCCGCCATCGAACGCTTTACCACTCGCATGCCAGCTGGTCGGCTGGAGCCAGCCGAAGGCGAGGGCACGCTCTGCGGTGTGCTCATTGAAACCGACGGTCACACCGGATACGCCAAACGCATTGAGCCACTACGGCTCGGCAGCCGCTTGGCCGAGGTTTGGCCTGCTGTTTCAGGCTAGGGTGATCGTGATTTCACGCGATGGCGGAACGAAGTTCCTGCAAAATCGCATTTTGTCCGTTTCATACCTATAAGCAGTCATCAGATTACGTCTTCTGCTTGGTCTGCTTGTAGCCATAAGCGGAAGTTCAAGATAGTCAAAATCTATCCCTGAACATGTCCGCTAACGCCCCTGAGCAGAAATGCCCACCCGCTAGATGTCTCATAGTTCAATAAACGGAACTGTTGTCACATCCAATCAATCTTCCGGGTCCTCATCTGTAATTCGACCTGATAGGTAGT
>JABJGO010000010.1 GCA_018662225.1 Rhodospirillales bacterium | reverse complement strand
TCGCTATCGACAATGCCGATTTGGGTATATCTGCTGGCCTGACCGCCGATGTGGTGTTGTTCACCAAGCCAGCCATGGCGCACCGGGTAACGCCAGCGGTTCTGACGCTTAATGATCAAGGCCAGATCGGTATTAAAGTGGTGGGTGATGACAACGTGGTCAAATTTCATGCAATTGAAATTGTGGCTGATACGTCGGACGGTGTCTGGGTAACGGGCTTACCCCATACGGCGCGTGTGATCAGTGTTGGCCAGGAATTTGTGCTGGATGGTCAGACCGTCAATCCTGTTCATACTGGCTCGTAAGGTAAACTGATATGTTCGCGATCATTGATGCCGCCATTGAACGATCACGGACCGTCATTGCGTCACTGGTTCTGATTTTGATTGCGGGCAGCGTGGCCTATAATTCGATCCCCAAGGAATCCGATCCGGATGTAAACATCCCCATCATCTATGTGACCATCAGCCACGATGGCATTTCCCCGCAGGATGCCGAACGTCTGTTGATCCGTCCATTGGAACTGGAACTCAGAACTATTGAGGGCCTCAAGGAAATTCGCGCTGTTGGGTATGAAGGTGGTGCCAACATTATCATGGAATTTGAGGCCGGTTTCGATGTGGATCAGGCTTTGCTGGATGTGCGTGAACAGGTGGATGAGACCAAACCCGAATTACCGGAAGAAAGCGACGAGCCGGAAGTTCACGAGGTCAATTTCTCACTGTTTCCGGTAATCATCGTGGCGTTGTCCGGTGATGTACCGGAACGTACACTGTTGAAGCTGGCGCGAGATCTGAAAGATGAAATCGAAGGTATCTCAACGGTGCTGAAAGCCGAGGTTGCCGGGGACCGTGACGAACTGGTTGAAATCCTGATCGATCCCATCAAGTTGGAAAGTTATGATATTTCACCATTGGATGCCGTTGACAAGGTGGCAAGGTCGAACCTGTTGATTGCCGCTGGTGCCCAGGATACGGGGCAGGGCCGGTTTTCAATCAAAATTCCCGGCCTGTTTGAAAACATTCTGGACATCACCAGTATGCCCGTAACCACGGCCGGTGATGCGGTTATTACCCTTGGCGATGTGGGCGAGGTACGGCGTGGCTTCAAGGATGCGGAAGGTTTTGCCCGCATCAATGGCAAACCGGCATTGGTGCTGGAAATCACCAAACGCACTGGCGAAAACATCATCGAGACCATCGAGAACGTCTATACAGTTGTGGCCCGCGAACGTGCCGCATGGCCGGGTGATCTGAGCGATGTGGTACGCGTGGATTTTATGCAGGATAAGTCAAAAGACATCCGCAACATGCTGACAGATTTGCAAAACAATGTGATTAGTGCCGTTTTGTTGGTGATGATTGTCATCGTGGCGGCTCTTGGTGTGCGTACAGCCCTGTTGGTGGGCGTTGCTATCCCCGGATCATTTCTGATGGCCATTCTGGTGCTCTATACCGTTGGGGCCACGGTCAATGTGGTGGTGCTGTTCAGCCTGATTCTGGCGGTGGGGATGCTGGTCGATGGTGCCATTGTGGTCACCGAGTATGCAGATCGGAAGATGCTGGAAGGGGTTCATCGATCCAAGGCCTATGGCCTTGCTGCCAAGCGCATGTCGTGGCCGATTATTGCCTCGACCGCGACCACGCTGGCCGCTTTTCTGCCGCTGGTTTTTTGGCCGGGTGTGGTGGGTGAGTTTATGAAGTTTCTACCGCTCACGTTGCTGATTACCCTGTCGGCATCTCTGTTAATGGCGTTGATCTTCGTGCCAACCTTGGGCGCGCATGTGGGTGCGCCCGGTGCCGGTGGCGCCGATGTGGCACAAGGTTTGGGCGTTGATCATGGCGACGATGTTGAATTAGAGAAAATTGGCGGATTTACCGGAATATATTTGAAGATTCTTCGCAAGGCACTTGGTTCGCCCGTGATCGTTATCGCACTGGCCGTCAGCATGTTGGTGGGTATTCAGGTGATCTATGCTGGCGTGGGAAAAGGCGTTGAATTTTTCCCTGATGTTGAGCCCGAAATAGCGCAGTTGCAGGTTCGTGCCCGCGGCAATCTGTCATCAATTGAAAAAGACGCGCTGATGCAGGAAGTGGAAAGCCGTATTATCGGGCTGTCCGAGCTTAAATCCATTTATGGCCGTACCGGCAAGAGCGATCAATCAGAAGAAGCCGAAGACATTATCGGGACTATCACACTGGAGTTCACCGATTGGGACACCCGCCGCAAGGCAGCCGTCATTTTGGATGAGATCGAGGGCCTGACCGAAGGATTGGTGGGCATCATCATCGACCAACGTAAACAGGAACAGGGCCCGCCGGTTGGTAAGGCCATGCAGATTGAACTGTCGTCTCGTTATCCAGAGCGACTGGATGGTGCTATCGCCCACGTTATGCGGGGTGTGGAAGCGGTCGGCGGGTTTGTCAGTATTGAAGACAGTCGTCCTTTACCGGGTATTGAGTGGGAGCTAAACGTGGACCGCGCCCAGGCTGCCAAGTTTGGTGTGGATATCGGCCGGGTTGGCCGGTCCGTTCAGATGGTCACGACGGGGATCAAGCTCGGCGAATACCGACCCGACGATGCGGATGAAGAAATTGAGATCCGGGCGCGTTATCCTCAAGACACCCGCACGATCCAGCAGTTGGATAAGATTCGTGTTTCCACCGAGGCCGGGCAGGTGCCCATCAGCAATTTTGTTGAACGCGTGGCAAGGCCACGTGTGGGCACCATCAACCGCACGGACTCGCGCCGGGTAATGAGCATCAAGGCCGAAGTCGAGGAAGGCTTACTGCCCGATGAACAGGTGGCGAAGTTGACAGCATGGCTGGCCGAAAACCCATTGCCTGCTGATGTGGAGCACCGCTTTCAGGGCGAAGATGAGGAGCAGAAAAAAGCAGAAGACTTTTTGGGTAAGGCATTTTCCGTGGCGCTGTTCATCATGGCGATCATTCTGGTTACCCAGTTCAACAGCTTCTATTCAGCTTTCCTGATCCTGTCGGCGGTGGTGATGTCCACCATCGGTGTCTTTATTGGCTTGATGGTCATGCAACAGCCTTTTGGCATTGTGATGAGCGGGATCGGGGTCATTGCGCTGGCGGGCATTGTGGTGAACAACAATATCGTTTTAATCGATACCTATGACCGGTTGATCAAAACTGAGAAAGATGCCTTCTCTGCCATCATGCGGACAGGTGCCCAGCGTTTGCGACCTGTGCTGTTGACTACCGTCACCACAGTGCTGGGCCTCATGCCCATGGTTCTGGGCGTGAACATCGATTTTCTGACCCGCGAGGTGAATATGGGCGCGCCATCAACGCAGTGGTGGCAGCAACTATCCACGGCCATCGTATTTGGCTTGGTATTCGCCACGGTTCTGACACTGGTAGTGACACCATCCGCGCTGATGCTGCGCACCAAGGCGGCTGACTGGTTCAGAAAAGCGCATAAGAAGACTGTCGCCGCGAACTAGGTTTATTCGCTCTTGCTGAGAGCCGCATGCTTACGAATAGAAAACGGCATGCTGATGATATAAAGAGCAAGCACACAGGTCAGTGTGGTCCACGGCGCGCTGAATGAAGCGGCAACGAGCACAACAAAAGCCACCAGCGTGGTCATAACCCACGGGCCGGGTATTTTCAGCTTTTTGAATGAAAAGGTTGGAACCCGGCTAACCACCAGTATGGAGGTCAGGATTAATACCACAGAGACCACTTCGGGGCGGCGTACCAAATCGTCACCGATTTGAAACGACAGGACAAGAGGCAGCAATGCCAGTCCGGCTCCGGCGGGTGCAGGGGTGCCGCTAAAGAAATTGGCCTTCCATGCCGGCGCATCCGGATCATCCAACAGGGTATTGAACCGCGCCAATCTGAGCGCCATGCAGGATGCAAAAATCAGTGCCAAAATCCAGCCAAACCGGCCACTGCCCTGTAAGGCCCACAAATAAAGCATAATGCCGGGGGCTACACCGAACGAGATAAAATCGGCCAAGCTGTCCAGTTCTGCACCGAACTTGCTGGACCCTTTCAGGAATCGTGCCACGCGTCCGTCCAGCGTATCCAGAATGGCGGCCGCGACGATAGAAAAAGCCGCCAGTTCCCAGCGATTTTCAAACCCGAACCTGATCGCCGACATGCCTGCGCATAAGGCGAGCAGGGTAATCATGTTCGGGATCATCTTGTTAAAGGACAGTCCCTTAAAGGGGCGGGCGCGTTTATGGATAGGATCGCCATGCGATTCAGGAATCATGCTATGCGTCCATCACGTCGTTTTTCGGATTTTTTGGCCTTCATGTCGCCAATGATTGTTTCGCCAGCAATAGCGGTCTGACCTTCAACCACAAGCGGGACGGCGCCCTTGGGCAGGTATACGTCAACGCGACTGCCAAAACGGATCAGTCCGATTCGCTGACCTGCTTCTAACGGTTGGCCTTCTTGAACCTGGCACACAATGCGGCGCGCGACGAGGCCGGCAATCTGAACAAATGCAATGGTGGCACCTGAGTCTGTTTCCATCAGATAGCTCTCGCGTTCGTTATGCACGCTGGCTTTATCCAGCGAAGCATTAAAGAACTTGCCCGGCCGATAGGCGATCTTGCGTATGATACCATCCATAGGGGCACGATTGACGTGCACGTTGAATACATTCATGAACACACACACGCGTGGGCGTTCTTCCTCGCCCATATCCAGTTCCAGCGGAGGCACGGCCATGTCGATCGTTTGCACGACACCGTCTGCGGGTGAGATAATCAGGCCCTCACGGGTGGGGGTTACCCGTTCCGGGTCGCGGAAAAAGTAAACACACCACAGGGTCAGAACGACACCTACGATCCCCAAGAAGTCACCAGCCCACCATAGCAATAGTCCAATACCGGCAAAAATACCGATGAACGGCCAGCCTGCCGGGTTGATGGGAACGAGTACTGATTTCATCATGGTGGTCAGATTCCTTGAGCCGTGATCATGTGCGGTTTATCGATCAATGATACTTTGTGCGGGTGGTGATGGGCAAGCGCCGGAATACAAGCCGGAATACAAGTCGGCAAACATACGACTGTTGGCTCGTTCTATTTGACTTTGGAATATGAAATGGTCAGTCTGAAAAATCTGCGGGGAGCAGGGCGTGGGCAAAGTGGATACACACATTGTGAGTGAAATTAAGATTGGTGATGTCACCATTGGTGATTTGTCCCAGGAAATAGAGAACAAAGGCCTGCTCGTCCATAAAAAGGGCGTGGGCCAGCTTGAATTCCGGTTCGTTTATCTCGGCTTTCCTTTTGCTGTCCGCGCTGAAGCCGGTACCAAGGGATCATCCATTGATATTCGATCCATCCTCGGATATCTGCCATACTCATCCGAATCCTTGCGTGACCGGCAAGGCGCGATGAAGGTTCTGGCTGCGGCTTCCGGTGCATTGGGCAGGCGGGTTCGCTTTGGCAAAGGTCAACGGCTGGAAATGAGTGATCGGCGCACGTCCAAAGATCCGCTAACGCCGGTCAATCTGGTCTCCTTAATGACCAGTATTATGCTCGAAGCGAAGCCATTTCTGGATTTGCTGTCGGGATTTTTGAAGTCGGCACCTGAAAACGAAACGCTTCTTGACGGTGCGGCGATTAATGACGACGCGCTCGCCTAAGCTTCAATCTGTTTTTGGCAGGGCAAAAATCTGGCCCGGAAAAATCAGGTCCGGATCACCAATCTGTTCCACATTCGCTTCGTAGATCAGGGTGAATTCTATACCATCGCCATATGTGCGTTTTGCAATGCGCCACAATGAATTACCGGGCTGTACCACGTACGTGTCACTGGGATCGATATTCGGTTTCAATTCATCACGCATGAATGGCATGGATACGCGCTCAAGCACATTGCCCTGATCATCTACCTGGTCCGCACGCAGCTTGTAAATGCCGGTTTTCACTCTGGTCTCAGGGATAAGCTGCCAACGGCCATTTTTGTCTGCCTGGGCGGTGCCAATATAGGTGTTGTCCAAATACACATTCACCAGAGTACCCGGCGAAGCGGTACCAGACATACGAAATTCACCGTCTTCATCATAATCCACGGCTTCGATGGCTAACGCCAGGGTCGAATCACCGCTCGGTTTTTGCAGGACCTGTGACGCGGTAGAGCCATCATTACTGGTGGCAACCGCCAGGATCTCGTCACCTGAATCAGGTTCTGGCACCACAATCATAACCACCTGGTCAGAGGCCAGCACATTTCCGTCCGCATCAATTGATTTCAGCGATAGCTGCCGGTTGCCGGGTGGCAGTGGCGATGATGGTACAAACACCGACTCCCCATTGGCGTCGGATGTGACGGTACCCAGACTTACTTCGTCATCAAAAATTTCGATGGTGACGCCGGGGGCTGCACGTCCAGCAATGACGGCATTACCTTCAACAGTAATGCGTACAACATCAAAGCTCGGCAGCGTCGGTCCATCGGTGGCTTCAGTGCCTGCTGGCTGGGCTGTGTCGTCGCTTGGCGTTTCTTGTGTAGAAGCCTGCTGTGCTTCAGCCACAACAGGTTCCACCTCGGCGGGCACAAACTCATCTTCGTTCAGGGTTAGCTGAATGGCAATTGCGCCGCCCACGGCAAGCCCGCCAATCGCTGCAATAACAAGCGGGTTTTTATAATACGACATTCAAATTCACACGCCACAGGGTTGCTGAAATCACACCTCTAGTCATAGTACAGGGGCATGTCCCCTGCAACAGTGAGGAGATTATCGCGCGGTCGGGGGGGCAATTTTTCTTATTCCCGCAAGACACAGGTGCGTGTGCAGCCTATAAGGGATTTATGAGGAATGCGTCGATCCAGACACAATACGTCCACTCGTCTATCATTTTTCAACTAAATTATCGTGTAAAAACAAATGGATAACGATAAATTGACACAATTAAATTCTACTGAGATTTCATCACTGTGCGTGTATTGCGGCTCCCGGGTCGGTGACAATCCGGCATTTGAGGCGGCCGCCCGGCAACTGGGCGAGGAAATGGCCAAGCGGAATATGACACTGGTATATGGTGCCGGTTCCATCGGCATTATGGGTATTTTGGCCGACTCCGTGCACCGGCATGGTGGTAACATCATCGGGATCATCCCCGAGTTTCTCGATGAAATTGAAGTCGGTCGCCATGACATACAGGAATTTGTCGTCACGCCTAACATGCATGAACGCAAAGCCCTGATGTTCCAAAAGTCGGATGCTTTTGTGATCCTGCCCGGTGGTTTGGGGTCACTTGATGAGACATTCGAGATCATCACATGGCGGCAGCTCGGCTTGCATGACAAGCCCATCATTATTGCCAATAT
Source organism: Rhodospirillales bacterium (assembly GCA_018662225.1). Classification (GTDB taxonomy): domain Bacteria; phylum Pseudomonadota; class Alphaproteobacteria; order Rhodospirillales; family Casp-alpha2; genus JABJGO01. The sequence continues at coordinate 51,877 of JABJGO010000010.1, read as the reverse complement.
TGATGGTTATTGGGACCCGTTGGTGGCGTTAATTGAATCAACCATATCACGTGGCTTCGCGGCCCCTGAATGTACAAAGCTGTATACGGTCGTGGACGATGTGCCCGGAATTTTCGACGCCCTGAAAGGCGTTCACCTCCCACCCGACAACTCGCGTGTAGATCGGTTGTAACGGTTGTAACAGAGCCCTCATATCCCTATTGTCAGATCAACGAATAAGGGCTTACAGGAGCACCACAATGTCAAAGATCAAAGTCGCCAATTCCATTGTTGAGCTGGACGGTGATGAAATGACCCGGATTATCTGGGCTTTCATCAAAGACAAACTGGTTCTGCCTTATCTGGATGTGGACCTGAAGTACTATGATCTGAGCGTCGAAAGTCGCGATGCAACCGATGACCAAATCACCATCGATTCCGCCCATGCCATCATTGAGCATGGCGTAGGTGTCAAATGCGCGACCATCACCCCGGACGAAGCCCGCGTGGAGGAATTCGGCCTCAAGCAAATGTGGCGTTCGCCCAACGGCACCATTCGAAATATTCTGGGCGGCACCGTTTTCCGTCAGCCAATTATTTGTGACAACGTGCCGCGACTGGTACCCGGCTGGACCCAGCCGATCGTCATTGGCCGTCATGCTTTTGGTGATCAGTACCGCGCCACGGATTTTCATTTTCCGGGCGCTGGCACGCTGACGATTAAATTTGTGCCCGAAGATGGCGGTGAGCCTATTGAACGTGAAGTGTTCCAGGCACCTGACGCCGGTGTCGCCATGGCAATGTACAATCTGGACGAATCAATTCGTGGGTTTGCCCGGGCCTGTATGAACTATGGCCTTGATTTGGGCTGGCCTGTGTATCTGTCCACCAAGAACACCATTTTGAAAGCCTATGACGGCCGTTTCCTGGATTTGTTTCAGGAAGTGTTTGATGCGGAATTTGCCGACAAGTTCAAAGCGGCTGGTATTACCTACGAGCATCGCCTGATTGACGACATGGTCGCGTGCGCCATGAAATGGAGCGGCGGTTTTGTCTGGGCCTGTAAGAACTACGACGGTGATGTGCAGTCTGATACTGTAGCGCAAGGGTTTGGCTCACTTGGCCTTATGACGTCCGTTCTGATGACGCCCGATGGAAAAACCGTTGAAGCGGAAGCCGCACACGGCACCGTGACGCGCCACTACCGTCAGCATCAGCAGGGCAAAGAAACCTCAACCAATCCAATCGCATCTATTTTTGCGTGGACCCGTGGCATTGCCACGCGTGGCAAGTTCGATGGCACCCCTGACGTGGTGAAATTTGCCGAAACACTCGAAAAAGTCTGCATCGATACGGTCGAGGACGGCCACATGACCAAAGATCTGGCTATTCTCATTGGCCCGGATCAAGGTTGGATGACCACGACTCAATTCCTCGACAAGCTGGACGAGAACCTGCAAGCCGCCATGGCGGCTTGGTAAGTCTCGCCTGAACCGGTGAGCCGCGAACAGGACCTGTATGATCCCATCAAGGCCTTCCTGGAAGGTCAAGGCTATGAGGTCAAGGCCGAGGTCGGTGCCTGTGATGTGGTGGCGGTTCGCGGGTGTGAACCTGTAGTTGTTGTTGAGCTTAAAAGTCGATTCAATCTGGAATTAATCTTGCAGGCCGTAGACCGAGTGTCACTATCATCACAGGTGTATGTGGCCTTTGCTGATGAAAAGGGTGGTATCTGGCGGCGCCAACGTAAGCGTGTGGTCAAGTTGTGCCGCATGCTGGGCATCGGGGTGTTGTTGGTGCGACTTGGTAAAACAGACAAGGTTACCGCCGCGCTGGACCCGCAGGAGTACAAGCCGAAGATTAATCCTAAGAAGCGCGGACGCATGCTGAAAGAATTTTCAGAACGCGTAGGCGATCCCAATACAGGCGGTGTGACGCGAACCACGATTATGACGTCCTATCGTCAGGACGCCCTAAGGTTGGTGCACGCGCTAAATAAAGGTGGCGAACAGGCCCCGGCCAAATTGCGCGACAATACCGGCATTGAACGCGCTGGTCTGATCCTGCGGGACAACCATTACGGCTGGTTCGAGCGTGTGCGCCGCGGGATTTATGAGCTGTCGCCCCAGGGGCATGCTGTTGCCAAAGAACAGGCGGATATTATTGCAACCTTGATCAAAACCGTTCCAAAAAGCTAGCGCTCACCCTTAGCCATTAAGTAATCGTAGGCTGACAGCACATGGGTTTTGACGATGTGAAAGAAGTCTTCGACGGGGACGTTCTCGTCAAACGATCCCATGCCAGTGGGGGAGGGGCCATACACATAGGCCGGGATGTTTTCATACCGCCACAGCCGCGCATCTGTACCGCCCAGGCTAACAATCGGGGTGGGGCGGAAGCCGCGAAGTTGCTCCACATTATTTTGGATGATTTCAAGCATCTCGCCGTATGGATCACAGTAAGACGGTGGGTTGAAGTTCGTCTCCTCATAGGTGGCTTCAGGGTAGGCACTGGCGATCTTGTCTACCTCTGCCATGATCAGGTCCTTGGTGGCGCCTACGGGTAAGCGGATATCAGCCTCGAACTGGCAACTCCCCGGGATCATATTGTTCTTCAACCCGCCTTCAATGGTGCCAATGTTCAGGGTCACCTTGGGCACAATATGCCCGGCACCTTCACCCATGGCCCGGTCACTGGATTCGATAGACTCTGCCTGAGCTTGTTGCAGGTTGTGGGGCAGATCAAATGACATGTCCTCCAACTTTTCCAGATCATGGATCATGCGGGTGGCGATCCGTGTGGCGGAACCGGTGGTATGGGTATAAGCGCCGTGCGCGCCGGCGGTACGGATGGTGAACTTAAGCCACAACGGGCCTTTTTCGGCATAGCGGATTGAAAACGGGCTGGATGGCTCACCATTCAGACAGCAATCACCCAGAACCTCCGGCTCATGCTCCATCAACCACCTGGCACCCCAAGGCCCGAATGTTTCCTCATCAGACACGCATGTGAGCGTCAGTTTGCCTTTCAGGCTGTCTTTCAAGCGGTGCAGCAGGACATAGGTCCAGATGCTGGCGCTGGTGCCACATTTCATGTCGGCGGAGCCACGACCATAAACTTTGCCGTCTATGATATCACCAGACCATGGATCAGTGGTCCATCCTTCGTCTTCCGGGGTGTCGCTGACCGGAAACACATCAATATGCCCGTTCAGGACCAGATGCCGCCCTGCATCAGCCCCTTCAAAGGTTCCGATCACGTTTGGCATGGTGGGCTCGGGCGAAACCAGCCGGTGTGGCACACCATGTTTTGTCAGAAAATCCGTGATATGGGCTGCGGCATCAACGGTGTTGCCGGGTGGATTGGGCGTGCGGATACGTACAAGGTCTTGATAGAACGCCAGCATATCGTCCTGTTCAGCGTCCAGCCATTTCAGCAATTGTTCCCGCTCGCTCATCATATTCCCTCCCTGGGTGCATGCCTGATTATCAGGTGCGTCAAGAACCCTAACCCTTGTTAGTCTCGTCTGAAATCATAAATGCGTTGCGGTGGCACATGCAGGGAGATCGTGTCGCCTTCGCTGATCATGCCTTCACGTTCAACCCAGGCGGTGATGCCGCGCAGGTTCAGGGCGTTTTTGGCAAACAACTTGCCAAAGCCCGGATGGTGTTGATCGATCACATCACCCGGATATTTACAGGGCTCGTTTTCCATATCGACAACCAACGACGCACCGCCAGAAAAGATCAATCGGGACGATGGCGGCACCAGCGTGAAATCCGGGATGCCGGACAACAGAATGTTCGCGCCCAGCCACTGGGGTTCCAGCTTCTCGACGCCCATCTTTTCGGCAATGACGTCCATGTCTTCAACGGAAACAATGGAAATTTGACGAACGTTCCTAATCTCTGTGCCGGCCTTGTACTGACGAAGCACGCGCACGCATGATGCCATTGTCAGGCCGGAATGGCTGTCACCTTCAAAGCCTGCGTAGTTGACCTTTACCGAGTTCACGCGATCCGTGACCAGACCTGATGCCGGATCGCCATTAACCAGAACAGTATGAACTTTACCTTCGATTTTTGTCGGTCTGAGAATAGGCATGGTATTTCCTAACCTTCTTCAAAAAACACGCGATCATGTTTTAAAGGGTTGTCCGGATCAATGGTGGCATCCAGTTCACGTGCGTAACGGTGGCCTGAGAACACAGCAGCGGCAATAACGGCGGGCGCTTCACTGTCACCAATCCGTTTTACGGACTTGGGCGCACCCTCTGCACCCTCAGCCATTTTCGCCATCAATGCTTGATAGAGATCGTCATTGGGCGTGCGTGCGGTGATCAGAACCACAGCCGTGGCTTCTACGGTTTTTTCGCATCCGGTGTACTGGCATGACAAAGTGGCGCTATTACCATCAAATGATGACAGATTATGGGCGGTGACCAGATCCACATCCATTTCCATCAACTTGGTTTGTGCGCGATGGCGGTCCTGGGTGTAACCACCCCATTCACAAATGGCATCCGCCGGGGTCACCATGGTCACCGGTACGCCTGTGTCACGGATCAGTTCCGCGATCACGCTAGCCATATAGTAGTGATCATCATCGAAGACAATCGTTGGACCAGTGGGAATGCGGCCCGCCATGATATCGTCTGGTGTATAACGGTTTTCGAGCGGCCCCAGATTGGCGATGCCGCCCCGGTTCGTGGCGCTAAAGCCATCATTGCGCCAGTGGCTGCCCGTGGCGATGGCCACATGATCGGGTGCTACGTCCAGCACATCATCGACGCTGAGTTCGCTTTCGCGGAAAACTTCCACGTTATCGAGTTTTTCAAGCTGCTGTACGCGGTAGTCACGCACACGCGCCCATTCGCTCAGGCCCGGTAGCTTGGCTTCGCGGGTGACCCGGCCACCCAGGTCGCGGGTGGCTTCGGCCAACATTACATCGTAGCCACGCTTGCCCAATTGGTGGGCGGCCTCTAAACCCGCCGGACCAGCGCCAACCACCAGCACACGAGAGTCAGAGCCTTTTTCAGGCACTTCTTCAGGATGCCAGCCACGTCGCCATTCTTCGCTCATGGTCGGATTTTGGGTGCAGCGAATAGGCGTGCCTGTGCCATCGCCCATGTAACACATGTTACAGCCGATGCATTCACGAATGTCTTCCAGCCGTCCTTCTTCAATCTTCTTGGGCAGGAACGGATCAGCGATAGAGGGCCGCGCCGCGCCAATGAAATCCATAACGCCACGCTTGATCTGGCTGACCATGGTGTCGGGCGACGTAAAGCGACCGACAGAAACCACCGGTTTGGTGGTGATAGATTTGATGTAGGAAATATAGGGTTCCAGCGATCCTTCGGGCACGAAACGGGACAGTCCCATTTCCACCGAATAATCTGCGATGTTGATATCCCAGAGATCCGGCAGCTCAGCCAGAATTTCGAACATCTCGCGGGTTTCACCGGCGACTGGGTTGCCATCGCCACCTCTGCCACCACTGGTCTCAGCAGAAAAACGCACAGCAACCGCCATCGTGTCACCGACAGCTTCTTTGGTATCTTCGATGATTTCACGAACCAGACGCACGCGATTTTCGACGGAGCCGCCATACTCGTCCGTTCGGGTGTTCAGCACGGGCGACATGAATTGAGATAGCAGGTAATCGTGGGTCGCATACACATAGGCAATATCGAACCCGGCTTTTTTGGCCCGTAATGCCGCATTTCGGTGCCAGCGTCGCACTTCGCGAATATCCGCTTTGTCCATGGCGCGGGTCTGAAACGGATTACCTTCCGTATTCGGCATGCTGGTCACGCCCAGAGCAACTTCGCGGGTGGAAAGATTAGCAATTCTGGCACCGCCCAGGCACAGTTCTACCCCGGCAAGGGCGCCGTGGGCGTGAACTTTTTCCGTCATCAGGGCATGAGACTTGATATCACCGTCATCCCACAGTGAAGCGGGCGCGTAGGGTGCGTCATCGGATGAGGGGTGAACGGTGCAGTATTCTGTATTGATAACGCCCCAACCGCCTTCGGCTTTCATCTCACGCAGGCCTGCTAGAATACGCGGCTTTTCCCAGCCACTGCCGGTGCAGTGGGGGACTTGATAAAATCTGTTTTTGGCTGTTACGGGGCCGATTTTCATAGGCTCAAACAGGATATCGTAGCGAGGATCTCGGGCCATTATGCTCTCCAGGTGTTTAAATCAGGCTTCAGCCAGTTGTGGTAGTTCGCGGCGGAATGGTACCGCATCCGTTACAGGTTCATCCATCTCACGGGCATAGCGGTGCCCGCTATAGACAGCCGCAGCAATAGTGCCGGGTGCCAGGCAATCGCCCACGCGGCTAACCGATTTGATTCCAGCCGCATCCAAAGCGTCCTGATCCGCCGTCAGTTCATAATACAAATCATCATTGGGCAGGCGCGCCGTAACCATCACCACGGAACCACAGGGACGCGTTTCCTCACGATCAGTATAAACACATGACAATGTGACGGTGCCACCCCCGATGGATGCTAAATTCCGGTGCGGCACCAGTGTTACACCCAGTTCAAGTAACCGCGTTTGAATGCGTTCCTGTTCCATGGTGTTGTGGGTCCAATTGGAAATATCGGCTGCTGGCGTAACCAGGGTAACGTCGAGTCCCTCAGCATGCAGCTTTTCCGCCATGATACCGCCCATGTAATAGTGATCATCATCGAAGATCACCACAGGGCCGGTCGGCATTTTACCTGCGATAATGTCATCGGGGGTGAAAACGGTCGCGCTGCCCGAGCCAGAATCCGAGCCAGCAATAGCCACATGATTAGCGCGGCCTACACCATCGGACCGCCATTTGGATCCGGTCGCCAACACCACATGGTCGGAGCCGAATTCCATAATTTGTTCAGCCGTCAGGTGGCTGTCCATATAGGTCTCCACGTTGACCATAGGGGCGATCTGACCTTCACGGTAATCGCGAACCCGTGCCCATTCAGAAAGGCCAGGAAGGCGACTTTCCTTGGTTACGCGCCCGCCAAGTTCTGTGGTGGCTTCGGCAAGGGTAACACCATAGCCGCGTTGACCAAGGGCGCGGGCGCATTCCATACCGGCGGGGCCAGCGCCCACGATCAATACAGCGCTGTCACTGGTCTTTTCGGCGATACGTTCTGGATGCCAGCCTTTGCGCCATTCTTCGCCCATGGTGGGGTTTTGGGTACAGCGCAGTGGCGTGGCCAGAAAATCAGCCGTGACACAGATGTTACAGCCGATGCATTCGCGAATATCTTCCGGGCGGCCTTCTTCGATCTTGCGCGGCAAAAAGGGGTCTGCGATTGATGGCCGGGCGGCACCGATCATATCCATATGACCGTTCTTGATGAGTGAGACCATTGTGTCGGGCGAGGTAAAACGGCCCACACCAACCACGGGTTTGCTGGTGACCTCTTTCACAAACTTTGTATAGGGCAGCTGTGAGCCACTTTCGGCAAACCGCGACGTGGTTGAATCATTTGCCCACTCGCTCACGTTTACGTCCCACAGATCTGGTACTTCGGCCAGCATCTCGACAAAATCCCGGCCTTCACCATCCGATGTTATACCGTCGGACCCTAAAAGCTCATCCACGGCAAAGCGGATGGCGATAGCGCAGGTATCACCGACGGCATCCTTGATATCAGACATGATTTCCCGGAACAGGCGGGAGCGGTTTTCCAGGCTGCCACCGTATTCATCTGTACGGTGATTGTGGCGACGTGACAGGAAGTGCATTTGAATGCTCTCGTCATGCCCACTGTAGTTATAAATGATGTCGAATCCGGCGGTGCGGGCGCGCTTGGCCGCATCCACATACCACTTTCGCACTTGCTTGATATCTGATTTGTCCATGGCGCGGGCGGACACCGGCTCGTAGCCTTCCACCGGGGTATGCGACGGTGCCATCGGGATTTCACGACTGTACAGATTGGCGGTCACGAAGCCGCCATAGATGGGCTGAACTCCGGCCAAGCCACCGTGTTCATGAATTTTGTCGCACATGCGGGCGAAGGTGGGGATATCGGAATCATCCCACAGACGCCCCTCAATCAGGGGGCTGAAATCCGAGCCGTGATGAATTTCTGTTTCTTCGGTGCATACGACGGCCCAGCCACCTTCGGCTTTGACGCCGCGCATTTCCGCCATGGAGGACGGATACGCCCGGCCCATGCCATTGCAGTGGGGGACTTGATAAAATCGGTTTTTTGCGGTGACGGGCCCTATTTGAACAGGTTCAAACAGCACGTCATAACGGGGGTCACGTGTCATGGGTGGTCTTGCTCTCTAAATGATCAGGTGCAGCGGGAAAAATGCTTGGGAAACAGGCAGGCTAAATAGTTGAAGCAATTCTTGCGCGCTTCAGTTCGGCTGAGTGATTGGGGGTATAGGAGAACCTGCAACCAAAGACCATCAATGATGGATTCGATGCTACGGGTCGTCTCAATCGGGGTGATATGGTCGTACCCACCGTCTTTAGCTAATTCCGAGCAGAGCCTTTTCAATTCAGATGTGCGGTGTTCATCAAAGCTGTTATGAATGTTCAGATAGGTGGGGCGTTGTTTCGCCTGCCCCCAGAATGCAAACCACACAGCCAGCTTCTTTGCCGAGCAAACCGTTTGCTCAAAATCCACATTGAGCATGGCAGCCATTTGGTCAGCCGGGTTTGGGCCAGCCTTTTCCAACGCTGCCGTCCACAGGTCATAGTGCTCCTGCGCCAGAAAGCCGAGTGTTTCCACATACAGGGATTCTTTGGAATCGAAGTGAAAATTAACAATGCCATGGGAAAGCTTGGCGCCCTTTGTCACTGTCGCCAGTGTAGTACCCGAAAACCCTCGCTTGGAGATTGAATCTATGGTCGCATTGATCAACTGCTGGCGACGCGCCTCTCTTGTAGCGGTACGACCCTTGGTTGGTTTCTTTGCCGTTGCTTGAGTCATCTCGTTCCTGTGGTGTTTTGGGTGAAAGCATGGGACGTATATTTTGACTAGTCAGTCAAAATTAACTCGACACGCTCGCACTGCCAAGGGTTAATATGCAGACAATCAGGTATTTTGGAATAGGACAAATGCAATGGGTATGGAAAAGAAAATAATCAGATTTGAGAAAAATGGCCCGGCAAGGACAGGCTTGGCGAAAATGGAATTGGATACGGCAGACTTCCAGTCTGACCTGCCTGAACAACACGTACATGTTTATTACGAGGATGAAGACCTTGGCCTGAATTTGGGCGTGTGGACCACAACCGACATGCAGGAATTATTTGGGCCCTATCCCGGCGATGAATTCATGTGGGTGCTGGAAGGCCAGGTTGCCATGGTTGATGGTGACGGCACCGAAACGGTGGTGAAGCAAGGCGAGACCTTCTGCATTCGCAACGCCATTCCTATCAGTTGGAAGCAGGTCGGGTTTTTGCGCAAGTTTTATATGACCTATGACAATCCAAATGCCGCTACGCCTGATATTGCATCGGCGGACGGCGGTGTCATGGTGATTGATGCAGATATGTTGAAATCAGGCATGAAAAAAATGGGCTCCACGGATCCTTTTGAGATCGGCGGTGAGGCACCTGTGCAGCATGACAATATTGCTTTCACCAATGATGCGGGCAACATGTTTGTCGGTATGTGGGACAGCACAGCGTTCAAGAGCGAAATGAAGCCGTTTCCCTGCCATGAATTTGTGCAGTTGCTGGAAGGTGAGGTAACAATCACCGAAGGCGATGGTACGGCACACGATTTCGGGGCTGGAGATGTATTCTTCATTCCTGAGGGCACAGTGTGTAGTTGGAATGCCTCGGGCTACATCAAGAAATTCTACTCCATTCTTGATACATCGGCCTGATCGGTGGGGGAAGAATCTGATACCGAGCGCTCGACGTATCTAGCGACTCTTCTGCTGTATTTTGAAGAAGAGATCATGGGTGAGGCCTATTTCTACGGGTTGGCTCAACACCATGAGAATGCAGATCACCGCGCAAAGCTGGAGGTTATGGCCGAGGTTGAACGGTTTGCAGCAGAATCCATTCGACCATTGATAGAGAAATATGATCTTCAGCCGCGCTCGGATGCTGAGCTCGTGTCGATTGGAAAGACATGGATAGAACGCCATGCGGATACCGATTGGGATGTGCTTATGGCGGATATATCTGTCCGGTATTATGACTATCTGGATGAGTTCTACGCCCTGGAGGCCATGGCACCGGCGGAAGACTTACGGGCTTTGGATATCCTGACTAAACATGAAGTGGCGGCTATTGTGTTTGCCCTAAAGGAGGTTGCCGGTGATGCGGATAGTCTGGTACCGCTCAGGCGTTACATGTCGTCCAACTCTAAAAGCGGCTGAGCCTGTACGGTTCCAGAACATCAACCGGGCCAGTGTCGAGAATTTCTTCTGCGGTTAACCTGCCGACCAGAGCGGCGAGTGTTACGCCGCTGTGCATGACCGTGATATAGAGCCCGGATACGCCTTCTGCGGGGCCTATGATTGGATGACCGTCAGCAGGCGTTGGGCGCTGGGCCAACGTCCAGGTTTCCACCTCCAGACCGTCTGAGTCGCTAAATAATGCCTTGGTGCCAGCCAACAGCATCTGGGCCTCGGCCACATGATCATCGGGGGCGGGGCCGCCACCGAAGTCCCGGCCCGCGACAATGCGGCCATCGGCGTTCTGGCGTACATGAATGCCGGGTGACAAGGTTACGCCCCGGATGAGTGGTGTTGTGACCGCCGTTTGCATCAAAAATCCGGGAGAGTTATCCATGGGGACAATAACGCCCGCTTGTGCCGCCAATTCAGCCGTAGCGATTCCCGCCGCCAGAATTACGCAATCAGCCATTTTGTCGCCGGATTCCGTCCGAACCCCCGTGACGTTGGTGCCATCCACAATGAGGCTCTCAACGGTTTCTTCCAGAACTTGCGCCCCATTGGCGACGGCCGCATCCAGCAACACCAAGGCGGTTTCCACCGGTGACAGGCTGCCTTCTATTGATGACAGGGCCGATACCTTGGGCGCTGTTCGCAGGTAAGGTTCCTGAGCCTGGGCTGTGTCCTGATCGATCAGGCGTATGGGGTAGCCCCTGGCGGCGGCGGTGGCTGTGCCTGATTCCACATCGGATGGATCATCTTCCCACCAAAGTGAGCCATGCCAGTTTATGGGCAGATCATGGCCCTCGTCACCCGTTTCCAGGTCCTGTTGCAGGCGGTGCCAGTCCAAAATAGCCTTGAGCCGGAGTTCATGGTAGATGCGATCATTGCCGGGGGCTGAGTTGATCCAGGCGAATGAGGCTGGCGTCGCTATACCGCCGCGATTTCCACCGTCCAAAACCGTCACACCGGCACCTCTGACAGCCAGATGATAGGCAATCGAGGCACCAATGATGCCGCCGCCGATGACGATGGTCTTCATGGGGGTTTTCACAGACTGTTTCTCCTGTGTAGAATGATGGATAAATCATATGGCTAAAGGCACCGAAATGCCTTGACGTTCACCAGTTCGTCCCGTAAAAACCGGCGTTCTAACGGCAAGATGATGGCTGTTTCCGGGTGATCGGGCAAGTGCACTGTCCCTGGTGCGCCAAATCATCAGCCGCAAACAAGATTTGAAGGATTTGAACCATGGCCAGACGTTGCGAGTTGAGCGGCAAAGGTGTAATGACCGGCAACAATGTGAGCCACGCTCACAACAAAACCCGTCGTCGTTACCTGCCAAACCTGCAGCCAACCACGCTGTTCAGTGACACTCTTGGCGAGTCTGTAAAACTGAGAGTATGCATGGATGCTTTGCGCACGGTTGAACACAAAGGCGGTCTGGATGCCTATCTTCTAGATAGCCGGGATGCAGACCTGACCATTGATATGACCCGTCTGAAAAAGCGGATCAAAAAGGCTGTTGCCAGCGCAGCCTGATCGAGCGCTCTCATAAAGTTTGAAAAAGGTCCGCTTTGCGGGCCTTTTTTTCTGCCTGACTCACTCACATTAAGAAGAGGGTCAGGTACATGTAAGGTTAAATTGATATTGTTAACCATAAACACGGGGGGCAAATTAACCCGTGAGGACAGTGCTAATGGGGACAAGCAGCGAATGAAGGCCTATGACATCTCTGGATTGAGCATCCTGGTGCTCGAGAAGCAGGTGCTTATTCGTAGGCTTTTGACCGATGTGTTTACGGCATTTGGTGTCCCTACTGTTCATAGTACGGGCGATCTCGCCACTGCCTGGCAAATTTTCAATGACAATCCCATCGATATTATCCTATGTGACTGGTGCGAAGACTTGAACGGGATGGAGTTCCTGCACTATGTGCGGAATGATGAGGAGTCGCCCAATCCGTTTGTCTGCTTTTTTATGGTCACAGCTTATACAGAAATTTCCAAGGTATGTCTGGCCCGCGATCAGGGCATGACGGAATACCTGGCCAAGCCGGTCTCGGCACGCATGGTTTATATGCGCATTGTTCGGGTCATTGAAGACGCACGTTCGTTCGTTCGCGCCCCGGAATTTTTTGGCCCGGATCGCCGCCGGCGGAAACATGGCGAGGTTCCCCTTAGGGAGCGTCGCGTCGCCTAGCCTAGCTGCCACACCTATCGGTTCTCTTTGACGGCTTCCACATGGCTGTTGAATTGCGCGTCCGCCATCAGTGTCTTACACCGATCAAAACGTCCCGTGGCATAGGCCCAAAAGTCCTCAACCGGATTATCGTTGGCGTGCTGGATCAAACCCCACAGGGTCCACAGCAAGTCACACATGGCCTTGTAGATCACCATGCGGCCCATTTGCGCATCTGAGGGCGTGCCGCCGAAATAGGCCGCCATCATTTCCATATCCTGCTCAGGTGAAAAGCCCGCCTCGACGGATACGTCGCCCAAATCCCACAATGGATCGTTCATGCCGGAGTATTCCCAATCAATGATCCACATGCGGGTGCCATCATCGAGGAAGTTCTCACACAAAGGATCGCAATGGCATGGTGCCAGGTCGGCGGGGTGAGCGTCCAGGGCCTCACGCACGGCACCGGCTTCACGCACCACGTCGTGGTATCCATCGGGCAGATCGGCACCCAGCTTGTCGAGTACGCTGAGATAATCGTCAATCATGGCGAACAACTCGAACCGGAACTGAAACGTTTCGCCACTGGTATGCAATTTGTTGAGAGCCGCACCCACCCGGCCCGGGGCACCGACCGTAGTGGGAAAGGTTTCTGGTGTCATGGTCACGGCATCGTCCACAAATCGGCTCATCATCAAACCTGAGTCCGGATCTGCGTGGATAACTTCCGGGCTGACGCCCACGTCTGCCGCTACGCCTGCGTTATGGGCTTCCACCGCGCGGTCAATTATTTCTTCCGTGCCCTTACCGGGAATGCGTAGCGCATAGACGCCATCCGGCGTTTCGGCGCGGTAAACCAGATTAGTCAGACCGCCCTGGCGCTGAAACGTCACATCGCTTTCGCTTAGGTGCTCGAATCCGGGAATGGTTATCAGGTGTTTATAAGCGTCATCCATGTTCGTATTCCTTTTATCAAGCCGTCAGATTCATGCCGTTAGGCGCTTGTTGTCCGGATCATACAAGGGGCCGTCCACACGGCGTGCAGCAACCCTTTCGCCGAACACTTCCACATCAAAGCTGGTATCACCCGCCAGTGACAGGGGAAGATACCCATAGGCGATCTCCTGCCCCGTATAGTGGGCATAGTTAGCGCTGGTCAGCAGGCCAACGGCATCACCATCATAAATGATGGTTTCGCCACCGTACAACGTGCCGGGTGCTTCGACCACAAATGTGCAGAGCTTACGATCCGCCCCATCTTGTCTGATGGCTTCGAGGGCCGCACGGCCCAGATAGTCCCCCTTGGTCTTGAAGGCCACTCGAAACCCGAGGCCGGCTTCGAACGGGTTGTAGTCGGGTGAGATGTCTGAGCTCCAATACAGATAGTTCTTTTCCAGCCGCAGGCTATCGATGGCGCGGTACCCCACGTCGGCGATGCCATGATCTTCACCGGCCTGCCACAGCAAATCATATACATGGCCGGTGAATTCAGTGGGAATGTGCAATTCCCAGCCCAGTTCGCCCACATACCCGATGCGGATGGCACGAACAGGGGCAGAGCCGATGGTGATCTGGCGACAGGTGGAAAACGGAAAGGTCTCGTTCGAAACATCATCGTCGGTTACCGCAGCCAGCACATCTCGGGACTTAGGACCGCAGACATTGAGGGTGGACCACGCCGAGGTGACTTCCTTGGTTTGTACGCTACCATCCGACGGAAGGTGAGTGTTGATCCAATGGAAGTCACGTACCCCGAAACCAGACCCGGTAACCACGTAGAACAGATCATCATCCAGCCGGTTAATGGTCAAATCAGCTTCAATGCCGCCTTTCTCATTACACAATTGAGTGTAGATGGCGCTGCCTACTGGTTTATCCACATTGGCGGCGGCCAGATAATTAAGGGCCTCCAACGCGCCGGGGCCGGAAACTTCCATTTTGGCAAAGGATGATTGGTCGATCAGGGCCACCCTTTCACGCACGGCCTTGCATTCTTCACCCACAGCCGTGAACCAGTTGCATTCGCGTTGATCAAAGGAAAGCCGGTCTTCGCGCGTCTCACCCTTGGGCGCGAACCAGTTGGGGCGTTCCCAGCCGGCTTTTGAGCCATAGACCGCACCCTTGTGGGCCAGCTTGCCGAATAGCGGGCTTTTGCGGATGCCACGGGCAGTGTGTTTCTCCTCGCCCGGGAAATGAAGCAGGTAATGCCCCCCGTAATGTTCCACCGCGCGGGCATACATGAAGGTTTTGGTATTGTGGTGGGACTGGAATCGACGCACATCAAGCGGCCACAGGTCCGGGCTGGGCGATCCGTCGATAATCCATTCGGCCATCATCTGACCGGCCCCGCCACCGGCGGCAATACCGTACAGAAAACCGGACGCCACAAAATAGTTATCCAACTCACGGGCGCGTCCCATGACGAAATCCCCGTCGGCGGAATAGGGGATGGCACCGTTGATCATCTCGCGCACGCCGACCTCATTGATGATCGGTGTGACCTGTCCGGCCAGTTCAGCCAGCGGCTCGAAACGATCAAACTTGTTCTCCAGCAATTCCTGGCCGAAAGCATGCGGGATGCCATTCTCGCCAAAGGGTACGGTGTTATTTTCATAACCACCCACCACAAGGCCATTCACATCAGCCTTGTAATAAACCAGCCGGTCCGGGTCGCGCAGGGTCGGCATACCTTGCGGCATATCGGGAATGTTATCGGTGATCAGGTACTGGTGTTCTACGGCACACGATGGAATGGCAACACCGGTCTTGAGACCCAATTCCCGTGACCACATACCGGTGGCATTGACCACAGTGTCGAACGTCCAGATATCGCCGTCTTCGGTTTCCAGCTCGCTCGCCCGATTACCAACTTTACGGATATTGGTTACCCGCACGCCCTCTTTGATTGTGGCACCGCCATTGCGGGCACCTTTGGCCAGGGCCTGGGTTACGCTGGCCGGATCAATCTGGCCGTCGGTCGGCAGGTAGGCGGCGGCCAGTACGCCGTCTGTCGACATCAACGGGAACAGGTCCCGGGCTTCGGTGGGCGAAATGATTTCCATTTCCAAACCGAAGCTGCGGGCCATGGTCGCGGATCGTTTGATTTCCAACACTCGTTCCGGTGATGAGGCCAGTCGCAGGCTGCCCACTTTCTTCCAGTCAATCGATTGTCCGGTTTCCTCTTCCAGTCGATCGTAAACTTCAACAGATTTTTGTAGCATGCGAGTGGTGTTGCGTTGCGACCTCAACTGGCCCACCAACCCGGCGGCATGCCACGTGGCACCATGGGTCAGGCCGCTTTTTTCAAGCAGCGTCACGTCGGTCTTGCCCATGCGGGTGAGATGATAGGCGATGGCGCAGCCAATGATGCCGCCACCGATGATGATGATTTCGGAATGATGTCGTTCGGCCATGTGATGAATTCTCCCTCAGGTCACGGCTTCTTATTACACACCGTTTGTCTTAGCTTGCTCGCTTTCGTGTGCGGCTGGCGGCGCGGTCATCTTCGTCGAACAACTCCATGAGCTTGGCCATCATAGTGCCGCCCAGTTCCTCTGCATCAATCAGGGTTACGGCGCGTTGGTAATACCGGGTTACATCATGTCCGATACCAATGGCGGTCAACTGGATCGGGGACCGGGTTTCGATCCACTCAATCACATCACGAAGATGCTTTTCCAAATAGTTGCCGGGGTTTGCTGACAATGTGGCGTCATCCACGGGCGCGCCATCAGAAATCACCATTAGAATGCGGCGCTGTTCTGAGCGTGCCAGTAACCGGTTGTGCGCCCATAGCAGGGCCTCACCGTCGATATTTTCCTTGAGCAATCCTTCGCGCAGCATAAGGCCCAGATTAGCCCGCGCCCGGCGCCAGGGCGTATCGGCAGATTTATAGACAATATGGCGTAAATCATTCAGGCGGCCCGGGTTTTTGGGCTTATTATCAGAGACCCATTTCTCCCGCGATGACCCGCCCTTCCATGACCGTGTGGTAAAGCCGAGAACCTCAACCTTGACCCCACAGCGTTCCAGCGTGCGGGCCAGAATGTCGGCACTCATGGCAGCCACGGTAATGGGGCGGCCACGCATAGAGCCGGAATTGTCTATCAGCAAGGTGACAATGGTGTCGCGGAACTGGGTTTCGCTCTCCATTTTGAACGACAGGGGATGCGATGGGTCGATCACAACGCGTGACAGGCGGGCGGCATCCAGAATGCCTTCTTCCAGATCGAAGTGCCATGACCGTTGTTGTTTTGCGAGCAGGGCGCGCTGCAACCGGTTGGCCAGCTTTGAGACCATGCCTTGCAGGTGTGATAGTTGTTGATCCAACTGATGGCGCAGTCGGGCCAGTTCTTCCGGATCACAAAGTTCATCGGCGCTGATGATTTCGTCGAACTGTACCGTGTAGGGGTGATAGGCGGCTTGGCTTGCGGGGCCATCTGACCAGTTCTGTTGCCACTGGGTGGGGCCAGCCGGGTCTTCTTCGCCTTCGCCCGGCATCATTTCCTCGTCACCGGCATCGGACATACCGTCGGCGTCGTCGTCACTTTCGCCCATCGCCGATTCCATGGCGGCGGCTGTCTCACCGTCCATTTCACCGGTGTCGGAATCCATGTCCTCACCGCCATCGTCGTCGTCATCGCCATCGTCATTCTGATCGTTTTCGTCGTCATTCAACTCGTCAGCAGCATCTACGAGGTCGAGCGATTGTAGCATCTTCATGACGCGTTCGGAAAATGCTGCTTGATCGTTGAGGCATTCTTCCAGATCGCCGATTTGATCGCCTACACGATCATCCAGCCAGTCCTGCCACAGACCGAGTAGATTTTCGGCGGCCTCCGGTAGCTCGGAATGGCCGAGTTGTTTGCGGATTAACAGACCCAGTACATCGGGTAGCATCTCTTCCTTGCGTTCCTGCATGGCGGCGTAGCCTTTTGCGCGGCAACGCTCGTCCGTCAGGTTGTTGAGATTGGCGGCCACGCCTTCCAGACGACGCGAGCCCAGGCTTTCACAGCGCGCTTGTTCAACGGCTTCAAAAACGGCACGAGCTTCCGCGCTGGGGGGTTGGCGACGGCGGTGGATACTTTCATCATGATAGTGCATGCGCATGGCCAGCGCATCGGCCATGCCGCGATAGCGGGCGACGCCATCCCGTGTCATCTGGTGTGGAGGCGCCGGCATATGGGCGGTATTGCCCGTGATACCGGCAGCACCTTGTGAGAAATTGATCTCAATATCCGGTTTATCAACAAGCGCCTTAAGCGCGGCTGCTGTCGACCGTTTTACCAGATCATGCGGTTGTTCCGACTGGCTCACCACGTCCCCTTATATATTTCGATCAGGCATATCCCAATCAGGTGATCGCGATGTTGCCCATGGATTCAGGAAGATCCTCATCGAAGCATCGTTGATAATATTCAGCAATCAACGGACGTTCGTGTTCATCACACTTATTGAGGAAGGTCACCCGGAAGGCGAAGGCACGGTCAGCAAAAATGCTGGTGTTCTCGGCCCACGTAATCACCGTGCGTGGAGACATAACGGTGGAGATATCGCCCGCCATGAAGCCCGAACGAGTCATGTTGGCCAGTTCCACCATATTGTGCACGTCCACCTTGCCTTCTGCGGTGTCGTAGGCAGACAGCTTGGATAGAACGATGGCCTCCTCTGATTCGGATTCCAGATAGTTCAATGTGGTAACAATGTTCCAACGATCCATCTGGCCCTGGTTGATCTGTTGGGTGCCGTGATAGAGCCCCGTGGTGTCTCCAAGTCCCACCGTGTTGGTGGTGGAAAACAAACGGAAGAACGGATGCGGGCGCATAACCCGGTTCTGATCAAGCAGCGTCAGCTTGCCTTCAACTTCCAAAATACGTTGAATAACAAACATAACATCGGGACGGCCGGCATCGTATTCATCAAACACCAATGCGGTTGGGTGCTGGATGGCCCAGGGCAGAATACCTTCGCGGAATTCCGTCACTTGTTTTCCATCGCGCAACACAATGGCGTCTTTACCGACCAGATCGATACGGCTGATGTGGCTGTCCAGGTTGATACGAATACATGGCCAGTTCAGGCGGGATGCCACCTGTTCCACGTGGGTGGATTTACCGGTTCCGTGATAACCCTGGATCATGACTCGGCGGTTGTATGAAAAACCAGCCAGAATGGCCATGGTGGTGTCGTGATCGAAACGGTAGGTCGGGTCATTGTCGGGTACATGCTCATCAGCGATGCTGAAAGCGGGCACCTGCATGTCACTGTCGAGACCAAACGCATCGCGCACAGAAACGGTGATATCGGGTTTGTCGAGTGGGAATGCCGTGCTGGCATCCATGGTGTTTTGAACGTTCATGGGCTGGAAACCAAGTCTTGTTAGAATAGTTAAATTGCGAAGCTATGGCGTAGGGCTAAACGGCCTCTAGGTCAAGGCTCAAGGCGTTGGTGCTGTCTGAATTTCAAGCGGTCATTGCTTCGCGCAGGACGTGATAAGCCTGGTTGATATCCTTCAGGCGTTCTTCTGAGGCTTTGGCCCCTTTGTTGGCATCGGGATGGTGCTCTTTAACCAGAGCCTTGTACCGGGTCTTGATGTCATCAGCATTGACCGGGTAGTCGAGGCCCAGTGTCCGGTACGCATGTTCCTCTTCCTTGCTGACAGGAGGCCGGGCGGCATGTTCAGCGGTACCATTCCCATTTCCATTCCCATTCCTTGGGCCGGATGCGCCATTTTCGCCAAATATCTCGAACGGGTCGGCCTGGGCACCGAAACCAAAGGCCCCGGCATTGGTGCCCAACTGCCATGAAGGGCGATTCCAGACGGTATCGTGACGCTTGTCCTCTTCCACCTCTGTATCATTCATGCCGTCGTAATAGTTCCAGGATTTGTTGTATTGCCGAATGTGTTCGAGGCAAAACCACAGGTAGATGTTCAGTTCGTCGCGGGATTTGGGTGCACGGTGCTCACCATGCCCGTCGCATCCTGGCCACTGACAGGATTGCAGTGTCGTTTCAGGCTTGCCCAAATCATCATCGAACGAGTATTTTCTTTTCATCGTGTAACTATGATAGTTGAAGACAGAAGCTGCAAGGCCTTGTGTTTCGATTTCGGCGTTACTACCTTG
Source organism: Rhodospirillales bacterium (assembly GCA_018662225.1). Lineage (GTDB taxonomy): Bacteria > Pseudomonadota > Alphaproteobacteria > Rhodospirillales > Casp-alpha2 > JABJGO01. Next base: position 32,220 of record JABJGO010000010.1, on the reverse strand, counting down.
ATTTATAACAGATAATGGAAGACACCCTCATGGAAGAGCTGATTGAAAATCTGGTTCGGGCGGGGCTCAATCCGTCCTTCTTTGAGATCATTGACGAATCATCCCTGCATGCGGGTCATGCCGGTGCCCGGCCCAGTGGTGAAACGCATTATCGTATTACGGTAGTATCAGATGAATTCTCAGGGCTTAGTCGCGTTGCCAGACAGCAATCTGTCTATGCCTTGCTGGATGAGGCATTCGCACGAGGATTGCACGCCCTTACCATGCGAACCATAACACCTGATGAATTCACGGATTAGGCCCACGACTTCCGGTCAGATCAACCAAAAGTTCATCACCTGCCGTGAAAAGTAAATTTTGATACGCCATGCCGCGACCAAGAATATCTTGTGGTGGTATTGACCATTGTATGCATAATCTCCATACAATGTTTGGGGTTTCGTGGCGCGAACATAAAACTAAGGAAATTTTTCAATGCAGGGTAAACTTGTCAGCCGGAATGTAACCGTGGGGGGGCACCGAACAAGTCTAAGGCTTGAGGGTGCCACTTGGGCAGCACTAGATCAGATCTGCGCTTTGGAGCAGAACACGATTCATGAACTTTGCACGATGATTGAACGGTTCAGGCATGGTTCAAGCCGTACATCTATGGTTCGTGCCTTCATTGTCAGTTATTTCCGTACAGCCGCAAATGATGGTGGCGAAATGCAGGGCGGCATTCTACCTAAGCTTCTGGAACAGGCTAGCTAAAGGCCAAGCTCCACCTATTCTGCCATTTGATGTGTCTGCTAATCACCGGTGTACAAATCAGGCCATTCGCGTTTGATCATCTCGCCGTCGCTGGCCAACGCGTGGCAGGTGTTCACCAGTCTATTTCCAGCCCCCGATTGTTCTTTGAGTGACGACTTGAGCTTGCTGCCGCCAATGGTTTGGTAGGCCGTGGTCCCGATCGGCCCCAGTAGCATCTCGGTCAGGTGCGTACAGCCCTTTTGGTGACCAAATTGTGAATACACATTCTTGCGCCATCCCGGACCAACTCGAAGACCAATTAGCGCCTTATAGGAATCCGCCACGTTGGGGCAGGCATTGAAGGGGCTGTTGAGGGTCGCCGCTTCGGCGCCCTGAACAACAAAATCATTATCAATGGTCAACCGAACATGCATTTCATGGATGGCCTCGCCCGCATTAATGCTGCCCCGATCATGGTTGGCGAACGAATAGGCCTTGCGATCGGTCAATGTGGCTTCAATATCCCACAAACCATCGTCGCGCTCATAACCGCAACATTTGATCTCGCGAGTATGCGCAAGGGCGCGGGCAACTGGTTTTGATAATGCCATGGGGGTGTCCTGAACAATAAGGTATTAGCCAGTTACGTGAACTGGTGTTACGAGGGGGATATATCGGGCCGGGACACCTTAAGCGCCGTAACGGTCTCCGAACACAAAGGCCTCAGTTTCGCGAATGTCTTCTTCCAGCGCCGCCTTCATGGTCCGGTAAAGGTCGCGAATAGAAACCATCGCTACACACCGGCCATCTACCGCAACGGGCAGGTGACGGTAATTACGCGAATGCATCAGCTCAAGCGCGTCGCCGGCTGAATCGTCTGGCGTCAACGTATCAGGATTGGCGGTCATAATGTCACCGACCAGAATCTTGCTTGCGTCGGCACCTGTGGCAACAACCTGCCGGGCCAGGTCCCGCTCGGTCAAAATGCCGATCAGGGAACTGTTATCATCAGTGACAATAACAGCGGCAATATTCTCGCGTACCATGGCCTCTGCTGCCGCACGGGCCGTGTCGGACTCTTTGACTGTACAGACGGTCTGGTTGTTGACGACGTCAGGAATGATCTTTTGGTTCATGCTTGCACTCCCTAGGGCCGGGGGTGAGAAAAATCGTCCGGCAAGTTGTGTAGAAAGCATCATAGACTGAAAAAACTAAAAATTGTAGCGCCTGTAACAATTTTCTTGTTCAGGCCTCTGAAAGCAGCTGATCTTCGGGCGGTGTGACCCCTACAGACGTAATCTGATTTCGGTGTCTTTGCAGGATTTCGAACCGGAATCCGTGGAACATAAAGGCTTGCCCTACATCCGGAATTCTACGGGATTCGTGCAAAACCAGCCCGGCGATGGTGGATGCATCTTCATCGGGCAAATACCATTCAAATTCCCGGTTTAAATCGCGGATGGTCACCGTGCCCTCTACGACATACCGGCCATCGGCCATTTGGTGGACACCGGTTACCGCCACGTCGTGCTCGTCTTCAATTTCGCCTACGATTTCTTCTAAAATATCTTCCAGTGTCACGATGCCCATGAGAGCACCGTATTCATCGACCACCAGGGCAAAGTGCGCGTGGCGTTTCTTGAAGGCTTCCAATTGGTCATCAAGAGTTGTGGTCTCAGGCACAAACCAGGGTTCCGCAGCCAGTGCGACCACATCAATATCAGTTGGTATTTTGTTGGGTGATTTATAAAGTTCCCGCAACAGGGCCTTGGCGTGCAGCACACCAATAACGTCATCAGGGTCTTCGCGCCACAGGGGGATACGGGTATAAGGACTTTCCAAAACCTGGGTGACGATCTCTTCAGCCGACAGAGAGGCGTCGATCGTGGCCACATTTTTGCGGTGTGTCATGACCTCGCCCAGTTGCACATCAGCCAGATCCAGCACACTGCGCAGCATCGCCCGTTCGGATTTTACGTCTACGTCGTCGCGGTCATGCAGTTCAATCGCCCCCCGTAGTTCTTCATCACCGCGTCCCAGAGAATCGCGCACCCCATAATTTCGGCCGAACAGACGAAATATACACCAGATCACCGCGTTAATAGTCTGGGTCAATGGAAGCAGAATGATGACCAAAATTCGAACTACAGGCGCAATACTCAATGAAATTCTGTTAGCATTATCAAGCGCATAGCTTTTTGGTAGAACCTCGGAGAATATCAACACCAATAACGTCATGGCAATGGTGGCATAGGCAATACCGGCCTCACCATACAGCGTGATCATGATGCTGGTCGCCAGCGCTGAAGCCAGAATATTGACCAGGTTGTTGCCCAGTAAAATGGTGCTGATGAGCCGATCTTTACGGCTATGCAGTTTGTTGACCATGGCTGCGTGGGCGTTTCCGTCCTGCGCCAATTGGTGCATGGTGGGACGTGAGGCCGCCGTAAGGGCTGTTTCTGAACCGGAGAAGAACGCCGAAACCAGCAACAACAGGAATATGATGATCAGGGTAATAAACATGATTAAACCAGACTCTCTTCCAGAACGCTCAGGACATCGCTCTCATCCACATCACAGGTAACAAACGCATCGCCGATATCATGGGCCAGAATAAAGGTCAATTTGCCACCAGACACTTTCTTGTCCACGCGCATGTGATCAAGCAGAACATCCGGTTTCCAACCGTCTGCGCCACCGATATCAGAAATGCGACTGGGTATGCCCAAAGACTTGAGGTGTGTCGTCAAACGGTCTGCCCGGCCCACAGGGCACAATCCCATTCGTTCCGATAGTGCCAGCGCCAGAACAGAGCCGATTGCGACGCCTTCACCGTGCAGTAGCGCCGAGCTGTAAGCATTTTCCGCTTCCAGCGCATGGCCAAAAGTGTGGCCAAAATTTAAGAGCGCGCGGGCGCCTTTTTCGCGCTCATCATCGCCGACAATCTGTGCTTTGGCCCGGCAACTTTGCATCACGGCATGGCGTAGGGCTTGACTATCACCGCTTAGAACCCGGTTGCCGTTTTCCTCTAACCAACCAAAGAATGCGGCGTCGCCAAGCAATCCGTATTTCACAATTTCAGCGTAACCAGCCTGACGTTCCCGATCAGGTAGGGTGGACAAGACTTCGGTATCCGCCAGCACCATGCGGGGTTGATGAAACGCACCGATCAGGTTTTTACCATGGGCGGTATTGATCCCTGTCTTGCCACCAACGGAACTGTCGACCTGGGCCAGAATGGTGGTGGGTATTTGTACAAAATCAATTCCACGCAGGGTGGTTGCGGCGGCAAAGCCGGTCAGATCACCAATGACACCACCGCCAAACGCGATGACGATGGAGCCGCGTTCTACTGGCGCGCTCAGGAAAAAGTCTGTGACCGTTTGCAGGTTATCGAAACTCTTAGTGGCTTCACCCGGCTTCATCACCAATGTCCTGGCATTGATGGCGGACCCGGATAGGGATGCCTCCAAAGGCTCGAGCCATAGTCCAGCGACGTTCTCGTCCGTGACAATGATGGTCTCAGGTTTGCTTAACAGTGGCGCAATCAATTCGCCTGCGCGCGCAATCAAGCCTTCACCCACGTGAATGTCATAGGCGCGTTCGCCCAGGTCGACTTGAATGCTGTCTGATTGTGGATCACTCATTATCGGTAGATCACTTCTGTTCTGGTTTTCTGTCACGGGTGAATGCCATTATAGAATCGAGAATATTGGCGGCGGTCAGATCGATACTTTCCTGGCTGGTATCCACCACAATATCTGCTTTTTCGTAGGTGGGGTAGCGTTCGTCCATGAGCCTTTGTAGCACTTCTTCAGGGTTTGCTGTGTTCAGCAAAGGCCTGCCACCACGTCGGCCCGTGCGTTTACACAGGATATCCAGGTCAGCGCGCAGCCATATTGAAATGCCGTGCTGCGCAATAGCTTCGCGAATCGACGGGTTCATATAGGCACCACCGCCTGTAGCGAGGACCTGATTTCCCGATTCCAACAACCGTTTAATCACCTTTTCCTCACCCTTGCGAAATTCGTTTTCACCATGTAACTCGAAAAAATCCTCAATCGTGCAGCCCGCCGCAGCTTCGATTTCCTGATCAGCATCCACAAACGGAAAATTCAGCAATTCCGCCAATTTTCGACCCACGCTGGTCTTTCCAGCCCCCATTAATCCGACTAGAATCACCGGACGATCAATTTTTTTTGGACTATTCATGGCAACGTGTTCATTCATTTCATTTTTTGCGGGTCGTGTGTTGCGGGCATGTTGTTGAACGCTGCGCCCCCACCCGGTAGACTGCCGCATTATTGTCACAGTTGAATTCTATATAACCTATTCTATACAACAGGATGAGTACCACAAATACCAAGCGGCCATAATCTAGTGGTCAATGGTGTTAATCTCAAACAAGGATTCCGAAACCCTATGATGCGACTTTCCTCTGTTTTGATCATACTGCTTCTTGTCGGCCTGGCTGGCGGTGCCGTGTTTCTGGCGACCTGGGAAATACCAGCGCCCTCCGCACCGGTAGAAAAGGTTATCCCTAATGATAATTTCCCGGGCTAGGGCCCTCGCTGCGGTAGCGACTATAGTCGTTGCTGTCGTGACCATGAGCATGGCCATGACCAAGGGTGTTCACGCACAAACCGTGCTGATTGAGCCGGAAGCTGTTCCTGTGGAGCAACCACAGATACAATTACAGGTGCCAGAGCAGGACCTTGTGGTGCCTGAGCCTATGGTTCCCCAATCACTGGAAGCGGTTGAAGGTAAAATTGACCTGACGATGCCATCAGGAACCGGCACCGACAAGTGGGCCCCCGAAGATCAACCCGTGGGTAGCATCGGGCTGGGTGATAGCTCCATTGAGGTCGATGAACTGACAACCGTATCATCGGATTCCATTGGGTTGCTGACTGAAGAGCAGGGTGGCCTTCCCTATACCGTTTGGCGGGGAACCCGGTTCGAGATCGTCGACGATTTGATGGCCCGCCTGCCAGTTGGCACCACATCGCCAGCATTGCGCCGGGTTATGCGTCGATTGTTGATCAGCGAGGCTGCATTGCCGGATAATGCATCGGGCAATGGCGACTTCATCGCTAGACGGCTTGAAGTTCTGTCCGCTATGGGCGAGGTCGCCGCAGCGCGTGATTTGCTGGCTGTAACCCCTGGGCGAAATGCGAACGAACGGTTGCTTCGGGTTGAATCGGATGTGGCGTTAAATGCCGGCCGCTTTGTGGAAGCCTGTGGTGCGGCAAGCAGCGTGGTTGCCGAAGGCGCCAATGATTACTGGCAAAAACTGTTTATTTTCTGTCAGGTGCTGGCGGGGGCTACAGCCGAGGCCGATCTGAGTCTGGCGCTCATGCGTGAATTGGGGGCTGAGGAAGACGAGCTTCTGATGATGCTTGATTCCATGATTCGCGGTGAAATTCCAATGCTGAATTCACTGAAAAGCCAATCACCTTTGAATATGGCAGTTTTGCGTGCCAGTAATGCACGGCTCGCCGAAGACGCTATTGAAATTCCGTCCCCGGTTATTCTGGCGGCTATTGCCACCAATCGGGATATGGATATCGGCACCCGGTTGGCGGCCGGTGAAATGGCTGCTGCATCGGCGGCGCTACCTGTCAGTGATCATCGCAATTTGTATGCGAGCGTGCCCTTTACCCAGGGCGAAATGGAAAGCCCGATCAGCACAGCGGGAAACCTGAACGGGCCCATGGCGCGCGCCTTGCTTTTCCAGGCTGCGCAAAAACAGACTGTACCCGGTGCCAAGGCGGAAGCCGCCGCACTGGCGTTGGAGATCGCCCGGCGCGATGATCTTTACGCCTCTACGGCGGATGCATATTTAAACATTATTGCCAGTGTGGCTCCACGGTCCGATCTGATTTGGTTCGCCGGTGATGCCGTGCGGGCATTCGTGCTGACCGGCAACGCAGGCGCCGCGCGTGGTTGGCTACAAATGCTGGAGCTTAACGCTTTGCGTTCAGACGCTGCCATGACGGCGCTGACCTCGCTCGTTCCTGTGGTTAGACTGGCCAGCCTTGGCAATGATGAATTGCCATCCCAGGTCGGGATGCCGGATTGGTTGAATGCTATGGGCACAGAGGAAAACTGGCGACAACGTGTCGCCCTGTTGTTCTCTCTGCTGGATAATCTGGGCGAACCTGTGGACCCGCAATCATGGGAAAGTCTGGGGTTTGAAGATAGCGACAATGGTATGACATTGATCGATCCCGCCTTGTGGTACCGGTTAGCGGCGTCTGCCAATGGCGGCCGCGTGGGTGAAACCGTGTTACTGGCATCGCTGATCCTTGGTCAAGGCGGCCCCGGTATGGTGGATTCCATTACCATGGGACACGTGATCCGTAGCCTGAGTGCAACCGGGCTGTATGAAGAGGCCCGCACACTGGCTATCGAGGCGGCTATCGCAGGTGGGTTGTGAGCCGGGCACCGGCTGACAGCGCGGCCCGGCCGCGCCGGGATCCGGCTCGTCGCTGGATTGAATCCTACCTTGAAATGCTAATGGTTGAGCGTAACGCCAGCGCCAATACCATTGAATCCTATGAGCGTGATCTTGTGGGCTTCGCTGATTTCGCCACCGCCCGGCGCAAGTTGCCGGAAGATGCCGACACCCGACTGATCAAGGGGTATATGAAAGAGCTGTCGTCTCGTGGTATGTCGCCTCGAACGGCGGCGCGGCACCTGTCATCCATCCGCATGTTTTTCCGTTTCCTGTTCGCCGATGGGGTGCGCACAGACAATCCCGTCGATGCGGTGGACAGTCCGGTGATCGGCAAGAGCCTGCCCAAATACCTGAGCGAAGAAGACGTGGAGGCATTATTGGTTGCCGCCGAGAATTTCGGTGGACGTGAAGGCCTCAGGTTGGTGGCATTGTTGGAAATTCTGTACGCCACCGGCTTGCGGGTCACGGAACTGGTGGGTCTGCCGTTGTCTGCTGTTACCGGTGACGGGCGCATGTTGATTGTACGCGGCAAGGGCGGCAAGGAGCGAATGGTACCGTTGAGCGAGCCAGCCATGGATGCGATGGAGGCTTACCGAGATATTCGCGAAGGGTTCTTGCCCAAAGGCCGCACGGGGCCAGCCAGCAACTTCCTGTTCCCCTCGCGCAGTAAAGACGGCTATCTCACCCGCGCCCGGTTTGGCCAGTTGATGAAAGAGCTGGCGGCCTTGGCCGGGATTGATCCACGCCGGGTATCGCCTCACGTGCTACGCCATTCATTCGCCAGCCACATGCTGGCGCACGGCGCGGACTTGAGGTCCTTACAGCAAATGCTGGGGCACTCTGACGTCTCCACCACGCAAATCTATACCCATGTGCTGGATGAGAGGTTAAAGTCACTGGTCGAGTCGGCCCATCCGCTAGCATCCATTAATCCGCTGGAGAATACCTAGCGGCAGACTGCACCGTTTCCAGAATGGATGGCAGCCATGACCACTCTGTGGCCATGCGATCATTAACCACCAGTGTGGCGGCGCGATGAAAGACTGGCGCAGTCTCGATCATTGATAAAAAGGCTTCGTCGGGCACTAACCGGCGGGGCATGTATGCGGCACCGCCTATAGTGCGTATATGTTCCAGCGCCCACTCGGCACAGCCAAATGTAATTGCCGGGTTGCTTCGGTCAGGAAATGTGGCGGCGTACAGTCGTCGAAACTCCTCACCGTTATCAGCATATACAAATGTTACATCCTGCATGTGGGCGACGTAATCCTCGCCATATGACAAACTGGACACCAATACTAACTCGTCATCCATAATAGGGTATGCTGTGGTCGTGTCATGGACAGTGGGCGAGAAACAGATCGCAGCATCTACAAGACCGATGTCTAACCAGTGATCCAAATCTCGCTGCTCGCCTGGCCATGCGGAAAGCGCCACGTCAGGGTGTGTTGTTGTGATGGAATCCATGAGTTTCTTACCTAATCCAGTCCACATATCGAAATGGCATCCGATATTGCACACACTCGTGGTGTCTGGTGGCAGTGAGGATTCTCGCTGTGCCAAGCTCCATACATCACTCATCAACTGGGCGTGGCGCTGAAAGCTGAATCCGGCATAGGTCAGTTCGGCACCCGATTTTCGGCGGGTAAACAATTTCTGACCCAACGTATTTTCCAACCCTGTAAGTCTCGCATTCACAGTGGATTGCGTGACGTTCAACCGCTCTGCTGCGCGGCTCAACGAGCCAACTTCAATGATGGTGAGAAACGTTTCGATAGCGGCCAGTTGCATTACTTCACTCTCTGTATCATCGAATTATTCGACAATAATTAGCAATATAATTCATTTTTTAATGGAGTCAATTTATGTCACTATGCCTTTCATTGAGCCAATTCTTTGAGAGATTACATACATGGACTTCAACCATTTCCTGTCCAGTTACTACCCGGACCCCACTTATGGCGGAAAACGGCTCTATGCCGATATGGTGGAGCAGGCGATTTTGGCCGACAAGCTGGGGTATCGTGGCGTTACGGTGCCTGAACACCATTTGATCAATGTGCTGATCACGCCGTCGCCGTTACAGATGGCGGTTAAAGTAGCCTCTGTGACGGAGCATGTTGAAATCACCACGTCGGTTGTGGTCTTGCCATTGCATGACATGCGTATTCTTGCCGGTGAACTTGTACAGGCGGATATTCTGACCGATGAGCGTCTGATCCTGGGTGTCGGGCGTGGAGCCTTTGCCTATGAAACTGCCCGCATGGGCGTACCCATTGAAGATACCCGCGAGAAGTTTGACGAGTCCCTGAACCTGTTGCTGGCATTGCTGAGCGAAGAAGAGGTTTCATGGTCGGGCAAGTATTATAATTTCGAATCCTTAACCATCATGCCGCGGCCCGTGCGCGAATTACCGATTATGATCGCGGCGCTGGTGGAACCGGCTATTGCGGCCTGCACCAAGCGCGGCTTCAGTATCCAGACCACGCCACTGTCTGCCACGCCTGAGGTTTTCAAAAAGCAGATTATGGCGCACAAGAATGCCAAGGCGGAAATGGGCGCGGCGGGTGAAGGGCTTCGCATCCTGTCATCACGGGTTGGCTATTGTGCCCGGGATGAGGCGGATGCACGTAAGAAGCTGGAACTGGCCTATGATTACTATCAACGCTTCGACAATGTGTTTACCGGCCCTGGCGTCGTTAAAAATGGCTGTATTGAAGCCTTGCCGCGTGAACAGACGATTGAGGCGTTGGAACAAAATTTGCTGATCTGCACGGCGGACGAAATGGTTGAACGATTGGCATTTTTCGATGAGATCGGCATTGACGAAGTCATCCTGAATTTTAATATCGGTGAGGAACAGGCCGAGACGCTGGAAGCCATGGAACGGTTTGCCCGTGACGTTATGCCTCACTTTCAACCTACGATCGTGCGGCAGTCTGCACGATAACCACGCTTAAGGAGAATAGAATTGCCTTCAATCCACGTAGAAATGCTGACCGGGAAAACCCGTGATCAGAAAAGAGCCCTGGTTAAAGAGCTGACCGAAGGTTATGTGCGAGCTGTGGGCGGTAAGCCGGACGGTATCTACATCTTTATCAACGAGTTTGAAAAAGAAGATGTGGGCATTGGCGGCATGAACGCCATTGATAAATACCCGGATTAGCTCATGTCTGCTATCGACGTCTCATACCGGATTGAAGGTGATGGCCCAGCGCTTTACATGGTGCATGGTATCGGATCACGCAAGATTACGTGGGACGGTATCATCCCGGCCTTGCGCGATCATTTCACCTGTGTGAGTTACGATTTGCGGGGCCACGGCGAAAGCCCGATCCCGCCAGTACCCTATACGCTGGATCAGTTGGTTGAAGATCTGGAAGCTTTGCGCGCCAAACTGGGTCATGAGAAAATTCATGTGATTGGCCACTCTTTGGGCGGCATGATTGGGCCGGCCTATGCGCACAAATACCCTGACCGGATACTCAGTGTCGGGTTGCTGAGCACGGCGGCGGGGCGCACCGAAGAAGACCGTGCCAAGTTGCAGGGCGTGATTTCGGCTATGGAAGAAAAGGGCATCGTGCCGGTGCTCAGCACGTTGGTTGCGCGCTGGTATACCGATGACTTTATCGAAGCCCGACCCGATCTGATTGAAGCCCGTATCGAACAGGTGAACACAACGCCGGACGATGTGTTCCTAAGCGTCTTTCATATCTATGCCAAAACCGAAATGGCCCCGTGGTTGCACGAAATAAATTGTCCGTGTCTCGTGCTGACGGGTGAACTGGATGGTGCGTGTAGCCCGCGTCACAATGAGTTCATGGCGAATGAGTTGCCCGATGCGGAGTTGGTCATACTGGACGGTATCAAGCATTCGATCCTGATCGAAGGCCCGGAGCGCGTGGCACCGCCGTTGCGTGATTTTTTATTGAAACAAGACAGCTAGATTCTAGCCCATCACCCGCTGCATCAACCACCGAGCATTGCGCAATAGCCGCGCATCATCCCCGCGTGGCCCAATAACCTGGACACCCAGTGGCAGGCCGTTTGGGCCTTCCATAAGGGGCAGGGTGATCGCCGGTACGCCACAATAAGTGGCGAGCGTGTTGAACGCCGAATTGCCAGTGGAGTCCAGACCGTGAGGCGCTTCACCGGGGGCAGCGGGCGTGATGATGATATCATAATGCTCAAACACCATATCAAGGCCCCTGTTCAATAGGGCCTGACCATCAATGGCGGTGTTGTAATCTATGGCGCTTACTGTCTGGCCAAATTCGATCATGTTGCACAGGATATCGGATAGTTGGTCTTTGCCACGTTCGTGGTAGGGCGCGTAATTTTTTGCCAAGTCAGCAGCCATGATGTTCTTGTGCATGGCCGCCAAGTGATCAAAGGGTTCTGACAGGGGAACTTCGCGGCAATCATCGCCCAACATATCTGCCAGTTCTTCAAAGGCTTCTTGCGTTGTTTCGTCAGCCTGATCCCACACAGACGTTTTGGCGAACCCAATGATTGGCGTCATTGGGGACTCAGTCGTTAAGCACTCACTCAGTGCTGGAGACGCCTGAATCCGCGATGCTTTATCGCCAGCATCATAGGCCATAAGAACTTCTGTAATCAGGGCTATGTCTTCGAGGCTGCGGGCGTACGTACCAATCGTATCCAATGGCGGAGAGGCGTTCAAAACACCAGTGCGTGGGATTAATCCATATGTCGGCTTGAACCCCATGACACCACAGAATGAAGCGGGTCGAATGATGGACCCGCCTGTTTGTGTGCCGATCGCCAGCGGCACCATGAAGGCTGCCACGGCGGCGGCTGAACCGCTGGATGACCCGCCGGGCGTGTGTTCCGGGTTGTGCGGGTTGCGGGTCTTGCCGGGGCCAAGAAAGGCTAACTCAGCCGTCACGGTCTTGCCCATAATGACGGCGCCGGCCTCGCGTAGCAGGCTGACCGCTTTGCTGTCTTCCATCGGTACGCGGCCTGAATCCAGTACAGTGCCGTTTTCCGTTGCCATAAGCTTGGTATCGAAAATATCTTTGATGCCCACAGGAATGCCGTGAAGTGGCCCCATGGCAGCACCAGTCCGACGTTGATCGTCAAGCTGGCGAGCCTGTTCAAGGGCGTAGGCAGGGTTCAGATATGCCCAGGCTTGGATCTGGTCATCGACCTCGGCGATACGGTCCAGATAAGCCTGAACCAGTTCTTCAGATGAAATTTCGCCAGCGCGTATTTTTCCAGCGGCCTCTGTAGCGGTTAGCTCAATCAAACTCATGCCTTGGCACCCTTATTTTTTACGGAAGCACGTATCCCAGAAATCAAAGGCGACCAATGACAAAACAAAGGAACAGATAACCCAGAATGGCAGGCCGCCCCAGAATCCGGCAGCGCCGGTGCTGATGCTATAAGCCAGGCCGAGCACGAAGATGGATATCAGAAGCGATCCAAATAATCCGGAAATTTTTTCAACCATTGTAGCGGACATTGTTTCTATCCTCCTTACGGGATGTACTTGCCAAACAATACGTCGGGTAACCACAACGCAATGCCGGGGAACTGATACATGAGCACCATGACCGAGATAACAATGGCAAGATAGGGCATAATGCCTTTGAAAATATCCATCAGTTCAATGGCGCTACCTAATACCCCCTTGAGATAATAGGCCGACATGGCCATGGGCGGCGTCAGGAATGATGTTTGCAGGTTCAGCGCCACCAACATGGCGAAGAAATAGGGGTTCACACCAAACGCATCCAGCATGGGCAGGAAGATTGGTACGAAAATGATCAGGATTTCAGACCATTCCAAAGGCCAGCCCAGCAGGAAGATGATGAGCTGTACCAAAACCAGGAACTGCCACGGGGCCAGTTCGAAGCCGAGAATGAAGTGTTCAATGATTTCGTGGCCGCCCAGATATGAGAACACAGACGCAAAGGTCCATGAGCCCACAAACAGCCAGCACACCATGGCGGTGGCCTTGGCGGTGAGGTACACGGAATCTTTTAGCATGCCCCAGCTAAGCGAGCGATAAAGGCCGGCCAAAACCAGTCCGCCCAAGGCACCCATGGCGGCGGCTTCTGCCGGTGTGGCAAGACCGCCTAAAATGGAGCCGAGCACCAGCATGATCAGGGCCGTCAGTGGTACGAACGACGTCAACAGGTTCCAGTAGATGACACGTTTCGGCGGCACATCCTCGGCGCGCGGTTTAGGCGCAATGGATGGATTGAACATCACCCGGATAATCACGTAGATAATGTACGATCCCGCCAGAATCAATCCCGGCAGCATGGCAGCGGCATAGAGGCGCAATGGCGACAATTCGGCAATGGCTGCGTAAACGATCAGCATGATGGATGGCGGAATCAGAATGCCCAGCGTACCACCGGCACAAATAACGCCGGATGCGAAGCTTTTGTCATAGTTTGCCTTGGCCATGGCCGGGAAGGCCAGCAAACCCATCAGGGTCACAACGGCACCAACGATGCCACTGGCTGTAGAAAATACGGCGCAGGTGATCAGGGCGGCGATGGCCATGGAACCCGGCAGGTTACGGGCGGCCATCTGTAGTGAATAGAAAAGCTTGTTGACGATGTTGGCGCGTTCAACCACGTACCCCATGAACAGGAACAGCGGGATGGCGACCAATGTGTCGTTCTCCATCACCGAATAAGTGTTCTGATTCAGCAAATAGAAGATGTTGTTACTGAAAGCATCAGCAATGGTCTGGATGCTGCCCGCATCCAAGTAGGCGTAATAACCGAAACCAACGCCCATGGCGAGGAGGGTGAAGGCCACGGGAAACCCGCACAGCACCAACACGATAAACAGGGATAGCATCAAAATTGCGACTTCAGGGTTCGTCATCGGGCCAAATGCTCCGTATCAGGCAGTTTGTTTCATCGTTATGTTAAGGGTGGCCCTCAGGCCTCGGTGGCTTGCTGTTTGAGCAGGTCTTCAGTTTCCCGGGAATCTTCCAGACGCGGCAACCACTTGTTGGTCTTCATGGCCAGGTAACAGCGCATGCATTCGGCAATGCCCTGGACAATGAACAGGCCACCAGCCAACGGAATCAGTGTTTTGAAGTAATAAATCTGAATACGGGCAGGGCTGTTCCAGCTCACTTCCTTATAGCGCCATGAATCCATGGCGATTTCCCAGCCGAACCACATAAGGGCGAACATGCCGGGAAAGAAGAAGAGAATATAAAGTGCCATGTCCAGCTTGGCTTGATTGCGAGGCGGCAGGAACCGGTAAATCACGTCGGCGCGCACATGTGTATCCTGGGCCAAAGCATAAGGGCCAGCCATCAGGAACAGGGCGCCATACATCTGCACCATCATATCAAACACCCACACTGTCGGCGCGTTCAGCACATAACGCATGAAAACTTCATAGGCGACCGAGAATGTCAGGATCAGAATGCACCAGCCAAAGGCGCGCCCGATCCAGATGTTGAAGCTTTCGATCGCATGAATAATGGGTATCACAGTACGGACTCCTGCCTTGTTAGGCTTGCTGGATAATATCGAACATATGGTCGACCATAGGTTGGATATTATCCCCAGATAATAGAGGGACAGCCGCTTGGCTGCCCCTCTTTAACATATCAGCTTGCGAAGTAAATTCGCAAAATGAAGATCAGATCAACCGAAGTGATGCTTGTAAGCCAAACCATAATCAGGCTGGTTCAGCAGCAGATAATCCATCACTTTCTTGGCGTAGGTTTTCTGTGATTCCACAACCTTGGCAAAGAACGGATCTTCAGCTGAGATCCGGTCAACAACCACATCCCACGCCTTCAACTGTCCGGCCATAACTGAATCAGGTGTGCGGTGAACCCTCACACCGTGTTCTTCCTTCAGTTTGATCAGATCGTCAGCATAACGAAGGGTGTTGTGCCAATAGAAGTTGGAGTTCTCAGCTTCTGACGCATATTCCAGAATGCTTTGCAGTTCTGGTGCCAATCCATCAAACGTCTTCTTGTTGAAGGTGATTTCAAAAGCTTCCTGAGACTGGTGGAAACTGGCCAGATGGTAGTCCTTGGATACGTCCTGCATACCGAAATCGCTATCGGATGTGGGGTTGTTGAACTCAGCAGCATCAATCAGGCCACTTTTCATAGCAGGCTGAATTTCGCCACCAGGCAGCTGAACAACAGACATGCCCATTTCGTTCAGGACATCAGCAGCCAGACCAACGGTCCGGTACTTGAGGCCTTTCATCTGGCTTACGTCTTTGATTTCTTCTTTGAACCAACCAAGCGGCTGTGCTGGCATGGGGCTGTTGAAGAAGCTGACCAGGTTAAGGCCGAGCGATCCCATCAGTTCATTGAAGAGTTCTTTACCACCACCATAGTGGATCCAGCCGAGCATTTCCTGTGCTGACCAACCGAAGCAAGGGCCGGTACCGAACAAGGACGCTGCTGGTGATTTGGAATACCAGTAAGCTGGCACATAGTGAGCGCCATCAAGAACGCCACGGTGTACGGCGTCCTGCATCTGGCTGGTTTTCACAACTGAGTTAACCGACAAAAGGTCGATTTTCAGGCTGCCACCGGCCATCTTGTTGACGCGGTCTACATAGCTTTTGGCGTTTTCGAGGAAAATACCGCCGCCCCAAGCTGCCTGAACTTTAAGAATCTTGGCGGCTTTTGCCACGTGCGGTGCGGCAAGGGTTGTTGCCGCCGCTGCACCAGCGCCAGCAACGGTCGCTGTGCGAATAAATTTACGACGTGATACGTCTTTCTTGTCTGACATCAATTATCTCCCTGATTGTCATTCTTACGTGTGATTAATCCACTCATTCAGCCCGGATTGGCTCCGAACGTTAGTCGTGAGCATATTGTATACCACAGATTTTGGTAGCAGTTTTTGCTGATTTACCGTGTTTTTTATTTAGCTATTTGGGTAGGGCGACAAAGGCCCGTATGTATATGGTGCGGAATGTCGCCTTCAGGCGACGCGATCGCCGGGTGGATTCCCCGCAAAATAGGCGTCTAGGTTATCCAATGCCCGGAACCCCATGGCATCACGGGTTTCTTTGTTGGCGCTGCCAATGTGGGGCAGTAAGAATGTATTGGGTAACGCAGCCAAGTCCAGATTCCCGCCAGGCTCATTGATGTACACATCAAGCCCTGCCGCTGCAATATGCCCTGATTTCAATGCCGCAACCAATGCGGCCTCATCGACAAGGGCCCCGCGTGCGGTATTCACGAAGATGGTGCCGGGTGATAGCTGATTGATGCGTTCTTCGTTAAAAAAGCCGCGCGTTTCATCTGTTACCGGACAGTTGAGGGACAACACATCACATTTCGGCAGCACGTCATCTAAATTGTCATAGTAAACGGCCCCCTGTTCCAGATCGGGACTCAGGCGGGTGCGGTTGTAATAGATGATATCCATCTCGAACCCTCGGGCGCATCTGGCCAGTGTCTGACCAACGCGGCCCATACCGATAATGCCAAGTGTCTTGCCGGTGATGGCTGTACCCACCATGAATGCCGGGCTCCAGCTTTTCCAGCTACCGTCGCGCATCATGCGTTCGCCCTCGCTGGCCCGCCTGGCCGCCCCCAGCATCACCAACATGGCTGTCTCAGCTGTAGCGTCACTCAAAACATCCGGTGTGTTGGTGACAACAATACCTTTGGCCGCCAGTGCGTTTAGATCGCAATGATCCACCCCCACAGAAAAGTTGGCGACGATCTTCACGCATTCCGGCAGGCGTGCCACCAATTCCGCCGTGAAGTGTTCCGTGTGGCAGGGCAGGATGGCATCAGCGTTTTGCGCCCGCTCTACAATCTCATCTGAAGAATAAAGACGGTCGTCCAGATTGAGGTCGACGGTATAGCCCTTTTCCAGGCGTGCAAGGACGGCATCGGGTAATTTTCGGGTGACGAATACAGACGGTTTGGCTGACATGTATTTATCCTAATGCAAATTCCTATTGGGGTGGCTGGAAAAGTAGCGGAAACACGGGCTTTACGCCACTCTGTTGAGGGCTTGTGTCGGTCATATTTTTAGCGCATTCTCGCGCCGGATTTTGGCACCCACAGTAACTAAAAACCTAAGGAGTTTGGGTATGAGTTTTCACATTGTCGAGCAGGCGCCCGCGCGTCTCAACCGTTCCGAGCTGGCTGTGCCCGGGTCGAACCCCACTTTCATGGAAAAGGCTGCCAAGAGCAATGCCGATGTGGTCTTCCTTGATCTGGAAGATGCCGTAGCACCGGACGATAAAGTTCAGGCGCGTAAGAACATTATCGAGGCCCTGAATGATCTGGATTGGTCCGGCAAGACCATTTCCGTTCGTATCAATGGTCTCGACACCCATTATATGTACCGTGACGTGGTCGATGTGATCGAGCAGGCCGGTCAAAATCTGGACATGATCATGATCCCCAAGGTCGGAACGGCATCTGACGTTTACGCCCTGGACATGATGTGCACCCAGATCGAAGATAACATGAAGATCGAAAAGCGTATCGGTTTTGAGCTGATTATCGAAACCGCATTGGGTATGCAGAACCTGACTGAAATCGGTGCTGCGTCATCGCGTAATGGGTCTCTGCACTTCGGTGTGGCTGATTATGCCGCCTCAACCAAGGCCCGTACCACGGTCATTGGTGGTCCGAACGCGGATTACGCGGTGCTGACCGATCCCGATAGCGACGGTAATCGTGACGTTCATTGGGGTGACATGTGGCACTACCCAATTGCCAAGATGGTTGTTGTGGCGCGTGCCAATGGCCTGCGCCCCATTGACGGCCCGTTTGGTGATTTTTCTGATGCTGATGGATATGCCGCACAAGCCATGCGCGCCTCCACATTGGGGTGCGAAGGCAAATGGGCGATTCACCCCAGTCAGATCGATCAGGCCAATGACCTGTTCAGCCCCAGCGATGAGGAAATCAAGAAGGCGCACCGTATTCTGGAAGCCATGGAGCAAGCCAAGAAGGACGGCTTGGGTGCCGTTGCCCTTGATGGCCGTTTGATTGATATTGCGTCTATTAAACAAGCCGAGGTTATGGTGGATAAAGCGGCTCAGATCGCTGGAAACTAACCGGTAAATCACTGATTTCGGCGTTATTGAATAAAGGCGGTGCCGATGGTGCCGCCTTTTTCTTTTGCATCTTCTTGTGAATGGGGCGTTGGGGTAGTATTTCTTAGCGCACATTTGATTCATTTGGGCGGTTCAATCGGGACTCACGTATGCACAACTATCTGGAATTCGAAAAACCAATCGCCGAGTTGGAAGGCAAAGTTCAGGAACTTCGCCATCTGACTGGTTCTGAAGAAGTTAATATAGCCGACGAGGTGGGCAAACTTCAGACCAAGGTGGAAAAGCTGCTGAAATCCACCTACGCCAAGTTGTCGCCATGGCAGAAAGCGATGGTTGCCCGTCATGCAAACCGGCCGCACACAGTTGACTATATTCGTGATCTGATCACAGAATTTACCCCCTTGGCCGGTGATCGCGCCTTTGCTGAGGATTCGGCCATCATCGGTGGAATGGGTCGTTTCCGCGGCGAATCCGTGGTGGTGATTGGTCACGAAAAGGGGGCGGACACAGACACCCGCATCAAACACAACTTCGGTATGGCCAAGCCGGAAGGTTATCGTAAGGCCCAGCGTCTTATGAAACTGGCCGACCAATTCCATTTGCCTGTGGTCACGTTTGTGGACACCCCTGGTGCCTATCCCGGCATTGACGCCGAAGCCCGTGGGCAGGCCGAGGCCATCGCCCGCAGTATTGAAGTTTGTCTGTCACTGAAAGTACCCATGGTTAGCGTGGTGATCGGCGAAGGCGGATCAGGTGGGGCTATAGCTGTTGCGACGGCTAATCAGGTCTTGATGCTGGAGCATTCCATTTACTCTGTCATCTCACCTGAAGGCTGTGCCTCTATTTTATGGCGTGACAAGGAACAGAATCAGGTTGCCGCCGAGGCATTGCGCCTTACCGCGCAAGATTTGCTCAAGCTCGGTGTTATTGACTCAATCATTGCAGAACCGCTGGGCGGCGCACACCGTGAACCCGCCGCCGCCATTGCCACAGTGGGCGAGGGCATTGAAAATGCACTGGCTGAATATGCTGGTCTCGATGGCGGTGTGATCAAGGCCAAGCGCCGTGAGAAATTCCTGGAAATGGGCAAGCACGGCCTTTCCTGAGGCCTCAAGTTTTATCCTGATCATCTTCAAGTATCTGGCGCAGGGGCAAGGACATGTTGTCCTGTGCCCCGTCACGAGCAATTTTCAGATGATCGGCCAGCCGTTTTCGCCATCCCGTATCACTGAGGCGAGCGCTGTTGGATGCACTGGGGTGCGATAGGGCGAGCCCCAGCGCATCATAGAGATCAAACAGGGTGGCGGTGGAAATATCACGCATTAACACCCACGCGTCATCCGTCGTGGTGTCGACGAAGCCTGCGGCCTTGAGACGGCTCAAGGTCAAATCCACCAGCTCTTCATCATACAGGGTCCGCTTGAGCAATCGAGAGTACTTGGTGGCATGGCCGGTTTTTGATCCGGCAAACAACACGGCCAGAATAGCAACGGCGACCCGCAAGCGTTCATCCGGAGCAGCGTTGGCGAATTCGCTGGCTCGCATGGCCCGGCGCCACTCCGTGACCGAGGTCGTGATGAAAGCGCCCAACAGAACAACGGTCCAAGACAAGTACATCCAGATCAGGAAGATGGGAACGACGCTGAGCGCGCCGTAGATGCTTTGGTATGTGGGAAATGTTGCCACGTACCAGCCAAATAACTGTCGCAGAACCGTAAACAGGATCCCGGCTGACAGCCCCCCCACCAATGCGGCCTTTATGGATACGGCTCGATTGGGAATGACGATATAAAAGATAGTGAATGCCGCAGCCATAAGCAGCGATGAGACAATGCGGCCAAGAAACGACCATCCTACGATGCCGCCGATGGTATCAACACCGAGCCACCTGGACGCCACGAAAAAGTAAGTGGCCAATGACAATCCGGTTCCCACCAGAACAGGTCCCAAGGTCATCATGGCCCAAAACACCAACAGACGCGGTATCAGCGAGCGTGATTTGCTGACCCGAAAAATAACGTTGAAGTCAGCTTCTGTGGTGACAAACAACAGAATGGCCGTGGCCACAATGCCGATAATCCCCACGGCTGACAGGGACGATGTGTTGGCGATAAACAGATCGAACTGTTCACGCATTGAATCGGCGGACTGGGGCATCAGGTTCGAGAACACGAGATTCTGTATTTGCTCCCGCAT
The DNA here is from genome assembly GCA_018662225.1 of Rhodospirillales bacterium. Classification (GTDB taxonomy): domain Bacteria; phylum Pseudomonadota; class Alphaproteobacteria; order Rhodospirillales; family Casp-alpha2; genus JABJGO01. The sequence continues at coordinate 11,777 of JABJGO010000010.1, read as the reverse complement.
GCCTTCGAACACAGGGAAAGCGGCCAGCATGGAAAACGTGATGGCACCCAGCGGCACGATAGCAAGAAGAGATGTGTAGCTGAGGCCAGCAGCCATGCGCCAACCGCGCTCAGCCCTGAACCGACGCCAGGCATGTCTGCCCGTGCCGATGATGGCTTCCAAAATTCGGTTGGCACTCGGTAAGCTCATCACTGCGCCCAATGGTTTGATACAATCATGCGATGATTATAGGGCATTCAGCATCGTGCGAAAGGTGCTAACCCTGTTGCGGCTGTTTCTTCGCACGCTTGGGACGTCGCGCAGGCCATTGGGTCACCAACACACCACCGACCACCAGCAAGGCCCCGTAAACCTGTTCAAGCACCACAAAACCACCAAGCAGCACGGCCATCAGCATCACATAGAATGGCACCAGGTTTTGGTGAAAGGAGCTGATCGTCACGCCAATGCGTGACACCGCAAAAAACCACAGCAGCATCCCGTATCCATTGGCGACAGCGGCGATCCAGAACAATAAACCAAAGGTTTTTAAGGTAGGTTCGTAGTAAAGCTCAATCATGCCTGTGGCTTGGGCCAACCCGATGGCTGCCCCGGATACCAGCGTACCGGCGAAAAGGGTCAGGGCTGTGGCACTAGCTGTGCTTATCATACCCAGATGCCGCACCACGGCACGAGAATACCAGGCGAAACAGGTTACTGAGACCACCAGCAGGATTTCGCCACCCTGAAACCCCAGGTTGCCTGTATCTTCGTGAATGCTGGCCCACGTGCCGCCGGCGACGGCCAATCCGATACCCACCATCCATTTAACGGTTATACGCTGTTCGCCCTCGATGACGGCCAGCAGGAAAGCAATAGGTGGCATCATGGTCACGATGACGGCGGCTGTGACCGGGTTGGAATACATCATGCCCACGTTGAGGGTGATGGTGGCGATGCCCAGTGACAAGCCGCCAGCTCTGAATACCTTTTTCCACGGCCCATGAATGACGTCTGAAATATTACCCTGCCACCACATGAGGGGCAGTAATCCCAACGCGCCGATACCAAGCCGGCCAATGGCTGTGGCTAGCGGGTGCCAAGTCTGTAAGATTATGTCGGTGGCTGGAAATGAAGTAGACCACAACACCATGCTGGCGGCGGCAAGGGCATTACCCGCCAGTCGCTGAGATTTATCTTGGCTCATACATCAAGCTTCCCCTAGTACCGATGTCTTCTTTAGAACGGAACAGGGCGTGTTTAAAACGGAAATTATTTCGTTTTAACGTTTGATAGATGACAGCCCTGTAATGTTTATGGGAAGTTGAGTAACGCAGATGGCCATGCGGGAACGGGAAATGACGAAGCACGACAATGAACACAGGGACGAAAAAACATCCGTGGAAGCAGATGTGGCGCGTCGTATGAAGCCGGGACCAGATTTCGATCCAGTTAACTTGATGACGCAGATTTTCGATGACGCCGCCAGCTTTGTGGGGCCAGCGGAGGATGTGCTGTTATCATGGTTGATGCGTTTGTCACCCGGTGTGGATCAACCGAATGCCGCGCGTCAGGTTCTTGAGACGATCGTCGGTGATTTGATTCCTGACGCGTCGGGTGAGAGTATCAAGCTGGCCGAGCTGCTGCGACAATCGGCAGATCAAAACAAGTCGGCATTGCCCGACAATGGGCAACGCCGTGGCGGACGATCCGCTCGGCTACAACGCTAACAGGGAATACAAATGGCATTGGATATAGAGCAAACGGCAAGCCTTCTGGCCGATCTACGAACGGACCACACCCCCCTGGAAAAGCTGCCGATCGGATGCCGTCCGTATACCACTGAGCAGGGCTACGAGGTCGAGTCCGTATTACGCACGCGCCTTGAGGATCGGGGGCTCGGTGCGCACGCGGGCTATAAGATCGGTTGCACCACGGCCGTCATGCAGGAATTCCTGAATATTGAACACCCTTGCGCCGGCAGCATTATGGCGAACACCATCCATTACAACACGGCTGATTTAAAGCTAAAGGATTTTCAGAAAGTGGGTGTGGAATGTGAAATTGCTGTGCGCATGGCTGATGACGTCATCATCGAGCCGGGCGTGCGCCCTACTGCCGATAGGATTGCCCGTTCCGTAGGGGCGTGCATGGCGGCCATTGAAGTTGTTGAAAATCGTCATGTGGATTATATGGCGACCAAAACGCCTACGCTGATCGCTGATGGCTTTTTCGGCGCTGGCTGCGTACTGGGCGAAGAAAATCCGCACTGGGCTGAAATAGATCTGGAATACGCTGCAGGGCGGATGTTCGTCCATGATACTGAAATCGGGGATACCGAAATCGGTCGCGGTATCGGGTCCGCTATTCTAGGCCACCCCATAAACGCTCTGACTTGGTTGGTGAGCCATTTGAGTCAAACCGGCCAGATTTTAAAGGCGGGCGAGGTAGTTTTGCTGGGCAGTATTACTGAAACCCATTGGGTCGAACAGCCCGAGACCATTGTGGTTGAAATCGAAAACCTGGGTCGGGCTGAAGTAACCTTCAGCTAGCTGCGGTTTAGGTGTTATTTGCTGACCTTGCCGTGGCAATGCTTGTACTTGTTGCCTGATCCGCAGGGACATGGGCCATTCCGTGCAACGCGCCCCCAGGTTGAAGGATCTTGAGGGTCCCGGTCTTCTGGTTTAGTTCGTGATGCAACGGTTACTGTGGCCGTCGGCGCAGGCTCATCATTAGCCAGGGCCGGGTCTTCCCGACCTTCATGGCTTTCTTGCTCGCGTGGCTGGAAGATGGATTGCCCCGGGTTTGCCTCGATCTCCACGTGCGACAGGACGGACGTTACCCGTTGGCGCAGGTTGTCGAGCATCTCCTGAAACAGGTTGAAGGCTTCACGCTGATATTCGCGTAAGGGATCGCGCTGACCATAAGCTCGCAACCCGATGCCCTGACGCAGGTGATCCAGTGTTAGTAGGTGTTCTTTCCACATCTGATCCAGAATTTGGAGCAGCAGGCTTTTTTCAATATCGCGCATAACGGCCGGGCCAAAACGGGTCGCTTTTTCGGCCATCTTGCGATTGGATGTATCGATCAGGCGTTCTGTAATTTCCTGTTCCGCGATGCCTTCTTCCTTGGCCCAGTCGGAGAATGGTAAATCAAGGCCGAAAAGTCGCATGCATTCTTCATGCAGCAGGTCCGTATCCCACTGCTCTGCATAAGCCTTTTCCGGAATACAGGTGCTGACCAGTTCCTCGATAACTTCTTCGCGCATGCCCTGGATGGTTTGCGATACATCCGTTGTGGCCATGAGTTCCTTGCGCTGGTCATAGATAACCTTGCGCTGGTCGTTCATGACATCATCGAACTTCAGCAGATTTTTGCGGATTTCGAAGTTGCGTGCCTCGACCTTTTCCTGGGCCTTCGCAAGAGCTTTATTCACCCAGGGGTGTACAATGGCCTCGCCTTCTTCCAAGCCCAGTTTTTGCAGCATGGAATCGATGCGCTCTGATCCGAAGATGCGCATCAGGTCATCTTCCAAAGACAGATAAAATTTCGAGCCCCCGGCATCGCCCTGACGGCCCGACCGACCGCGAAGTTGGTTATCGATGCGGCGGCTTTCATGGCGTTCAGTGCACAGAACAAACAGGCCGCCGGCTTCCAGCGATTTCTTCTTACCGGCTTCAATTTGGGCCGTTAACTTGTCTGTTGCCGTGGCGCGTTTGGCCTTGTCGGGTATGCTATTCAGCTCTTCTTTGACAATCATATCCAGATTGCCACCCATTTGAATATCTGTACCACGGCCAGCCATATTGGTGGCAATGGTCACCGCACCGGGCTCGCCTGCGCGGGCAATAATGAAGGCTTCCTGTTCATGATGACGTGCGTTTAGCACGTTGTGCTTGATCTTGTGTTTCGTCAGCAACTTGGCAAGGATTTCTGACTTCTCGATACTAACTGTACCGACGAGAACGGGCTGTCCCCGGTCCTGACACTCGACGATCTGTTCGACGATGGCTTCGTACTTCTCATTTGCTGTCCGGTAGACCTCATCATCCATGTCTTTGCGAATGCAAGGCACGTTGGTGGGGATGTCGATCACATCCAGTTCGTAGATCTCCGCGAACTCACCAGCTTCAGTCATGGCCGTACCCGTCATCCCGGCCAGCTTGGGATACAGCCGGAAATAATTCTGGAACGTGATAGAGGCCAGCGTCTGATTTTCGTTTTGAATGGTTACATGTTCTTTGGCTTCGAGTGCCTGATGCAGGCCATCGGAATAGCGCCTGCCATCCATCATACGGCCGGTGAATTCATCGATGATGATCACCTTGTCGTCGCGCACGATGTAATCGGTGTCGCGAGCGAACGTTGTATGGGCACGCAGTGCCTGATTAGCGTGATGAACAAGATCGATGTTCTGAATGTCGTACAAGTTACCTTCGGTCAACAGACCGGCATCGCTCAGCAATTGTTCAACATGCTCGGTGCCGTCATCGGTGAACGTAACGGCACGTGATTTTTCGTCTTTCTCATAGTCACTTTCGTGCAGGCTGGGGATCAGCTTGTCGATGGATACGTAAAGATCAGAATTGCTTTCTGTGGGGCCAGAGATAATCAACGGTGTGCGGGCTTCATCAACCAGAATCGAGTCTACTTCATCGACGATGGCAAAGTTGAATTCGCGCTGCACCATGTCTTCCAGGCGGAATTTCATGTTGTCGCGAAGATAATCAAAACCAAATTCATTGTTGGTGCCATAGGTCACATCACAGGCATATGCGGCCTGGCGGTCCTGATCGCTTAGCCCGTTCACAATGCAACCACTGGTCAGGCCAAGGAAGCTGTAGACATGGCTCATCCATTCCACATCACGATTGGCCAGATAGTCATTAACCGTGACCACATGGGTGCCTTTGCCGCTGATCGCGTTCAGATAAATCGCCAGCGTCGCCACCAGTGTTTTACCCTCACCAGTTTTCATCTCGGCGATCATGCCGTTATGCAGAACCATACCGCCCACCAGTTGCACATCGAAATGGCGCAGGCCCAGTGACCGTTTTGATGCTTCGCGTACCGTTGCAAAGGCTTCGTTCAAAATATCATCCAGCGTTTCACCAGCTTCGAGGCGGGTTCGGAATTCGTCGGTGCGGCCTTTGATTTCTTCATCGGAGAGTTGTTCCAGTGCCGGTTCCAGAGCATTGATAGCTTCAACCTGGCTGGATAGTCCCTTCACGTAACGATCATTAGCGCTGCCAAAGAGCTTTTTTGCGATGGCTTCGAGCATGAATAACTTAACTCCCGGATGCGCCGGATTGATGAACGGGGCGCTGTGGTAATATTGCGAATGTCCACTACCGGGAAACGGCAGAGGAAAGCCGAGAAGACATAAGCGGGCAAAGCCCATAAGTCAATGAAAGCGAAGGGAAAGCGGGTAAAAAAGCACACAATTTACCTTTCCATGCCATTCGTCTTTGCATGGCGGATGCAACGGTGCATGATGCGCGAAATTATCAATAAGGAGTTATCTGAATGACATATAGAACTATCGGCGTGTTTTTTGCCGCGATTTTGGGGCTGATGATCAATGCTGGGCACACCATGGCGCAAGAAACCGCTGATGATCAGGTCGTGGCTGTCGCCAATGGCGAACCAGTTTACATGAGCGACGTTCTGCGCGCCGCATCAGGGTTGCCTGAGCAGTACAAGAACGCCCCTATGGACACGCTGTACCCCCATTTGCTTGAACGCGTGATTGCCATGAAGTTACTGGCGGCACAAGGCGAGCAGTTGGAGCTCGATCAGACGGATGAATTTGAGATGCAGATGGAATATGTGCGGGAACAGTTGTTGGAGAAAGCCACACTGAACCAGGTTGTGGCGGCGGAAATTACTGATGACGCCGTGCAAGAACGCTATCAGACGTCTATCGCAAGCCAGCCGGGTGGCGAAGAAATCCGCGCACGTCATATTTTGCTGGATGATGAGGCGGGGGCCATGGACGTAATCAGCCAGCTTGAAGGTGGTGCTGATTTCGCTGAACTGGCTATAGCCCATTCAACCGGGCCATCCGGGCCATCCGGTGGTGATCTGGGGTATTTTGCCACGGGCCAAATGGTGCCTGCGTTCGAACAGGCCGCGTTTGCGCTGGAAACAGGGGCTTTCACCAAGCAACCGGTTAAGACCCAGTTTGGTTGGCATGTGATTTATCTGGAAGACCGCCGGGCGGCCCCTGCGCCATCACTATCTGAGGTCGAAGCCCAACTGCGTAATGAAATGACGCGCGAAATTGAAGTAGACTACGTTAAAGCCCTGACCGCCGAGGCCACAGTTGAGCGATTCAATATGGATGGCACGCCCATGAAAGAACTGGTCCAGTAATCGGCCACAGTAACATTTGAAGAAGAGAACGCCATGTCTGATCCCGTATCTCCTTTAGCCCCGAGCCAGTTCCCAACCTTGCCAGACGTGGCCGGTGTGCGTATTGCCACCGCCGAAACCGGCATGAAGTACCAGGGTCGCGATGATGTGTTGTTGGTGGATATGGCGCCGGGAACCAGCGTGGCCGGGGTCTATACCAAGTCGCGCGCGGCGTCTGCCCCGGTTGACTGGTGCCGTAAATCGCTGAAAGGCGGTGGTGGAGAGGCTCAGGCATTGATCGTCAATGCGGGCAACGCCAATGCCTTTACCGGTCAAAACGGCGCTGATTCTGTAACCCGCACTGTGGAAGCCGTGGCGGGTAGCGTGACCTGTCGGCCGAGCCGGGTGTTTGCTGCATCCACCGGGGTGATTGGTGAAGACCTGCCCGATCAGATGATCGTGGATCAGTTGGGCGGTATGGTGGCTGAACTGCATGGTGGCGACTGGGAAACCGCCGCCAAAGCTATCATGACCACCGATACTTTTGCCAAGGGGGCGGGGTGCACCACCAAAATTGGTGATCAGACCGTTAATATTGCTGGCATCGCCAAGGGATCGGGCATGATTGCCCCCGATATGGCGACCATGTTGTCGTTTGTGTTTACCGACGCAAAGATTCCCGCGGATATTCTGCAAGAGCTTCTATATGAGGCCGTGGGGCAAAGTTTCAATTGCATTACTGTGGACAGCGATACCTCAACCAGTGACACACTCATGCTGTTTGCTACTGGGGCGGCAGGTGAACAACCCGTGTTATCGGGTGCTGATGATCCGCAACTGGCCGCATTCCGCGAAGCCCTCAGCACCACCTGCCGGGAGTTATCCCATCTGGTGGTCCGCGACGGGGAAGGGGCCACCAAGTTTATCACCGTGAACATGTCCGGTGCCGAAGACAACGCCGCGGCCCGCCGTATTGCGCTGTCCGTTGCCAATTCACCGCTGGTCAAAACCGCCATCGCCGGTGAGGACGCCAATTGGGGTCGCATTGTCATGGCCGTGGGCAAGGCCGGTGAGCAAGCCGACCGAGATGCCTTGAAAATCATCATCGGCGGTGTTGCCGTGGCCGAAAATGGCCGGGCGGTCGAAGGATACGACGAAGCCCCGGTGGCCGCCCACATGACGGGCGCTAATGTGGATATCGACGTGGACGTGGGCATCGGTGACGGCACGGCCACGGTGTGGACCTGTGATCTGACCCACGGCTATATCGAAATCAACGCGGATTACCGGTCGTGACAGAATTAGCGCCGGAATTGCCACCTGACACGGGCTGCTGGCAACCGGATGATCGGGACCGGGCCTCAGGCCTGCCTATTATTCTGGTAAGCGCTGTGGCGCTGGTGGATGTGGATGGCCGGGTGCTTCTGGCCCAGCGCCCTGAAGGCAAATCCATGGCGGGCCTGTGGGAATTTCCGGGTGGCAAGGTGGAGCAGGGCGAAACGCCTGAATTCGCGCTGATCCGGGAACTGAAGGAAGAGCTGGATATCGATATCACATCCAGTTGCCTGGCCCCCGTTGCCTTTGCCAGTCATACTTATGATGACTTCCACCTCCTGATGCCGTTATTTGCCTGCCGGGTGTGGAGAGGCGATATCGCCCCACAGGAAGGTCAGTCCATCCAGTGGGTTCGCCCTGTGCGTATGGGGGACATAGACATGCCGCCCGCTGACGCGCCGCTGGTTGCCCTGTTGCGGGACCTGATTTAGTGCCGTGAGGCCATAATGTGTTGAGCTGTGGTAATCAGCTCACCCAAGGCACCGTCCAGCACATCATTCATCCGAGCGCGCATATGCGGAGCCAGCGATAACAGACGCGAGCGACCATCCGCAGGGTTTTCTACTTCCTCAATGAAGCCTTCGGCCACCGTCACGTCGATATACTTGGCGGCGGTGTGCGGGCTTTTCACACTGGTCATAAAGCCCAGCGCATCGGTCTTGCGGACCGGTTCTTCATGCCACCACATCATGGCCAGCAGATCCCAGTAATGGGCCTGATAAAAATCTCGATTGCCGTCGAATACCTCAAGCCAGGTATCGCGTAGGCGGTCCAGCAGGGACAGGTATTCCCGGTGCTGGTTGTGGGTAAAGGTGTGTTTTTTTGCTGAATCGGGGGTGTTCATTATTATTTCCTGTTCGCGCGGCCTAAGCTAATGATCAGATAATAAAGGGAAAAGTGTGAAGGTTTCATAAAAAAGATATAATTATGCATTTATATATACATCTATTATTGACTTCAAATTTAGATGTATATATAGTTCTACCATCAAACGCTGACATATTTAGTACTGTCTTTTCTTTTGGGTCGGCGTGGAATGGAGGATCACGATGAAACGCAAATTTTTTAATATCATATCGTTGTTGTCTGCTTATGCGGTTATTGCCGTGCTGTTGAGCGCATGTGTAACCGGGTCTGGCCAGAAGCAACAGATGGGCACCATTCTGGGTGCCGGAATCGGCGGTCTGGCCGGTAGCAATGTGGGCAAGGGCGATGGTCAGCTTGTGGCCGTGGCCGTGGGCACACTGGCCGGCGCCTTGCTGGGTTCCGACATGGGGGCCAGCATGGACAAAACCGACGAGTTGTATGCCCAGCGTGCACAGAGCAAGGTCTACACCGCCCCGGTTGGCGAAACCATCTCGTGGAGTAACCCGGAATCGGGTAATGGCGGTCAGGTGGTCGCCACCCGCGAAGGTTATGGCCAGGACACCGGCAAGCTGTGCCGCGAATACAATCACACTATCTATGTGGGTGGTGAAACCCAGGACGCATACGGCACCGCGTGCCGGGAAGAGGATGGCAGCTGGACGCTGGTGAACTGATCCTCCCTCAGCCGAAAGAACGGCTGCTACTCAAGGCCTCGCTCGTCCCATTTTGTTCCGGGAGGCGAGGCCTTTTTCTTTGTATGGTGGCCGGTAGTGGTATCACAAAGGTGTTGAATAGGGTATTGATTGGCAGTCCAGAAACGGAAATGCCAAAGAAAACCATGACTGACGAAGATCAGAAAATGAAACCTGTGACGGCCTGTATTCTCATTATCGGTAATGAGATCCTGTCTGGCCGCACGCAGGATGCTAACCTGCAATTTCTGGCCTCTGGCCTCAACGACATCGGCATTCAGGTCGCCGAAGCCCACGTCATACCGGATGATTCAGATATTATCGTGGCTGCCGTTAATGCAGCCCGTGTGGCCCATGATTACGTGCTGACCACGGGCGGCATTGGTCCCACCCATGACGATATCACCTCGGTCTGTATCGCACGCGCGTTTGGCGTGCCGTTCGGCCGCAACCCGCAAGCCGAGGAAATCCTGCTGGCCTATTACAGCCCCGAAGATGTGACCCCGGAACGCCTGTCCATGGCCGATATGCCGGAGGGCGCTACCCTGATCGAGAACCCGGTCAGCCGCGCGCCGGGTTTTCAGCTCGAAAACGTGTTCGTGCTACCCGGTGTGCCCCGTATCATGCGCGATATGTTTTCCGGTATGAAACACCGCCTGAGCGGTGGTGATCCGGTGCTCTCGATCTCGATCACCTCGGAGCTGCCCGAAGGCACCTTTGCCGGACCACTGGCACTGGTTCAGGAACGCTTCCCCGATGTGGATATGGGCAGCTACCCGTTTTTCCGCGATCACAAGCTGGGCGCGAACCTTGTTTTGCGCTCGGCTGACAAGACCCGACTGGATGAAGCCGCAGGCGCCGTGCGCCAATTGATCCGCGATCTGGGCTCAGAGCCCATCGAAGACGAAACCCGCCCCGGCGACGACTCCGACAAGTTAAGCTGATTGCTGTAATCAGGGGCTAGACGTTACAGCCTGTGGCGGGTAGAAAATCACCCAAGACAAAAGTGCTACCAGACTGGTCCTGTGCGGGCGTGGTGGAATTGGTAGACACGCAAGACTTAAAATCTTGTTGCCTTTGGCAGTGCCGGTTCAATTCCGGCCGCCCGCACCATTCCTTCTTATTTCACAATCAGATACTATTGGTTGTATCTTCGCAACCCGATCAGCTATTGTGTGCGCATGGTAGGTTCTCTGATGATCAACTGATCGCTGGTAAGAGGAAGAATGATAATGATGCACATTTGTCACGTCGAAATTAGCAACTTCCGTGCTCTAGAGTCTGTCTCAATCCCCTTAAGAACCTTCAGTGTATTGATTGGTGAGAATGATGTCGGGAAGACTTCGTTTCTATATGCACGGGAAAAATTTTTCGTCGGTAAGAAGCTTGAAGATCCCACTGATTGGTTTATGCGAGATACAGATCGCGATATTCGGATTGTAGTTACCTTCAAAGATGTGCCTGGCGAAGACGTTGAAGCATTGACAAGGAAAGACGGCACGGTCGTGGTTTCAAAGGTATACTCTTTTGGTCAGGCACCAAAGGTGAATGCGATTTTGGACGACGAGTCTGCAGTCGCGATACCAAAACCAGTTCTAACCCAATGGTTTTCGAATGAGCGATTTCACTTTATTCCAGTTCGAAGAGATTTGGCCGTTCAATTTTCGATGAACAAAACAGCGTTACTTGGAAAATTGTTACGGGCGAGAATGAAGGATCAGATTCAAGCAGGAGGCGCAAAAGCATCGCTTACTGAACTTGAGAAGATACTCAAGGGCGCGATGGATGAACCGCGCGAAGTTCTTGAAGAATTCTTACGAGAACAAATGCACAATAGTTCGATGAGTCTGTCGTTTGACGATGTTGAAATTGATCCAGTTGAGGGGGTTAGTTTCTCAGTCAATCTGTCGGATGATCGAGTAGAAGGTGTACGAATTGAAAACCGTGGGTCTGGAACTCAAAACAATCTGATCATTGCGTTATTTCGACTTGTCGCTCAGCTCGGACCGGATGAGCATCTAATTTTGGCTATGGAAGAGCCAGAAAATAGTTTGCACCCAAAAGCACAACGACAGTTGCTGTCAGTAATCCAAGCTATAAGTCAGAATTCTCAAGTAATTGTCACAACACATTCGCCAGTGTTTATCGACAGGAGTAGCTTTGACAGCAACATAATTTTAACGCGAACAATTAATGGAAACACGACAACCAAGACCTTCGATGCAGAGATGATGGACGAAGTTCGGACTGATTTAGGAATTCGAGCATCAGATGCCATGCTCAAAGGTGGCGGTAACTGTGCCGTTCTTGTCGAAGGTCGAACTGAAGAAGATGGTTTCCCGACCTGGATGGAAATGTGTGGAATGAGCGAGTTCCAAATGGGTATTGCCATCATCCGGCTAGATGGGAGTGATACGCAGAAAGTGAGCAATGTTGCCCGCCTTTTGAAGGCATATGATATTCCTTGTGTCATCGTTTTGGATAGGGATGCGCAGGCTACGGCAGACGATATCACTCGAGAAAGCAAGGCCGAGTTGGACAACATTAAAC
>JABJGO010000075.1 GCA_018662225.1 Rhodospirillales bacterium | reverse complement strand
TGAAAGCGGACATATTTGAACGTCGTTAAGCATTTCCGCTAATAGCCAGAAGCGGAAATTCAGAACGACTGAAAATCATCACGAAATACTTCCGCTTTCGCCCCTGAGCAGAAATGCCCACCCGCTAGATGTCTCATAGTTCAATAAACGGAACTGTTGTCACATCCAATCAATCTTCCGGGTCCTCATCTGTAATTCGACCTGATAGGTAGTCGTCTGTTGTCCGCGTTTTGGGTCGATTTCCCGCGAATAACGGTTGGGTGTCTTCGTTGGTCATGGCGACAACGCGACAGTTATCACACATCTTGATGCGCTCTAGAGTCGTCGGGTCGGCAAACATGCTGTGGCCTTCCAGTTTGGCCGTCATGTTATCGATCATGGATTTAACGCCGAAGGCTTTGCCACAACGAACACACTCAAACGGTTCTTCCTCGTTCAGGACCACAAGATTGAGGGCTTCGTTTGTAAAATTCATCCGGGGATCAAGGCTGATCACTTTTTCCGGGCATGTGGCCTTGCACAAACCGCATTGCACGCACGCGCTCTCGCGGAACCTCAGTTCCGGCTTCTCCGTATTTTCAAGCAACGCGTTGGCCGGGCATGCATTTACACATGACAGGCACATGGTGCAGCCTTCGGTGTTGATGTCGATTGTGCCGAATGGCGCACCAGCCGGTAGCGGTAATATATCGCAAGGGGCGTGCGCGTGCTTGTGCAGGTGGTTCAAGGCATTGCGGATCAGTGAACGCTTGTCACCGGATGGAGTGAAACTCGACCGTGTCAGGACAGGATCGTTTCTTTCCGTGTATAGCTGTTGCGTCACGGCATCCGGGTCACTGGCGTCGATGATGCTGATGTTGTCGTCGCCATAACCCAAACCGTCGAGCACGTGATTGACCAGCGCGGCAGAATCCTGAAGGCCTTGATGCTCTTCGCTATGGGCTGGGTTGACGAGGGCGAAAACATGGACAAATCCATAGGCCAATGCAGCCAAGGCTTCCACCTGGCCAAACTGACTGACCTCGTTGACCGCAAACGGAATCACACGGGCGGGCAAGCCATCGCCAAAACGGGAAATGGCCGAGATCATTTCTTCGCCGTATTTCAGATCATGAACGAACAGCACAGGTTTCTCGCCGCCCGCATCATGATAGACAGAAGACAGCGCTTTCAGCCGGGTCAAGGAATGCTCGTATCCAGGCAGATTATAGGTGACCGCACCGGTCGGGCAGGCGGCAGCACAACTGCCACACCCGGCGCAAATGTAGGGATCGAATTCCAGGCTTTCGCCGATTTCCGCGATCGCACCCGTTGGGCACAGATCCAGACAACGTGTGCAACCTGTGATGCCGCTACGGCTATGGGCGCATATTTTTGCCTGATACGAAACGTATCGAGGTTTCTCAAACTCACCGACCAGATTGGCAAGTTCAAACAAAGCCTGTTCCACCGCCGCGATGCTACCCGGATCGGGGTTGAAATACCCATCCCGTTTTTCCGGCGCGTTGACCAACGGATCATCACCACGCAGATCCAGAACAAGCGCGCATTCGGCGTTGCCATCACTTCGATTTTCTTCGAACTGGGCCTCGCCGCGTGATGATGGAATGAACGCACCCAATCGCCACAGTGTCACGGTGAAGGCGCCCAAGTGACCGCTCAGGTCGACGGGTTTGCCGTTGAAAATAGTGAAATTGAACTGGGCGGGCAACGTGATCTCGGTACCACGTTCCACAACAAGGGTCACATCCATCTGTGATGACAATCGCTGGGCCGCCATGACGGCAGGTTGATTGGAGCCCAGGATCAGCACGCTGCCATCGCTTTCCATGACAACTTCGCGCACGTCCGGTGGGGACAGGGATGCTTCAGATAACAGGGCCGCAACCTTTGGGGTTGCCTGCGCTACTTCTTTAGACCAACCGGCCTTTTCCCGGATATTGGCAAAGCCAAGTTCACCTTCATACCCAATTTCTTCAGCCATCTCTTCAAAAACATGAGACATTTGGGTGCAGGCCACGGTGACCGGACCTTCGGCCGTTGGTAAAAATTCTTCCAACATGTTCAGTTGTCGGCCACACAGCATTGTTGCTGGCTCGATGGCTTGGTCATCAAGCGTCTTACCCAGAACGCCCGCATTGATGGGGGCCGTTCCTTCGCAGTCACAGACGAAGGTTGTGACACCGTTTATTACAATCGCCGATTTTGTCATTTGTCTCTCTCAGCAGGTTTAGTATACGGTGGCAGCATACCGATCATGATTTTCATGGTCATTTATGAAACATATCCACCCGGACAACAAGTGGACGACAATCGAATGGCAGACGGGTTCATTGAAATTGGTATCGTTATCGAGCGGCGCGTTTCTGACAATCGCTGGATCGATCATACTTGGACACCGGTTGCTGCCCTGCCCGGTGCAAAACCCGTTGAGCAATGGGTAAAGATCGATGAGGGCGACGGCTGGGAACGCTACCACGCGCGGACTCTGGCACTTGAATTATTCAAGGGTGAGACCGAGGGATATCGATACAACCTGTCGCAGACCGAGCCCCAGATCTATGTGATCATGCAGGCCGGTGAAGAAGCCGATGATGCAGAGTATGAACCCTGTCATATAACGGTGTGTCCTTATGAAGCCATGGGATACGCAGAAAGCGGTGATGAAGTGGTTGAGGGTGTGCCCATGCCGCCACCCATCATCACCTGGACCCAGGGTTTTGTGGACATGTATCACGTGGATGAGCCCTTTAAGAAACGAAAGAACAAAAAGTTCGATCAGAGCGGCGGACGACGAGCACCAAGAGCATGAACGACAGGAGTACATCAGGCATGGGGCGCTGGTCGCAACGTAAGACCGCGCACCGAAATCAGAAACCTCGGTCGCGTGGGCCACTGATTACATTTGCCGATGATGATGAGCCGGGTGCGGAAATTGAGTCGCGGGCAGAAAGCGTGCATGAACAACCGCTAGCAGTTGAGCCAATAGTTGCACCGGACGCCCGAGAGGGTGAGCTGGAATCATCAAACGAAGACGATGCCCCTGATGATGACAGCCCCGAGGCCATGGACGACCTAGCCCGGGAACATGACCTGGCACCATTGGATAGCCTCAATGCAGGATCAGATTTCAAACCGTATATGCAAACCGGCATTCCCGATATGTTAAAACAAGCCGCTATGCGACGCTTGTGGCGCATCGATCCGGCGTTTGGATTTCTTGATGGCATGAACGATTATGACGAGAACTATCGTATTATCGACAAACTTATCACCGCTATGGATACCAGTTATAAAGTGGGGCGCGGTTTCTTGGATGAGGATGATCTCGTCCAGGAAGAAGATACCGAAACAAACAGTGATGAAGTTGTTGCAGAGGCGCAAGCACCAGAAGATGAACCAGAAGCCGCACCAGAGAATGAATCAGAAGATACAGAAGAACAAACGGCCGGGCATTCCGCGGGTGACGATTCGGACGCAGATAATCTGGATGATGATAGTGATCTAGTTTCGGATGCTTAAACCAAACATCTGTGAGACTTGCATACTACCGTAACTTATCCCCATGGTTTTACACAATTATCCAATGTTGCTATCGCATTCATTTCTGGAGTGTGGTATACAATAGACAAATGGACCACTTTCAATAAAGGGGCCAATAAAAAGAATGACAGGGACAGCCACAGATATGCCTAGCGGCACGGCCAGTGAGAACGTCGGCACAGAAGATGTGTTACGGGCGCAATATTATGCGCTTTTGTCACGTCTACTGGTCCAGTCACCGGATGCTGATACGCTTGAAATGCTTGGTGCGCTGGGTGCAGATGACAGCGATTTCGGCAAGGCGCTTGGTGCCCTTGCGCAGGTTGCATCTCAGTCGACGCCTGAAACGGCCATAGAAGAATTCACAAAATTGTTTTACGGATTTGGTGCGGGTGGCGAAGTGATGCCTTACGAATCTCTCTATCTGACCGGATTGATGTACGACAAACCACTGGCGGCGTTGCGCAGTGATCTAGCAGAATTCGGCATTGAAAATTCAAAAGAGAATAATGAGCCCGAAGACCACGCGGCCTATATTCTTGAAATCATGCATCACCTGATCATGGATCAGGCGCGCAACCCTGTTGGGGTGGAGCGTCAGGGTGAATTCTTCCATACGCATATTGCTTCATGGATGGAAAAGCTTTTTGAAGATCTGGAAACCTCAGATTCATCGGTTCTCTACGCCCCGATTGGGACGATTGGCCGCCTGTTTGTCAGGATTGAATCTGAGGCTTTTGAGATGGCGGCATAGTGTCGCCAGACCTCGGTTGCGAGACGCCCTTGGTCAAACTACGTGGATGCAGACCCTAAGTCAGTCATCCATTTAAGGAGTAAGCGAATGTCCGGTAAGGAAAAAGCATTACCCCGTCGGGAGTTTATACGAAATAGCGGAGTAGCACTCGGTGCAGCCGGTGCGGCTGTCGCTATGTCAGGATCGGCGAAAGCGGCCGGGATTGATACGGATGAACAATCGACTGGTGACTACCAGGAGACCGAACACGTCAAAACCTACTACGATTTAGCTAGGTTCTGAGGTCACATTGGCTACGGATGTACAACGTAGTTACGTAACAGCGTCGAGGGATTTCTGGTCTTATCGTCGCAAAACAAAAACAGGAGAGGCGAATGCTTAGGAAAAAAACAAGCGGGGTGGCGAGACGCCCCCGTTTGAAAAAAGTCCAGGCAGGCACGGTAGGCACAGGTGTCGACCGCAGGACGTTTTTAAAACGATCGAGTTTAGCTGCCGGTGGTGCAGCATTAATGACAGCGACGCCCGTTGGCGTTGTCAAAGAAGCTAAGGCCGCGACGGCTGCTGCTGGTTTGACAACCGTCAAAAGCGTTTGCACCCACTGTTCCGTGGGTTGCACAGTGATGGCTGAAATGGACAATGGTGTTTGGGTGGGCCAGGAACCTGGTTTCGACAGCCCGATCAACTTAGGCGCGCATTGCGCCAAGGGTGCCTCTGTTCGTGAACATGCGCACAATGATCGACGCCTTAAATACCCGATGAAATTATCGGGTGGCAAATGGGTTAAGATGAGCTGGGAAGACGCCATCAACGAGATTGGCGACAAGATGCTCTCGATCCGCGAAAAGGCTGGACCTGATTCCGTTTACTGGCTTGGTTCTGCCAAGTTCAATAATGAACAGTCCTACTTGTTCCGTAAGTTCTACGGTTTCTGGGGCTCCAATAACGGCGATCATCAGGCGCGTATCTGTCACTCCACAACGGTGGCCGGTGTTGCGAATACCTGGGGCTATGGTGCGATGACGAATTCGTACAACGATATTCATAACTCCAAGGCGATCTTCCTGATTGGCTCGAACCCGGCGGAAGCTCATCCGGTTGCTGTTCAGCATATTCTGAAAGCCAAGGAACAAAACAACGCAGCACTCATCGTTTGTGATCCCCGCTTCACGAGAACCGCAGCGCATGCTGATGAATATGTTCGTTTCCGTCCCGGCACAGATGTGGCCCTGATTTGGGGTATTCTGTGGCATATCTTCGAAAACGAATGGGAAGACAAAGAGTTCATTCGCCAGCGCGTTTGGGGTCTTGAACAAATTCGGGCCGAAGTGAAAAAGTGGACTCCGGAAGAATGCGAACGTGTGACCGGTGTTCCGGGCGAACAGGTTCGCCGTGTTGCCCGGACTATGGCCAACAATCGGCCTGGCACCTTTGTTTGGTGCATGGGCGGCACGCAGCATACCAACGGTAATAACAACACGCGGGCTTACTGCACGATGCAGTTGGTGCTCGGAAATATGGGTACAGCCGGTGGCGGTGCCAACATTTTCCGTGGCCACGACAACGTACAGGGTGCCACGGATTTCTGTATCCTGAGCCACAGCCTGCCTGGTTATTACGGCTTGAAAACTGGTTCGTGGAAACACTGGGCTCGTGTATGGGATGTGGATTACGATTATCTCCTTGGGCGCTTTGCCTCCAAGGATCTGATGGAATCCAAAGGTATCCCGGTTAGCCGCTGGATCGATGGTGTTCTTGAAGACAAAGACAACATTGATCAGCCTGAAAATTTGCAGGCTATGGTTCTTTGGGGCCATGCGGTCAACTCACAGACCCGACTGCCGGAAATGAAAAAGGCAATGGAGAAACTGGAGCTGATGGTTATCATCGATCCGGTACCGACATTTGCTTCAGTCATTCCGGATCGTGAAGACGGCGTCTATGTGTTGCCTGCCTGCACACAGTTCGAAACCTATGGTTCCGTAACCGCATCCAACCGTTCGCTACAATGGCGCGACAAGGTCTTTGAGCCGGCATTCGAATCCAAGCCGGATCACGAGATCATGTATCGCTTTGCGGCGAAACTCGGTTTTGCTGACCAGATGTTCAAGAACATCAAGGTTACCGAGAACGAGCCACTGATCGAAGACATCACCCGCGAGTTTAACAAGGGTATGTGGACGATCGGATACACCGGTCAGTCGCCGGAACGCATGAGAAAGCAGATGGACAACCAGATCACCTTCGACAAGACCACCCTGTTAGCGAATGGTGGCCCTTGTGATGGTGAATACTATGGTCTGCCTTGGCCATGCTGGGGAACGCCTGAAATGGGCCATCCCGGCACGCCAATCCTTTACGATACATCGAAACCGGTTGCCGAAGGTGGTTTGAACTTCCGTGCCCGGTTTGGTGTTGAGAAGGACGGCACCAATTTGCTGGCTGAAGGGTCCTACCCCGTTGGTTGTGAGATCAAGGATGGTCATCCTGAATTCTCCATGGCCATGCTGAAGAAACTCGGTTGGGATGGTGATCTGACGGCTGACGAACGGGCGGCTATCGAAAGGGTTGCTGGTGATAAGACCAACTGGAAGACTGATCTTTCAGGTGGTATCCAGCGTGTGGCGATCAAGCATGGTTGCGCACCGTTTGGTAATGCCAAAGCCCGAACAGTGGTCTGGACGTTCCCCGATCCTGTGCCGTTGCACCGTGAACCGTTGTATACGCCGCGGCGCGATCTGGTCGCTGATTATCCGACCTACCAGGATAAACGGGCCTATCGCTTACCCACCCTTTATTGGTCGATCCAAAAGAACGACTATTCAATAGACTTCCCGATTATTCTGACCTCGGGCCGTCTTGTTGAATATGAAGGTGGTGGTGACGAGTCCCGGTCCAATAAATGGCTGGCCGAGCTGCAACAGGAAATGTTTGCAGAAATCAATCCCGTCGATGCCAATAACCTTGGCATTCGTGACGGTGGCGATATCTGGATCCATAGCCCTGAAGGCGGCAAGGTTCTCGTTAAGGCAATGGTGACACAACGTGTGGGCGCCGGTGTGGTGTTCATGCCGTTCCACTTCGGTGGCCATTGGCAAGGAAAGGACCTGCGTGATAAGTATCCGTCAGGGACCGATCCTTATGTGTTGGGTGAAGCATCAAATATGTGCGGCACCTATGGTTATGACTCAGTGACACAGATGCAGGAAACGAAAGTTACCCTGTGTCGTGTCGAAGCAGCTTGAGAAAGGGAGGATACGTAAATGGCACGTATGAAATTCCTATGTGATGCTGAACGCTGCATTGAGTGCAACGCCTGTGTCACTGCATGTAAGAATGAGCACGAAGTTCCTTGGGGTATAAACCGTCGTCGTGTTGTCACGATCAACGATGGTGACCCTGGCGAGCGGTCGATCTCCGTCGCTTGTATGCATTGTTCTGATGCGCCGTGTATTGCGGTATGTCCTGTGGACTGCATTTACCAGACCGAAGAAGGTGTGGTTTTGCATTCGAAGGATCTATGCATTGGTTGTGGGTATTGCTTCTTTGCATGCCCATTCGGTGCACCGCAGTTCCCGCAGGCGGGCAACTACGGCAGCCGAGGCAAGATGGACAAGTGTACCTTCTGCAATGGTGGTCCGGAGGAAAACCATTCAGCCGCAGAATTCCAGAAGTACGGTCGTAACAGACTGGCCGAAGGAAAGTTGCCTCTGTGTGCTGAAATGTGTTCAACGAAGGCGCTGCTCGGCGGTGACGGAAACATCGTTTCTGACATCTATCGGGAACGTATCGTTGCACGTGGGTTTGGCTCTGGGGCCTGGGGTTGGGGTACAGCTTACGAGCTGAAATCCGGCTCTTAACAGGAACTTTCGGGGGCATCAGTTATTTGTCTGATGCCCTCAAATTCCTTTAGAAACACGCATTTTTGTTCCGGGAGACTCATTAATGTTGAACCGCACCATATTGTTCCGCAGTATCTCTGCCTTGATGGTTATACTCGGTATCTCAATTGGGTTGACCGGTAACCTGTCGGGAATACCATCATCCGCGGTGGCGCAGGAACAGGGTAATGTTCCGGGTAATTCTGTCGGTAATGTAAGCGATGCCGAAATATGGCGGGCCATCCGCCATGGTGTATCGGGTACTGTTTCCATACCTGACAAGAAAGCTGCGGTTCTGGTTCAATCCGAAGGTGACGATTTTCGTCTGTTCAGGAGCGGTCCCCTGTCCAGCTATGGCGGTTGGTCGCTTCTCGCCATGTTCCTGTTGTTGGGCGTGTTTTTCACCCTTCGTGGACGGATCAAGATCGAGAGCGGGCGTTCCGGTCGAACGGTCCTTCGCTTCAATGACTTAGAACGGTTCACGCACTGGCTGACCGCATCATCGTTCATTGTTCTGGGCCTGTCCGGGCTTAATACATTGTACGGCAAATTCGTCTTGATGCCGGTCATTGGTAAAAGTGCATTTGCCAGCTTCACGCTCTACGCAAAAATGACCCACGACTACATTGGGTTTGCCTTCATGATTGGCATCGCCTTGATGATTGTTATTTGGGTTCGTGAGAACATTCCATCCAAACAGGATGTATCCTGGATGCTTCAGGGTGGTGGTTTATTCAGCAAAGGCAATCACGTACCAGCCAAGAAATTCAATGCCGGCCAGAAGCTCATTTTTTGGGCTACGGTATTGGGTGGGCTATCCATCAGCTACACGGGCATCTGTCTATTGTTCCCGTTTGAATTTGCCCCCTTCGCACCAACATTTACCTTGTTGAATGTGTTTGGATTCGACCTGCCCACCACGCTATCGCCGGTGCATGAAACGCAATTGGCGTTGATGTGGCACGCGGTCATGGCACTGGTACTGATCGTCATTATTATTGCCCACATCTATATCGGAACACTTGGTATGGAAGGTGCAATTGAGGCGGTCACCACCGGTGAAGTCGACGAGAACTGGGCGCGAGAGCACCACAGTCTGTGGCTTGAAGAGATCAACCAAAAATCAAGAGAACCGGCTGAGTAACCCGTTCGGTTCTGATCTGAAATGCTAAAGGCCCGTCGAAATCGGCGGGCCTTTTGTTTTGCTCATTCCGTACTTTTGTTTTGCTCATTCCGTACTTTTGTTTTGCTCATTCCGTATCGGTGGCGTTAGAGGCGCACATCCGAAGAGCTGAATTCCTGCGCCGTTGTTGATCCGGTGCCTGTCAATATAAAGCCTGCGATAACCGCAATAGCGACGGCGCCCAACATTCCCATCCACATGGCTCTCATTGTTTTCTCCCGTTGCTAACTCTATTGAATCGATGGCCGAGTCTACCACTTTTAAGGGACCGATGTAAATTGTCAGATACTGTTTTACTCAGCCCCCGATGGTAATTGTAAAATCAGACGTTTCGTTCTTTATCCCATTTTCATACACCCTATAATCAGGGTCATGAAATTGCCTAAAACCATTCAATTGGATATCTCGGATACTCAGGTTTTTGATCTTGCTGCAGCACCCGGTGAATGGGCCGTTACCGGCAGCTTTTGCTTCAGTGACACTGACCCGGAACAGTTAAGCCGCAAACAACGTTTCGCCTTCCAATCCGGTTGGATGGGTCTGGAAAGTGGCGGGTATTCAACATTCGTGCAGGTAACAACCGCGACCGACGATGAATTCGAAGGCGTGGTCATGGCACTGGCCGATATGTTCGTGGCGGATTTCGGTGCACCTGATCGGGCGGCTGCTATGCCTATGGCGCGTGATGAGGTCCGTTACGTTGCTGATCTATGTGAATTCGATGACGGTACGCTGCTGTCACTGACGCGAGAGCAGGACACGGGCGGCATACGTGAGGTGGTCCGGTCAGTATCCCCGAATACAGGGGCGGATCAGCCGTTCAAAATTTGGGAGCTTGTGGAAGAGTGAGCAAGCCATTGCCACCTAATATCATCTGGCCTGAATCCGGTCTGGGGTTGCTCACCGTTCGTGATGACGGGTTTTTGGGGGTAACGGATGATTTTATCCGGGGTTATCTTACTGGTCCTCAACTTGAATTGATCCCGGAGTCATGCGCTGCTGAACGCGCGTTACATGCAGACTTGTTGGATGACCCATGGCGACAGGTTTCGGCTAAACAAATTACCCAATTGGAAGACCCGGACGCACGGGAGAACTATCAGGTCATTCTGGCATACCGGGACCGCCTGTCAGCGGCGGGCACGATTGAAGGCTGCTATTTGTCTACCTTTACCGAGGGTACCGTGACCGTTCCCGCCATGTTCATCAATCACATGACTCAACTGATTACCGAACACCTTTTGAAGGGCCCGGATGACCCGTTTTTGGCGCGGGCAGGAGAGCTATTTTTCCGCGACCAGGCCGTCAACGTTCATGAGGGCAATATTATTACGGCAGATTTGAAAACGGCTGCGACCATGAGTGAACAGGATGCCAATAGAGGAGAGCTGGGAAAAACCCTGACCAAGAGCGGCATCCCGCTTCGAGCGTCCAATTTGGATGTCATGGTAGCTGAAAATTCTGACCTGTACTGGAACCGAAGCCACAAGTTTGATTTTGCCTTTGACCTGTCGTTCGGACGACCGGGATTGAGCGCACTGTGTCAGATCATGGAACGCTGGATGCGACATTTACTGATGAGCGATGTAAAGATTGCAGCCTTGCAGGAAATTGAGGATGAAAATTGGGCATGGCACACGGGTCTGGATGCGGAAAGCACCGCCTTACTCAATGACTTGTATGAGGGGTGTGAAATTGAAGATGATCGGATGGCCCGTCTTATTTCACTATTCCAGTTGAATTTTCGTGATTCTTCTGTGCTGCAAGGCCACATGGCTGGTCGACCCGTCTATATGGGGCTCGCGATGGATGAAAGTGGTCGTCTTCGTTTGAAGCCACAAAACTTGCTATTCAATATACCGTTGGCTTCTGCGCCAATGACACAAAAGCTTCATTGATAAGGGACTGATATGATTGATTTGTTTCCATTCTCAGGGTTTACCGTCGGTGTACTTGGCTTAGGCCCGCATGGTATCATGACCGCTCGTTCGCTTGATCTCAGCGGTGCCGAAGTCTGGGCATGGGATGATGATCCGGACAAACGGGATATGGCTGAAGAAGAAGGCGTGCCCCTCGTTGACCTGGGGAATTGTGATGCGCGTGAAATCGTCAGCCTCGCCATCGAAACCGGTATTCCCCATGACGGGATCAATGACCACGCCGTTGTCAAAGCGGTCCGCGATGCCCGCGGCGAAGTGATCAGTGACGCGGAATTGCTGGCCCGTGCCCAGCGGGATGCGGTTTATCTGGGGATCACCGGCACGGGCGATACGGACTTCCTCGCCACACTGACAACACATGTGATGGAGGTTGCTGGCAAGGATGTGGAGCTTGGTGGGATGGCAGACAAGCCCATGTTGGGCATGCATCCGCTTGGACTTGGCGGAACCTATATCGTTCTTATGCCGCCTGAAAAGCTGGATATGACGGTATCTATAACATTTGAGACCGCTATCTGGTACGGTGCCGATGCATCTTTGGATGAGGCGGCACTCACCGCTATGCGAAACATTTTTCACCGCCAAACCAAGCCCCGAACAGCGATTATCTCTATCGATGATCCCGTAAGTCGCGATATCTTCGAT
Organism: Rhodospirillales bacterium; assembly: GCA_018662225.1. Classification (GTDB taxonomy): domain Bacteria; phylum Pseudomonadota; class Alphaproteobacteria; order Rhodospirillales; family Casp-alpha2; genus JABJGO01. The sequence continues at coordinate 446 of JABJGO010000075.1, read as the reverse complement.
GCATTGTCCAAAGCAGACGAGCAGGTTGTGGTCGGCATATCGTGCAGGGAAGAAGTTCCCGGCGGCATTTATCTCTCCGGCAGCATGCTGGTCGATGATATACAGGGAAAAGCAGTACCAGTTACCGACCTTGGCAGTTACGACTCCTACATAGAAGATGAACAAAAGCGGGCCGCAGCCTTCACCTACGCCGCAGCGCTATCGTTTGGGATCGAGCCGCGCGTCGCCATGGCGTGCTTACAGGGGTTCTAGTGGCATCAGGTTTAGTTTACTGAATTCTGCTTCTGGCCGATTGCGGGCATCTGTCGATAACTAGGCCAAACTTCTGCTAATGGGATGGACCGGCTGCTTCCCCAGTGGGTTAGTCTGCAAAGACTTTAACCCGCGAATAAAAGGAGCAGCATCCCATGACCACCACATCAAAACGAAATACCGTAACATTCGCC
>JABJGO010000074.1 GCA_018662225.1 Rhodospirillales bacterium | reverse complement strand
TTAGCTTTGAGCTCCGCCGTATAAATTAATCGTGGTCGTCGAGCCATGGTACAACACTCCCTTTTAAATAAGGTTAGCGTGTTGCATTGACCAGTTGAACCCGCACTACCGAAGCAGACGTTTCTGACTGCCACCGCAACGGTTTGTCTTTAGGCAGACAATTAATCATCGCTATTCGGTAGTTTAGCGGGGATAAGTTCGATGACCTCTGTGTTGATCGTGACCTTACCTCGATGTTCAAAGTTGCAGGTTACGCGATTGTTATCCACCGATTGAACCTGCCCCAAGCCCCAGTCTTCGCTGGGATGAAGCACGTAGTCGCCGGGGGTGATCAGGGAGAATGCAGGCATTGCTAACTCGGTTTCATGATGGCTGGGGTGCCCAGTAAACGGTCACAGGCTTGATCGACCTCCGCCGGGCTCATCGATGCGCACAGATTAAGCCCGCACACCGGATCATCCATGGCATCCAGCATCATGTTTAGCGCCGGACCGCCGCCTGCTGCAATATCGGTTATGACCAAAGGGCTTGCCATGCCAATTGACTCCATGACCGGCAGTCCCATCATGTTCTGCAAGGCATTGAGTAGTTTCGGGCCGACGATTTGTGGCACCATGCTGCCGTCTGGCCCCACGTCCATGCGTTCAATAATGTTGAGGCAGGCATGACGATAGAAATCAAGAAACGGGTTGCCGGGACAAAAGACGCAAAGTGCATTGTGCGTATTGCGAAAAAGCTTCAATTCACCCCGTTGATTTGACTGGACCCAGAACTCACGGCCAAAAGAATAGCTGTCGATATGATCAAGCGTCAGGCCGGTTGGTGCAAAAATAAGCACGTCCGCATCCAGCCACGCCACCCGCCGGTAACCTTCATCCAACGCCTCACGGATCAATTCCAAGCGGCCCAGATCCGTAGCGATCTGGGGGTGAGCACGCGTCTTTCCCCGGTACCAATCCGGCACGCGATCAAAAATTTCCTCGCCGACAAAACGATATGCGTAGTTGTGAAGGTTCGACCAGGATTTGACGCTGGCGAGGCAGGTTTCAATCCATGGCGCTACGTTGTGCGAGCGGTAGGATTGAATGACGAGCGTTTCCACCGATCAACTCGTCCGTTCAAGGACCGCACAAAAGAATCCGTCCGTCTGGGTGCTTGCCGGTGAAAGGCGAAGCCATGGACTTGATACGGGGCAATTGTCACCGATGGTACTGGCCCAAACACCTGGAACATCCAGCGTGCGAAATGCCGGATTCTCAGACAGGAACCACTCCACCTGTTTTTCGTTTTCATCTGGCAAGACCGAGCACGTGGCGTAGATCAATCGGCCACCCGGCTTTACCAGTCGGCTGGCGCTGGTAAGGATGCGCTTTTGGGTGTTAATGACTTTTTCCATGTCTTCGGGGTGAAGCCGCCATTTGGCGTCCGGTTCACGTCGCCATGTGCCGGTGCCGGTACACGGCACATCCAGTAATACCCGGTCCGCCACATCGGCGTTCGCCGCGACCCAGGGGTCATCTTCTGTGGACAGGGTTTTCATTTGAATGCCATTTGCGTCGGCACGCTTCAACCGGGATTTCATGCGCTCCAACCGTTGGGAGAACACATCACAGGCGATCAACTGGCCTTTGATGGTCTTGCCCTTGTTATTGGTGCCACGGGTCATCGTCGCGGCCATTGCCAGGGTCTTGCCACCCGCACCAGCGCAAAAATCGATCACGGTCATACCCGGTCCGGCATCACACAATAAAGATATGAGTTGCGAGCCCTCATCCTGAACTTCAATAAAGCCATCGCTGAAAACCTTGGTGCCACCCAGGCGCACATTGTCTGTGATGCGGAGTGCTGTGGGAGAATAGGCTGTGGGGGCGGCATTGATCTGTGCGCCCTGTAACATTTCCTGTACACCCTCGAAGGTGGCTTTCAACATGTTTACCCGGATGTCCGGGCTGGCGGGTAAGTTGAAGGCGGCTATTTCTGCCTCAAAATTCTCACCGAACGCGTCGCGAAGGCGACTGTCCAACCACTGGGGGTACTCGTAAGCGACCCAATCGGGCATGTCGGTGTGATGGGTGAGGGGACGGCCGGCCAGGGCACCGGCCAATGCCGTTTCGCCTTCATCCATGACGTCTGGGCAGTGTGTGGCACCACTGAACAAGGTTTGAACTTCTTCGGGGCGCATTTTGTCGCTCAGGCAAAGGTCCGCAATAATGCGAAGGCGCGGTGATGGTGTCAGGTTGCTGCCGGATCGTTCAATCCACCAGTCCAGCCGCGACTGGCTTCTGATCACATCGTAAACACGGTTGGAAATCGCCCGGCGATCTTTTGATCCGGCGTACCGTCGTTTCTTGAAATACGCGTCGACTGTTCTGTCTGTCGCCGTGCCTTCATCTTGAATTTCAAGGCAAATTTCAATGGCGGCGGAAAGGCGTGCACCTGGTGTCATGATCGCACCTTAACTGTTCACACGATAATTTGGCGCTTCACGGGTAATCGTTACGTCATGTACATGGCCTTCACGCAGGCCAGCGCCGGTAACCCGGCGGAACACACATTTGGTCTGCATATCGGCGATGGTCGCATTGCCGGTATAACCCATGGATGACCGCAGCCCGCCGACCAGTTGATGAATAACCTGTTCTACCGGGCCTTTGTAAGGGACTTGCCCTTCAATACCTTCGGGGACCAGTTTCAGATTGTCGGAAACCTCGGCCTGGAAATATCTGTCGGCCGAACCACGCGCCATGGCACCCAGTGATCCCATACCGCGATACGCCTTGAATGAGCGGCCCTGATGCAGGAACACCTCGCCCGGGGCTTCGTCTGTGCCAGCGAACAAGGATCCCAGCATGACGCAATCAGCACCGGCAGCAATAGCCTTGGCAATATCGCCCGATGTTTTGATACCGCCATCGCCAATGATGGGCACACCGTTTCTGGCGCAAACCTCGCTGGCTTCCAGAATGGCCGTTAGTTGTGGCATGCCGACACCAGCCACCATTCTGGTCGTACAAATGGTGCCGGGCCCAATGCCGACCTTGACTGAATCGACGCCAGCATCGATCAACGCCTGTGCACCTTCGGGCGTTGCCACATTACCGGCCATAATTTGAGTGTAATTGGAAAGCTTCTTGATGCGTTCTACGGTTTTCAGTACACCCTGTGAATGGCCGTGGGCGGTGTCGACCACCACCACATCAGTTTCGGCATCAAGTAGATGTTCGGCGCGCTCGACACCATCATCGCCGACGCCGCAAGCTGCGGCAACGCGAAGGCGGCCTTTCTCGTCCTTACAGGCATTAGGATGCTGTTGGGCTTTCTCGATATCTTTGACCGTGACCAGCCCGGTACAACAGAAGTCGTCGTCCACTACCAGTAATTTCTCAATGCGGAATTGATGCAAAAGGCGCATGGCCTCATCTCGTTCGACGCCGTCTTTCACCGTGATCAGGGGACGGTCGACACTGTGCTTTGTCATCAACTCGCTAACAGGGGTCGCTGGGTTCGTGGTGAAACGTACATCTCGGTTTGTCAGAATACCGACCAGTTTTCCAGTACCCTTTTCGACCACAGGAATACCCGAAATCTCATGCCGTTCTTTAATCGCCAAGGCGTCGGCAAGTGTTGCGTCGGGGGCAATGGTGATCGGATCAACCACCATGCCAGACTCGAACTTCTTGACCCGGCGGACTTCGGCAGCCTGTTCAGCATTGCTCAGGTTTTTGTGAATAACACCAATGCCACCCGCCTGTGCCATGGCGATGGCGAGGCTGCTTTCTGTTACCGTGTCCATCGCGGACGAGATAAGCGGAATACCCAAATCAATGGTCCGGGTCAGCTTCGTCGAGGTGTTCGCTTCGGAGGGTAGGACCTCGGACGCTGCGGGGGTGAGAATGACGTCATCGAACGTCAGCGCTTCCTTGAATTCCATGCCATCTCCTTGAGGTCTCGTATAAATCGAAAAAGACCATAACTTTGTCGAGTTGGCGGCACATCATACACATCGCGGAGGGCTTGCCAACACGGTTGTAGGAAAGTGGCTATTCTTAGGCTTTTGTATCCTTGTCCGTGCCCCTAAATCCTTGGGCGATAACGTACGATTCGGCCGAATCGGAACGGCTGGCCGGTGGCTTTGCGTGTTTGACCGTCTTGAACGACTTCTTCATACGCGTCAACAATTCATTTTCGGTGCCACCTTGCAGAACCTTGGCCAGAAACATACCGCCCGGTGCCAGCACTTCTTCGGCAAAATCCAGGGCCACTTCGCAAAGGCCCATGATCCGCATATGATCGGTTGCCGGATGGCCCGTGGCCGGTGCGGCCATATCGCTCAGGACCACATCTGCCTGTCCACCCATCGCTGCTTTCAACAATTCGGGCGCTTCCGGATCCAGAAAATCCTGTAGCAAAATCTTGGCGCCCGGAATTTCTTCCATCTCATTGATATCCAGTGCCACGATCTGGTTTGCGTTGCCCTTATCGGTGGTTTTTGACGGATTTACCCGTTCCACAATCACTTGCGTCCAGCCACCAGGGGCCGCGCCCAGATCGACGATGCGCTTGCCCGGTTTCAGGATCAGGAACTTTTCATCCAGCTCCAGTAACTTAAATGCCGCCCGCGAGCGATACCCCCGAACCTGTGCTTCGGCGACGTAGGGGTCATTCAACTGGCGTTGCAGCCATTTTGTGGACGAGCCTTTGCGGCCTTTGGCTGTTTTTACTTTTTCAGTCATGGTGCGGCTGATAAAGCGGGTGCCCATCGTCTTCTTGCCGACTTTTTTACCGGACGGTTTGCCGGCTGCACCGCTGCTTGCGCGCGGGCCGCCTTTTTTGCCACGTTGATCGCTCATTGGGTTGCTCCGGCTGTGTGGGCTGCCCCGACGATGTGGCCTGCATGACTGTCCTCAGCCATCATACTGATAAGTAAACCTTCACGGATACCGCGATCCGCTACGCGAAGGCGTCCCACCGGCCAGCGCCTGCACACGGCTTCCAGAATGGCGCATCCCATAACAACCAGATCGGCGCGTTCTGGACCGATACAGGGGTGCGATGCGCGCGCGTCACAGGTCATCATGGCAAGCTTGCTGCTTAATGCGCCGATGGAGTCGAAATCAATGACCATGCCATCAACCCGTGAGCGCTCATACCGTCGCAACCCCAGGTGAAGCGCCCCCAGCGTGGTCACTGTGCCAGAGGTCCCCAGCATGGTGAGATTGCCGTCTTCCATAATCCGGGCAATGCCGGTTTCCGCCTCAAACGAATCCAGCCAGGGCAGAATACGGGCGATCAGGTTTTCGTAATCCTGTTGATTGTTCATGGAAGCACCGAATTGATCGGCCAGCGTCACCACGCCTTCCGGGATGGAATGACAATGACTGAGCCTTGGGTGATTGTCCCCACTTTGGTCAATCCACATAAGCTCGGAACTGCCACCACCAATATCCAGAACCACCCCAAAAGGCCGATCATTGTCGAGCAGCGGTGAACATCCGGCGAATGTGAGCTCGGCTTCCTGTTGGGAAGAAATAACGTTCATGGCCAATCCGGTTTCGGATTTCACCCGGTCGGTAAAGGCCGCACCATTGCCCGCCCGTCGACAGGCTTCGGTGGCGATGGCGTGATAGTGCTGCGCGCCGTTACGCTTCATGATGTCTGAGCAAATGCCAAGGGCATCGATGGTGCGCTCAATTGCGGGCGCGCACAGCTCGCCTGTGCTGCTTAAGCCTTCGCCCAAACGAACAATACGTGAGAATGAGTCGATCACACGGAACCCATTGTCAGGGTCGGGTACGGCCACCAGCAGACGACAGTTATTGGTGCCTAGATCGATGGCAGCGTAAACCGCATTCGAGCCACGGGCCGGATGAGCCGAACTTTCGGGTGGCGGAATGTATTGTCGCCCGGTCATGGTTTTGCCTGTCACAATAAGATGGCGCGATAAAATGGCACAATAGATGGCCACTGGATTATTTGCCCATACTATCGCGCCGCGAGGGTTGCTCAAGCGCTGTTGTCAGTTTCAGGTTTTATGTTACGGGGAAACCGGGAAAAACAGGAAATTATTGGTGTGTATATCGGTTGGATTTCGGAAAGCGCCGGCACTTCAGTCGTATACACGGGAGAATGATTGAAGACCGCCTTCGCACAAAGCGTAGGTTTGATAGCCTCGGGCTTCAGTTTCATCGATCATTTCGGCCAAGGGCCGACCAGTGTGGCGTTTTTCAATTTCGATCAACATGGTGGGGCGGTCACGCGCGATGGTTTCGTTAGCACTGTTCAGAACAGCCATCTCAAAGCCTTCTACATCCAGCTTTATAAACCCGATATCGCTTAACCCCATGTCGTCCAGTCGGCGCATTTCAATAAGCACGGCCATAAAGTTGTCGGGGACTTTGGCGGTGCGTAAAGAACCGCCCTTGTTGGCACCGATATCCAGAGCAATTCTATCCTGCGGCACGATATAGGGCAGCAAGTGCAACTCTTTCTCGCCGCGGCGTAACTCTTTGGCCGTCCGGTACCGGATGTAGAGTCCCGGCGGCACAAGCAGGCTCTTGAGCTTCTCTTCCAATGTGGATGGCTGAATGATGGGGTTTGTTAAAGTGGGCCTATACTTAATCTGTGATGAACGTTCATTTGGATACAAGAAGCGCTATACACGTCAGAATGCGTATGGTAAATACCGCTCCGCCTACGATATAATCGTAGGCTACCGTGGAACGCACAAGTATGTAATGCGATTGCGGGCCCCGGCACACAAGCCCGGTGGGGAATCGTCTAATGGTAGCACACACCATCTGCATAATTTATTCAATAAAATCAATAAGTTAGCAGAATCCAACCCCTCAAAATAGCCTGTACAGAACTTGTACAACCCTTTGAAGACGCTAACAGTTTGGTATAGAAATTGTACAGGTTTTGTACAGAAACTTAGCTGCTTTCTAAGTGGATTATCCTGCCAAGTTTTTTGGAATTCAAATATATATGAACGACATGCCAAGAAGGAGTAAACAGCGTTCTAATAAGATGGTCCTGTTGCAGTTAGTAGACCATGGCATCTAATACCAAAATTATCTTTGTACGAACCAGTTACAGATATACTGAGATTATCAATAATTTCTTCTGTTATTCGACGATTTATTTCGTTCGTTTCTTTTTCGGTTACATTGCGATTAGACGATTTATGATGAACAAAAAAAGACTTTATCAGAGTTGTACCAACATTTTTATACTCTTCACTCTTTCCAAATACATTTTCAATTGCAGCCATCACAGAACTTTTATAACCAAGTTGCTCTTGAGTTATTTTGAAGATTGTAGCGCACAACACAATATCCGTATTACCAAATAAATTTGTTACATCAATAGTGATTCGGTTTTGTTGGCTGTCATATGCAACAGCCATATTCACTTCAGTTATTTGGCTGTTTGTCAAAAGCGCAGACTTTATAGTGGTGTTAGAATAGTCATCTAACTCGTCCATGCCGCGATCAAACATTGTTACGGGTTCATCCATCAAATATTGAATCCACTCTGATGGTTTAGCGTTAGCTGTGCCACTCCATGCTAATGCTGATAAAATCATAACAATCAAAATACGCATTTTTCTACTCAATTCTATAGTTGTAGAGTGAATAGCAGACCACATTTACGGTTGTAGGTCTATATTGTGCGTTTTTATTCGATTCATTAATCTATGATGGTACAAACAGAAATTATATGTTGATTCGGGCTTATTGGGGTTGTAGTTGGAGAGCACTCATTTACATCTTTGATTTTGGATTTTTATATGAAAAAAGTATCCTAAAATAGGAAGATGTTCGGAAAATTGTACATAACGTGTACAGAAAATTTTCCCACCATATAAGTCATTGAAAACAATGATGTATTTGGGGAATCGTCTAATGGTAGGACAGCGGTCTCTGACACCGTCAATCGTGGTTCGAATCCACGTTCCCCAGCCACCCACTTTCATGATTCCAGACGCTACGCAGGTTACGTAATAACTCTACGTTGTTTCAAAGCCTTACAGGACATGCGCATTCGCGCAGACCACCAAGGTACCCTGAATAGCGCTGCATTATCGCAGAAGTCTGCGATCGCCATTTTTGGGATACGAGGGTGAGTAGGGTGATTAGAGAGTTGCGAGGACCTGGCGCTGCTCGGTCCAGTCTGATGGCAGGGAGCGCTGCAAGCACCACTTGGATGTGAAGCCTAAAGGCTGATTACCTTCCAGAACTTGGCGCACAATGTCCGGAGCAAGGAACGCAAGCTCAATCAGTTGCTGAACACGTCGGGGGGATGTTTCATCGGCTTGCGCAACTTCGGCAAAGGTTTTGCCTGTTTTTAGTTGCTCAAACCAACCATGTGCTCTGGCGATGTTGCAGGCCAGCGTGTCATCAATGCCTGTCGGGCTGTCGGTCAGCACGAGCCGAGTTTCAACGCCGCGTTTCCTGAGCTGGAATGGGAAGTTCTGCGTTAATACATCATGATTGATGGTATCCGCTGATACACCAAGTTCTTCAGCGAGTAGGGGGCTGTTGAGATTGATCTGGATGTTGCCTGGGGCAATGTTTATTCGATCTATAAGACGAAAAAGGCTTTCGATGTCTTCAGTATCATTCAGATCCGACAGCCTGGATCGTATCCGCCCAATCTCTTCGGCTCGGGAGCCGGGTGCTAGTCGCATGGCAAAAGCATGACCCCTGAACATCGACCGGACTAATTCTGAGCTCTTATTCTCCAACTCTGGCGCCGGTAGTCGCCACGCATCAAGGTGATCCTCACGACTGCGGGTTACAAGTCGGTGGGAGATATAGTAGCGCAGACGGATTCCTTTCCGTGTTTTCGAATGCGATGGTGTTAATCGATCGCCCGTTTCATCGAAGAGCTTTCCACATAGGAGCGACTTTTGATTTGCGGCGACCTTTGAACGCCATCGAGACGCTCCATCCTGCAGTTGAACCTGTATTTGCTCCCAGCGTTCCGGATCGATGATTGGGTCGTGCAATCCTTCATGGATCAGCTTGCGATGGCGGATCTTTCCGGCGAAGATCGGGTTGGTCAGAATATAGTAGATGTGCCCCCGATCGAAAGGTCCGCCGCCGCTCACGTTACCGGTTGTAAATTTACGCAGTCGGGTACGTAAGCCAAGTTGCTCTGCCTCCTCCCTGACCGCACGAACCGATCCATATTGTTCATAGAGATCATAGAGGGTTCGGATCGTCTCAGCCTCTACCTCATTGACCTTCAGGGTTCTCCCATCAGGGTCATATCCCATGGGAACCGTCCCACCCATCCAGAGGCCTTTTCGTTTGGAGGCTGTGATTTTATCTCGGATGCGTTCGGCCGTTACTTCTCGCTCGAACTGCGCAAAGCTCAAAAGCATGTTGAGGGTAAGCCTCCCCATGCTGGTTGCGGTATTGAAGGACTGGGTAACTGATACAAACGACGCCTTGGCAGCATCAAGAATATCCACGATCTTGGCAAAGTCTGCGAGAGACCGGGTCAGGCGGTCGATCTTGTAAACAACGATCTGGTCTACACGTCCATCCTCCACATGTTTCATTATCTCTTGTAACGCAGGACGTTTCAGCGATCCGCCAGATAATCCTCCATCATCATAGACCTCCGGCAACAGCACCCAGCCTTCATGCCTTTGGCTGGCAATATAGGCCTCACAGGCCTCCCGTTGTGCATCCAGCGAGTTGAACTCCTGCCCCAGTCCTTCCTCTGAGGACTTCCTGGTATAAATGGCGCAACGGATCTTCTTCATGGCTGGGCCCTTGCCCGATTGTTTAGGCCGAAGAAGCGTGGCCCCGACCAGGTTGTGCCTGTGATGTGTTTGGCAATGGCAGAAAGTGATGGCCATAGCTCTCCATCCATCCGATATCCGCCATCGACGACCTCCACCTGATATGTACGCCCGTTCCACTCTCTCACCAGATGTGCTCCCGCTCTAATACCGCCACGATTGATTATGTGGACCGATTTGCCGGAAGCAATCTGTTTCAATAGCCTGCGGGCTGATGCTGGAAGTCCACCGGACGCCTTACATTGTGCTTCATAGGCTAGTGCTTTGCGCATAAGCATTACTGACAGATAGGCCGGTGGCGGAGAACCATAGGTCTTCCGCCAATCCAGCGTAATCTGCCCGCGGTCCGGATCAGGATTACTCATCGATTTTGACCTGTTGGCATATTCATCTCCTTCAGTGTTGCGCCTGCAGAAAGCTGGCGCTGTCACTGAGAAGAGCCCGTCCCTATGTTAAGGGGCAGGGCAGGCGGTGGTGCAAGTAGGCACAGAGTGTCTTCGTCTGACGACAGTGACGCTCCATTCAGTCCCGAAGTCCAGTGGATATTGGCGATTGTTTGTCAGGTTAAGGACAATTGGCTGAAGAGTTCCGTTATGCCCTCGATAGCGGACGAAGACCGTTGCCATTTGAACGGCATTGCATTGCGCGATGGCAAGCTGGCGTATGGAAAGGGCTTATACACCGCTTAACATCTCAAGCGTCCTCGATACGCCGTTTGCCCTGCTGTATATCGGTGTCCTGTTCCTGTTGAGTCCTGTCTTGGCGGGTGTTGTGCTGGTATTTGCGGCTGGTGTCATGGCCTTTTCTGTTGTCATGCGACATCATCTTGAAAAGCCGACTAGGGAACTGACGCTTGCGTCATCCGATAACAATTCCCTGATAGGCTCGGCCTTGCAGGCAGCCGATGGAATAAGGGTTTTCAATGCTGCGGAGTATCTCGGCACACTCTGGGCTGAAAAATACCAGGCGGCACGCTCTCTTTCCGGGTTGATCAACAGCAGGCAGGGCTTCAGCCAGTCATTCACACACGTTGTCACCATTTCCATGAACGTCTTTGTTATTGCTATCGGTGCGGCACTGGCTGTTGCCGGTAAAATGGATGTGGGCTCGCTTATCGGTGCAAATATACTAGCCTCAAGGGCGCTGGTGCCCATCATACGGTTTTCCCAACTTGGGCCATCATTTGTGAAGGCTCGGCAATCCCAGGACATGCTTCGACAGTTCGTCGAGCTTCCCCATGAACGCTCACAAGGCTCAACATTGCGGAAGTATACAGGTGCGCTGGAACTGAGGGATCTGAGCTTTACCTATCCCGGTTCAACAGCGCTTCTCATTGAACGGTTGTCTATGAAACTTGAACCGGGAAAGGTTCTTTTGGTGCATGGTGGTAATGGCGCAGGGAAAACTACTCTGGCGCGACTGATCGTCGGTATTTTAACGCCAGCAGGCGGACAGGTTCTTATGGATGGTGTTGATACGCGCCAACTCGACCCTCAGTGGATGCGCCAACAGTTAATCTATCTGCCTCAGGAGCCGGTATTCTTCAATGGAACAATCCGGGAGAACCTTTCAACGCTCAACCCCCGTATTGATGAGATGGGGATGGAACGCATTGCGGCAACGGCAGGCCTGACCCGATTCCTGGAAGAAAGTGCAGAGGGACTGGAAACCGGACTTGAAAATGGCGGTTCGACATTATCGCCCGGAGTCCGCAGACGGCTTGCCCTGGCGCGTGCCCTGTCATCTACGGGTCCGCTCGCCATACTAGATGAACCCACAGACGGGTTGGACAAGGAAGGGCGAGGCATCTTCGCTAAAGCCCTGAATGCGATGGTTAAGAGCGGAAAGACCATAATCGTGTTTTGCCATGATGACAGTTTCATTGAAGGGGCTGATCTGATTCTTGATCTTGATCTTGATACCAGACGGCTGTCCGTATCGCAGAATGCAAAACCTGATTCACCGCTGGTGGCCGCTCAATGAGTGAATCAGTTTACAATATGACAGGTAAATCTATCAGGCGGTTTTTGGACTTAATCCGGAGGCTCCCGGAATTTGTCAGAGGATTTCCGACCAGCCCGGAAACAGGCGCAGCACCTCATGTTTTTTTCGTGGCTGCTGCCTTCATGTTTATCACGTTCGCCGTGTGGAGCTCATATGGAACTCTGGACATCGTCAGTATGGCGGAAGGCAAGGTCGTGCCCTCCAGCCAGGTCAAGACGGTCCAACACCTGGAAGGTGGTATTGTCAAAGAGATTATGGTCAGTGAAGGCGAAGTCGTGCAGCCGGGGCAGGCTCTGATCAAGCTAGCGACGACCGCAGAGAGTGCGGATGTGGAGGAATTGAAAACACGTCTGAAATCGCTGGAGCTGGATATCATTCGGTTGGAAACGGAAGCATCGGGAAGTGAGGAATTGAGGTTCGACGTGGATCAGGATTCCCAATATGGTGTTCTCGCCCAGCAGGCTATTGACCTGTATCAGGCCCGGCGAAATCGCCTGAATAGCTCTTTGACCAGTCAGGGCGAGGAAGTTGTTCAGAAAAAACAATATGTTGTAATCATCAAGACAAGAATAAGACAGGGAGAGAAAACCCTGGCTTTGATCAACGAGCAAGTAGAAATCAGTGACAAACTGATCAGTCAGAAACTTTCAAGCCGGTTCATTCATATAGGCCTGTTGAAAGAAAGTGCGTCCGTCATAGCAACCCTGGAAGAAAGCAAAGCTGACCTGTTGAAAAGTCAGGCGGCATTGCGGCAAGCCAAATCGGATCTGGCAGGGATTGCCTATGCTTATGACGAAGAGGTGCGCTCGACACTTGATGAAAGACGGACGAAACATGCCGAGTTCTCCGAGCGAATGAACAAATATGAAGACAGCCTTATAAGGACAATTGTCCGCTCGCCAGTCGCGGGCATCGTCAAGACGTTGCACGTCGTAACCGTGGGCGGAGTGGTGTCGCCCGGAGGCATCGTTCTAGATATTGTTCCCGTCGATGACCGTTTAGTAATCGAAGCGCAGTTGCCAACTCAGGACGTCGGTTATGTTAATCGTGGCCAGAAAGTCAATATTCGACTGGCGTCATCAGATTCACAACGGTTTGACAAGTTGTTAGGGACGGTTGAACGCATAAGCCCTGATGCTCTGGTTACCGAAGATGGCTTCCCCTACTACAAAGTCAGGATCACCAGCGAGAAAAATTATTTCGAAGATGGCGATGAACGTTACAACCTGTTTCCTGGCATGAGCGTCATGGCGAATATTCAGACAGGTCAACGGACAGTGCTTGCCTACCTGTTACAGCCGTTCTGGAAATCCATCGACGTCGCCCTCAGTGAACGGTAGGCAGCGACCTACGAGGCAGTGTGTGTTCGGTGAGCCGAATTCAGTCCGATGTTCGCGACAGATTTTAAAAGTAAGCAGCCTGAATAGATGATGGATTATCCATATGCGTAATTTCTGCTTGTGGCCGTTCTCGGACATGTCCGAAAAGGGCAGAACATTTCTGCTCTGCCCCTGATTTCAGATATCTACCTTTTCAGATATGTCCAAAGCATCATCGACCTCGACACCGAGGTATTTGACAGTGCTTTCAATCTTGGTGTGGCCCAGTAGTAATTGAACCGCTCTGAGATTACCCGTTCGCTTGTAGATAAGTGCTGCTTTGGTTCGACGAAGCGAATGTGTGCCATGTAAGGAAGCATCTAGACCTATTCCTGATATCCATTGAGACACCAACCGAGCGTACTGTCGGGTAGTCAGGAATAGATCGGGCCCACGGTAACCCGTGAAGAGATAATCACCTGATTTCTTTTCCAGTCCCTGGAGATATCTATCTACCGCCGAACGTGTGTGATCTGTCATTTCGAATTTGACGGGCGTACCAGTCTTCTGTTGTCTAATCGTTGCCCGGTCCACTGCATAACCTTGCGGTGCAATGTCCTCGACTTTCAATTTCACCAGATCACAACCACGCAGTTTGCTATCGATTGCAAGATTGAAGAGTGCCAAGTCCCGGTATCGCTTTGCTATTTGCAGCCGCGTTCGTATGGCCCAGACATGTTTTGGCTGCAGCGGTGGTTTTTGCCCGAGCAACTTACCTTTGTTCCAAGGACGCAATGTCGGCTTTGGAAATGTTTTGTCGGTATACATTGTTATACTCCTTTGGTTGGTTGAAAACGAAAGGAGCATGCATTAATGGCTTATGATTTGAACATTTCAGCTATTGAGGCAGGAGCAGAAGAAATCCGACGGCAGCGGACATGACCGCAATCGGCCAGAAGCGGAAAGGTCTTTATTCTTTCTCTGATTGCCGCAGCAAGTAGACTGACAGCACGATTAACCCGAGTGACAACACAACAATCACTGTTCCGACGGCATTTATTTCCGGTGTGATACCACGCCGGAGTGTGGAGTAGATGTACATTGGCAAGGTGTTATCTCGCCCAGTGAGGAAGAACGTCACCGGGATTTCGTCGAATGAAACAGTGAACGACAAAAGCGCGCTACCAATCAGTGCCGCGCGAATATTGGGCAGCGTTACATAGAAGAAAGTTTGCCAGGGACGCGCACCCAAATCGCTGGAGGCTTCCTCAATACGTCGATTAAATCTTTGAAGTCGGGCGAAAACCTGTGTCACAACAATAGAAACCAGCCCTGTGGCATGGCCAAGGATAACAGTTTCCAAGCTCAGGTTAATGCCCATCAGCTTGAACATATTGAGCATGGATATTCCTGTAATGATACCCGGTAATGCGATGGGAAGTAGGATCATGCGACGGAATATGGTTTTCCCCGGGAACTCCACCCGGTCCAGAGCAAAGGCCGCGACTGTCCCAATGACAATGGTTATGGCCGTCGCAACCGTGGCCACGTACAGGCTGTTTCCGATGGCGTCGAGCATGTCCGAGTTACTCAGAAATTTCTCATACCATTTCAAGGTGAAACCCCTGAGTGGCAATGTTAATGAGCGATTGTCATTAAAACTAAAGACGATCAGCACAACAACGGGGATATACAGAAATAGCATTCCGCCCGCCGCAAAAAGCGATAGAAGTTTGTCGCCCACACGTTCATAAAGTTTTGAGGTTGAAAATTTCATTGTTCTGCCTCTAATCCAGATCAATCCGGCCAGCACGTTCAAGCCGGTCCGAGAGTGAGATGATGGTCAGAACAAACACGAGCATAACAATTGAAAGCGCCGCGCCCAGTGGCCAGTTCAAGGTTGCACCAAACTGGCTTTGAATAATGGTCGCGATCATCGCGCCGTTGGGCCCCCCCACCAGGAATGATGCAACAAAATCCCCAAAGGTGAGGCATATTGTAAAGGTCGCTCCCGCAATAACCCCCGGCATGGACAACGGTAGTGTCACACGCAGAAATGTGCGGAATGGCCCCACGCCCAGGTCCTTTGATGCTTCGATCATGCTGCGCGGAATTTTCTCCAATGCCATAAAAATGGGCATCACCATGAAGGGAACAAAAATGTAGGTTAAGGTAACCACCATGGAAAACTGGTTGTAGAGAAATATGTCCGTTGGCTGATCAAGGAAACCGCTCCACACAAGGAAGGAATTCAAAATGCCCTCGTTTCCAAGGATGGTCTTCCATGTGTAGGCCCGCAACAAATAGGAAACCCACAGGGGTACGATTACTGCCATATAGAGCATAGACCGTATTTGTTTGTTCTGGACTTTAAACACCAGAAAATAGCTCAGTGGATACGCAATCAGCAATGATGAGCACGCCACAGTTACGGCGATTTTCGATGTCCGTAGAAGAACCTGATAGTACTGTGGGTCCGTAACAATGGTCAGGTAATTGACGAACTCAAATGCCGGGATGAACGTGGGAAATTTCTTTAGATAGAAGCTGTAGGTAAACATCACCATGTAGGGCACAAACAGAAAGACCATGGTCCATATAAAAGGTGTGGAGACAATGGCAAAGGATGTGGCCTTCCGGCGCGTGCTTTCCTTCATCAGATATTGTCCTCATGGATCGGAAAGACAGAAACCATGTTTGGATTGATGGCAAGACGTACGACGGAGCCCTTGCTCGGAATCTCGGTCGTACCCAAAGCCAATGCAAGTTGAGTATCCACATCAAACAGCCGATTCTGACCAATCTCCACTTCCAGACGATATGAACTACCGTGGAATAGGACCTCGTTCGCCGTTCCGGAAACGATTGAGAAATTGCCTGCATCCTCGCCTGTGGCAAGTAGTCTGACTTTTTCGGGACGGATGGTCGCCAGGACTTCATCACCAGGAGAAAACCGGGTTTGGCCAGGGGTGCTTTGAACCGTGTGCTCACCAACTTGCACCGTCACCTGAGTTGCATCCGCCGAGGTAACTTTTCCGTATAATTTGTTGGAATTACCAATGAAGTCGGCCACATATGGCTTAACTGGATGATCATATAATTCTGAGGGTGTACCGGACTGAACAATTTTACCTTGCTCCATCACCACCACGCGATCGGACATGACCAACGCTTCTTTCTGGTCATGGGTTACGAAAACAAACGTAATGCCCAACTGTTCATGCAAATGTTTTAATTCCACCTGCATGGCCTCACGAAGTTTTGCATCCAGCGCCGATAAAGGCTCGTCCAGTAACAGCACTTTGGGTTTCCGAACCAGGGCTCGTGCCAGTGCGACGCGTTGTTTTTGACCGCCGGAAAGATTTCCCGGTCGTGCATCCGCTTTGTCCATCAATCCAACCGTGGACAGCGCCTCTTCAACAGCCTGCTTGATTTGCGCCTTTGGCATGCCGGCGACACGAAGGCCGTAACCTACGTTCTCCCGGATATTCATGTGTGGAAACAGGGCATAATCCTGGAAAACAGTATTTACCTGCCGCTCATAGGGTGGTCGATCAGTGACATCTTCGCCCGCTAAGAAAATCTGACCGTTTGTGGGAATTTCAAACCCGGCAATCATGCGCAGGGTCGTTGTCTTTCCACACCCGGATGGCCCGAGAAGCGTAACAAACTCACCTTCCTGTACGGAAATAGATAGATCATCGACAGCCAAAATGCCACCGGGGTATTCCTTTGTGACATTCTTGATTTGAATGATTTCGTTCATCGCGGGCTTTACCAACCTATTAAAAAAGAGACACCCGGGTGGAGCATTGTCCCACCCGGGTGATATCGCAGAGAGACAGCTTAGTTTGCCGCCTTCACGCCGTTCCAGGCATTGGTATATGCCGTCTGACGGTCACGCAGGTTTTCCCACAGCAACAAACTATCAAGATAATCAGGGTTATCCTGATGCAAGGCTGTGAACTGTTCCGGTGTCATGCAGTTTTTCGCTGCAACAACATTCGCGGCCGAATAACCGTTTACGTTGGCAACACCACACTGGCCGATTTCTGTCGTCGACATAGCCATAAACTTGTAAGCACAATCTTCGTTTGGTGTGCCCGAGACAACCATCCAAGAATCCATCCAGCCTTCAGCACCTTCTTCTGGAATGAACTCCTGAACTTCAATGCCCTGATCGGCGAGCAGTGAAGACTGATAGCCACCCCAGGTGTTGGAAATCCAGACTTCACCGGATGCATAGAGGTCGACCAGTTCACCAGCCGTCGCCCAGTATTTGCGAACAAGTGGCTTCTGCTCGATCAATTTTGCTTTTGCAGCAGCAAGTTGGTCATCAGACAGATCATAAATGTTCATATTACCGAGAACGCGTGATGCCACGTACAGGGAGCTTTTGTCATCCCACAGTGAAATTTTGCCCTTCATGGAAGAATCCCAAAGTATTTTGAGCGATGTGGGGGCAGAATCAAACTTGTCGGTACGGTACATGAAAGGAATGGAACCCCATGCATAGGGAATGCCATAAACTTTACCGTCGTGGTTGATGCCTTCAGAAACACGGAATTTTTCATAGATCTCCGAATAACGTGGCAACTTGGACAGATCGAGTGGATCAATAAAACCGGCTTCAATCAAAACTTTGGTCGCGTCGATTGATGGCGTGACCAGATCATACACACCACCACCGGCGGCAAGTTTCGGCGCAAAATCATCGTTAGAGCCCACATAAGTGGCGGAAACTTTGCACCCGGTCGCTTCTTCAAATGGTTTTACGACGCTTTCGTCGGCATAGCCTTCCCATGTGAGAAGATTAACTTCACCACCGGCAAATGCGGAGGATGATGTTACCCCTACGACCATGACGGCAGCCGCGGCGGCCCCCAGTAGATATTTAGTCTTGATAGTCATTTTAATTCTCCCTTGTTGACGTGTGACTTCCATGTTTAACAAAATCGATTATTGATCTTGGTTGCTCCCGTCTCGTGTCTGGCGGCGGCCCTATAGGAATGTGCGGAGCACGTGCATTCTCATAAGGCAGTGTTGTTGAATGATGCCGTCAGGAAATTTGTTCTCCGTGTTGGGTTTTTCTTACGATAGTACCGATATCCACACCTAATGCTCTGGCAGCTTTCCGTTTGCTGCCAAGCCGAGTAATAGCGCGGTCAATAAGTTGCCTCTCGAACACCCGGACCTGTTCCTTAAGTGGACGAGATGCCGCGATTGGCTCAGGTGATTTGGTAACCGAAGACGGTATGTCAGTGTCTTGCGGCTCGCAAACATGCGCAGGCAGATGCTCCGCCGTTGCTGTATCATCTGCGACTACAGAGAGATGTTGAATAAGATTGTGGAGCTCTCTGATGTTTCCAGGAAAGGGGTATTCTTTCAAGTTGGTACGACAGTCATCGGCGATCGTCAGGTCGGGCTTGCGCATCCTGTTAGCAGCACTGACAAAATGATCAATCAGGTGATCAATCAGATCATGTTGCTCCCTGAGTGGTGTCACCTCCAACGTAATCACGGCCAGCCTATAGTACAGATCCCGTCGAAACTGATTCTCCGCCACCAATTGCCATAGGTTCCGATTGGTTGCCGAAATTATCCGGGCATTTACTTTCTTGCCAACGCGGCCCCCAACCCGTTGAACGATCCCATCTTCCAGAAATTTGAGAAGTTTTGCTTGTGATGAAAGCGGTATCTCACCAATTTCATCAAGGAATAACGTGCCGCCTTCAGCAGACTCAATCAATCCGCGTTTCCCGGTTTGCAGTGCGCCCGTAAAGGCACCCTTTTCATAGCCAAACATTTCTGACTCGAACAAGCTGTCCGGGATAGCGCCGCAATTGACGTGAATAAAAGCTTCCTCTCTGGTCCCCACTGAACGATGCAGGTATTTTGCTAGTTCAGTTTTGCCCGATCCAGACTCGCCCATCAACAATAACCGTGCACCTTGATGCAACGAGCGTGTCCCGCGCAAGATCATACGATCCACATCTTTGGACAGGTGACGTTGGGCATCAAAATCCGGGCCAATATCGCGGTCGGATAAAAACTTGAAAACGTTGCCGCCACTAACGCCGGTTGCCGTTCGACGTAAATGATCGAACACCTGCAAGTCTCGCAAAAACATGATCGTCAGGGTGGCATCACCGACTGTG
Organism: Rhodospirillales bacterium; assembly: GCA_018662225.1. Lineage (GTDB taxonomy): Bacteria > Pseudomonadota > Alphaproteobacteria > Rhodospirillales > Casp-alpha2 > JABJGO01. The sequence goes on along the minus strand of JABJGO010000074.1, from coordinate 5,532 downwards.
TCGCGAAGATAACGAACCGAGACAAGAATTGATCGGCCGCTATCTGACAACGCAATGAATTCTCGTTTCCGTTGGGCTGTTACCTCATCAAGGCTTTCGCTCCAATCAAGTGTGCTTTCCGCTAGCAGGTCATCGTATGAACGGCCAATCACACTGGCATTCTCCAAGCCGTTCAGGTGTATTGCCGTACTGTTGAGGGTGCGTACCAATCCATCCGCATCAAGGATTATTACACCGTCGATCATACGATCCATAACCGAACCAAACTCAGGCGCATCGAGGGACTGGAGGATGTCGTCCATTCTCGGCAATGCATCATTTGATTCCACGGTTTTGAATTGCATGTCCGTTACCTCGAACCAGTGGATTGCGCAAAGTCAGATACCTGAGGGGTTGCCACTTCATGGTCAGCGATACTGTGGTGTCTTGTCTCATTTCGCAGGGTTATGACAATTCTTCGATCGTCGTCTGTATCACCAAATGAAGAAACATGGGCCTCGCACCGATGAATTTGCCCGTTTTCGTTTCGTACACTGACGCGCAGCCGTGATCCATCTGCGCCTTGTGTCGGCAGGGCCGTTACCAAAGAATATCCCTCTGGTAATTCGACAACGGTGTCCATGTGTTGGCCCAGAACATCATCCAAGTGCCAGCCAAATTCCCATTCAAGCGCCGGGTTCACAGCCTGCAAAATGCCGTCAGTATCAATAACCAAAACCGGATCAGGAATAGCGCTCAATACATTCGACATGGCATTCAAACGTTCGGACAATACTCTTTCACGTTTTTTCTGCTCGCTGATGTTTCGAACTGCACCAAACATCCGATGAAGCATGCCATCAACAATATCAGCACGGATATCGTTCTCCATGTAGATTTCCTGGCCATCGTAATCACCATCCAGCGATACCACGCCGTCAATGTTGAACTCAGCTTTGATGAGCTTTCGGACAAACTCTTCATTTTCTGGGTTATGCGCAAAGACCACGTGGACGTTCTCCGCGTCGAAGTCTTTGCCTTCCGGGAGCTTGTAAAGTCGCGCCATGGCTGTGTTGCACATGCGCCAAACACATTCATTCTCAAACGCCTGCCTGATTATCTCTGATTCAGGCGCTGTTAAGTCCACTGGTTCTTTGAACTCAATGCAGAACAATGCATCCTTCGACGCATCCACGAAATTTCGCAACATGCTGTTTTCCTGCCGAAGGGCAGCCAATTCCTGCTCGAGCTCTTTGGTCTTTCCCATACTCACATTCTTACCGGTTTACCGCTCCAAATAGGCATCAATTTCCGCTGTTCGGTATCCATCTTCGCGCCACAAAATAGGGAAGTAGTTTTCATCAATAGTATTGTCTGCCAATCGTTTGTAACGGCTGTAGACGTGTCCCATGCCGTCGCCAAGATGTTCTGGTACATAGGCCGTATCGCTTCGCATGGCATGTAGCACCAATGATCGACGTGGTGTCGTTGCCCGATTGTCACCTGAACCATGCCAGGTCCAGCCATGGTGAAAGGAACCGCAGCCTTTTGGTACTTCGACGTAGACAATTTCCGGTTCTACACCTTCCCGTGCTGCCGCTTGTTCCATATATTTGCGATACTCCGCTGGCCCATGAAATTCACCTTCTGGCATGGCATGTTCCCATTTGTGAGAACCACGCACAAATTCTATTGTGCCACCGTCTTCACTGGTATCATCCAGAGCGATCCAGCAGCTCAACAAATCAGACGGCGAATACCAGTCCAGATAAGCGCTATCTTGATGATGACCCAGCGAACGCGCACCGGAAGGTTTCCATATAACGTTGTCGATCATGATGCGGCTACCGGGCCAGCCACCAAGTATTGCAATAGCCTTTCCCAAATCCTCCCGCAGAACCGTACCGGCAATGTCGCGATCAGCCTTCCAGCCATTACATATCTGACGAGCTAGACTGGGGTCACCGGTTTCCATCTGCCAGTTTACCTCGTCTGGCCGTACGCCAGTTTCGAACTCACCACGAAACAACCGCTCAAAGCATTCCCGGATTGTTTCAATTGTCTCGTCGTCAATCAGACGATCAACGATTAAAAAACCGTCTTCGTTGAACTGTTCGATCTGTTCTTGCGTCACATTAAACATGGACATTTTCCAGTTACTGATACGGCCCTAAGGCAGGCAATCCAGATAAGTCTTCACATCCCAGTCGGACGTCTCCCAAATAAACTTGTTCCACTCGTCCCGCTTGTACCAATCGTAAATACCGTACATGTCACCGGGCAGCGCAGACTTAATGACATCACTTTCTGCCAACGCATCCAATGCATCACGCAACGTGGTTGGTATCCGGCTTACATCTTCGCCAGAATTGACCACGTCTACGAAATTGCGTTCTTCCGGCGGGCCGGGGTCGATCTTGTTGTTTAGGCCATCACTACAAGCCTTCAACAAGGCTGATTGCATCAAGTATGGGTTCACCATGGAATCAACACAGCGGAACTCAAAACGGTCCGGGCTGGATGCACGGATGGCGCATGATCGATTTTGCAATCCCCAACTACGACCAACCGGTGCCCACATACCCGTATCGTTCAGGCGACGGTACGAATTAACCGTCGAGGCCCCGATAGCAACAAGGGCGTCCAGATGGGTCAACATCCCGCCAAGTGACCACTTGCCGGTGTCGCTTGGCATCCATTTTTCACGGGGGTCACGGAATTCATTGGTGCCACCAGTAGAGTAGGAGAAGACTTCATCCATACCGGGCTGAGGCCCATCCACAAGAGATGCAACCTCCCTGTCCCCACCGCTCCATAGTGAAACATTGTGATGGCAACCGTTCGCCGGCATGCCCATGTAAGGTTTGGACATAAACACAGCGATCAGACCAAATTCTCGAGCAACTTGAGCACATATCTGGCGATAGGTTGTTACACGGTCACTGGTCCGCAAGGCATCATCGTATTGGAAATTAAGTTCGATTTGACCGGGTGCATCCTCGTGATCGCCTTGGATCATATCCAAGCCCATAGCAATGGCGTAGTCATAGACCTTCAGCCACACGTCGGACAGTTGTTCGAACTGATCAATATGGTAGGCGTAGGGCTTGGTGGTCCCATAGTAAGGCGCCTTGTCGTCTCCTGGTTTCAACCACAGCATTTCAGGCTCGCACCCGACGCGCATTTGTAAACCGTGGTCATCCCCAAATTGCTTGTGAATACGGCGCAGGTTGCCGCGTGTGTCTGAGTCCAAAAATTCTTCCGGACGTTCCGGGTCTTCACGACTGAAGAAGACCGTACAGAAAACACGGGCCAAGCGCTTGTTCCATGGTAACTGGCAGAAGGTATCTGGATCAGGAAGCGCCAGCAGTTCGGATGCGTTGGGCGCAAATCCAATCAAGTCGCCTTCTTTATCTGCAAAAACGTTTGTTACGCCGCCGAGCCAGGTCTGCATACCGGTGTCGGTCACGCGTTCCCAGTGCTTCGCTGGGATAACTTTGCCCATGATGCGCCCGGTGATCGAGACGTATTGATAGTAGATGTTGTCGACCCCAAGCTCATCGATTTTTTTCCTTACCTGCGCAACAAGCTCGGGCCGGGCGGGGTCATTTAAATAATCTTGTAGATCGCTCATGAGTTTTTGACCTCTTTCGTTAGACAACTTCCAGATAACGCGCGCGCTCAGCGGCGCTGGTTTCACGGCGCAATGCGGCTTCTTCGGCGCGAATAGCCGCGACAAAGTGTTGAATAAATACATCGCCCCAGATCGCTTTGGACTCTTCAGACCGATCAAGACGGTCTGCGGCAACAAACAGATCATGCGCCAACGGAACGCCACCACTCGGCATCTCGTCCGGTCCACCGCCAGTGAATTCTTCAGGCAACGTTGCCTTTGTTTCAATACCCCACAACCCGGCTCCAATAATGTACGCGAGATTGAGATAGGGGTTAGCATCCGCGCCGGGCAGACGATATTCCAGACGGCAGCGATCGTCTGGCGTAGTAACAGTTCGGATGGCAGCAGAATAGTTCTGACGCGCCCAGGAGGCAGATTTAGGGGCCCAGTTACCGGGCGCGATGCGGCGATAGGCGTTGGTCGTATGATGGGTCAGGGCCATGGCATCAGGGATCATGGCCAGCATGCCAGCAACGAAATGCTGGAACAGATCACTCATGTCATCGTCACCACTACCCGCAAAGAGATTTTTGCCAGTCGACTTGTCAAAAAGTGAGACGTGGGGGTGTTGTGACAGGCCGGGCATGCGAGCGTCCAATTGCGCCATGAAAGAGGCAGTGAGGCCCTGTTGGCGGCAGAAAGCCTTGGTAAACATCTTGAGGGCCAGATGGTTTTCCGCCGCGCGCAACGGCGCCATGTGCCGGTGGGTTGCCTCAAAGCACCCGGGCCCCAACTCTCCGCTGAGTGAAAGCAGGTCCACGTCAGCCGCATCAAGGGTGTCGTGGAGAGCCGCAACAAAATCTGCATGGGTAGCAGCACTCTCACCAGCCCAGCACCGATTGTCCTTTGCAAAGGTGTTTAGCGAAGAAAATCCGCTATCACGCAACGTGGCGGCATCCTCTTCGAGAACGAAGAATTCTGATTCAATCGCAGCATGGATGCCAAATCCCAGCGAGTTTGCTTTTTCAATCTGGTTTTTCAGAAGCTGCCGGGGAGAGAACGCCGCAGAGGGGCCCGTGTAATCTGCCACCATCATGCACGCTTTGGCTTCGAATGGATAAGGCCGGATGGATGCAGGATCGACGGAAACAGTCTCGCCCACAAAGGGGCCAGAACCGAAGACCTGCTCACCAGCGTCCCACTGTGGCAAAACATTGACGAACGTACCACCTCCATCGAGGACAGTGGCAACATCACCAATACCTAAGCGCCGCTCACGAAAAGTTCCCATGAGGTCAAAGATGCCAACGTGCGCCGTCTCAATGCCGTTGGCCCTCAGCGCGTCAATAGCATCGCTGAGGGTCACGCCCTCTTTAAGCTCTGGAATGTCTCCCATGATCTCCCATCCAACCCTGTTTCATGCCCCACAATTCTGAGTGCGGTGGCGCTTGATGCTATTCCGCATCATCTATTGCCGTTTGACCTAATAACAAGGCAGATTCCGTGCCAACTCCAAACAAATTGCCAGTATTTTCGCATAAAGCATTGAAACTCATGTATATACGTCCTGCTCGCAAAGGTAATCGAGCTCTGTATTGGTCATGTCGAATGATGCAGTAATTCATCATAAAGCGCAATTATTCATCATATTGATGCAAAATTATCTATACACACCACGTCCACAAAATCACTTCACATCAAACCAGGGCGCTCGGGAAAATCCAATATGTCTGCAATGGGGTGCGGATTCAATTGATCGCTGCAACACATTGGTTAAATCTCTCTGCTGGCGTTTCATATTGCAAGGTCTTTCGAGGTCTCTCATTCAATTCACGGGAAACCTTATTGAGTTCGACCTGTGAGAACACGGAGAGATCAGTGCCCTTGGGCATATAGTCGCGCAAGAGGCGATTGGTGTTCTCGTTTGAACCACGTTG
>JABJGO010000073.1 GCA_018662225.1 Rhodospirillales bacterium | reverse complement strand
GCGGCCTGACCGCGGGTATTGGTATTGATCCAAAAAACGTAACCTGATTTACCTTGCATTAAGGCCCGCTCACTACCGTTCCAACCCGGGCAGGAACACCGCAATCATGGGGACTTGGCGACGGTTCAGATCATCGACCTCAGGGGCTTCGATTTCGGGTTTCATCACTTCGTTCAGATACCGCACCACACCGGGTTGATATTCAACCTTGATTTGGGCCCACGACACATACACCCGCCCGCGGTTATAGTGCTCTTCCATATGGGGATCGTTGATAAATTGATTAAGCGCGTGATCCAGATTTTGCGTGGATCCGGCATACAGCCATTCGGGCTTGATGCCGCCACGCCAGATGACGAACACACCGGGTACGCCCTGTAGACGCTCGATCTCGATTTCCAGCATCATCAGGTTATGGAACTTGCCCGCCGGATTTCGGATCCACTTGATATCCACCGGCGGATGAAGTGGCGCTTCTTTCTTCGCACCTAACGTAGCCATCATGTCTCAGCACTCCCTCTTTCCCCATGGAACGAACGCCCAACGGAGTCGTGGTCTTACTCTGAAATCATAGCCAGAATGGCTTAATAAATGCTGAAATGTTGGGTGTGGTTACTGCCCCCAATTTCGAACGCTAGCCCAGACGCGGGCGAACAAGCCATCTACTGGCTTTTCAAAGTATTCGCTCTTTCTCGTTTGGTCACCTACTCGACCAGTAGTGATTTGTTGTGTGGACATGTCCCCGGCCCAAGCGATCTGACCTTCTCTAATCCAGTAATGAGACCGGCACGCAAGGCTCCAATTCCCGATCGAGGGCGTAAGGGAGACACTCTTCCCATCAAAAATTAGTTTCCAGTCTGTTGGACTCAAAGGTGTAACGATCTCGGTGCCGCACCCACAGCAACATCTATGTGTTGCTGTGGCGTATTCCGTTGAAATGTACAGGGTGCCAGTCGCTACAACTTCGGGAATAAACTCGACGAATTCATAGGACATTTGGTTGATTCGCTTCATCAGGCAACCTCGTCCGTGTCGTCAGTCTCAGTTGTCAGCTCATCGTCGTTGGAACTGGCATCATCATTAAGGATCAGGTTCCCATCGATTGTATAGGTAGTGTGATGCTCTTGCTCAAAGTCACGATAGAACCCAAATAGCTTTTTCCATTTGAGAACCGCCATTATCGCATTTAACGCGTTGAGATCAGCGATCTGGATATTTTGAGTATAGGCGTCATCCAAATTGTCATTGGCGAATGGGAGCTTCCCAATCGTGTGATCATGTTTAACGTCAGTACCCACAGTGATTCGTAAAATCCCACCCAAGTGGCCATCCGTTAAATCTACGCCCATGCCGCAATCTATAAACGTAATTCCTTTATCGATCAGAGCATCCGTTACGAGTTTTCTGGCATCCCCATCATCGACGCAAACAAACACAAAATCCATCTCGTACAACTCAGCGACATTCTCCACATCAATTTTGTACGGGTGCGGTAGTATGTACTTGTGCATTCTTGAGTAAATATCAGCAAAATACTCTACTTTCTTAAACCCGCGACTCAAGTAATCCAATGACGGTGCGCCCGGTGCCCGAAATGCATTGTGCTGCTGGAACTCGTCGCTATCGAAAATATGTACTTCTTGCACCGGTGTTTTTGCCACTTGATCAAGGATGTAAGCACCGGTACCGCCCAATCCAACAATGGCTATTTTCTTCGACTCGAACTTCGCTGTGAGCGCCGTCGTGCCAGATCGACTTGATGCCGTATCCATGTAGTTAAAAACGATATCCTCTTCGGGGGATTCGATAACCTTGAAACATTTGGCTGTCACAGAGGAATCAATCGAATTCGCTGGGCTTGATATGATGACCGCATATCTATTCATTTTTTCATAGTAGTCATCATAGCCAGAACCAGGTTTATTCGAAAAAGATCGGTCAGCCACCAAGGAGCCTGCAATCTGTGTCCTACCGACACCATGTTTTATTTGAGTGATTTCTTGACCGATCTTATTGCAAGGGGCCTCGCCAACAAAATGTGCGATGTGGGTATCAGGTTTACGGGTTTGTTCGCCAGCCAACGTGAGGGTGGAAAGCAAGATGCCGTATTTGATTTCCTTCTGGGCATTTACATACGGCACATCATGCAGCAAGACATACCCGGCTCGAATTTCAATGGCATACCCCTCATCGCGGAGCCGTTTTAAATCGTGGTTAAGACTTATCAGTTTGTGTGACATTGAAAATCATTCCTTTTTTGAGCTTTGCAGTATCACCTTCAACCATATTTCCTTCTGGTTTGTTGGAGTCGCCTCCTTTGCTATAGGTGATCGTGAATATTGTCATTTCGCCTGTAGATGGGTTCTCAAAGGCGAGATGAACCAGTTCCATGAAGGAAATTTCTTTCCCGGTGACGGTTTTCTGGCGACCGTTGACGTAGATGGTGGTTTCTTTGGTAGTTTTTTTGGCAGACATAGTTCTCTCCATTGTTTAAAGCCTCTTGACGTAAGTTGAAGCACGTGATTCAATATTAAGTGTGCTCCAGACGATGCTAAGTGTGCTACCGACTGGTACGGTTATAGCAACAGTTATAATGATTGTCCAGTCTTCGGTTCACAAATATCATTTTAGCGCACACAAATATTTGGGAGACGATCAATGGAAATCGAAAAACTAGCCCCACTTTTGCTGCAAAGGCGTGGCAATATGGGTATTCGTGCGGCCGCTGCGGAAATTGGCATTAGTCCAACTACGTTGAGTCGTGTTGAGAAAGGGAACATCCCAGACGTTGGGACTTTAGAAAAAATTTGCACTTGGCTCGGTGAGGAGTCTGCAAAATTTACAGGAATCGGGGGATTGCAGATCGCATTTAAGAACAAAAAGTCGGTTCCACCGAAAACTGCAAAATCGCTAGCAAAGCTGATTGAAAAGGCATCCCAACAATTTAGTGATCACCTATCAACAGCAGGACACTAAAAATTGGCTTTCCGGCGAGGCTTCAAATCACAATGTGAACGACGTTCAGTTGAAATCAGAAAAAGTCTCAATCTGACGACTGTCTGCCCGCTAAGCGCCTTTGATTTGGCACAACATTTTGATGTTACTGTGTGGTCGACTGAGGACGTCCACGGTCTCACAACGGATGACCACTTATGTCTGTCCACAGAAGACGACGATTGCTGGTCTGCCTTGACCCTTCGGATTGAATCCGATCACCTAGTCATATATAAATCTGGCCAGTCAGATGCGCGCGTGAACAGTGTTGTCATGCACGAACTATCCCACATCATCCTTGGACATGAACTTGCCGATGCGGTTCTCCTTAGCGACGGTTCACTTGTTCCTAGCAATTTTAGTCAAGATCAAGAGGACGAAGCCGATTGGCTTGGTGGAACTTTATTGCTGCCAAGACCAGCACTATTAAAAATAGTTCAAGATCAGACAGCTGATGCCATTGCCCAAAGGCACTATGGTGTCAGTACCGAAATGTTGATTTATCGAACGAGGATGACAGGCGTCAGGAACCAAATGCGAAATAGAAGACACTAACTCGATATTTCCGCCCCGAATATCACCCACGTTAATGCACACTCAGTATCGGATGTCTAAAATACCGAGGTGGCACTGTCCGACAGAGCTCTCGTCAGATAGTTCGAGCGGGTGTTACCCGGCATTGGAGGCACGTCGCCTTATCAGGCCGCCCGCACGACCTGCCTGCCCGGCATCGCACCCGTGGCCTGGCCGTCTTGCCAGATCCACCTACCGTTGGTCATGACCCGGCTGATGCCGGTGGCCGGTTGGATGGGATCATCGAATGTGGCGGTGTCGATCACCGTGTCGGGATCAAACATTACCACGTCGGCCATCATACCGGGGGCCAGTGTGCCGCGCTTGTCCAGGCCAAACACCCTTGCCGGAACGCCGGTCATGCGGTGGATGGCCTGTTCCAGGTTTAGCACGCCCAGTTCGCGCACGTAACGGCCCAGAATACGCGGGAACGTGCCCCATAATCGCGGGTGTGGAATTTGGTCGTGCGGCAAACCATCCGATCCAATCATGGTATTCGGGTTCGCCAAAACCCGTTGCAGGTCTTGTTCGTCCATCTGGAAATAAACCGCCCCGGCGGGACTGAGGCGGTCAACGGCTTCATTCTCGCTGACGCCCCACTCGGCCACGATATCGCTCAGGTCACGACCGGCCATTTCCGGGTATGGCGTACACCATGTGATCATCACCCGTTCCGAGCGATCAATAGAATTTTTCAACAATATGGTAGAGCTGGCCGTGTAGGGATAAACATCCACATCAAGCCGCATATGGGCTTGCGCCTCCTGAACCTTGGCCAGCGTGTCGTGGGTTCGGCCATAGTTCTGCTCGCCACAAACCTTGAAGTGAGAAATGACGGACGCGCACCCCGCCTCACACCCGATGCGAATGGTCTCATCGATAGCGTCAAGGACCAGGTCTTCTTCGTCGCGCATATGGGTGGTGTGAAGGCCGCCGCGACTGGCCACCACGCGCGCCAGCTCGATGACTTCTTCGGTGGGGGCGGCAAACGCCGTGGGATAGGCCAGGCCGGTGGATAGCCCTACGTACCCGGCGTCCAGTGCTTCATCCAGCATCGCAATCATTTTATGGATTTCACCCGGCGTGGCGGCGCGGTCCAGATCATCCATCACCGAGGCCCGGAGCGACGAATGCCCACACAACAAAACTGCATTGGTGGCCGCCGGGGTGGCTCCCAGCGCTTCGGTATAATCGCGCGCTCTATCGAACCGAAACCAGTCTTTGGTACCCAACAGGTTCATGGGCGGCGGCGGATCGTTCTTGCCGCTATAAGGGGCGAGGCTGACACCGCAGTTGCCCACAACCACGCTGGTCACACCCTGGCTGACCTTGGGCGTCATCTCCGGGCATTCCAACAACAATCGATCATCGTGAGTATGCACGTCGATGAAACCGGGAGCGACAATCTGGCCCGTGGCATCCACCGTATCGGTTGCTGTTAGCTGGCTTAAATCACCGCTTAAATCGCCAATGGCGACGATCTCATCACCGCGAATGGCCAGATCGGCGCGAACGCCGGGTGCGCCTGAACCATCAATGATGGTGCCGCCTTTGATCAGTACATCAAACGGGGTCTCCATTTAAGAGTCTCCTTTGTGGAGGGGCAGTTCCTGTTCGGCTAGCGTGGCCCAGTAGCTGGCACCAATAGCCAGAATTTCATCGTTGAAATCGTAGTGTGAATGGTGGAGCTGATGAACGTTGTTCTCGTCGCCCTGCCCCAACAGGATGTAAGCACCCGGTCTGGCTTCCAGCATATAGGCGAAATCTTCGCTACCCATGGTGGGAGGTTGTTCAGCGTTTACGTTGCCCTCGCCCACCACAGCCTTGGCCGCCAGCACCGCGCGGTCCGTCTCGTACGGGTGATTGATCAGGGCCGGGTAGCCTTCTTCATAATCAAGTTTGATTGTGGCTCCATATGCCGCCGCCAGACCGTCGCAGATATCGCTCATGCGTTGCTTGATCATATCACGCACGTCCTGGTTCAACGTGCGGACGGAGGCGGTCAGTGTGGCGGTATTCGGGATCACGTTACTGGCGGATCCGGCATGAAACATTGTTACACTGATAACGGCCGTCGAGATGGGATCCACATTACGGCTCATGATCGTTTGAAACGCCGTATGCACCTGCACGCCGATGGCGACCGGATCAACGGCCAGGTGTGGTAGTGCCGCATGACCGCCGGTGCCTTCGATGTGGACGGTGACCTCATCAGCCGCCGCCATAAAACCACCTTTTCCAATACCGAAAACACCCTTGGGAATGGTGGCAAAATTATGCATGCCGTACACGGCGTCACAGGGGAATTTGTCGAACAGGCCTTCTTCCACCATGACTTTGCCGCCACCGGGACCTTCTTCGGCAGGTTGGAAGATCAGGTTGACCACGCCATCGAAATTGCGGGTTTCAGACAGATACCGCGCCGCGCTCAACAGCATAGCCGTATGCCCATCGTGACCACAGGCATGCATCTTGCCATCATTGACCGACCGGTGGGGCGGTGTGGCATTTTCCTGCATGGGTAAAGCGTCCAGATCAGCCCGCAGGCCGATACTGCCCGGGCCATTGCCCTGGCCCCGGATCACGCCGACAACGCCGGTCTTGGCGATGCCGGTATGGGTTTCGATGCCCCATTCTTTCAGCTTTTCAGCGACGATCTCAGCGGTGCGGTGTTCTTCGAACCCCAGTTCCGGGTGCATGTGGATGTCCCGCCGCAACTGAATCATTTCGTCATTATAGTCGGCGATCCTGTCAATAATGGGCATGTTCAATCCTCAGTTATTCGATCGGGCGAGTGGCGTGTTTCAGCCATACAGCCTGTTCTTCGTTCACGTGCAGCAGAATGTTCATCCGAACCCATGCATGATAATCGTTTAGCCACGCGATCTCGGACGCGTCCAGAAGTTCCGTCACGATAAGGCGCTGATCAATAGGGGCCATGGTCAGGGTCTCAAATCCCAGCATATCTCGCTCGGCGCCCGCGATCCCGTCAATGGTGCAGACCGCCACCAGGTTCTCAATACGAATACCATACCCGCCTGCTTTGTAGTATCCGGGCTCATTAGAGACGATCATGCCGGGCACGAACGGCACCGTATTGGGGGCTTTTGCGATTCGGTGCGGGCCTTCGTGTACGTTCAGATAACTGCCCACGCCATGGCCGGTGCCGTGATCGAAATCCAGTCCCGCATCCCACAAGGCCTTACGGGCGAACGGGTCAATATGCGATCCCGTCGTGCCAACCGGGAACCGGGCGGTCGCCACGGCAATGTGACCTTTCAGGACGCGGGTGTAATTGTCGCACATCTCCTGGCTGGGCGTGCCCACAGGAATCGTGCGCGTCACGTCTGTTGTACCGTCCAGATACTGCCCGCCTGAATCCACCAGATAGAGCGAGCCCGGCGCAAGCGTCGCGGCGGTTTCCGGTGCGGCACGGTAATGGGGACTGGCACCATTGGCACCGAACCCGGAAATCGTGGGGAAGCTCAACCCTTTGAAATGCTCGCCGGTGCGCCTGAATTCTTCCAGTTTGTCCGATACTTCGGTCTCCGTAACAGACTGCTCAGCTAACGTCACATCCAGCCAGTGCAGGAACCGAGCCATAGCAACGCCATCCCGGTGATGTGCGGCTCGAGCCCCGTCCAGTTCTACGTCCGTCTTGATCGCCTTGGGCAGGGCACACGGATCGGCACCAAACGCGATGGTGGCGCCTGATTTACGCAACCGCTCAACGACCCAGTCCGGCTCACTATCGCCGTTCATACCAACGGTGGCACCGGCCTTGCCCAGTTGATCAAGGACCGAGCCAAATTTTTCAGGGTCCGCGCGGATTACGTCAGGGCCCAGAAACTGACCCAGACCGTCGGCTGGTTTATCCGGGTCCACAAACCAATCCACCCGCGCATCGTTGTGCACGATGGCAAACGACAGCGGCTGTGGCGCATTAGGCAAATCACCGCCCCGCACATTCAACAGCCATGCAATGGAATCCGGTGCAGCCAAAACGGCGGCATCCTGGCCAATTGCCGACAGTGCGGCGGCAACCTCGGCTCGTTTATCCGATGATTCCTTACCCGTGTACTGGAATTCATGGGGCACAACGGGGGCCTTGGGTGGTGCTGGGCGATCTGTCCAGATCGCATCAATCGGATTGGCTTCTTGCGCCACCAACGTAGCACCAGCATCCGTGGCGGCCTTACGGTATCGTGCCACCTGATTGCGGGTCATGAGCCATGGATCGTAGCCGATCTGATGCCCTGCTGTGGCAACATTCTCGATCCACGATGTTGCCGGTTCCGTCATCAGGTGCTGGTATTCATACAAATCTTCGGGGACTTCGCCTCGGACCTGCAATGTGTAACGACCATCGATAAAGATAGCCGCCCGATCTGTGGTCACCACGGCCACACCTGCCGATCCGCTGAACCCGGTCAGCCAGAGCAAGCGATCAGAACACGCGGGCACATCCTCGCCCTGATGTTCGTCAGAGCGCGGGACGATAAACCCGTCGAGGTTTCGTTTTTTCAACTCGGCGCGTAACTGTTCCAGGCGCTGGTTCTGGTTTTTTCCCATTGTGGTGGTGGCCCCCATGTGACGCCCGGGTGGAAATTGTATCCTTTGGTACTAAGTGCCCCGGCAATGCTTGGCAATGCCTTTATTCTTTCGAATAGTTCCCGTTATGCGTCAAACGCATTGCTGCGGTGCAACATTGGCACTTCTAAACGAACGGAGGCCCGCCTATGTTCCTGACACCAGATAATTCAACCGCCCCCCAAGGAGAACACAGATGTTAAATATCAATTCAGGCAGCCGCCTCGTAGCTATGATCCAGCGTTGGCTCCGTCGTCGCTCAATCGAAGCTGAACTGCATTCACTAAGCAACGCCATGCTGGCAGATATCGGCCTTGTTCGTGCCGACATCGCAATGGTCGCACGCGAATCCGCTAAGTCTAAAGCTCCTGTCATGACTGCCAAAGTGGCCAGCGCTAAATCAGAAGTCGCTGATGTCGCTGACGTTGAGAATGCCCGGACTTCTGATATCGCCAACGACAATGCCACAGAACAGCTACACTTGGCTAAATTGGCCTAATCCGTTTCATAGCACCACTCATAGTACCTGAGACGAAAACCGGCGATCCATCGGGGTCGCCGTTTTTTTATGCCTGGTCAACTTTCTATGCCTACTCAGCGGGCGTATAACCCAGCCCACGCATACATTCAGCAAACAAATCACGGGCTCGTTTTTTCTCGTTTGCGCCCGCCATCATCGAATTGATCGTGCTATCTTCGCCTTCATAAAGGCTTAAATCAGCTGATGATGCGTCATCGCGCTCACGTTCCGCCTTGCGGCGAGCTTTGTGTTTGCACTGCGCGCCATCCACAAGCCATTCCTCACGCGGAATTTCAGTGTGCTGCCAGCGTGTCTCCATCCCGGCACACGCGGCCAATGTCAGCATTGCCAGTGTCAGCATTGATATGACGACGATCGCTTTTTTCATGGCTTTGATCATATCCTTATTCCGCAGCTGTTGTCTCAGGATCAGAAAAACATTGTTTCAGATAAGCCACAATATCAGGAGAATCCCATTCTGCCTCCCCCAAAACAGCGGCAACCTCAAAACCGTTCTTGTTGATCAACAAGGTCGTCGGCATGACCGCGACTTCCGCCGCACGGGATAGCTTCATGTCCCGGTCCATGAGAATGCGCAGGTGGCTCAAACCGCGTTCCTCAAAAAATGCCGTTGCGACGGCCTTGCCGTCTCGGTCTTCGTTAATAGCTAAAACTTCAATATTTGACCCCACCAATTGCTCTTGCAAACGATCCAGCGCACCCATTTCGGCCACACACGGCGCGCACCATGTGGCCCAGAAATTCATAATGACGTTCGTTCCGCGATAATCCGCAATAGTGATCTGGTTATCGTCTACATCGTAAAACGCTGTTTCCGGCACCAGCTTTGGTGGTTCTTTAGCAATGAGGCCCGATAACCCCGCCTCGAAGGCCGGGCGCCATTCACAATTTGCCTGTTGTGGGCTTGCAACTAGCTTGGGAATGACCACAATCCCTGCCACAATCAAACTGGTGAGCACAGCAAGGACCGCCGTACGCTTGAACAGGTTTTGGGGCCAGAGGGCTGATAAAATCATGGTCGTGTCGCGCTATTTGCTGAGTAAGAGGAATTGCGGGTATAAACCCGTTGGCGGAAAAACAACATGACCGATGAGAACACAAAATCAAGAGGCAACACCAGCACCATGTGGGGTGGGCGATTCAACGTGGGCCCCGACGCGGTGATGGAAGCAATCAATGCGTCTATTGGCTTTGATCAGCGCCTCTATGCCCAGGACATCCAGGGCTCAAAAGCTCATGCCGCCATGCTGACCGCCTGCCATATCATCAGCGCCGAGGACGAGGCACAAATCCAACAAGGGCTGGACACTATTCTGGCTGAAATCGAAACCGGTGACTTCGCCTTTAGTACAGCCCTTGAAGACATTCACATGAATGTGGAATCCCGGTTGGCTGAACTGATTGGCGATGCTGCCGGACGCCTGCACACCGCGCGGTCACGAAATGATCAGGTTGCCACCGACCTGAAGCTATGGGTGCGAGACAGCATCGATGGGCTGGATTCAGAATTTAGGCGCCTACAAGCCGCGATGATTGATATGGCCGAGCAACATGCCGCCACCATCATGCCGGGCTTTACACATATGCAGGCTGCTCAACCCGTGACGTTCGGCCATCACCTGTTGGCTTACGTGGAAATGCTGGGCCGTGACCGGGGCCGGTTGGCCGATTGCCGCGCGCGTGCCAATCAATCGCCCTTGGGGGCCGCCGCATTGGCAGGAACCTCTTTCGCCATTGACCGGAACATGACCGCTACCGCCATGGGCTTTGACGGTCCGGCGACTAATTCCATGGACGCGGTATCTGATCGGGATTTTGTGCTGGAGCTTCTGTCAGCATCGGCTATTGCCGGTATCCACCTGTCTCGCCTGGCCGAAGAAATCGTGATCTGGGCCTCAGCCCAGTTTGGGTTCATTCGCTTGTCCGACGGGTTTTCCACGGGTAGCTCGATCATGCCACAAAAACGCAACCCGGACGCCGCTGAACTGGTCCGGGGCAAGGTTGGGCGCATTGTTGGCTCGCTCAATACCATGCTGGTTGTCATGAAGGCTTTACCCATGACCTACGGCAAGGATATGCAGGAAGACAAAGAGCCCGTATTTGATGCGGTCGACACACTTGGTCTGTGCCTTGCGGCCATGCGCGGCATGATCGAAGGTATGGAGGCCAACGAAGAAAAAATGCAGGATGCGGTAAGCAGTGGCTTTATCACCGCGACAGATTTAGCCGACTGGCTGGTCCGTACTCTGGACCTGCCCTTCCGTAACGCCCATCACGTAACAGGCGAGCTGGTCAAACTGGCCGAAGGCCGCGGCTTAGGGCTGGAAGACTTGTCACTAAAAGACATGCAAAGTGTGGAAGAGGCCATCACCGAAGACGTGTTTAGCGTGCTGGGCGTGGAAAATTCCGTGGCCAGTCGCACCAGCTTTGGTGGCACGTCCCCCGAAAACGTGAAGGCCGCCGCCATTGCGGCCCGCAAGCGCTTTCTGTAAACATGGTTGGTATGATGACCCAAATTGACCGAAAACCGCTGATCTTGTTTGTGTTGCTTATGGCACTGGCCTTGGGCTTGTCGGCCTGTGGACGAAAGAACGACCCCATGTACCCTTCGGGCGCAACCTACCCTGAAGAATACCCCACTGAATAGTTTCAGTTATCTGGATAAATCTATGGATCATTTCTCGTACAAGAATGGTGAACTGTATGCCGAAGGCGTCCCCGTCCGCGATATTATCGATGCGGTAGGCACCCCTTTCTATTGCTATTCCACAGCAACCATTCAGCGTCACTACAAGGTTTTTGCGGACTCGCTGGAAGGCCTCGACACGCTGGTGTGTTATGCCATGAAAGCCAATGGTAATCTGGCCGTTCTGAAGACCCTGGGCGATATGGGCGCTGGTGCAGACGTGGTCTCATCAGGTGAAATGGATCGTGCATTGGCTGCCGGTATTCCAGCTGATCGCATCGTGTTTTCCGGTGTGGGCAAGACGGCCGAAGAGCTCAGCGCCGCCGTTGATGCGGGTATTATGCAGATCAATGTGGAAAGCGAACCTGAACTTGAAGCCTTGAGCGCCATCGCATCGGCCAAAGATCGTCATGTGACGGTATCTATTCGGGTCAACCCGGATGTGGATGCCAAGACCCACGAAAAAATCACCACGGGTAAAAGCGAGAACAAGTTCGGCATCGATATTGGCCGTGCCCGTGAGGTCTTTTCGCATGCTGCCAGCCTGCCCGGTATATCGCCCGTGGGCATTGCCATGCATATCGGGTCGCAGCTACGCGACCTGAAACCATTTCGTGAAGCTTATGAGAATGGCGTGACACTGGTTGAACAACTGCGCTCCGATGGCCATACCATTGATCGCATTGATCTGGGTGGTGGACTGGGCATTCCCTATTTCGAAGATGAAGGCGAGAGCCCGCCCCCATCACCGGAAGAATATGGTACAATGGTCAAAGCCGTTGTGGGCAATCTGGGATGCAAGGTCATGCTGGAACCCGGTCGGGTGATCATGGGCAATGCCGGTATACTGGTATCGAAAGTGGTCTACGTAAAACAGGGGCCATCGCGACGTTTTATTATTCTGGATGCTGCCATGAACGATTTGATCAGGCCATCATTCTACAACGCACATCACGCCATTATGCCTGTGGCAGAACCGGCTGTGGACGCCGCATATGAAGAAGCCGATGTGGTCGGGCCCATTTGCGAGTCCGGTGACACGTTTGCCAAACAACGCCCTATGCCACCACTAAACGATGGTGACGCCATTGCCTTCAAAAGTGCCGGGGCCTATGGCGCGGTTATGTCGTCTTTTTACAATGCACGCCCTTTGGTACCGGAAGTGCTGGTTACTGGTGATAAATTCGCCGTCGTCCGTCGCCGCATTGAGGTGTCCGACATGATGGCGTTCGAGAGCATGCCGGACTGGCTAGAAGGTAGCGGGTGAACGGGCCAGATACCCGTACCGACAATTCAAAACGGCGAACCAGCCGTCAGCACTCCCGCCTGATCGCTCTCGGTCGCCTCTCACTTACGTGGGAGCGTTTGTGGCCTTGTCTTTGGCAGCCCATGGGCCTTGTTGGATTGTTCTTGGGCGTCGCCCTCATGGATGTTCTACCGTTGTTGCCTTTGTGGTTACATACGGGTTTGCTACTGGGATATTGCGTCCTTATATGCGTGGTATCCACACGGGCGTTCCGGCCCTATCGGTCACCATCAGATGCGGACACCATACATCGCCTTGAGCGGGACAACCACTTGGGTGGTCGGCCCGTCGCCACCTTGCACGACGATATGTCTGGAGGCGATCATGATCCGCTGACCACACGCCTGTGGCAGGAGCACCAGTTGCGCGCCGCCGCTCAATCAAGCCATATGCGCGCGGCGCTACCCCGACCAGAGATGGCCCGACATGACCCAATCGGGCTTAGGGCTATTGTTTTACTGGTCATGCTCATCGGTATCACCATCGGCTATGATGATCCAGGGCTCCGACTGGCACGTGCCTTGTCACCAAGCCTGAACTGGCATGGCACCACCATGCGGGCAGACGTGTGGGTAAATCCTCCTGCCTATACCGGCCATACGCCATTTCATCTGTCTGCCGCCAAACTGCCAGGCGCCCCAGAGGTAGAACCAAAAACCTACGAGATTCCGGTCGGTAGCGACATTCTGGTTCAGGTCGGCAGCGACGCGCCACCCAACCTTATGTTGGGTGCGCGCCAAGTGTCTTTCGAGCCTATTGGCACTGGCGGCACTGGCGGTACCGGCTGCACTGGCGGCTACCGGGCCGATACCCAGGTGGGTGTCAGCGATGCCTCGCAACTAACCACCAGCCTGACCGTCAGTGTACGCGGGGCTGAAACAACACAGTGGCCCATCCATATTATCGATGATACGCCACCCGTCGTGGATTTCATTGAAGAACCGAGTGCCGGCACACGCGGACGGTTGAAGATTTCATTCGCAGCCAGGGATGATTACAACCTGCGAGACGTGGAACTGATCATTCAGAACCTGGCCTTGCCACAGGGCGGCGAGGAAGAAACCGTCATGCAGTTGGCCTTGCCAATGCCTCGGCGAAACGCCAACAGTGTCAGCACGTCGGTTGTCCGGGATTTAAGCCAGCATGAATGGGCCGGCGTACGAGTCGCGATCAGCCTTGAAGCCCGTGATGCCATTGGGCAGATCGGCCGCAGCGGTACGATCACCATGATCTTACCAGAGCGCCCCTTTAACCACCCGGTGGCCCAAAAACTGATCAAGTTCCGTAAAATGCTGGACGAGCCAACCGATGACATTATCGAAACCGTCATTAAAGGCATCCATGAGGTCTCCATAACGCCCAGTGCCTACAATAACGACACCATCGCATTTCTGGTTATGCGGGTATCGCGGTCCCGATTGTGGCACCGGTCCAATGACGGCGATATATCATCAGTGCGTCGAATGTTGTGGGAGACGGCACTGAGGATCGAAGATGGCGAATTTGCCATAGCAGGGCGAGAGCTGTCCGACGCCCACGATCAGTTGATGGAAGCTTTGCAGGATGGTGCCAACGGTGAACTGGTCAGCCAACTGCTTGATACCTTGAGAGAGGCGCTGGACCGGTTCATGACCGCCCTGAATGAGCAACTGGCGAAGAAGGGTCTGGATTCCGTCACCGACCTGCCTGGCATGTCATATATGGACAACACCGACATCCTCAGCATGCTGGAAGATGCCCGCGAGCTGGCCCGAACTGGATCAATGGATGCCGCCAGGCAGACGCTGGATGATCTACGCGCTCTGCTGGAGAACATCGAAGCTGCCATGAATTCTGACGTATCCATGGAGCAATACAATGCTGCGCGTGAGACGTTGGAAAAATTGTTCAACCTGACCCAGAAACAGGAAAGCCTTCTGGATGATACATTTCGGCAGGTCAGGCGCGCCCAAGATCCCCGCAATAGCGATCTTGGTCAACCGCTGAAGGGCGTCGATGATTTCAATAACCCCTACGAAGGCCCGGCGATTACACAGGAAGCCATACGCGAAACACTACGCAAACTGATGCCACAGCTACAGGGGAATGCCCCAAAGATACCAGCGCCCGCCATCCAGGCCGAGCGTGCCATGCAGCGATCCACCCAGGCGCTTTCCAGTGCCAAGGGGGGCGAGTCTATACCCTACCAATCCGATGCCCTGGATGCTCTGCGCCGAACCAGTGAATTGCTGGCCCAACAAATGGCCGAACAACTTCAAGGCATGCCCGGCACTATGGCGTCGCCCCGAGGCATGTTACCCAACGGCGGCGATCCGTTCGGGCGCGTTGGCAATGGCGGCCTGGGATCGCGCATGGATGACAGATCGGTTACTGTCCCAGACCAGATTGACGTGCAACGCGCACAAGAGATATTCAATGAATTGCGGGATCGCGCAGGCGATCTGGATCGTCCAGAAGTGGAACGCAACTATATTAAGCGACTGCTACAGCCGTTCTAATCGCCACTGATCATGCACATGGTGCGAGCAAACAGATTGCTGTCCGGTTCCGTTAATGCCTCGATAGCGCGTAAATGATCGCATCCCGCAATGCTTACCAGTTCTGCGCGCGCACCCGCGTTTCGCCACTGCACACCAAATCGAATAGACTGGTCATGGAAGCCCTGACTCTCCTTACCACCAACGGCCAAAATAACAGGCGCATGGTCAACTGGTTTCATCAGCATAGGGCTAAGATCAAAGGCCGTTTCCATGGTCAAACCCACCTTGTCGTTAATGGTCGTGTTCACCAGTGCACGCAGGTCAAACAGTCCAGAAACAGCCAAACCACCCCGAATCACGTTGGGTGCAGCAGTGGCCATCAGCATACCCGTCAGATGGCCGCCCGCCGAATGTCCGGACACGAACAATCGCGTCGGATCAGCCCCCAGATCCTCGGCATGAGACCGCAACCATTGGAGCGCTGATTGCATCTGCTCAACAATTGTCGACAAATTCACGTGCGGGCACAGGTCATAATTGACCACGGCAACGTTGACGCCAGCGTCCACCATGGCACCGGCGATAAATCCACTGTCGGCTTTGTCTAAAGTTTGCCAATAGCCACCGTGGATAAACATCATCAACGGACCACCCGTTTCATTCGCGGGGTAGTAATCGAGCGTTTGCCCCGCAGACTCGCCATATGCCAAGTCCAGTTGCGCGCGTGGGGAGCGTAGCTTGTAGGCATCCGACCGTTGCCGCCACGTGGTCAGAACGTCCACAGCGTCCGGGATCGCGGCCCGCACATTAAAGAATTTTTCCTGAACAGGATCGACGCTCATAATTGCCCTCACACACCTAGATATCGGTGCTGCATTGCTTCGTCGGCCAGCAATTCGGGCGATGTGCCAGACCACACAATACGGCCCTTTTCCATGATCAGGTGTCGGTCAGCAATGCGCGCCATGGCTTTGGGGTGCTTGTCGATCATCAAAATAGATTGCCCCGACTTTTTCAAATTATGTTCCAGCGCGTGCCATATCTCTTCACGGATAATGGGGGCCAACCCTTCGGTGGCCTCATCCAGAATCAGGAAAACGGGATTGGTCATCAAGGCCCGGCCAATGGCCAGCATTTGTTGTTCACCCCCCGACAGGGTCCGGGCGTACTGGCCTGAACGTTCTGACAGGCGAGGAAACAGGGCGTTTATACGCTCAACAGTCCATGGATCGGATAACTTGCCGTGATTGGCCGCAGTGGCTTCCAGGTTCTCGCGCACGGTCAGATTAGGAAACACCTGCCGGCCTTCAGGCACGTATCCGATGCCAAGCCGCGCGATACGGTGTCCGGGCCAGCCGCTCACACCATGGTCGCGAAACATGACCTCGCCATGTTTCGGTGGCGTCAGGCCCATGATGGAACGAACCGTCGTCGTCTTCCCCATACCGTTGCGCCCCATGAGGGTAACGACCTCACCCGCATCGATATGGAAATCCACACCAAACAGCACCTGCGATGTGCCATAAAAAGTTTCGACACCTTTGAGCTCCAGCAACGCCATATCAAGAATCCCCCAGATAGGCGCGGCGCACATCCGGATCGTTGCGCACCTCGTCCGGCGAGCCAGTCAATAGGACACGGCCTTTATCCAGAACGCTGATCCGGTCGGCCAGTGCAAACACCACATCCATGTCGTGTTCTACCAGCAGGATACTCACATCGCCCTTCAACGGGTGCAGAATTTCCATCATGAGCTGGCTTTCGACTTGACCCATACCCGCCATGGGCTCGTCCAGCAACAACATGACGGGATCAGTCGCCATGACCATAGCCAATTCCAACTGGCGCTGTTCTCCATGTGACAAAGCCGTGACTTTGGTATCAGCCTTATGGCCGAGCCCCACACGATCGAGTGCTTCATTCGCAGGCGTTCGTAGCGCCTTGTCATGCCGTGCTGGCTGCCAGAATCGAAAACTGTGCGGACGCCCCGCCTGCACGGCCAATGCGATATTATCGGCAGCGCTGAAATCAGGAAACAAGCTGGTAATCTGGTAGGACCGCTGCAACCCTGAGCGCGCGCGTCGATAGGTGGGCCAACGGCTGATATCACAATCATTGAAGATAATGCGCCCCTGATCCGGTTCGATCTCACCGCACAACTGACCAATGGCGGTCGATTTACCGGCACCGTTGGGGCCGATTAAGGCATGGATTTCTCCGCGTGCCACGGAAAATGTCAGATCATCTGAGGCACGAATGGCACCAAACGATTTGGTCAATCCGGTAACGTCCAGAATGGTATCAACCATCATCGGCTCCCCCGCCTGTACGCCCATCTGCACGCTCGGCTGGCTCCTCATCCATCTCGTCACCAACCAGCCAGCCGTATATGCCACCACGCGCATATAACACTACGATCACAAGGAACGGGCCCAGTATAAGCATCCAGTGTTCGGTATAGCTGCTCAACACTTCTTCCATCATCAACAGGGTAAAGGCCCCCAGAACCGATCCATACAGCGTTCCCATACCGCCCAGAATGACCATGATCATAATCTCGCCGGACCGGGTCCAGTGCATGAGGCCAGGCCCCACAAATTCCGTATGATTAGCCGCCAATGCACCTGCCAGCCCGGCACCTGCCCCCGATATGGCAAAGGCCACCAACTTGTAACGATACGTTGGTACACCGAGGGCCTGCAGGCGCGTTTCGTTCTGCTTGCACCCCTTCAACACCATCCCGAACTGGCTATTCACCACCCGGTGTGCCAGATACAAAAACGCCAGAAGCAGAGCCAGCGTTACATAATAAAACTGGTTGTCGTCATACATATCCACTGCTGGCACCTGAGATCGCTCCCACAGGTTCAAGCCATCATCGCCGCCATAGGTCGGCAGGGATGTCATAAAAAAATACAACATCTGCGCAAAAGCCAACGTGATCATAATGAAATAAACGCCGGTGGTTCTCAGGCTCAATGCGCCAATGATCACCGCAAACAGACCGGTAACCAAAATTGCCAGCGGCCATTGAACAAGCGCGCTGGCCGTGCCCTGCCACTCACCGGGCAGGAAACCAATAACCGTACCGTTGAAGCTGTGGTGGGCCAGAATGCCGACCACATAAGCGCCCAATCCGAAAAAGGCACCATGACCGAAGCTGACCATGCCGCCATACCCCATGATCAGATCGAGGCTGACGGCCGCCAGCGCATAAACCAGAACCCGGCTGGCAATATTCGTCAAAAAAGGCTCACCCGCAGCGGCCGCCAGCAGGGGTAAGAACATCAGGATGCCAAGGCCAATCCCGTGAACCATCAATCGACGTTGGGTCATGTATGTCATCCGGCCTAGCCCCCGTACGCCTGAAACAGGCCACGTGGTCGCCAGATCAGCACCACGGCCATCAGCACATAGATTGCCACACTGGATACCGATGCCCCCACCGTATCTGCGGCGGACGGCTCCATAAATGAGCGCATGATCAATGGTAAGAATGCCCGGCCGTAGGTATCAACCATCCCCACCAAAATAGCGCCAATCAACGCACCCCGAATAGAGCCGATCCCGCCAATGATGATAACCACGAACGTCAGGATCAAAATATTCTCACCCATGCCAACTTCAATCGCCAGCATTGGCCCCGCCATAGCACCGGCCAAACCGGCCAACATCGCCCCGATACCAAACACGATAGTGAACAGCCGATCAATATTGACGCCGAGCGCGTTGACCATCTCCCGGTGCGTGGCGCCAGCCCGGATCAGCATGCCCAATCGGGTGTTGATGATCAGATGTCGCAGAAAGAAACAGACGGCCAATCCCACAATGATCACAAACAATCGGTACGCCGGATACGGCACACCGGGTATGACCTCCACCGTGCTCGACAGCACTTCGGGCGTGGACAAGAACAGCGCCTGCGGCCCCCACAAGATCTTGGTAATTTCATTGAACGTGAGGATAATGCCGAAGGTGGCCAGAACCTGGTCCAGGTGGTCGCGACCATAAAGCCGCCTAAGTGCCAATAGTTCTACCAGCATACCCGTGGCCCCGGCGGCACCCAATGCAGCCAGAACGCCCAGCAGAAAATTGCCTGTGAGCGATGTTACCGTTGCCGCCACATAGGCTCCCACCATGTAGAGTGAGCCATGGGCTAGATTGATAAGATGCATGATGCCAAAGATCAACGTAAGGCCAGCAGCCATCAAAAACAGCATTACACCCTGCTGAAGACCGTTCAGAGTCTGCTCCAGGAACAGGGCTAATGGCATTTCATCATCACTTCAGAATAAGAGCACGGGCCGAAGAACATTGTCTTCGGCCCGTGCGGGAAGCAGGATCGTCACATAGCACATTCAGATGCATAGGCATCGCTGTGGTTGGTAAACACCTTGCCGACCAGCTTGTTGGTCACACCGTCGCCATCCTTGACGACTTCACGAACATAAATGTCCTGAACAGGGTGTTGGTTCGATCCAAATTTGAAGGCTCCGCGGACAGAATCGAAGTCCGCCGCTTTCAACGCAGCGCGGAACGCATCACCGTCGGAAACGTTTCCACCCACGCTAGTGACTGCGCTATCAATCAACAGTGCCGCATCATAACCTTGCGACGCATACAACGACGGCTTGCGACCATAGGCTTCCTTGAACGCAGCGACGAATGCTATGTTGGCGACATTGTCCAGATCGTGGGAATACTGTGATGTATTGAACATGCCAATAGCGGCATCTCCCACAGCCTTCAAAATACCTTCATCGAATGAGAAAGCCGGGCCATAAAGCGGAATGTCAGTGGTCAGGCCAGCTTGGGAGTACTGCTTCATAAAGTTGATGCCCATGCCACCGGGCAGAAAGAAGAACACAGCGTCCGGTGCTGCTGCACGCAGGTTTGCGATCTCCGCCGCGTAATCCGTTTGACCCAGTTTGGTGTAGACCTCACCCGCGACCGTACCTTTGTAGTACCGCTTGAACCCGGACAACGCATCCTTACCAGCAGGATAATTCGGCGCCATGATATAAACGTTTTTATATCCTTCATCGGATACATACTGACCCATGGCCTCGTGCAGATTATCGTTCTGCCAGGCCACGTTGAAGTAATTCTTGTTACAACCCTTACCAGCCAGGGCCGAGGGACCGGCGTTGGGGCTGATATAAATTTTGTCGGCCTTGGTCACGCTGGGTACAACGGCCATGGCCAGGTTCGACCATACAATACCGGTGATCACATCCACATTATCTTTCTTGATCATGCGCGTTGCGATCTGCTTGGCGTTTTCCACCTTGCGGGCATCATCAACAATCTGCAATTCCGTTGTCGCACCGCCGAGTTTGCCACCCTTTTGTTTAAGGGCCAGCTCGAACCCGTCACGGATATCAATACCCAAAGAGGCTCCACCACCAGACAACGTGGTAATCATACCAATCTTGAGCGAGCCTGCATTGGCGCTGGAAGACATAGCCATCCAGCCTGCGTAGACGACGGCTACAACGGCCGCAACGGTAATTATTTTCATGCGAATTGTTTTCATTGTTCTCAAGCTCCCTGGAGAAAATTTTCTCTGCTATCAAATACAAC
The DNA here is from genome assembly GCA_018662225.1 of Rhodospirillales bacterium. GTDB lineage: Bacteria > Pseudomonadota > Alphaproteobacteria > Rhodospirillales > Casp-alpha2 > JABJGO01. The sequence goes on along the minus strand of JABJGO010000073.1, from coordinate 90,700 downwards.
ACGCTGAGTATCCCCCGCGTTGAATTTCGAGAGCCTACGTTATGGGAGAAGGGCGCACATGGAAAGGCCGTTTACACAGGACCACACACCACAAACAGGTCTTCTGTTTATTGCATTTCTTCTTTAGGGCGTTCCACGAAGGTAACTTCCAGGCTTCGCGCCAGCGGAGAAGGCTCTTCGAATTTAATCGAATAGGCCAGAACTTCGCCGCCTGGGATCATGGCCGCAGCAGGTTCCTGAACCATGGACTGTATTTCGTCACCGCCCGCATCGGTCAGGAAGGCCTTGATCAATGGTACAGGCTTTTCGCTACCAGTCAGATTGGTGATACTGCCCTTAAGCATGATGAAATCGATACCGCCTTCAGAGCCGCGTTCTACGCTTGGTTTGCCCAAGTCCAACCCATCGCCCAAAGGCGTTCCAAGACCGACCATCTCATAAATGGGTTCCAAAGCGGGGACCATTTCGATCACCATGCTTTTCAGGAAGAACAAGCTGCCGCCCAATCCAGACAGCAGGACAACCAGCACAAGTCCGATAATCAAGCCAAGGTTGCTCTTTTTCTTCTTGCCCGACATGCGGCGGCGGACAGGAATATCATCATCATCGTCGTCATCAAAGTCATCATCCGGCATGTCGTCAGTAAGGCTTTGTGGTAACGGATCCGGGTCTGGAATATCATCTAAATTGAGCGACTCACCATCGTGATCATCGCCGTCATCGCCTGCACTTTCGACCATGGAGGTGATTTCGTCAGGTTCATCCTCACCTTCGAACATGTCATCCAACGCTTCATCTGACAGGGAAGCGATAGGATCTTCTTCTGCGACTGGTTCCGGTTCCGGCAGATAATCGTCGTCATCATCATCGTCGTCGTCACCAAACAGCGCATCGATCCCGGAACTGATGTTCATTTCCGGCTCTTCAACGGGTGCATCGTCATCCGGGAAACTCATTTCCGGTTCGGGGCTGGGCATCTCGGGTTGCCCGGGCGCTGCACCTGTTGCATCAGGTGCAGGCGGATAGCCTGGTGGCGGATAGCCTGGCGGATACCCCGGCGGTGGATAACCTGGTGGCGGGTAGCCAGCGTATGCTGCGGGTGGATAACCAGCAGGTGGTTGCCCAGGCATCGCACCAGGCATTGCATATGCCGGTGCGGCCATCGCGGCGGGGCGCGGCACATTTACGGTGACAGGATGCTGATGCCACTGGTTCGAACAGTTGAAACAGCGCACCAAACGACCAGTAGCGCCGAACCCGCTTGGGTCGACTGAATACTGTGTCTGACAATTTGGGCAGTTTATTATCATGCGGGCCCGTGTAAATTAACCTTTTAACGTTTATAAGCGGACGACAATTCGATGGCAAGTGGCTGAAACGCACCAAAATCAAAGACCATAAAAAAGCACAGCGTAACTGGACGAAAAGCCCGGTGCCGTGCCATTGTGAGAATATAGTGTGGTTAGTACTGTTTTGTCCAATTTCAGGGGTTTCGTGACCAACATATGAGCAATTTATCCAATGATCTGGTTGTCCGATTCGAAAACGTGGGCCTGCGCTATGGCCTGGGGCCCGAAGTTCTGCAGGATATTTACTTCGAATTGGAGGCCGGCAGCTTCCATTTCCTTACCGGTGCCAGTGGTGCGGGCAAGTCATCTTTGATGAAATTGATGTACATGGCCATGCGCCCCACGCGAGGACTGATTTCGTTATTTGGCCGTGACGTGGCGATCACGTCACGCAAGGATTTGCCAAACCTGCGCCGCCGGGTTGGTGTGGTGTTTCAGGAATACAGGCTACTGAACCACCTCAGTACCTTCGACAATGTGGCCTTGCCGCTGCGCATAACAGACACCCGTGAGTCCGAAGTCCGCAAACATGTGGAAGAATTGCTGGCCTGGGTCGGTCTGGAAAATCATATGAAAGCCAAGCCTGCAACATTGTCCGGTGGACAACAGCAACGCGTTGCCATTGCGCGGGCCATCATCGCTCGCCCGCGTTTGTTGCTGGCGGATGAGCCCACCGGGAATGTTGACGATCGCATGGCCTATCGCCTGATGCATTTGTTCGAAGAATTGAACCGGCTCGGCACAACCGTGGTTATTACCACACACAATCAACAACTCGTTGAGAGGCTTGCGCATCCGGTACTGCACCTGGATGGCGGACACCTTCACGCGCCGACCAGGTCTCGGGATACGTTCGATAGCGGTGACAGCGATAGCGACGATGATCAGATCGCCATGCCGTATGATCCCGATGTTTTGAATTACCTGTAATGGAGCATCATTAGACCATGATCAGCCGCACAGACCTACCACTGGATCACGATGCTCATGCCCGGTTTTTGCCGTGGCTGATCGCGTTCATGGTCTATCTGGCGGCATTGGCAGTGGCCGGTATTTTGGTATTGAACAGCACCGTAAACCGCTGGGATCAGGGCATCAGCGGCACCTTGACGGTACAGGCCATGCCGTCAGACGGGGCCGTGGATGTGTCTCCCAAAGTCTTGCAGGATGCGCGGGCCGTTTTGAGCAGCACACCCGGCGTGCTGAACGTTACATTGCTGGATAAACAAGACACCCTGGCGTTGGTAGAACCCTGGTTGGGCGATTTGGCGGGCGAGGCCGACCTGCCCCTGCCGCGTCTATTCGACGTGGTTATTGATCCCGATGCCGGGATCGATATGACCGCCCTGGGCAGGCGGTTAGCCATCGCCGCACCCGGCGTTACGGTGGATGATCACCGGGTCTGGCTGGATCGGCTGGTTCGGCTTCTACAAACCTTACAGTGGATTGCACTGTCTGTGGTCATGGTCATTTTTCTGGTCACCATTGGCACGGTTGTTTTCACCACCCGCACAGGCCTTGCCGTACACGGCGAAGCCATCCATGTGCTGCATCTGATTGGCGCCTACGATTCCTACGTGGCACGCCAGTTTGCCGGCCGAGCCCTGTGGCTGGGCCTGAAAGGTGGCATTATTGGTCTGGCGTTTGCCATTCCCACCCTTTTGGCGATCAGCTACTTCGCCGAACGCATGCAGATGGGGGCTGTATCTGAGAACGGCCTGCATCTGTATCATTACATCACGATTGGGATTCTACCCTTCGCGGTTGCCTTTATTGCCATGTTTACAGCGCGCACCACGGTTCTGCGCACACTGGCGCGGATGCCCTGATGGCCCGGCCCCGTCCCCCGCGTCGCCGCCCGAACAAGACACTTGCTGCGTTTTGTGGCGTCGCTGTTGTGCTCGTCGCGGCATGGTGTTACGGGCTCATCACCTTTGCCAACAGTATCCCTAAATATGTTGAGGACCCGGACCGCCAAACCGATGTGATTGTTGTGTTGACCGGGGGCAGCGGCAGACTTGAAACGGGTCTTGATCTGCTACAGGCCGACATGGCGGAAATGCTGTTTGTGTCGGGCGTTTATCAGGGCATTGATGTGAATTACCTGCTGACGCTATTTCGCGAGGACCCGGACCACCTGGCCGCCCGTGTGGAAATCGGCAATGCCGTCGATACGCGAGGCAATGCATCGGAAACCGCTGAATGGGCCTCACAACGTAACGTACAATCCGTCAGGCTTGTCACGGCCGCCTACCACATGCCACGCAGCATGCTTGAGTTGGCTCACGCCATGCCGAATATGCGATTGATCGCCAATCCGGTGTTTCCTGATCATGTAAAAGAACAATGGTGGCGCTGGCCAGGTACCGCCGGGCTTGTCATCAAGGAATATAACAAGTACCTGCTGGTGTGGCTGCGGCATTTTGCTGCCAACATGATAGCGATTGTTTCTGTACCATGATGCGTATCCGTTCTTTTATTTTCGATATCCTTCAAATCATCGTCACCCTGATCACGATGCTGAGTATTATCGTGATGCTGGTGCTGCCCTGGCAAATGAGCATGAAAGCGATCGTGATTTGGATCAGGGTGTCCCTTTTCCTGTCCCGCTGGATACTGGGCATACACATGCGGGTCATCGGTACCGAGAACATCCCTGATGGCCCCGTCGTCATCGCATCAAAACATCAGTCGGCTTGGGAAACAGCCGTATTCCCCATGATTGTGCCGGGCACCGTCTACGTGATGAAGAAAGAGCTGTTGTCCATCCCGATCTGGGGTTGGTGCGCCCGCAAGGTCCGCTCCATCGCCGTGGACCGGGCCGGAGGTGCCAGCGCCCTGAAACAAATGTTGAGTGATACCAAGGCCAGGCTTGCCGAAGGTCGCCGGGTGGTCATTTTCCCCGAAGGAACCCGTATGCCATCCGGTGAAAGTGGTTCATACCATCCAGGCATTGCTGCTATTTACACCAGCGCCAAAGTACCAGTGGTGCCCGTCGCGCTTAATTCCGGACTGTTCTGGGGGCGCCGAAGCGTGGGCATGAAGACTCCCGGCACTATTACCGTCCAGTTCCTACCCGCCATTCAGCCGGGCATGGACCGCAAGGAATTCATGGGCACGTTGAAATCACGAATTGATGCGGCCACAGAGCAGTTGGAAGCCGATGCCCGCCAATTCCCAAGGTGAGGATGAGGCCAACAGAGCCTCATTTAACGTTCATATTAGCCTGTCGGTATAAGTGGCTGAAATTGTGCAAACTTTGGCGCCCGCGTCCCTGTGGATAACATTGTGGGTAATTTGGGACACGTCTCAGTCCCCCTACCCTGTGGATTACGGGTAAAACTCTGCCAATTGAGAGCGGATATAGCCTCTACCCGCTCATAGTCGGGGACAACCTTGTGGAAACATAACGAGAACAAACCATTGACCCTGGGGGTAGTATGGCCTAGATTTAAGGTCTGAAATTGCCTTGCGTGCGCCCGAGTTGCTTGAAAAACAACGCCGTTTTTCTGGTTTGGCCGCGATTTTTTGCAATTTTCGTACACATTTGGGGAAATGCAGGTTAAGACCTGACCAGCCAACTATAATTTTATAAGCGGACAGCAACCGCTATTGAACACGAGGACGCCCATGGCGCAAGTCGCACCAATATCGCAACAAATCTGGGACATGAAATACCGTTTGAAACACAGCGACGGGCATCCTGTGGACAAAAACATCGACGATACCTGGCGCCGCGTTGCAAAGGCTTTGAGCGAACCCGAAGCTGACAAGGCTTTCTGGGAGCAGAAATTTTTCGATGTGATGAGCGATTTCCGCTTCCTGCCCGCTGGCCGTATTCTGTCCGGTGCCGGGTCGGAACGCCGGGTCACATTGTTCAACTGTTTTGTCATGGGCGACATTCCTGATGACATGGAAGGCATATTTGATGGCCTGAAAGAAGCCGCCCTGACCATGCAACAGGGTGGTGGCATCGGTTACGATTTCTCATCACTTCGCCCCAAGGGGGCTTTTGTGGGCGGTGTGGGCGCCGATGCGTCCGGGCCCCTATCGTTCATGGATGTATGGGATGCTATGTGCCGCACTATTATGAGTGCGGGCTCCCGCCGCGGCGCCATGATGGCCGTCATCCGGTGTGATCATCCCGATGTGGAAGCCTTTATTGAGGCCAAGCGTGAGCCGGGCCGACTTCGCATGTTTAACCTGTCCGTACTGGTCACCGATGCATTTATGCTGGCCGTCAAAGAAGATGGCGATTGGGATCTGGTGTTCGACGGCACCGTCTATGACACGGTTAAGGCACGCGATCTGTGGGACACGATCATGCGTTCTACCTATGCCTTCGCCGAACCGGGCGTAATCTTTATCGATCGCATCAACAAAGCCAATAACCTGAACTATTGCGAAACCATTCACGGTACCAACCCGTGTGGCGAACAGCCTCTGCCGCCCTATGGTGCGTGCCTGTTAGGGTCTGTCAATCTAGCCCGGTTTGTAGACCAGCCGTTCGAGCAAGGTGCCTCGATTGATCTTGAAAAACTAGCCGAGACCGTCGCCGTTGCCGTTCGCATGATGGATAACGTGGTAGATGTGTCCAACTTCCCGCTGGAACAACAAGAACATGAGGCCAAAGCCAAGCGCCGCATTGGTCTCGGCATAACGGGGCTAGCTGATGCGCTTATCATGTGTGGGGCGCGTTATGGTGCCGCGTCTGCCGTTCAGCTGACTGAAACCTGGATGGCCACCATTCAACGCGCTGCCTATATGGCATCCGTTGATCTGGCCAAGGAAAAAGGTGCGTTCCCGCTGTTTGATGCGGAAAAATACGCCGCCACGGGCCACGCATCCACGTTGGATGATGACATTAAGGCCGCCATTGCCGAACACGGCATTCGCAACGCCCTGCTCACGTCTGTGGCACCAACGGGGACGATTTCGCTGTTTGCCGATAACGTATCGTCGGGTCTGGAACCTGTGTTCAGTTTCAAGTACACCCGTAATGTCCTGATGCCTGATGGCGAGCGCCGCTCCGAAGACGTAACCGATTATGCGTATCGCCTTTTCCAGCGCCTTCATGGTGAAGACGCTCGTCTGACCGATGCCTTTGTGGACTCGCAAGGTCTGGCACCCAATGACCATTTGGTTATGCAAGCCGCCGTCCAAAAATATATCGATAGCTCTATCTCGAAGACCATCAATGTGCCGGAAAGCATTTCCTTCAGTGACTTCAAAGAAGTGTACATGCAGGCCTACGACATCGGGTGCAAGGGTTGCACCACCTACCGACCCAATGATGTGACAGGGGCAGTGCTGGAAACCAAGAAGCCTGAAACGACGAGCACCGATGCCGAACCAGAATTGCCATTGAGCGAGCCAAACGCCACGGTTCTGCCCATTGATCAGGGTGATTCCGGTGCCATTGTCTATATGACACAGCCACTGGACCGGCCCGAAGCCCTGCCCGGTGCCACCTATAAGGTGAACTGGCCGGAAAGCGACCATGCGATCTATATCACGCTCAATGATATTGTTCAGGATAGCAGGCGCCGCCCGTTTGAGGTCTTCATTAACTCCAAGAATATGGAGCACTATGCCTGGACCGTGGGCCTGACGCGGATGATCTCAGCCGTATTCCGCCGCGGTGGTGATGTATCCTTCGTGGTAGAAGAACTGAAAGCTGTGTTTGATCCTCGCGGCGGCCAATGGGTTGGTGGACGGTATGTGCCGTCACTACTGGCCGCAATTGGCAGCGTTATCGAACGCCACATGATCGATATCGGTTTTCTGGCGGCACCCGGTCAACTGGCCAATGACGCCGACAAGCAATTGAACGTCATGGGTATGAATACGGATTATGCCAGAGGGAATAACAGTGGCCGTGATGGCAATAGTGGTCAGGACAATACACCACCCAACAGGGGCCTTAGCGGCTCCCCTTTCCAGCAATGCCCCAAATGCGCCCAAGCTTCGCTCATGCGTCAGGAAGGTTGCGACACCTGCACGTCTTGCGGATACTCTAAGTGCGGATAATTCCGCAGCGTAATGGATTATTTGATGGCTAACGCCAGCAGCCGCTCAAGCTGACTATCGTAGATATTCAGGTCGCGTAAATGCTGCGCCGTATTTTCCAGATAATCGATACAGGCCCCGCCATGGCCCACGCCCTGTCTGATCAACCTGACGGCTTCCCCATCTTCCAATGCGCCAGCGTATTGATGGTGGTCGCGATCTGCAATAAAGGCGAGCGCTTTGATATCTCCCTCAGGCGTTGCCACCGTCGCCATGCGCGGCAGGTAAACCCGGTTGATCATTTCCCGCTCATACAAATACGTGGTTACTGATGTGACCTGATCAGGCGTCACATGCAAAGCGCGGCCACGGCAACTGCCACCCCGATCCAGCCCGAACACGAGGCCTGGCACATCAGGTGTCCCCCGGTATTGATGGGAATACAGGCACAGCCCCCGGTGATAGCCGCGCATCAGGCCGTCGCGCACTTCATCATGATCGAAATCCGGTCGCCACATAAGCGACCCGTAGGCGAACACCCATAACCCGGTCCGATCATGATCGGCCGGTAACAGCCCCATGGTCTCGTTCAATGTTGTCATGGAATGAGTCTTACTATTGTTTGGTAGCGAGCGCCACACCGGCAACGGTAACAAGCATGCCGACAATGGCGAGCGCGCTCAGGGTTTCACCAAACAGAAAATATGCCATCAACGCCACGGTCGGCGGCACCAGATAGAACAGGCTCGAAACCTGAGCCGCCGCACCGCGCCGGATCAACGCATAAAGCAGTGTAAACGTGCCGATAGACATCACCAACGTCAACCAGCCCAATGCAAAGATGAACGACGGGGCCCACTCAATGGTCTGCGTCTCGAATAGAAAGGACAGTGCGCCCAGCGCTATAGCTGCCGCCATCAATTGAATACTCTGATGGCTGCGCAGATCTTCGTCCGTGCAGAATTTTTTCTGATACAGCGCACCGCCTGCAATCCCCAGCGTGGCCAATACACACACCGCAAAACCCCCTTTGCCGCCTGCATCGAAATCCAACTGTTGCCAGACCACCAGAGCCACACCGATGAAGCCCAGGACAAGACCAAACCAACGCTTTGACGAGACTTTTTCGCCCAGGAAAGAAGGCGCTATAAACCCGATCACAATCGGTTGCAGGGCAACAATTAAGGCGGCGACACCGGCTGGCACGCCGTAATCAATAGCCCAGAACACACCACCCAGATAAACACCATGAACCAGCAGGCCCACAATGATGGCATGGAATATCCTCGGTATGGTGTTCGGCCATGTGGCGCGGAACATCAGGCCAATGATGGCCATAATCAAGGCGGCAATGGCAAACCGGATAGCAAGAAACGTAAAGGGCTCTGAATAGGGCGCGCCCATTTTTGAGCCAATGAAACCGGTGCTCCACAACACCACAAACACAGCCGGCAGCGCGTCGCTCCAAAATGACAACGGTTTAGCGCCAGGAGCGGGGGCGGGAGCAGGTGGTCGGGAATCAGACATGGTATTACAGACTAGCGTTTCTTTTTTGGGGGAGGTGGCGGAAACCTATCCGCTCACCTCTTATTCTGCAACCCACGCTTTTATTCATGGGAGACTTGACGTAGCACGAAGAGAATGTTGGTTTTGGTCTATGAATAAAATTCGGCATCGCACGATTATTGGCATCATCCTGGGCTTGCTGGCGATGAGCTACGTTGGCTTCTGGTTTTACACTGCCGATCAAATCACCAGCCAGATGGAAAACTGGACCCCGCCGCCCGGCCATGATGTGCAGTGGCAGTCTTTATCCATAAACGGGTTTCCATTCCAATTAGCGGTCGAGCTGGAAAAGCTGACGGCCACAGATGGGCACGGCAATCAATGGTCAACAGACCACGTAGACCTCGCCATGCGGCGATGGGATTGGCGAGCCATGACCTTCAACGTACCTGGCAGCCAGGAAATCGTGCTACGCCGTACGGGAGGCACACATACGCTATGGCTGGACAGCGAAACCTTTGGCGGCATCGTCTCGAGCTCAGGTGCATTCACCCTCAACAGTACCGGCCTCAATCTGCGAGACGACCGGGATGAAAGCATTTTCGCCGACAGCATACGCATACAGGCTGAAATTACCCCGCAAGCATCCACCGATCTGGAAAAACGATCCGGCTATCTATGGTTTTCGTTAAACGGCATTCAAACCGATTTGTTGTCGCAACTGTCGCTTGGGAACCGTATCGACATAGCCGCCGGTGAGGTTGAGTTGTACGGCCCCCTTCCCCACGCCCTGAAAACGTCCCCCGTATCCCGCTGGCAAGCGGCCGGTGGTATCGCCGAAGTTCGGAGTTTTCGGTTGGATTACGGCCCCATGAACGTGCATACCGAAGGCACGCTGGCACTGGACAAGGGGCTACAGCCCGTGGGGGCTTTCACCGCCCGTATCCGGGGCTTTGGTGCCATCATCGACATCCTTGAATATAACGGCACGTTAGGGAATGGTGAAGCCCTGACCGCCAAATTTGTTCTGAGTGCCTTGGCCCAAACAGATTCCACCACCAACCAAAACACCTTGGAAATACCCATCAGTATTCAGGATCGATTCCTGTATGCCGGGCCATTGAAGCTAACCCGCGTCCCGCCTGTTCAATGGGCAGAATAAGGCGTCATTTTGTGTTACCATCGCCACATGTCTAGATCATTCCAGTTCGCCGTGCTGTTTCTGGCCGCCCTCCTGCTCACGCCGCCGTCCATGGCGGGGCAGTACCTGACCGGACGCCTGCTTGTGGCCGGTGACGATATGCGCGATTCCCGATTTGCCGATACCGTTATCCTGATCCTGGAACACGATGCCAACGGAGCCCTTGGGGTGGTACTCAACCGTGTGATTGGGTCTGGTACCTTTGGCAAACTGATCGCCGGGCTTGGCATTAAACCCCAGACCGTGAATGAGGCGGCCTTGGCTGACCCCATCGATCTCCATCAAGGCGGCCCGGTAGGTCCCAATGTGGTTATCGTCGTGCATTCCAGTGACTATCGCGGAGACGGTAGCGAGAACCTGGGGGATGGTGTGGCCTGGACTCGTGATCCGGATGTTCTGGAATCTGTAGCCGCTGGGCAGGGCCCTGAAGACTATATGGTCTTCTTCGCCTATTCGGGTTGGCGCAGCGGACAGTTGGAGGCCGAGTTCAATCGCGGCAGTTGGCTGGACGCAGACGCCGATGCCAGCATCATATTCAACACACCAACGGGTGATCTATATGATGCGGTCGTCGGAACCGCCGGGTTATCTATGTAAGTGACAATGTAACTGGCTATGGGATCAGGTTTTCTGATCTTCAAGTTTATCCTGTTTGGCATCGATGATGCCACGACGGATAGCGCGGGTGCGGGTGAAAACCTCGTGCAGGGTATCGCCATCACCGCGGCGAATAGCACGACGCATGTGCGTCAGGTCTTCGTTAAAACGCCCAAGTATATCCAATAGCGCATCGCTGTTTTCCAGATAAATGTCCCGCCACATGGTGGGATCAGAGGCGGCGATACGGGTGAAGTCCCGGAACCCACCCGCAGAATACTTGATAACTTCGTGCTTCAGGTCTTCGCCCAGCTGTTCGGCCGTATCCACAATCGTGTAGGCGATCAGCTGCGGTAGGTGTGAGGTGATGGCCAGCACTTGGTCATGGTGGTGCGCAGACATCATCTCAACGGACATGCCAGCGGCTTTCCACAAGGCAGATATTTTCTCGATCGCCTGTTCCGCAACGCCATCATCAGGTGTCAGAATACAGTTGCGACCCATGAAAAGCTCAGCAAATCCGGCTTCGGGTCCAGAATTTTCTGTGCCGGCAACCGGATGTCCCGGCACCACATGAACGCCGTCCGGCATATGCGGTACGATTTCGCGACTGACAATTTGTTTGGCGGAGCCCACGTCGCTGACAATCGCGCCGTCTTTCAGGTGCGGGCCGATTTCTTTGGCGACCGCGCCATAAGCCCCCAAAGGCGTACAGATCATGATCAGGTCCGCATCACGGACAGCTTCGGTCGCATCCAGGGTCACAGAATCGGCCAGTTCCAGCCTGGTAACCGTATCCAACGTGGCCTGGGTACGCGCGGTAACTGAAATATGACCCGCAAGGCCGTCACGGATCATGATCCGCGCCAGACTTGATCCAATCAATCCAAAGCCCACAAAGGCCACGCGGTCAAACATGATCGTTCCAGTGCTCATAAGCCAGCGCCATTCATAAAGTCACGTATAGCATCCAGAAACGCAGACATTTCCTCTTCCGTTCCAACCGTTACACGTAGGTAATCCGGCAAGCCATAGCCTGTAACCCGGCGCACGATAATACCACGCGCTTTCAGAAATTCATCACAGGCTTCTGCATCACGGCCTGCGCCGGTACCCGGGTTCATCAGGATGAAGTTGCCCACACTGTTTGTGGTCTTGATCTGTAATTTATGCAGATCGTCCGTGACGTGGTCGCGAATGCGGATGGTTTCCCGCCGTACCATGGCTGTGAATTCTTCATCGCCCAAGGCGGCTAGACCCATAGCAAGCGCCGTCGACGTTACATTGAACGGACCCCGCACCCGGTTCAGCACATCGGCGATCTGGGCAGAACAATAGGCCCAGCCGATCCTGGCACCGCCCAGCGAATACAGCTTGGAAAACGTGCGGGTCATAACAACATTGTCGGCCTTTTCCACCAGATCCTGCCCCGCGCTGTAATCCGGGTCGTCCACAAATTCAGCATAGGCAGCGTCAACAACTAACAAAACATCGGATGGAAGGCCTTGCCAGAGGCGTTCAATCTCAGCCGATGGGATACACGTGCCCGTGGGATTATTGGGGTTCGCCACGAAAACGATACGTGTCTTGTCCGTCACGTGGTCCAACAAGGCGTCCACATCCACGCACAAATTTTTCTCCGGTGCCGCGACAGGCGTAGCCCCTGCGGCCTTGGCACTGATGGCATACATGAGGAACCCGTGCGCACTGTGTAGCACCTCATCACCCGGCCCCGCGTAAGCACTACACAACAACGACAACAATTCGTCGGACCCGGCACCACAGACGATGCGATCCACATCCAGTCCATGACGATCAGCCAAGGCCTGCCGCAACTGGGTTGCTCCACCATCCGGGTAGCGGTGCATGTGAGATGCAGATTGCTGAGCAGCCTCAATAGCCTTGGGGCTTGGCCCGAACGCGCCTTCATTGGACGACAACTTGATTATCCGTTTGGCACCTGCAATGGCGGATGCACCACCGACGTAAGCGGCGATGTCCAGAATGCCGGGTTGTGGGACGGGCGCGCTCATTGATCGCCAGCCAGTTCATCGCCCTCGATGGGCGCCGAATAGGTGCCAAGCCAGAAATGGCGTTCGATGGCACCTTCCAAACGGGCGTTCAAGGCCATCAGGCGCACGTCGTCCTCAGACACGAAGTCATTGAGTTCCACCAGAAAATGGCTGTACGGGCTGTTACCGGGCGCCGTCCACTGAAGGACAACGCCAGCCACGAATCCCTGATCCTCAATTTCCGCACGCAATCGTTGAAGGCTGATCTCACCCACGATATCCAGCGAATAAACACTGATATCGCGGCTGGAAGGTTCCGGCTTTACCGTGCTGATCACCAGCGCGTCCAAATTGGCCCCCTGCGCGTTGCTGCGACCGAAGAACGGCAAACGGCCCATAATCATGGGTCGCTGGTCACCATCTGTTGCCAGGTAGCGCCACCAGGCATTGTCTGAATGAGGTTGCGGAAATGGCAACACACCGACTGTTACCTCGTCGTTATTCACCATGTCGATAACCGCCGCCGCTGATTCGTGGCGGCGCAGGTTTGAGAATGATCCAAAATGATCCCGTGCCAGATCAGCATAGCCGTCTTCACCCACCACGTCCTGTACGGCCACGGCAAACGGTGCTTCCAATGCCAGTGTGCCGACGATCATCTCACGCCACATACGGAACAGACTTTGTTTTGGAAACACCCCTTGATGACGTTCAGACAAGCGGTACAGGATCTCAGCCTCGCGCGCGGGCCTGATTTTTGTACGCTCGCCCTCTTTGGCCATGCGGACGCGCTCAATGATCTTGCTGCGCGCCATGATCAGATCATGCAGCTGATTATCGATCTCGTCGATCTCAACACGCAGGGCATCGAGGGATGGTTTTGTGTCAGACATGGTTACTAAATAATACTATTGGTATTTCGAGTTGTTTGATAAGCCGCATAGAGATAAGTGCCCGCCCCGGATAAATCAAAGGAAACCTTGCAAAAATCGAGAACTATTTAATGAGACGTATGCCCGCATCACGGCTTGATCGAGCTGCAACCTTGGGGCCATTGGGGTTAATGGTCGGGTCAACGACGCGAGAATTCCCCCCCGGCGTTCCCTGTGTGGCCACTGCATAGCGCCGACGTGCTTTCTGTGCCACAGGCTGTCCAGCGTAAATTTGCTTGGTAGCTTCAGACAACAACACACCGCCAAACCGCGAAAAAGCGGCATGGCCAACACGTTCCCATGCCGCACTGGAAGATAACACCATGCGCGACCGCACGGGTGGCACGAACAGGGCTGTCTCGGTCTGTAGGGGCGTAAACATGGTGTCACGCAGCAAGTTAGACAATTGACGACGTGAATACGGGCGGCCCTGACCAAAGGGCGTGCGTTCCAATCTTGACCACACACCACGGCGGTTCGGCGTAACGATCAGCAACCGGCCACTGCCCGACAAGACCCGCCAAATTTCACGCAACAAGGGTCGCACCGGCTCGGCACTTTCCAACCCATGAACCAGCAGCACCCGGTCTATGCTCAGGTCATCGAATGGCAATTCCATTTCATCGGTCAGCACCGTCAGGCCATCAGCATCAGCCGGCCAGTGCAACACGCCCTGTTGGGCGGGCATGGCGGCGATGGTGCGATCGGCTTCATCCATAAGAGGGCGCAGGTACGGCGTGGCGAATCCCAAACCCAGAACCCGCATACCGGTGACGTCCGGCCAGAACTCGCGCACCCGGCGACGGATCATGCGCCGGGCAACGATCCCCAACTGACTTTCATAAAAATCCCTGATATCAACAATATCTGTCCACATTCGCGCACCTTAACACGTGCCAAAGGGGTGCAGGCAATGATAACCTACGCGCCTCAAACAAGGAGAACACCATGAAACTCTATTTTTCCCCCACATCACCCTACGTTCGCAAAGTCACCATGATGGCCCTCGAAGTTGGTGTGGATGATCAGATCGAACATCTTGTCATGGCAGGTGCCGGACCTGATTCCGAAGTAGCCAACGCAAACCCGTTGGGGAAAGTTCCGGCGCTGGTGCGTGATGATGGCAGCACGCTGTATGATTCTCCGGTTATTTGTGAATATCTCGACACCTTGCATAACGGTGACAAACTGATCCCCGCCAGTGGTGAAGACCGCTTGTTTGTGTTGAAAATGCAGGCTTTGGCCGATGGTGCCCTTGATGCCGGTGTGTCCCAGATCACGGAACGCCGCCGCCCGGAAAATGAACAATCACCGGGGTGGATTGAGCACGAACAGAAAGCCCAGTCACAGTCCCTGACCGAGATGGAGAACAATGTTGCCGGGCTGGGGAACGACGTCACCCTCGCACACATTACATTCTGTGCAGCGTTAGGCTGGTTTGATTTCAGGAATCCTGATTGGGATTGGCGTGAAAACTGCCCTCGGTTGGCTGATTGGTACGCATCATACTCAGCGCGCCCGTCCGCTATGGCAACGGAACCTAAAGACCCGGTTTAACCGCTGGGCTAGCTCAACGTAGCGGCGGCAATCGCCAGGACGCCGAGGACGGAGCCAATAATCATACCTGATCCGATGCGGAACAATGCCGGTGTTAATCGTGTCATGGTGTTCGTCATGTGAGCCTCCATGCGCAGGATTAAGCACTTGAAACCTTAACAACGGATTAATTTTGGCTCCAGATCAGGTCTTTGGATGCCACCACCGCACCACCGACAATTAGAGCGCACGCCGTACCCACGGACCACGTTAATGCGCCGTAACCAAACGCGATCAACAGAATTGTGGATAGCAATGGGGCCGCATAGGACGACGCGCCCAGAGCCTGGATATGGCCGTTCTTCACCCCGTAATCCCACGTAAAAAACGCCGCCCCCACCGGGCCAATACCCAAAGCAAGCACGGCCAACCACTGATCACCGACCGGCATCAGTGTTTCTTCAAATGCCAAGTGGCAGACGAAAGACAGAATGGCGGACGCCCCACAAAACCCTCCGACGATATCGGTGGGAACCGATCCGAACCGTCGACTGATCAGCGAATACGATGTCCACGTGACAGCGCACATCACCGCCATGGCGTAACCCAGTGTATAGCGGGTATCAAAACCGATGCCGTTTTCACTACCCCCCAGGACCAGAACAACCGTGCCCACCAAACCGGCCAAGGCACCCACCACGTGATACCAGCGCAGGGTTTCACCAGGCAGCAGTGCCGAGCACACCACAATAGCCAGCGGCCACATATAGGCGATCAGACCGGCCTCAACCGGCGGGGCATTCTTGAGCGCCATGAAATAGAAGAAATGATAGCCAAACAGGCCACCCACACCGAACAGCCAAACCACCGGACGCTGGCACAGGGCGCGCGCGGCCGCACGGGGTGAGAATGCCCACTTTACACACGACAGGATAAACGCCACCCCGAATGCCATGGCGGCCAACTGAAACGGTGGAATTTGGCCCGTCATGGTGGTGAACAGCGCCAGCGTTGCCCACATCAGCACAGCGGTACCACCCACCAATGTGGCTAGGTTCCGGTTGGGGGGATTAATAGACATTTTTTTCAAGTATGGGCGTTTCAGTCATGATGCGATCAAATCCAAACCGTGTAAGATCAAGGCTCACAAACCGGTCCTGAATGATCAATTCAGAAATCGCCCGCCCCACAGCGGGGCTTTGCTGCAGGCCATGGCCGGAAAAACCGTTGGCGAAGAACATGTTCTCCACATCCGGATGCGCGCCGATAATGGCGTTCTGATCCAGCGTGTTATAGGCGTAATGACCGGCCCATGAGTTGACCACTTTGATAGCTTCGAAGGCAGGTATTCGGTGTGCCAGGTCAGGCCATATGGCGTTATCGAAGTAGTCATGGTCCACATCCAGATCCAGGCAATCGGGATCATCTGATGGGGCTGGAGCCTTCCCACAGATAAAAAACTTGCCCTCGGGGCGCACGTAGGTGCCGGTGGGATCAAATGTCAACGGCATGTTGGGTGGCGGCTTCTGCGACCCGTCATGGCAATCAAAGACATAGATAAACCGTTTCCGTGGCCGTACCGGCATGTGGATGCCCGCAGCGGCGGCTATAGTCCCGGCACGTGGGCCCGCGGCGTTGACCAGCCAGTTACAGGATATCTCACCACAGGATTCCATGCGGACGCCGGTAACGCGGTCATCGTCACGGATAACATCAACAACTTCGTCTTGCACAAACACAGCGCCCAGCGAGCGAGCTTTCTTTCGAAACGCCTGTAACAAAGCATAAGGATCGATCCAGCCCTCGTTTTCAGGACCGAAACTGCCCACGGCCAGATCCTCCGTATTCAGCCAGGGAAACTGAGCGGCGAGTTCATCGCCTTGTAACAGTACCGTTTTCGCCCCGTATTCGTGCTGAATGGCAACATTCTCTTCAATCGTTGCCTGCCCATCAGCACTGGCCAAAACCAGATAACCGTTCTCGGTCATCGTGACCTCCGGCTGTTCCCCGTCCACAGACAGGGTTTCACTGAGATTGCTGAGGAATTCCACCGCAAACTGGGACATCTGGATATTTTCAGGGGTGGAGAACTGCTGCCGAATACCACCCGCGGAGCGCGCTGTGGAACAGTCCTGATAGGTCGGGTCACGTTCCACAACCAGGACCCGGCCTTTGAAGTCAGGGTTAGCCATCAGGAAATAGGCGCTGGCGCTGCCAATGACGCCACCGCCCACAATAATCACGTCCCAGAAATCGTCCATCAGTCACCTGCTCATGCAATAACGGCTTCAGTCCATTTGAGGAAACCGAAGCCGTTATCGAATTACAGGATTTTTCAGGCGGGATCAATCCAGGTATTGGCCACCATTGGCGGTCAGGGTTGAACCTGTGATAAAGCCAGCCTCATCAGCCGCAAGGAACACCACGCAGCGGGCGATGTCTTCAGGCTGACCAAGGCGGCCAACTGGAATTTGTGGAATAATGACTTCGTTGAGAATCTTCTCAGGCACAGCCATAACCATTTCGGTGCCAACATAACCGGGTGCGATGGCATTGACGGTGATGCCTTTAGCAGCGGTTTCCAGCGCCAGCGCTTTGGTAAAACCAATCTCACCCGCTTTGGCGGCTGAATAGTTGGTTTGACCGAACTGGCCTTTCTGACCGTTGATCGAACTGATGTTGACGATCCGCCCAAAACCGCGTTCACGCATGCCGTCAATCACATTGCGGCAGGTGTTGAAGATGCTGGAAAGATCTGTATCCACAACCGCATCCCATGTTTCCCGGTCCATCTTGTGAAGCGGTTTGTCACGCGTGATACCCGCGTTGTTGACCAAAACCTCGATGGGGCCCAGGTCACTTTCGATTGATGCAATGGATGCGGCGCATGCATCGAAATCAGCCACATCAAATTTGTAGACCGGAATGCCGGTTTCGTCCTTAAAGGCATTGGCCGCGTCATCGTTGCCAGCGTAGCTGGCCGCAACGGTGTAACCTTCTGCCTTCATGGCTTCAGAAATCGCCCGTCCAATGCCACGGGTTCCCCCGGTTACAAGTGCAATACGTCCCATTCTCAAACTTCCTTCAAATTAATCGCGTTCAACACACATGGCGATACCCATGCCGCCACCAATGCATAACGTTGCCAGACCTTTTTTGGCGTCGCGTTTCTGCATCTCATGCAAAAGGGTGATCAGTACACGCGCGCCGGACGCGCCGACTGGATGGCCCAGCGCAATAGCACCGCCATTGACGTTGACCATGTCCGTATCCCAACCCAGTTCCTTGTTCACGGCACAGGCCTGGGCGGCGAAGGCTTCATTCGCTTCGACCAAATCAAGATCTTCGATTTCCCAGCCTGCTTTTTTCAAAGCGGCGCGGCTGGCGGGGATGGGTCCGGAACCCATAACAGCCGGATCAACACCAGACGTCGCCCAGGATTTGATGGTTGCCATGGGTGTGGCACCACGTTTCTTGGCTTCATCAGCACTCATCATCACAACGGCGGCGGCGCCATCGTTGATGCCTGATGCGTTACCGGCAGTGACCGTACCACCTTCACGAATGAATGCGGGGCGCATACCGGCCAGCTGTTCTTCGGTGGTGCCGTGTTTTGGATGCTCGTCCGTATCAACAATGGTATCGCCTTTGCGACCCTTGATCGTGACCGGTACGATTTCGTCTTTAAATTTGCCGGCGTTTTGGGCGGCTTCGGCCTTCTGCTGGGAACTGGCAGCAAAGGCGTCCTGTTCTTCGCGGGTGATCTGCCACTTCTCGGCCACGTTTTCAGCCGTGTTACCCATGTGATAGCCGTTGAAGGCATCCCACAGACCGTCTTTGATCATGGAATCGACCAATTCAGCCGGACCCATTTTCGTGCCATTACGCATATGCAGAACGTGCGGTGCCTGACTCATGCTTTCCTGACCACCGGCAACCACGATTTTCGCGTCGCCACATTTGATGGCCTGCGATCCCAGCGCCACGGTGCGCAGCCCCGAACCACACAACTGGTTAATGCCATACGCTGTTGCTTCAACCGGTATACCGGCGTTGACAGCGGCTTGACGAGCCGGGTTCTGACCACCACCGGCACCCAAAATCTGACCCATGACCACTTCGTCAACGTCAGCGGCGGCAACACCGGCGCGTTCCAGGGCAGCTTCGATGGCAACCTGACCAAGATAGCTGGCGGGCACGGAACTCAGGCCACCGTTGAAAGCCCCAATGGGGGTGCGGGCGGCGCCTACAATGACAACTTCATCACTCATAACGAAACTCTCCTTGATCAAATTCGGATACGATTGTTTGCTCTTATGTGATGTTATAGATTTTGCTGCACTGCAACACAAGATGCCAACGCGTGGAATTCAATGAATCCAGTCCTTATTATAACGGGCTTAGCCAGCTTAAGCGGTTTGAACGCTCGCCACGTCGCCTGTTCCTGAACACCACGCTTTTTGATTCTGAAGCTTTCCCAACAATGACTGTATCAGCGCCAGGTTTGCCTTCGCTTCACTGAAGTGAGGATGCTGTTTGTTATACGCGCGGCTTGAAACCGTGCCGACCTCTCGTCGTAAGCATTTTTCGATTAGGTCAATATCGTGCAGACTAAGTTCAGATTGCTTGTCATAGGCCAATGATCTTCTCCCCAGTAATAATCCGGTTACGATTGGGAGTATTGTAATCGTGGCATGAAATCGATGACACATCCGTGCAGGTGGTATGGGCGAATTTTACAGGTAGAAAAAATACTACCCGTTTGGGTATTCACAACGAACTAGCCGATGAATGCATCAATTTCTGTCTGATCCATTGTCATCATGCTGCCATGAATTATGCCTGACGCATTGTCCAATAAGCGTTGAATCAAAATGGAGTTTGAGGAAACGGCTTCCTTGAGGTGGTTAACATCTTCTTTCTCGATTAACTCTGACACATGCTCAACCGTATTGGCGATAAGCCGGTCCAATTGGTCAACAGTCGTCTCAAAAGGTCGTTTAAAGGGCGCAGGAACATAGGCGTAAGCCTCGACAGCTAGCTCTTTTTCAGCAAACGTGCTGTCCAGGAAATGTTGTTGATAGGTTTTCGGTTTCCATTCTTTTACATCTTCAAGCATATCGGGCATGTCTGGCAACATATCCAGCAACATGACGACCTCGTTAAAGTGATTGAGATAATCCGTCGCAAGTAGCGTTGTTTCATTGATATTGGTGCCGCGGACTTTCTGTTGGAATGTGACGTATTCAACCGAATCTTCGCCGCTCCATCGATCCGCTGCCCGCCTGTTGTGAACAATGTCTTCCAGGGTCGATACCGCGCCCTCAACCGTGCCTGATTCTTCACCCGACGACGCGGGCGTATCTTCGTCGACAAATTCCTTCAGGCGGTTCAATTGGCCCTGAAAGCCAGTTGATGAGGTGCTCCATGAATCGTTTTCCAGAGCATCGATCAGTGCGAGCAAGCGGTCGCTATAAGGCTGGCCTTCTGAATTAAGACCAAGCCTGTCCTCCAAGCCGACGACCCGCTGTAATAGTTTTTCAATACTCATCACGACAATTCTTTAACTAACCGCCAATTTTGCTACACCATGTCAGTGCTCAGTTACGACACCACAGTGATCAAATTTGGCAAGTATCAGGCAATAACAGACGCTTGGCTTAACTCTTGGTTATATTGGGATATTGGGGCAAGTTTTCAACCAGCCATTCGATCATCGGGCGCATCAGTCCCTTTTTCGCCTGTCCACCGGCAACCATGCCAATATGCCCGGCCTGCACTTCGATCGCATGGGCCTGAGGTATAGCCTGGGCCAGAGCGCGGGCAGATTCAGGGGGCACAATGTGATCGGTTTGGGGAATCGCCACCAAAACCGGCTGAGTAATGGTGGTCGGATCAACGATCGCGCCGCCCACCTTCCACGCACCGTTATAGGGTGTGTTATCGCCGTACCAGCCGTTCAGGCATTCTTTGGCCACACCATGAACCAATGGCACGCCATCGTTTAACCAATCTTCCAGTTCCACAAACGACCGCGCCTTGGTCGAGTTCATGTTCATATGTGAAAAGCGCCGAAATTTATCAATGGTCAGCCATGGCGACAGACCCGAAAACATGGTTTGTAAAACATCGACCGGCAACTGGCCCAACGCATCAACGGCGGCTGATATCTGTGGCAGGCTAGCCTTCAGGGCGGTCAGTCGCGTGGCGTCGCCCTTATGGAAATTCCAGGGTGTTGCCAGCAGAACAAGGGCGGCCACCTGATCCGGTTTTCGCGTTGTTAGTGCGGTGGCCAACATGCCGCCCATACAATAACCCACAACACCCACAGCACTGAAGCCTGTGATTTGGCTGACCTGATCCAATGCAGGTTCCAGGCGCTGTACAACATAAGAGCTTAGATTAAACGCCTGTTCTGTTTTATCCGGCGCACCCCAATCAACCACAAACGGACGATATCCCCCGGCTATTAGTGCGCCTAAAAAATTATGCCCGCATGAAAGGTCCAGCACGTGATACCTGTTGATGAGCGACGGAATAACCAACAACGGTATACCGTCACCGCCGTAATCCAATAACCGTGTGCTACCATCAGACCACATGCAGTCTAAGTCGCCTGTACTATGTGTAGCCCGCTTATAATTCCAGTATTGTTGAACCCCGTCGGTAAATTCCACGCACCGGCGCCGGGCTTCTTCGGCCACCTCGCGCTCGAAGATATCCATGTCTGTACTGCTTAAAGCTTCCAGCAGGTCACTTGCCGGTTTTGACAGTGCCTCGTTCCAGGGCAGTGATCCGTTCCTCCAGGCGCTCAAGGCGCTCTGTGAGCCGGTCGACAGCATGGTCATCAACGCCAGATGAAGCGCCAGCGGTCTCGGTCCCTGCTGTGCCTCCTGTGGTGGCTCCTGTTGCGCTGTCTTGTCCACTACTCGTACCTGTCTGCTTTGTCTGTTTTTTCTGTTGCGTCGCCATAGCGGCCACGGCCTCGGCACTATTGTTCATCAACTGAGCAGTTTGCGCCATCATTGATGCAACGGTCTCATCGGAGGCCATGGCACTCAGTTGCTTCTGCCACAAATCCATGTATTCGGCTGCCTTCGAAGACAGGTCCGAGGTATCGGGGTTTTTCTTATCTGCCTTCTTATCTGCCATAGCGGCCTCCGTTTTGGTCTTTGTAACACTATACCCACTACAACGCACTTGCGGAACAATTCGTTGCGGTGCAGCATGAATCGAGGTACCAATACCGCTCAATAGACCATTTCAGGGGACGTTACGGGCTATGGCAAACAAAGCAGACAAGTCTGAAGAAGCGCCGATCACGATTAAAAAGTACGCGAACCGACGCCTGTATAACACGTCGACCAGCAGCTATGTGACCCTTGATCATCTAGCCGAGATGATCAAAAAGAACGTGGACTTCGTGGTCTATGATGCAAAATCCGGTGAGGATATCACCCGGTCCGTGCTCACCCATATTATTGTGGAACAGGAATCCAAGGGCCAGAACCTTTTGCCGACCAGTTTCCTGCGCCATGTGATCAGCTTCTATGGCGATAGCCTGGAAGCTGTGGTGCCCAAGTATCTGGAGCACACCATGCATTCGTTTGCCAATAATCAAGACGAGATGCGCGACTATCTGAAAGATGCGTTTGGCGGCCTGACCCCGTTTTCAGCGTTTGAAGAAATGGGCAAACAAAACGCGGCCATGCTTGATTCCACCATGAAAATGTTTTCGCCGTTTTTGCCCGATGCAAATCAGGCCAAAAAACCTGAAACAACAGGCGGAACAGACGCGCCAGACACGACAGACACCAACGAGATATCGACCTTGCGCGCGCAACTGGATGCCATGCAACGGCGACTGGATGACATTAGCGACGCCTGATTTTCGGGCGACGGCACAAGTTAATGTTGCCTTGCAATATTCTTGTAAGGTTTTCGCGTTACCTTTCCATTCGAAACAGTGCCGCATTGAGGTGTAAGCTATCAATTATGGCGCGGAACCAGAGCACACAGGTTATCGCTTGGGGGCTATATCTTAGAGTGCCAGGTTCCAACGTCGATAGGTTCTCAGATTTGGGGGCTACATTGTTTCGTTTGCTTCGCAAGAGGCAGAAATCCAGGGGAATGCCATTCGGCGTTCCCCTGTTTTTTTTGCTACTGAACCACTCTGGTTTTGTTCTATTGAACCATTCTGTTTTGTTCTATTGAACCATTCTGTTTTGTTCTATTGAACCACTCTGGCCACGCGGAAACCAAGCCAGTAGCTCCACACATTGGCCGGGTTCTTGGCCCGATATGAAGATCGTGCCACTTTCTTATAATAATAGAATGAGCCGCCCCGCATAACCCGTTTCTTGCAATCACCGTCCGTGCGCGCAACGGCTGTCTTTGGCGCACCCTCGTGACTTGGGTTCCAGCAATCAGCCACCCATTCAAACGCATTGGCCACCGTGTCATATATTCCGAAAGGGTTCGGGTCGAACGAACCGACGGGCGCGGTGCTGTGGGCGCTCCATTTACTTTTACAGTCCTTGCAGTTCGCCAGATTAATACCCGCTTCATCGCCCCACGGAAATGCTGTGGTAGTACCGCCCCGGTGGGCGTATTCCCATTCCGCTTCGCTGGGGATGTAATAGCGTTGACCGGTTGTTTCACTGATCCAGGCCACGTAATTCTCAACCTTATCGTAACTCACGTTGATCACCGGTCGGGTTCCCCGACCCCACTCATGGTCGTCTGGATCGTGCTCGCATCCGCCAGCAATTCTACAAGCTTCCCACTGATCAAAGGTGACCTCAAAACGGCCGATGGCAAACGGCTTGGGCACGATGACCCGGTGCGCAGGTCCTTCCCGTTTGGTTTTGCCGCCAAAACCCATAATAAAAATACCCGCCGGGACAACCACCATTTCGGGGCAGTTATCACAATCGCTGAACACGTCGCCAGGTTTCAGGGATTCCGGTTCCAGTTCCAGTTCCTGTTCCTGCGCCACCGCTTGACTGACAAGACCGATCAAAAGGCCTGTCATCATGACAAATATCTGAATAGTTCTGGGGTTAATGTGCATGTGGCATTGTGTCCTATTCTCGCCCTTTATCCAAACTTGTCAGCCGCTTATGAGCCCACTGCGCCGCTTGGCTAACCATGGAGGTAGAATCTGTCAGTAATGCGGCAACGCCGGGCAGCAACGATGCCATGCCACTGTTGCCGGCCGCAATTAACGCGTTGCGCACGACCCGGTTCCTGCCACTGCGTTTAATGGGTGATCCAGCAAACACCTGGCGGAACCCGGCATCATCCAGGCCCAGAATATCCGCTAACCGAGGCGCGCGCAGTTCAGCACGTGGCAGAAAAGCTGGTTCAGACGTGGTGTTCTCGAACTTGTTCCACGGACAAACGGACAGACAGTCGTCGCAGCCATAAATACGATTACCCATTTGCGCCATGAGTCCCGCATCAATCCCGGCCTTCGTCTCAATGGTCAGGTACGAGATACATTTGGTGGCATCGATCCGGTAAGCCTCATCCAGCGCCCCCGTAGGGCAGGCCCGCTGGCACAGATCGCAAGACCCGCAATGATCCACTTCAGGCGCATCAGGCTTCAGGTCCAGCGTGGTAAAAACCTCACCCAGAAACAGCCACGATCCATATTCGCGTGATACCAGATTGGTGTGTTTGCCCTGCCAGCCAATCCCGGCGCGGGCGGCCAATGGTTTCTCCATGACGGGGGCCGTATCCACAAAAACCTTCACGTCTCCACCATGTTTTTCGACCATCCATCGGGCCAGCCCTTTCAGGCGTTTTTTTACCACGTCGTGATAGTCTTTTCCTTGCGCATAAACACTGATAGCACCGCGGTCCGGCTGGTCATGGATAGCCCGCGGATCAACGGCGGGACCATAGTTCATACCAAGGGCAATAACAGATCTCACCTCTGGCCACAGCGCCGTTGGCGATATGCGACGGTCAGCCTTGGCCGTCATCCAGTCCATGTCACCGTGGCGGCCAAGTTTCAGAAATTCTCTCAATGCCGCTTCTTGATCAGGGTCAGCCACAGCGTCCGTAATGCCCACGGTATCAAAACCCAGGTTGCGGGCCTTGGCCTTGATTTCCCGGGCGGAATCACTGGCGGGATCAGAGGCCGGATTAGAATTTTCGTTTTCAAGGTTCATTTTTGGCTCGCTCATGGACAATCACTGTGGTATCTGGCGCATCAAATCTCACATATAATGATACTACCCTAGTGATTAGGCATTAACACATGAACTATAAATACACCGCCATCTATATCATGTTGATCGTCTTCGTGAACTGGCTGTTCACGGTAGTGCCGCTGGTTGACCTGCCCACAGGTGAAAAATGGCCCCCCGCATCGCTGGTGGTTGGTTTGATTTTTGTGGCCCGTGACTTCGCCCAGCGTGAAATTGGTCATCGGGTAATCGTCGCCATGCTGA
Source organism: Rhodospirillales bacterium (assembly GCA_018662225.1). Classification (GTDB taxonomy): domain Bacteria; phylum Pseudomonadota; class Alphaproteobacteria; order Rhodospirillales; family Casp-alpha2; genus JABJGO01. The sequence goes on along the minus strand of JABJGO010000073.1, from coordinate 65,098 downwards.
TTGCCGGTGGATTGTCGTACTATTTTGCCAGCCCTTACGTGGCCATGGCCAGTGTAACGGCCTTCCTGATCAGCGAATTTGCCGATTGGGCGATCTACACCTACACCGGCCGCCCTTTTGCCCAACGTGTCTTGATATCCAGCATCATCGCGACACCCATCGATAGCGCCGTGTTCCTGTACATGCTGGGGCATTTGGGTGTTATGGGTGTTACCTTAATGACCCTCAGCAAACTCGCCGGCGCCGTTATCGTCTGGGGCCTGATTCGCAACCGTATGGATGGTGCACGCATATGATTGATTCCACTGCCATGATGAAGAATGCGGAATCATTTGATTCCTACCCCACAGCTCAGGACATGATCCTGCGCACAAAGCCGCGCGAGCCTGTCTATTGTTTGTACCGGGATCGCCTTACGGCGGTTGCGACCCGGTTTGTGAATGGCTTTCCGGGCAAAACCATGTTTGCGGTTAAGGCCAACCCGTTCCCGGCGGTTCTGGACACCATCTGGGAAGCCGGTATTCGCTGTTTTGATACGGCCAGTCTGCCGGAAATCAAGCTGGTTCGTGATCGCTTACCTGATGCTGAACTGTTCTACATGGCACCGGTGCGCATTCATGGCACTATTCATGAGGCCTACAAAACATATGGCGTCAGAAACTTTGTTGTTGATCACCCTAGCGAGCTAACCCGTATTCTGGACGAGACCAAGCCACACGACACCAAGATATTTGTTCGTACCGCCGTGCCCAATGAAGATGCGATTTATGATCTTTCCACCAAGTTCGGCGCATCGGCCGAGGCAACCGTGGAGATGATCAAGGCGGTCAAGGATGCAGGGGCAGAGCCCGCCCTCGCCTTTAACGTAGGGTCCATGGTCATGCGCCCCGATTCATACGAAAAGGGCCTTGAAATTTGTGCCGATATCCTGGGCAAGATCGATATGCCAATCAGTCATCTGGACATTGGTGGCGGCTTTCCCTGGATTTATCCAGACTTCGATGTGCTGGAACTGGAAGAATATTTCAAGCGGATTGAAATGGCCAAAGATGCACTGCCACTAGCCGACGATGCCACGGTTTATTGCGAACCAGGCCGGTCGATGGTGGCCGATGGCCTGTCCCTGGTCGTGCAGGTCCTGCTGCGAAAGGGTGACACCATCTATATCAACGACGGAATTTATGGCAGCTTTTCAGAAAACAATATTTCTAATGGCGACGTGTGGTATCCGACACAGGTTTTCCGCCATGACGGATCGACCGTAACCGGTGATGTAATACCGATGTCAGTTTTCGGCCCGACCTGTGATTCACTGGATAAGTTGCCGAAACCTGTACCGTTACCCGCTGATATTCAAGAAGGTGACTGGATTGAGGTCGCCACCATGGGGGCATACTCAAACGCCGTGCGCACCGCCTTTAACGGGTTTTTCCCCGGCGATATCGTGGAAATCACCGACGGCGCACCACCTGCGTTGGAAAACTAACCCGCCAGATGAGATATAAACCTTATGGATAGCGTGGTTCTTTTCGCTGTCCTTGGGGCCGCCCTCTTGCATGCCACCTGGAATGCATTGCTTAAGAGCGCTGGTGACCGAATGGTCGCCATGGCGTTTCAGGACATCGTTATGTTCTGCATCAGCCTGTTCCTGATTATCTTTATCGCCCCCACACCGGATATTCAGGCACTGCCCTATATTGTGATGTCGGTGGGCGTCCTTGTCTTTTACCGAGTTTTCTTACTGAAGGCCTATCGCTACGGCGATTTTGGCAGATCGTATCCCATTGCGCGTGGGTCTGCGCCGCTACTGGTCGCCATTGCCGGCATTGCAATTGGCGATGATGTTTTACCGCTGCACGGCTATGGGGCGATTCTCCTGATATCGATCGGCATTATTGGCCTCATATTTTCGAAAAGATATGCAGGCGACAAGAAGATCGACCGGGGGTTCTTATACGCACTGGCCTGTGGCTGCATGATCGCCAGCTATTCTGTCATTGATTCCAGGGGCGTCCGTTTGGCCGACACAGCCATTGGTTATTATGCCTATCTTTCCATTGTGTCGTGCTGCTGGTTTCCTGCTTACACGGTGGCGACCCGGCGCCGTGCCCTTATCCCAATGGTACGACCTCTCATTGGTCGGGCATTAATCGCGGGCAACAGTTCAGCATTCGGCTACCTGATCATCATATGGGCATACAGTCAGTCGTCCGCCGTTCAAGTGGTCGCTTTGCGGGAGACCAGCGTCATATTTGGCGCCGTCATCGGTGCGTACATCCTGAAAGAAGGGCTCGGTCCCCGGCGCATCACCTGTTCTGTTCTCGTCGCCGCTGGCGTCATATTTCTGCAGCTTTATCAATAATGCTGCCATCAGTGTTTGTGTGATTATTATCACAGACTAAATATCATCGACTGGGGCATGTTTACCTTCATCTTGTTTACGCGCGGAGAGGAAGGGATCACCCAATGGCACTGTATGAAGTGACCATATATAACGAGGTTGTTAAAGAAAGGCTCGCCGAGGGCAAACGCCATTCTCGCCTCGACGACGAGTGGGCCGACATGCATTATATTGAAATAGCAGCAAACGACGAGGCCGGTGCTCGCGAGAGAATTGAAAGACGTCACCCAAAACACCAGGGCTTCGTTATCACTGAGGTACAGGCGCTGGATTAGTAGATATTAAGACCTAGCCGCGACCACGATAGGGTGGCACACCCTGTTCGGGGATCCATACCTCTGCGGGTGGCTCGCCGGTTTGATAGAACACATCAATGGGAATACCCCCGCGCGGATACCAGTATCCACCAATGCGCAGCCATTTGGGTGACATGGTATCCACCAGTCGCCTGGCAATACCCACCGTACAATCTTCGTGAAATGCCGCATGATTTCGGAAGCTGCTCAGATACAGCTTCAGCGATTTGCTTTCCACGATCAGGTTGTCTGGCACATAATCGATCATCAAATGGGCGAAGTCCGGCTGGCCCGTCACCGGGCACACAGACGTGAATTCAGGGCAGGTAAACCGGACCAGATAACCTACGTCCTGCGGGTTCGGTACGGTTTCCAGCACGGCCTCGTCAGGTGATGCGGGCATCTCAGCCCCACCGCCCAATTGGCTCAGATTATCATAAATCGTGTCGTTCATGGCCCATGCATACCCCACCATAACTTTTGGGTCCACTTTTAATGTGGGTGTGTTATTCATTGACCGGGAACAGGAGAGAATGATGAGCGCAGCCACGTTATCGAACCAACAAATCAAAGCCTATCATCGCGACGGCTTTATCATGCCGGATTACCAGATGCCGGATGATTTATTGAACCAGATGCGCGAGGCTTACGGTCGCATCGTGGCCGAAAATTCAGACACTCCGGGCGTCAGCCCTAATTTCATGTTGGGCCCACACCTGCAAAAAACAGGCGCGCAGGGTGTAAAGGGTGATCCGTTCTGGATGGATCTCGCCCGCAACGACGACATTCTGGATATGGTTTCTCAAGTCGCCGGTGAAGACCTGATCCTGTGGGGCACCACCTTGTTTGGTAAGCCGCCGTTGGTGGGTAAAGCCACACCATGGCATCAGGACGCCGACTATTACCCTATCGAGCCCATGGCCACGATCACAGTGTGGATCGCCATTGATGATGCCACCGCCGAAAACGGCTGCATGCGTTACCAGCCCGGATCGCACCAGGACCGCCGCGGATACCCCCATCACTGGAACGAACGGGACGATCTGACCCTGTTTCAGGAAATCGATGATGAATGGGTAGACGAAGACAAGGCCGTAGATGTGATTCGCAAAGCGGGCCAAATTTCCATCCATGACGTGTTCATCGTCCACGGATCAGGAGCCAATACCACACCGGACCGGCGCGCCGGTTTCGTACTCCGCATCATGCCCGGCACGTCGTTCTTCAATCATTCAAAAGGCGCCGACAGCGACAACCCCACGCACGATTATTCCAAGCGCGCGCTGTTTCAGTTAAGGGGTGGAGACAAGACGGGGCGAAACGACTTCGCCGTCGGGCATTAGTCTGGCGGGTATTAATCTAACGGCGCTATATCCCCGCCACCGTATTCAACCTCAAACGCAGCCATGAAATCGGCGTAGGTGCCAGCTTCGATGGCGGCGCGAATGCCGCTCATCAATTGCTGATAGTAATGCAGGTTGTGCCAGCTGAGCAGCATCAGGCCCAGAACCTCTTTGGACGAAGCCAGATGGTGCAAATAGGCACGGCTGTAACTGGTGCAGGCCGGGCAGGTGCATTCTTCGTCCAGTGGTCGCGGGTCATCTTTGTGCCGCGCGTTGCGGATGTTGACCTGACCCCGCCGGGTAAAGGCCTGACCTGTGCGTCCGGACCGGGTCGGTAACACGCAATCGAACATGTCCACACCACGGGCAACGGCACCCACCAAATCTTCCGGTTTGCCCACGCCCATGAGGTAGCGTGGTCGATCACCCGGTAATTCAGGCGTGGTCACATCAAGGGTCGCGAACATAGCCTCGCGCCCTTCCCCCACGGCCAGCCCGCCAACGGCGTAGCCATCGAAGCCGATATCGCTGAGCGCCTTGGCCGATTCGGCGCGCAAGCTCGGATAAACGCCGCCCTGCACAATGCCGAACAGACCATAACCGTCACGTTTCTGAAACGCCGCCTTGGACCGTGCCGCCCAACGCATGGACAGGCGCATGGAATCCGTGGCCTGCTGTTCCGTTGCCGGGTACGGCGTACATTCATCCAGCACCATGGTGATGTTTGAATCCAGCAAGTGTTGAATTTCGATAGACCGTTCAGGTGTCAGGTCGTGGTAGGAGCCATCAATGTGCGAGCGAAAGCGCACGCCGTCCTCGGTGATCTTGCGCAGCTCTGACAGGGACATGACCTGAAAACCGCCTGAATCCGTTAAGATAGGCCCCGGCCAGTTCATAAATTTGTGCAACCCACCCAAGGATGCAATACGCTCGGCCCCCGGACGCAGCATCAGATGATAGGTATTGCCCAGAATGATCTCGGCACCGGTCTCTGCCACCGATTCAGGGCGCATGGTCTTAACCGTGGCGGCTGTACCCACAGGCATAAACGCTGGCGTCTGGATCACACCATGGGCCGTGGTGATGGCACCGCGCCGGGCCATACCGTCCGTTGATTTCAGATCGAATTTTATTCCGTGCACAGGTTCACCATTGTTCGCTTTGTCAGAAGCGGTCTGGATAAACTTCTTCGCGTCCCAGTTCAAGCCATGCAATCGCATTCACGGTGCTTTCCGTCGTAATCAGGGCGACTAAATACCTTCGCCAGCCCAGGGAGCCTTATGAATGCCACACTCTGTCTTGTCTTGACCAGCCCAACGACCACTGCGGCTGTCGGTACCCGCTTCCGGCAATCCGGTGCAGGGATAGCAACCAACCGAGGTATAGCCCATTACTTCCAAGGGATGACGCGGCAGGCCGTGGCCGGTGAAGGCAGCTTTGATCTGCTCAGGGGTCCAGTCGACCATGGGGTTGATTTTATAGTGCTTCCCATCGTGCTCGATCATGGACAGCGTCGCACGCAAGCCGCCGTGAATGCGTTTGCGGCCGGTGATCCACGCATCGAATGGCTGGAGCGCGTGCTCCATGGGCAGAACCTTACGCATATGACAGCAGGAGTCCGTATCGCGTTTATGCAACGTGCCATCCGGATCATAAGACTTGATGTAGTCAGGATCAGGCCGGATCACCCGCACATCGGTCAGGCCCAACTGGGTACGCAGTTTCTTTTCATACTGAATAGTCTGGGCAAACAGCATCCCGGTATCCAGAAACAAAACAGGCGTCGCCGGGGCCACCTGGGCCACCTGATGCAGCAATACAGCCGATTCCGTTCCAAACGATGAAGACACGGCAATACGGCCCGGAAAGGCATCATTGATCATGGCATCCAGAAAATCGAGACCTGTCAGATGCCCGTACTGAGCCTTAAGTTCCTGCGCCGGATCGTCATCCGGCAAAACGCCGCTATCCAGTGGCATGGTGAATTCCTACCGTCTTTGAGAAACGAAGAAGCGGTAGTCTAAGCGCGTTTTTTATTAATTACGAGATAAATTTGTGTTTATTTTTATATTACACTTTTTTATTGTTTAACTCTAATAACGACGTATCTCCATATGAGTAGAACCGATACCCGCCCGCGATGGCATGCTCGTACACGTGACGCATTTCGGGTTGTCCGGCAAAGGTGCTGACCAGCATGAACAGGGTTGACCGGGGCAGATGGAAATTGGTCATCAACATATCGGCGGATTTGATCTCATAGCCGGGCGTGATGAATATCTCGGTTTCTTGTGAAAATGGTTGAATAGCACCGCCTTCATCCACCGCACTTTCCAATAACCTGAGAGACGTGGTGCCCACGGCAATCACGCGGCCACCACTGGCTCGGGCGTGATTAATGAGATCGGCTGTTTTCTGGCTGATCTCGCCCCATTCCGCGTGCATCTGGTGATCGTCGGTATCATCAACCTTCACCGGCAGAAACGTCCCCGCGCCCACGTGCAGGGTGACGAAGGTGCGTTGAACGCCCGCGTCGTCCAGCGCAGCCAGTAGTCCGTCCGTGAAGTGCAGTCCGGCTGTGGGGGCAGCCACCGCGCCTTCGGTTTCCGCATAGACCGTCTGGTAATCGTCATCGTCGTGAACATCACCTTCGGTGCTGCGGTGAATATACGGCGGCAGCGGCATAATGCCGTGCGCGATCAGGTTGTCACGCAGGGGCTGCGTGGGACAGCGAAAGACCAGCGTAATTTCGCCGCCTTCTGATTTATTGGTCAAGGTCGCACTGAAATCATCGGCGAAGACGATCACGTCGCCTTCGGCCAGCTTCTTGCCCGGCCGGGCGAAGGCCTGCCACGTATCATCATCCACACGTTTGTGCAGGGTCACGTCGATCCTCGGGCCCGGTACAGGCCCGCCTCCACGGCGGCGGTGACCGCTTAACCGTGCTGGAATAACGCGGGTGTTGTTAAAGACCATGATATCGCCCGCCCGTAACAGGCCGGGCAGATCACGCACAGATAGATCAGCCAGTTTCCCATCTGAAGGAACATGCAGCAGCTTCGCTGAATCCCGTGGTCGCGCCGGTTGCTGGGCGATGCATTCGGTGGGTAGATCGAAATCGAACAGGTCTACTTTCATAGCCGCAGGTCTTAGTCGCTGCTACGCAGGCGGTCAAACCCCGCGCCCACATTTGTAATGAACCGGTTTGAGATTTTCTTGAGGCTACGGCTGATCACCAGAAAGACGATGGCGGCGGCAATGTACGGGTCTGTTGTGTCCACCTGATAAGCTTCTTCCATGCCCGGCAACATGATCATGTCCTGGGCCGACAGAATTTTGAACACCACCGAGGCCGCACCAAATGCCACGAAACCAATCACCCATCGGATCTGGCGCAGGCCAAACATGAGAGCTGTTTTGATGAGCCACATGGCCGTTATCCGTTATCGCGGGGCGTGACGCGATAGGCGCACCGCTGTGCACCCGCCAGGATATGATCGGTACGCTCCACAACAACATCATCGCCAAGTGTTTTCTGAAACACAGATAGCTCGGATGCACAAAGCCCGGTGCAAACTTGCGCCGCCGAACAGATGGGGCAGTGCCGTTCAATAAAAGTATACGCGCCATCATCCTCTTGCCGAACGTCCGCCATATAACCTTCGCCGGTTCGAATTTGGGCCAGTGAATCCAGTTTGGCCTCAATACCTTCACTACGTTCCAACACGCGGGTATAGGCTTTTAGCTGTGTGCCGGTACGAACAGCTATAAGCTGATCAATACCCGCATCGCCAAATGTCGCCCGTACTGTATGGATCAGGCCCACCGCCAGATCAGCATGGCCATCAGGGAAAAAGCTGTTGGCCCCATCAGTCAATGCCCAGATCTTGGACGGACGACCGGCCCGGCCTTTCTTTTCTTCAAAGGTGACCAGCCCCTTGTCCACCATGTCATAAAGATGCTGGCGCACAGCCATAGCCGTTACGCCTAAACGCTCAGACAATGCCTGCGCCGTCTGTGGGCCATCGATCTTCAATGAATCGATAACCGCGCGGCTGCCTTTGGCCTTTTTCTTTATTGATGTAGAATCATTCATGTTCTTTTTATAAAGAACACTCTTGTTTAATTCAATAAATAATATATAAAGGAAAAACTTTATATCAATTAAAGGATCGCCAAATGCCTGACTCAGCACAGCACACAGACTGGCAGGACGCCATTGAACTGAGCACCCTGCGCGAAACCGGTGCCAAGGTTATCAAGGTCGGATCAAAGCAGATCGCGCTATTCGATCGGGATGGTGAAATTTATGCCTGTAACAATCGCTGCCCGCACGAAGGCTATCCGTTGAAGGAAGGTACCCTGTCGGGCGACTGCACGCTGACCTGCAACTGGCATAACTGGAAGTTTGATTTGCGGACGGGCGACAATGCCTATGGGGGTGATCGTCTACGCGTTTATCCCACGTGTGTTGAGGGTGGCATGATCCGCATTGATGTGGCCGACGCCCCGGCGCAAGCCCGCATAGACGACGCCCTGAACAACCTGCGGGATTCCTTTGACCGACACGAGTATGACCGCATGGCCCGTGAAATTGCCCGTATGGACAAAGCTGGCGGCGATGTGCTGGATGCGGTGCGCGAAACCATCAAATGGACTCACGACCGATTTGAATTCGGTATTGGCTCCACCCACGCCCCCATGGCGGCGGCTGACTGGTTACGCCTGCGCGACACCCGCGCTCATGATGATGCCACACGCCTGATGCCCGTGCATGAAATTGTGGCGAACTTCGCCTGGGACAGTCAGCGTGAACCCGTGTTCCCCTATTCCACCGAAACAAAACCATGGAACGAAGATGATTTTGTTCAGGCTATCGAGGACGAAGACGAAGGAACCGCCACCGCCCACGTTCGCGGCGCGCTGGATGTCGGCATGGGCTGGGCGGATATGGAACGAGGCTTCGCCCGCGCGTCGCTCGCCCATTATCTGGATTTCGGGCATGGGGCTATTTACGTACTGAAGACCGGTGAACTGCTGGACCACTTGGGCGATGATGTCATCGAGCCGTTGTTGCTCATGCTTACACGCGGGCTGGTAAAATCGTGGCGGGAGGACCTGATTCCTGAGTTCCGGGAATACGCCGCAATCCTGGAGAACTGGAACACGACGAAGGATCAAGTGGTTCAGCCCGATGATTTCAGTGGGCTTGGCGCAAAGGCGGCCATGACACTGGCGGCTAAGGCATCCCAATCGCCTGATGAGCTTTATGACGTGTTGCTGGAGATGAACGGTCGCAGCGTCCTTAAATTCGATCTGGACGTGCAGGCTGCTACGACGAATTCCATAGCCCATAACCGCACGTGGCTGAGCGTGACGCACGAGGTCACCTTCGCCAACGCTGCCCGGCATCTGGCCCAGAAATACCCTGAATTATGGCCGTCGGCCTTGTTGCAGATGTGCTGTTTCTTTGGCCGTAACAGTGATTCACAAGATGCATCCATTTGCCTTGAGGACTGGCTGGTGTCGGATCCTACGGCGTTCCTGAACGAAACCCTCGATTCCCTGTTCGATCATGGCCAGTTCGAATACATCGTTACGGCGCATTTGATCAAAACGACGACCGCCATCAGCGATGAAATTGATAACAATCCCGGTGGCGCATGGCAGCCCACGTTGCTGGCCGCTCTCAACCGTTTTCTGCACTCGCCGTTAAAACGTCGCCATGCCATGCGAACGGCTAATCAGGCGCTGTCTTTCGTTGCCATTGAGGATTAACGGCGTAAGATAGCCACACGAAAAACCTGGGCCATATCTATACAGAAGATGACTGGTCTGATGAAGGACGAAAGAGGCAAGCATGAGCAAAGATCACAATTTTTTCAAACCCGTATCATCCGTCGTGCAACCGCGTTTCGCGGGCGTGCCCACGTTTATGCGCCTACCCATACTGGAACAGGCCGAATGGTCCGAAGCCGATATTGGTCTGATCGGCGTACCATGGGATGGCGGCACCACTAACCGGGCCGGTGCCCGTCATGGCCCCCGCCAAATGCGCGATATGTCCACGCTCATGCGCAATATTCACCCCACCACCCGTATCAACCCATACGAATGTGCCAAGTGTGCCGAATTCGGTGATACGCCGGTTAACCCACTGGATCTGATGGATACGCTGGAACGGGTTGGTAAATTCTATGAAGACGTCCATGCCGCCGGTGTGGTGCCGTTGACCGCTGGTGGTGATCACCTGATCACCTTGCCCATCATGCGCGCTATTGCCAAGGACCGACCCGTTGGCATGGTGCATATTGATGCCCATTCCGACACCAATGATCGCTATTTCGGTGATAGCATCTATACACACGGCACCCCTTTCCGCCGCGCCATCGAAGAAGGCCTGCTGGACCCCAAACGAACCGTCCAGATCGGCATTCGCGGTGGTCTTTATACCAAGACGGATAACAACTGGGCCAAGGAACAGGGTATTCGGGTTATTGAGATCGAAGAATACTTCGATCTGGGCGTGGACAAGGTAATCGACGAAGTTGCCGCCGTGATCGGTGATGGCCCGACATACATCAGCTTTGATGTGGATGGACTGGACCCGGTTTATGCCCCCGGTACCGGTACACCGGAAATCGGCGGGCTGAACCCTTATGAGGCCCAGAAAATATTGCGGTCCTTGCGCGGGCGTAATCTGGTTGGTGGCGATGTGGTCGAAGTCGCGCCACCGTTTGATTCAGAAGGCATGACCGCGCTGGTCGGCGTTACCATGATGTGGGAGATACTCTGCCTGCTGGCCGAACCGTTCGAGGAGACTTAGGAGTTACGCAAAGCCACCTTCACACCCTCTCGGACCACTTCGTGGTCCTGCCGGGCAGTGATTGAACCAATTTGCTCGGGTTTTGCTCTAAACAAACCGACGGGGGATTTCCTCGGCAAAATCTTTCTCGAACACCAGCGCATCATCTTCATAGGCCTCAATACGACCGCTCACATAGAATGTGGTGGCATCACCGTACATGGCTGAATAAGTTTCGGTGCGAATGTTCCAGCCTTCGCGGCTGAGGGTGGCAGTCCAGTGCATTTGCACGCTGGCGCACAATGGATCATCGGGGTGAATACGATACGTCTCGCGCGCGATCTCACCTGTGGTCAGTCTTGTATCCAGGTCACGCCCGACACCAAAATCATCCATAATCTGCAACGTTGTCTCGCCCGTATACGGGTTTTTTTCCACCACGCGGGTTTGTTTACCCGCACGGACGATCTCCGTATTTTGTGGCGGCGCTGCTTCGGCGGGTGGAAATTCTCGCAAATCTTCCGCGCGTGCTTCGCGAACCGGTAGGGATAATGAACTCTCCCCAGCGACCACCCCCAGCGTCACGGCCTCAGGTGAAGACCAGATCATAGGCCAATAGGCCGTTGAGATCGCCACCCGGATGCAATGCCCAGCGGGGAACGCCCACGCGATATCATCCATCTGAATGCGGACGGTATACGGCGCACCCGGCACCAGCGCCGATGGCATCTCGTGGCTGTCCCGGTGGCACAAGTTCAACACCCCCCAAGTCACGCGGGTGGAACTGCCATCCGGAGCCACGTCGCATAACCGCACGGCCACGTTGGCCTGCGGCTTATCAGATATAACCCTTAGATCGACGGTGGGGGCACCAAAAATCTCTGTGCGCTCATTCAAAGCTTCAGAATCAAACACCAGCGATCCGGCGTCTTCTGACTGTTGATCGCCGGGCATGTCCTCACCTAACCAGATCACACAGAACTCGCCCCCCATCTGGCCGATATCCTGCGGCGAGCAAATATCCAGAACCGCACCGTCTGTTTCGGGTGCTCGCTGCAATCCCTCGCTGTTCAATGACAGGCGTTGGTGATCAATCTTGTCTGACGGCCACCTGTCTTCGGCGATCCAGCGCCCATCCCGGTGCGGGTATGACGTCTGAGGCCGCACACTTTCCATCATGTAAGCCCGGTACAGCGGATCATCCATCACGCCGGTATCATGGCCTTTCAGCCAGTGATCCCACCACCTGAGTGCCTCCTGCAAAAATCCGATACGGGGTTCCGGTATGGCGAAGTGTGGATACTTGTGATGCCACGGCCCGGTGATCCCCCGGCACGGCGATTGCAGACCCGTCAGCATCCGAGGCACCGTATTGGAATAGGCATCGCCCCATCCACCAACAGCCAGCACAGCGGCCTTTATTTTCGAGAAATCCTCACAGACCGAGCCGTGTTTCCAGTACTCGTCGCGGTGTTGATGGGTCAGCCACTTGGCGGCTAACAAAGGCTCGATCTCTAACCGCTCAAACCACATGTCCCGCCACGCATCACCCACGATATCGGGGTCCGGTGGCTTGGATGAATAAGCCAACATGGTCGCACCCCAGCCCATGTTCTCGCCCAGAATACAGCCACCCTTATAATGAATATCATCCGCGTACCGATCATCGGTGGAACACAGCGTGATAATGGCCTTCAGGGCCTCGGGCTGGCGCGCTGCCACTTGCAGTCCGTTAAACCCGCCCCATGATATGCCCATCATCCCCACGTTGCCGTCGCACCAGGGCTGTGCGGTTATCCAGTCGATAACCTCTAGCGCGTCGTCGTGTTCCTGAAGCGCGTATTCGTCATGCATGACGCCATCCGCTTCGCCGTTACCCCGCATATCCACGCGAATGCAGACGTAGCCATGGCCGCATAAATAAGGATGGGTCAGTGCATCGCGCGCGTCGGTGCCGCCCCGTTTACGGTAGGGAAGATACTCCAGAATGGCCGGCACCGGAGTCTTGTTGGCCACGTCCGGTATCCACATGCGCGCTGCCAACCGGCAGCCATCCGACAACGTGATCCACTGGTTTTCGATCTCGCGCACCACATGGGGAAACTGGCCGACCGTTAGCATGTTTAAGTCTCGAACTGGGTGCCGAGACCCATCCTTTGTGCTTTCTGGAACGCCAATCGGGCGATGGCCGTATCCTGCGCGCCGGTACCGGTCAGATCACACACAGTGATATCGTCGGCGCTTTGGCGGCCTGGTGCATCACCCGTGATGACCTGCCCCAATTCAGTGACGGCAACATCGGTATCCACAATGCCTGCATCAATAGCATGGTGCAGCTCGCCCAGTTTGGCGCTTTGGGCGCGCGTATCGCACACAAACAGATCACAGGCCGCAACGATTGCAGGGTCCAGCTCACGTTTATGTTCAGCGTCCGATCCCATGGCGGTAACGTGTAAGCCGGGGTGCAGCCAGTCGGACTGTATCAGCGGCTCACTGGATGGCGTCGAGGTAATAACCCCCTGCGACGCCGCAACCACGTCTTCGATGCTGGCGCACGGTCCCGCCGATACATCCAGTTTTTCAGCTATATCATCGGCGCACGCCGCCGCCTTGCCCGCATCGCGACCCCAGACCAAAACGTTCGAGAAATCGCGAACCAGCTTCAAGGCCTCGACCTGATAACGAGCCTGCGATCCGGTACCGATCACACCCACCGTATCAATGTTCGGGTTCGCCAAATATTTGGATGCAATGGCACCGGCAGCAGCAGTGCGCACATCGGTCAGGTACCCATTATCCAGCAACATGGCCTCAACCAAACCAGTATGGGCGCTGAACAACGTCATAAGGCCGTTGGTGCTGGGCAGTCCCAGTTTTGGGTTGTTGAAAAAACCGGGACTCATTTTAACCGCAAAACTGTCCAAGCCCGGAATATAGGCGGTCTTCACGTCAATCTCGCCGTGATGCTCTTCGATATCCAGCCGCAGGATCGGCGGCATAATAACCTTGCCACCGGCCAGCGCCGTGAACACATCTTCAATGGCACCTAAGACTTCCATATCCAGATGCACACATTGGCGAAGCTGGCTTTCGGGCAGAATGGTGATTTCAGTCATGCGCTATCCTTCGTTCTATCCTTAGTTTTATCCCGGGCTCGCCGGGGGATTGTCATCAATGATCTGGTGCAACTTGGCCATGTCCACATTGCGGCCACTGACCACGATCGCCACAGGGCCTTCCAGATCAGGAATCAGACCGTTCAGGATTGCGGCCGCCCCCACAGACCCGCCACCTTCAACGATGATGCGTTCCTGCCAGTAAAAGTGCGCCATGGCGGCGCTGATCTGTTCTTCGGAAAGCGTAATCAGGTCATCGATATAGTCACGACAAAGCGCAAAGGTATGCTGGTTTTCAAGGCCGATGCCGCCGCCCAGCGAATCTGCCAGTGTGGGCAGTTCTTCCACAGGTACCGGCTTGCCGGCGGCGATGCTCTCGATCATGGCGGCACCCTTTTCCATGGAAACAGCCACCACACGAACGTTTGGGCTGGATGCTTTCAACGCCAGCGCAATGCCACCCGCCAAGCCACCACCGGATAATGGCACAATCACCGTCTTCACATGGGGCAGGTCTTCCAGCAGTTCCAGTCCGATCGTGCCCTGCCCCGATACAACGTGCATATCATCAAAAGGATGGGCGTTGATCATACCCTCTTCATCGATCAGACGCTGGGCTTCCACCTCGGCATCGTCCTGACTTTTCCCAACAATCCTGATTTCGGCACCCAGAGCCCTGATACCCGCCAGTTTGTTTTCAGGCACCAGATTGCCCATACAGATGATGGCGCGGATACCCATCTTTTTAGCCGCCGCCGCCACACCCCGGCCATGATTGCCAGTTGATACCGCAACAACACCGCGGGTTTTTTCTTCATCACTCAGGCTGGCCAGTTTGTTGGTGGCGCCTCTGATCTTGAACGCGCCGATATCCTGTAAGGTTTCCAGTTTCAAATGAACATCGACGCCCGCAATTTCGCTCAAGCTTGGCGATGGAATCAGCGGTGTATGGCGCACGGAATCTCTAATGACCTCGCGTGCGCGTTTGATATGCTTCAACGTTACGGTGGACATGGTGCAAACTCCCTCTTCAATTACTATTTTTGGCCTATGGCGCGCGGGCAATCAATGAGATATGTAGATAATCGACAATATAGTCATGATCGCGCGAAAGGATTACGCCATGCCCGCAAATGACGCCCACCGTTCCGACCTGTCCGGCCCCGCCGGAAGTTACCTCCCCGCCAGTGGTGGCGGTTCAGACGTGTTCTTTGGTCGGAAAGGCACCGCCATCCCCCTGCCCCTGATCGAACGAGCCGAAGGTATTCGCATGTGGGATGACGGAGGCACCGAATATATCGACATGTCATCAGGTCCCATTGTGTCCAACATCGGCCACGGCGTCCGTGAAGTAGGCGAGGCCATCGCCAATCAGATCAACACCGTTGATTTCGCCTGTTCCCGCATTGCCCGGCACCGGGCCAATATTCAATTATCGGATCAGGTGGCGCGGCTGGCCGGGCCGGGGTTCGAGCGTGCGTGCTTTGTATCGGGTGGATCAGAAGCCAATGAAATCGCCATCAAATTCCTGCGCCAGCACGCCATATCTAACGGACAGACCAATCGTCGCCATGTGATCACCTGCATGCCGTCCTATCACGGCGGCACGTTCTCTGCATTGGCATGGAGCGGTGACAACACGCTGGGCAATTTTCTGGACGGCATGGTCGTGGATTCGCCCAAGGTACCCGCCCCCTTCACCTACCGGGTGCCGGAAAACCATACGGTTGAAAGCTACGCGCAACACTGCGCCGATGCCTTGCGAAGCAAAATAAACGAGCTTGGCGCTGAAAATGTTCTGGCGTTCATGATCGAGCCGGTGGGCGGGGTGGCCACCGGCGCCAACGTACCGCACGAGTTATTCCTCCGCGAGGTTCGTAAAATCTGTGATGAGAACGGTGTTTATCTGGTGTTCGATGAGGTCATGAGCGGATCGGGCCGTACCGGCAAGTTCCTGTCAGCCCACTATTGGCCCGATATCAGGCCCGATGTGGCGGTGCTGGCCAAGGGGCTGGCCGCCGGTTACGTGCCATTGGGGGCTGTGCTGGTTCCAGCAAGCATGGCCGATCCATTAGCCGAAGACATCGGCTTTGATTTCTCCCATACCTACACCGCGAACCCGGTGGCAAGCGCGGCGGGTTGCGCCGTGCTGGATTACACCGAAAAGCATGGTCTGATGGATAACGCCACGACCATGGGTACTTACCTTCGCGATCAACTGGAAGGCTTGAAAGCCAGTTGCCCGCTAATTGGGGATATTCGCGGCCTGGGGCTTCTGATGAGTCTTGAGATGGTTGCCGATCAGGCCACCAAAAAGATGTTGCCCCTGGAAGCCGTTGCCGCTGATCGTATCCGTATGCACGGGTTGGATAATGGCCTGATGATCTATTCACGCCGCACCTGTAATGGCGAGAATGGTGAATGGTTCATGCTGGCCCCGCCCCTGACGATCACAAGGCCTGAGTGTGATGAGTTAATCAAGCGTCTGGTCGCCACGTTGAACAGTCTGGCGGATGAATTAACCCGCGAAGGCTTGCTATAGCTGAATAAGGAGTTTCCATGCGCGCACTCTGTGTTGGCTCTGCCATGGTCGATATTATTACCATTGTCGCCAGCCGCGACGTGGAACGCCTGACCATGCACAATGCCACGGCGTCCTATCTGTTGCTGGAACAGGGCCGCAAAATTGAATCTGAAAGCATTTCTACCCACATCGGTGGCGGTGCCGTAAACGCCGCCGTGGCCATGGCGAGAATGGATGTAGACGTCAGTGCACTGATTAAAATCGGGTCTGACGCAAACGGCGCACAAATTATTGACCGGCTGGCCCATGAAGGCGTGGATGATTCGCTGGCCCTACGCACGTCTGAGCTGCCCACGGGTACCGCCGTGATGGTGTCCTCGCACAACCGCAACGCTACCATTTTTACCCAGCGTGGCACCAATACGCTGCTGCGCCCGGCGGACCTCACCCCTGAAATGTTTGAAGGCCGTGATCTGGTTTATGTGACCAATCTGTCCAACCGATCCGCTGACTGTTTCCCCATTGTGGTGGATATGGGCCGTGAAGCTGGTGCCTTCGTTGCCGCCAACCCCGGCATTCGACAGCTCACATCCCGCACGGCGGTCTTTCTACAAACCCTCAAGAACATCGACCTCCTAGCCATTAACCGGGTTGAAGCCGAAGCGTTGGTGCCGGTCATTGCAGCCCTTGATGATGTGGAAAGTGTCAACGACGATAATCTGATCGAAGACGGCGTACCGCCTCTCATGCGGTTGGGGCTTGCCTGTGGCGGGTTCGATCTGGCACTGGCTGAATTCTTCGCCCGCGTTCGGCGGTATGGTGTAAGCAACGTTGTGGTGACGGATGGTACGGATGGTGCCTACCTCGCCAACGATACAGGCGTTCACTTTTGCCCCTCTATGACGGCTGAACCCAAAGGCACCGCCGGTGCGGGTGATGCCTTTACGTCAACGCTGTGCACCCATTTGGCCGCTGGTGAAGGCCCTGACGTTGCCTTGCGCGCCGCAGCGGTCAATGCCGCAGCGGTGGTTGAGGAGGTGGATACCCAAAGTGGGTTGCTATCGCGTGACGCCCTCAGGCGGCGGATCGAAGATTCCATTGATCACCTGCCCGTAACCACCTGGACCTGGGATGATCTTGCATGAGCGGGCAAAACGTCCTGATCTTGATGTCGGACGAGCACATGCGCGATGCCAGTGGGTGCTACGGTCACCCGGTCGTTAAAACGCCTAATCTGGACAAACTGGCCGCGCGCGGCACCCGATTCGACAATGCCTATACCCCGGCCCCCATCTGTGTGCCTGCCCGGGCGTCTATCGCCACCGGCAGGTACGTGCACCAGAACCGGTTCTGGAGCAACGCGCAGCCCTACGACGGATCACAACCCGGCTGGGGCCATAAACTGATTGAAGCCGGGCATCACGTGGCATCTGTGGGCAAGCTGCACTACCGATCCACCGACGATGACAACGGCTTTCTGAGCGAGGCTCACTCGCTGCACGTGAGAAATGGTATCGGGTGGGTTCGCGGTCTCATTCGAAAGGACGCTCCCGTTTGGGGTGTGACCGAAGAATTTTCCCACAACATCGGCGCCGGTGAGTGTGACTATACGGTCATGGATCGAGACATAACCCGCGATGCCTGTCACTGGCTCAGGTATGAAGCTGGAGAACACACGGATAAACCATGGGTTCTTTTCACATCCTACATCACGCCACATTATCCGCTTGTTGTGCCGCAGGAATTCTACGACCTGTACCCGGCCCACGAAATGGAACTGCCCCGTGCTGTTGTTGCGGGCGATGGCACAGACAATCCAGTGGTGCAAGGTATTCGGCGGCTCTACAATTATGACGACCATTTCGACGATGAGCGTCGGCGCATCGCCGTGGCGTCGTACTACGGTATGTGCTCGTATCTGGACCACAACATCGGGCAGGTTCTGCGCGCTCTAGAAGACAGCGGTCAGGCAGATAATACGCTGGTAATTTATGTGAGCGATCACGGCGAGATGCTGGGCACCAAGGGTATGTGGACCAAGGGCAATATGTATGAGGAATCCGTGGCCATTCCCATGATCATGGCCGGTGCGAGTATCCCCAAAGGCAAAGCCGTAACCACGCCCACATCACTGATCGATCTGCACCCCACCATTCTGGAAGCCACTGGGTTGGGTGCCGGTAAAGATATAGACCGCCCTGGCGAAAACCTGATCCAGATTGCCAATAGTGACGCCCGCGACCGCGCGATCCTCAGCGAATACCACGACGGCGGCTCCATCACCGGCATGTTCATGGTTCGGGTGGGGCGCTGGAAATACTGCTACTATCCCGGCTACGATCCACAATTGTTTGATATGGAAGACGACCGGCTGGAAACCCGCGACCTGGGCACTGATTTGGCCTATGCCGAAACCCGCGCACAGTGCCACGCTGCGTTGTTCCAGATCGTGGATGCCGACGCCGCCAACGACCAGGCCTTCGCCGATCAAGCGATGCGCATCGAAGAGCTGGGCGGCATGGACGCTATCATCGCCATGGATGATTACGATTTCACGCCAGTTGAGAAATAGATTATTATGATTGTATGCATCTATCAATTGACAATATATCGAAAGGCAATATAGATAACTCACTCTTGACTCATTCTAAACAGATTGCGGGGCAGGAATTCTTGGGAGTTGATGTGAGAATAAAGAATGCCATAACGTTAAAAATGGTGCTGCCTGCCATTCTCGTCATTGTCTTGGGTGCCTGGATTACTTTAGGAAAAATCGAGGACGATGTGCGGGCGGCGGCCGGAGCATCACTCAAATCCATGCTCTCCACCACACAACAGGCCGTTCGCAGTTGGGTTCATGAAAAACGCTCGGATGCATTACTTTGGGCAAGTACTAGGGAAATGCAGGATCACAGCGCAACCCTTCTCAAAATACCCCATACAAAAGTGGCCCTTTTATCATCGCCAGCACAGAACTATTTAAGAAATTGGTTCCGACCGGTAGCCACTGCCAAGGGATTCAAGGGCTTTTTCATTATCGGACCCGACTCAATCAATCTTGCGTCCTCACGCAACGAAAATGTCGGAAACGTCAACCTTTTGGCCAAACAACACGGATTTCTCGATAAAATCTGGGCGGGCGAAACGGCTATGAGTTTACCTCAATATTCGGATGTCCCCCTTGAAAGGGGCACAAGTACGGACTTGCCACCGACAATGTTTGTTGGTGCTCCTATATATAGCTCATCCAAAAACGTTTCTGCTGTTTTGCTGTTACGCATCGACCCGTTTACACACTTCACCGCCCTCTTTTCGAGTGCTGTTTTAGGTGTGAGTGGGGAAACATATGGTTTTAATAAACAGGGACAGCTTATCAGCGAGAGTCGATTCGACGATGATTTACGCAAAGCCGGCTTAATATCAGATGGGCACAAAAGCATCCTCAATATTCAAATCCGTGATCCACAAGTTAACCTTCTTCATGGTGAGAAATCTGTAGAACCCAGGAATCAGTTACCTCTAACCCTTATGGCGGAGAGTGCCATCGCCGGGGAATCAGGGATGAATCTTGAGGGGTACCGAGACTATCGAGGTGTGCCCGTTATAGGTGCCTGGCTTTGGGATTCGGCATTAGGGTTTGGAATGACGACGGAAATTGACGTTGAGGAAGTTAGTCAATTTCAATCCACGACCCGGCTTGTATTCATAATGTTTTCGGCGCTCTCTATTTTGACGTTGATTGCGGTTGGAATCTTATTCGAAAAAAACAGGGCGCAGGCTTATGCGGCTAACGTTAAGGCGCAAGCAGCTAACCGGGCTAAAACCCTTTTCCTGGCGGCCATGAGTCATGAATTACGCACACCTCTGAATGCGATAATCGGTTTTTCTGATATGTTGGTTCGTCAATATTTTGGGCCACTTGGCTCTGATAAAAACAAAGAATACGCAGAGGATATCCATACCAGTGGCACGCATTTGCTAAGTCTCGTAAGCGACGTCCTTGATGTTTCGTCGATAGAATTCGGCGAGCGTAGCATGAGCAAGGAGCAACTGGTCTTAGAGGACGTGGTCTCTGAGTGTTACGCCATGACCGCTGGTCAGGCCCAAAACAAAGGTGTTGGGTACACCAAAGTGGTTCAGGAAAATCTAGGCTCAATCCATGCGGATAGGCGCGCACTGATACAAATCCTTGTCAATATTTTGTCCAACGCCATTAAATTCACACCAAAAGATGGCGAGGTTGTGCTGAGAGTGGCGGACAAGAACGGATGCAGCGTGATCGAAGTCACGGACACCGGACAGGGCATACCAGCAGATCAAATTCCAACCCTGACAGACCCATTCATCAGGGGTGATATAGATTTCGACAAAACTCAGGATGGCCTTGGTCTCGGATTATCAATTGCCAAATCCCTAGCGGATCTCCACGACGGTGAAATAGACATACAAAGCACTGTTGGCAAGGGAACAACCGTCACAATTACGCTGCCAAACGGCGCCGCTCGATTAGAACCGAATACTCAATAAATTTTCGAGTTGGGCCAGAAACCGATAGCCCTTACATACCTTATCATGCGCAAGCACAGAAATTCCGGGGATGCGTTGAACCCACTAACGCCCAAAGCCTAAAGCGCCACCTCTGTCATGCGAACAATTCCACGGTCCTCAATCTGAATAACGCTCAACGCGTCGATACTGCTGTAGATCGGCAACTTGAAAGCCGCCGAGGCGGCCTGTGTCTCGGCCAGTTGCTCCACGGTTCTGGCGGTGGCAATGGTCATGTGAGGCTCAAAGTCTTCTTCAATCTGCATGGCAGTGATGAAGCGGCCTTCGTAGAATCGATTGTGCAGGTTGATCAACTGACGTTCGCCCTTGCTGGCGCATAGAAACAATTTGTGCTCGCCCGTAAACTGATCCGCAAAGGGAACCAGCCTGTTTAACAGAACTTCAAAGGGCTGGAACTCAACCGCTAGGTGACGGGTGTGCGCCAGCACGTCTTCGTAACTGAATGTGGTGATAGCGAAGACCAAGGTGAAATGTGGCTCGATCAGGTCTGCTTTTGCCTGATCGTGGTGTCGTCTGAACTTTTTGATCGCCTGATCATCGGAATGCCCGACCAGCGGATATGCCACCACAAAAATTGTCATTACGCCCGGCACCCATCCTGTGGCACAGTTGATTCAACATTGATCGCAGGACCCCCCGCATGAGCCTAACAACCGAAAGCGATATTTGCCACCTGATTGAACAAGATCCGTGGCGCATGGAGATGCTTCGCTTTGCTCGGGCCATGAACCTGCCCGATTGGTGCATCGGTGCCGGGTTCGTGCGTGCGGCTGTTTGGGATGCACTCACAAACAACGCGACACCATTTCGATTGCCTGATCTGGATTTAATTTATTTCAATCCATCAAATATTGATCCGACACACGATTCCCAATTACAAGGCCAGTTAATTGCGCGATCATCGTGTGATCTGTGGGATGTAAAAAATCAGGCCCGCATGCACCTGCGTAATGATGACCCTCCCTACAAAGACACATCCGAAGCCGTGTCAAACTGGTTGGAGACGCCGACCTGTGTGGCGATCCGGCTGGAGCACGACGACACCCTCACCCTGATCAGTCCCCACGGTATTGTGGATTTACTCGGCTTACATTCGCGACCCACAGCGGCGGCGTTACGTAAACCTGACCAATACCGATCCCGCATGAAAGCCAAGAACTGGGCCGCAATCTGGCCGGGGCTAGTTGTGGAAGATTGTTAGTGCAGTTCGGCGCGTAGTTTCTGGCGCAGCACATCAATGGGGACCAGCTTGCCCTTTTTTTGTACATTCCAGTACTGCCAGCCATTACAGCTTGGCGCTTTTTGCACGTGTGCGCCGGTCTGATGGATAGAGCCACGGAAATCACCTGTCGACAGCGTGCCATCGGCCCGAACCCGCGCCGCGTGGCGTTTGTTCTGACCATATAACGTGGTGCCAGCTTCCAGCATGCCGCGTTCTACCAGCCAACCGAAGGGGATACGGGGTTCCGCCCGTTTTGCCGGTGTTTCCACCAGATTTTGATCGTCCACAGCGCGTACCTTTTTAATTCTGTCTGTTGCGAGTTTGATGTAATCGGATTCCCGTTCCATACCCACGTAGTTCCGCTTCAACCGCTTGGCCACCGCACCCGTGGTGCCGGTACCAAAAAATGGGTCCATCACAACGTCGCCCGGTTGTGTGGATGACAGGATCACCCGGTGTAACAAGGCTTCCGGTTTTTGTGTGGGATGGGCCTTGGCACCGTCCTCGCCTTTGAGGCGTTCCTTGCCGGTACAAAGCGGCATGGTCCAGTCTGAGCGCATTTGCAGATCATCGTTCAGATTTTTCATGGCTTCATAGTTAAAGCCGTATTTGGATTTCTGATCGCGTGAGCACCAGATCATGGTTTCGTGCGCATTGGTAAAGCGCCGACCACGGAAATTGGGCATGGGGTTGGTTTTCAGCCACACAACATCGTTGAGGATCCAGAACCCCAGGTCCTGCAAAATCCGACCGACCCGGAAAATGTTGTGATAGCTGCCGATCACCCACATGGTGCCGTCGGGCTTCAGCGCACGTCGTGCAGCCGTTAGCCAGGCTTCGGTGAACTGATCATAGACTTCAAACGAGTCAAACTGATCCCAGTGCTGATCAACCGCATCCACTTTGGAATTATTGGGGCGCAACAGGTCGCCCGCCAATTGCAGGTTATAGGGCGGGTCCGCAAATACCATATCCACCGAGCCTTCCGGCAGGGAATTCATGATGTCGACGCAGTCGCCCTGAAATATCTTGTTCTTAAAATTTTTGATTTGCCCAGTCCTTGATTTAACAAGTGATGGGGACAACATGATTCAAGGACGATTCACGGTCAAGAAGTAAATGGAATCAATAACTTATTATATACTGTTGACCCTATATGTTGAGTCCTTGAATCGATGGAGACTCAATATATGGGATCAAAGAATCACAGTTTCACGTTATCAATCAGCCGCGCTTTGCCTAAATGCGCCGCACCCAGCACACGACCAGGGAATCTTTGCAAATCTGTTGAGGCGTCAATAACCGCAAATGTGTCGGCGTTTCGTACCGTCAGATAATCCACGCTGCTGAACCCGGCGGCGCGCAGTTCGTCCATGCCATCATCGATAGCAGCGGGCAGATCACCGCCTGAACGGGCCGCATCAGCGATCTTGTTCAGAACGCTGTATAGAGCGGGGGCGGCCTCACGTTCTTCTGGTGTGAGGTATGCATTGCGCGATGAAAGTGCCAGGCCATCGGCCTCACGCACCGTGGGCACACCCATAATTTCCACCGGGATATGTAAGTCGCTGACCATACGGCGGATGACCTGTAGCTGCTGGAAATCCTTTTCCCCGAACAGGGCCACATCGGGCAATGATTGCAGTAACAATTTCGCCACAACGGTCGCCACGCCCACAAAAAAGCCGGGCCGGTATTCACCGTCCAGACACGTGCCCAGTTCACCCACATCAATGCGGGTGGAATCGTTCTCACCGTACATCTGGTCAATAGCGGGCGCGAACAACAGATCGACTTTTTCTTGCGCAAACAGTTCACGGTCCCGGTCTTCATCACGCGGGTACGTGCTCAGGTCTTCGTTCTCGCCAAACTGGGTGGGATTAACGAACAACGTGGCCACTACTTTGGATGCATTGGCGTGGGCCGCGCGTACAAGGCTCAAATGCCCTTCGTGCAGCGCCCCCATGGTGGGCACCAGCGCAATGGTCTCACCTGCGCTGCGCCACGTGGCGACGGCGGCGCGCAGATCGGCGACGGTTCGGACCGTTGGAGGGCCTGACGAATCACTCATTCGGTTTCGACGGATTTCTTCATGCCAAACTGATGCTCCGGCCCCGGAAAACGTCCGGCCCGCACATCTTCGGCATAGGCTTTGGCCGAGGCTTCGATCTGTTCACCCAACAGGGCGTAGCGTTTCACGAACTTGGGCGTGAAATCCATGAACAGGCCAACCAGGTCTTCGGTTACCAAAATTTGACCATCACAGGCCGCCGACGCGCCAATGCCGATGGTGGGAATATCTACGGATTCGGTAATGTCGCGGGCCAGTTGCTCCATGGTGCCTTCGATCACAAGCGCAAAGGCGCCGGCTTCTTCCACGGCTTTGGCGTCGGCCAATACCGCCTTGGCATCATCTTCACCTTTACCTCGGGTTTTGAAACCGCCGGTGGCCTGCACCGATTGCGGGGTCAGGCCCACATGACCCATGACCGGGATGCCGCGTTTGGTGAGGTACGAAATGGTTTCGGCCATTTCAACACCGCCCTCGATTTTAACGCCGGATGCACCGGACTCGCTCATCACCCTCGCTGCATTACGGAACGCCATCTGTGGACTTTCTTCGTAGGAGCCAAACGGCATATCCACCATGACGCAGCTTCGTTTTGATCCGCGCATGACGGCTTGGGCGTGTGCGATCATCATATCCAGCGTCACGCTGAGCGTATTTTCCATGCCGTAAATGACCATGCCAAGCGAATCACCCACCAACAATACGTCGGTGTAATCATCCAGCCAGCGCGCCGTCAAAACCGTATAAGCGGTTAGACACACCAGCGGCTCTGTGCCCTTGCGGCTACGGATTTCCGGGACGGTGATGCGTTGTTTGGACTCAAGTGTGACGCTCATGGCGGTGGTTTCCTGTATAATACCGGGGGACCATATCAGACTATGATGCAGAAATCAGAAAAAAATGGTGCACTGCACAAACATTAACGCAATGGCGGTTTGTGGTCTGAGCCGCGATCATCAGTCCGCGGCCTGCCCGACCGGAAGGCCCAATACAGAACGCCCACGAAGCATACCCCCATGACAATCAACCAACCTTTATCCGCGTCCAAATCCATATCAAAGCCTGTTTCACTTATGGGATAGGCAGAGTAGCATGTTCCGGAATTCAGAGGATAAATAATGCCCATCATCACAACTGCACTATCGTTCATCTTGGCGGTGTTTGTCGGCAGCACGGCTAACGCCCAAATGGTCAGCACGTCTGAACCGGTAACCGCGTCCAAATATATGGCGGCCACGGCCAACCCCTATGCCACGGATGCGGCGCTTGAGGTGCTACGCGCCGGTGGCTCGGCCGTGGACGCGGCCATCGCGGCGCAAATGGTCCTGACACTGGTGGAACCGCAATCGTCGGGTATCGGCGGTGGCGCGTTCATGATGTATTATGATGCGGCCAAGGGAACCGTTGATGCCTATGACGGTCGCGAAATGGCCCCGGCATCCGCCACTGCCACCATGTTTATGGGCGCGGACGGCGAAGCGCTGGATTTCTATGACGCCGTTGTGGGGGGATTGTCTGTTGGCGTGCCGGGCGTTATCCGCATGCTGGAACTGGCCCACAACGAACGGGGTAAGCTGCCCTGGAAGCGGTTGTTCCAACCTGCTATCGATTTGGCCCGCGCCGGGTTCCCGGTCAGCGACCGCATGAACTATCTGTCAACAAACGATACCTATCTTCATAGCTTCCCGGAAACCGAGGCGTACTTTTTCAGGTCCGACGGTCAGCCCCATCCGGTGGGTACCATGCTCACCAATCCGGCATTGGCCGAAACGCTTGAGCTGATCGCGGGCGGTGGCGCGGACGCGTTCTACACCGGCCAGATTGCCGAGGCCATTACCAGCACCGTGCAAAATGCGCCACTACATCCCACCCAACTAACCATGGCCGACATGGCGGGATATAAGGCCGTAAAGCGCGGTGCGGTGTGTGGTGAGTACCGGGAATACACCGTGTGCGGCATGCCCCCGCCATCATCAGGTGGTATCACCACGTTGCAGATTTTGGGTATCCTGGAGCATTTTGATATGGCGGCGCTGGAGCCCCATTCGCTCCAAGCCGTCCACCTGATCGCCGAAGCCAGTCGCCTGGCCTTCGCCGATCGCAATATGTATCTGGCTGATTCCGATTTCGTGCCGCACCCCACAGGTATGCTGGACGAAGGGTACTTACGCACCCGCGCTGAAATTATTTCGGCGGAACACGCCACGCCGGATGCCGAACCCGGCAATCCGGAGCCATTGGAAGAAAGTAACTTAGCGCCCGACACCGTCGAAAAGGGGCTCTCCACCACACACTTCAGCATTGTGGATGGCGATGGGAATGCTGTGTCCATGACGTCCAGTATCGAAACCCAGTTTGGATCACGCTTGATGACCAGCGGGTTCCTGCTCAATAACCAGCTTACCGATTTCTCGTTCTGGGCCGAGTGGGATGGCCGGATGATTGCCAACCGACCCGGCCCCGGCAAACGCCCGCGCAGCTCCATGTCACCCACGCTGGTGCTGGACCAGAAACGTGATCTGGTCATGGCCATCGGGTCACCCGGCGGTTCCTCCATTATCGGTTATGTGACCAAGACAATCATCGCGGCACTGGACTGGAACCTCAACATCCAGCAAGCCATCGACCTACCCCATGCGCTCAACAAGAACTGGAAAACCCGACTGGAAGAGGGCACGCCGCTGGTGGCCCTGCAACCGGCATTGGAAGCCATGGGCCACGAAATAGACATCCGCGAATCCGTTAGTGGCCTGCAAGGCATCTGGGTCACGCCGGACGGCACGCTGGAAGGCGGCGCTGATCCAAGGCGTGAGGGTGTGGCGGCGGGGGATTAAACCGTATTCCATTTGGTAAGAGGCATATCGAGTGAATGCCTATAATCGGGCCGAATGAGACGGTCCAAGGCTGACACTTTCTATACGGGAGCAACCCAGATCACCGCAGCAAGCCCTATTGCCGCCAAAACAAGCGCTACAATTAGCCGCCAAACGGAGGGCTCCTCTGCATCATTTTCAGGTTCATTAGCTGCCACTCGTTTGACGCCCGTCCACAAAGCTTTAACAAGATTTTCGCGGCCTAACAGGCTATCCGCTACGACGCCCAGAACGTGCACTGATATCAAGGCCAAAAGAAATGAGGAAAGTACTTCATGAATCTCTGATAAAGCGTCGGCAACTTTAGGGCTTAAAAGCACAGCGTAAGGACCTGCATCTCCGTCATCAGCAGAGAATAATCCGGTGGCGACAACTAAAACCAGTCCGGTAAGCAGGGTCATAATCATCCAACCGCCTAGCGGGTTATGACCTATATGCCGAGGTGGGGTTAGGGCCATTAAACCCTTGGCATGGTCACGTACTTCAGTCCAACCGCAGACAAAGCCTTTGAACAAAGCGTGTCTATTGCCGAGAAAGCCCCATGCAAGACGGAAAATAACCAAGGCCAGGACTCCGTAACCAGAAACTAAGTGTGTCCAGAACAGAACACCTTCAGCCTCAGAAGTGAGCCAGCAAAGGGCGACCATAAGGACCAGGGTCCAGTGGAATGCTCTGGTTGCTCTGTCCCAAACCAGTATTTCTTTTTTGTCAGTGATGCTTTTCATTCGCATGCATATTCTAAAATTGTTTCCGGGGCCACAGAGACCGGTTTGGCGCCGCAAGCAATCGTATTTGGCAGGCGTCGATACCCTCATCCATTAGCGGTCATCGTCTTCATAGTCTTCCGGGCGTTTGTGAACGATGAACTTGTGACACTCAATACAGGTTTTTCCTTCCTTGATGCCCTCCTGCATTTTTTCAGCCGAGCGCCTTTTTTGTTTTTCAAAATGCATCGCATCATAGTCGTGACAGTTTCGGCACTCCCGGGAATTATTCGACTTCATTTCGGCCCACACGTGTTCCGCAAGTTCCAGTCGTTTCGCCTCAAATTTCTCCGGTGTATCAATCGTGCCGACAATTTTATGGTAGAGCTCGTTAGACGCCCTGATTTTACGAGCCAGTTTCGCCGTCCAGTCTTTGGGCACATGACAATCGGAGCATATAGCCCTGACGCCTGATGGATTCTTGTAGTGAGATGATTTCTTGTATTCCTGATAGACCGTATCGCGCATCTCATGGCACGAGGTACAGAACTCCGCCGTGTTGGTATATTCCATGTAGGTATTGAACCCTCCCCAGAATATAATTCCCGCAAT
The DNA here is from genome assembly GCA_018662225.1 of Rhodospirillales bacterium. Classification (GTDB taxonomy): domain Bacteria; phylum Pseudomonadota; class Alphaproteobacteria; order Rhodospirillales; family Casp-alpha2; genus JABJGO01. The sequence goes on along the minus strand of JABJGO010000073.1, from coordinate 36,565 downwards.
ACCGCCAACAATAAAAATGCCACCCCAACCATATCGCTGGCTAGGCGCAAAAAACCATCGCCAAAGGCGCTTTAATGTTTGCATGCGATACGTCCAATTCGGCAGCAACAAGGCCCTTCGTGTATAAAATAACGAAAGGCCTTGTCGTAGAAGTTTCTATTCCTTGGGTAACGTCTGAATATAGGCACCCACATCTGAGGTAACCTGCATCGGCAGTGCCCTCAGTCCAGGCATACCTTCACCCGGTTGCCCATTGAGAATTTTGTGCATGACTTCCCAGGGATTCTTGTTGGAAAGTTTGCCAAGCGGGGGCATATCCTTTGGCAACATACCGTCGGCCCCATGGCAGTTAACACACATGGTGCCGTAGTACTCCTTGCCCTGCACCGGGTCGCCAGCAAATGTTTTGGCTTCGCGGTCGATAACTTTGTCCATATCGACCTGGCCTTCCGTAACAAATGTTGCCAACGCCATCAGGTTAGCATCAGACATGTCGCTACCGAACCCATGCGTGGAATCTTTCAAAATGGCCACAACATCTACAGGATTACCACCATCAAAACTGCGGACACCCGCAATGCCAGTTTGATAGGAGCCAGAGGAATATGCGCCGTCTTTCCCCAGATAATCCCAGCCATGACAGGCTTTGCAGCGGTGGGTGGCATTACCTTTTTTCTTGGTATTGGATGATGGCCAAGCCACGTGTGTTTCTTCCGGTTTCGGGGCCCCAACCACCTTGAACCATTTATCGTACATCTTGCCACCAAGGGCGATTGTACCCTCGTCAGCATATGCAACATTTGCGAAAACAAAGGACAATGCAGCGATCGTCATTACGATGCATCTCCGAGTCCACAGTCTTGAGAACCACATAGCAACCTCCTGTATAAAAATATCTGAATTCTTTTCCTTCAGAAACGGTATAATTATAGCACTCAGTGAATTTCCGGCTATGATCTAGGTTAATTCTCAAAATTGGGTAAGTCCCCAATGGTCATTGGCGAAATAGTCTGCTTAGGGTCATGGACGTCTATCGCCCATCATTTCAATCTCTCGATTGCCCCACCATAAACAACCGCTGAAACGGAAACAGGGTCACACCGTCTGTTTGTTTTGGATAGGGATCGCGAAGGCGTTCGGCGTAGGCTTGAAAGAACGCTTCCTGTTCCGCTTCATCATCCAGCCGATTCAGAAACGGACGCAGGCCGGTTGATTTTGCCCAGTGCGCCACCGGATCGTCACCGTCCAGCACATGCGTATAGGTGGTTTCCCAGATATCCAGATGCTGCACGTGTGGTCGCAGGATTTCATAGTACCGGGCCGGGTCGGCCACCGGCGATACGTCGCGCACACCCTTCATGCGAGACGCCCATCGGTTGTCTTTGGCCACATCGCGCATGATCTGATGAGACGGCGCATCGAAATTTCTCGGCATTTGAATGGCCAGAAATCCACCCGGCTTTAACCAGCTGGCAATTTTCGGGAACAGGGTTTCATGATCGTCCAGCCATTGCAGCGCCGCATTGGAATAGATCAGGTCCAGTGGCTCGGGCGGCTCGAACGTGTCGATGCTAGCCTCAATCCACGTCACGTGATCGCCGTGAGTATCGCGGGCTTTCTTTAACATCGTTGCCGATGAATCGATGGCTGTGACAGTCGCGTCCGGCCAGCGAGCTGTTAGTTCGATGGCCTGACCACCTGCCCCACAGCCCAGATCAAGAATGCTTGTGGCCGGGAAATCCGGGATGCGATCCATCAGGTCTTGGGCCGGACGGGATCGTTCATCACCAAATTGCTGATACTTGTCAGGATCCCACGCCGTCCCGATCATTCTTTGTCATCCCCCGGTCTTTTTTCGTCATCAAATGTCATTTCAGTGAACTCGGCGGGTAGCTCAATCAAGAACCGGGTGCCCTCTGACCCGGTCGAATTGAGGGTAATGGTGCCGTCGTGGGCCACCACAATATCATGAACGATCGCCAGTCCCAGCCCTGTGCCGCCCCGGCGCGATGATCCGGCGAACGGTTTGAACAATTGTTCCTGTGCATGATCAGGCAAGCCGGGGCCATCATCGGCAAATTCGACGCGAACCACATTGTCGCCGGGCTGCATGCTGGCCGTGACCCGGTAACAATCGGCCCCGGCCATACGGGCATTGAGCGCCAGATTGTGGAACACCCGGAACAGCTGATAGCGGTCACCCGTAACAGTGACCTCGAAAGGCACCATGTTCTCCCATTCAATTTCGGGTGGGTTATCCGGGTCTTCCATTTCCATAATGGGCAGTTCTTCCCGCATGACGACACCCACTTCTGAAATCAACTCACTCAGGTGGAACGGTTCCATCTTTAAGTTGAGATCGCTGGCGCTGACGAAATCCAGTGTTTGGCTGCACAGCCGGACGGCGCGGTGAACAGAATTAAACAGGCGTGGCATCACGTGCTGGACCTCAGGATCTTCGATGGTTGCCAACCTGTCGGATGCCAGCACCGCCGTCGCCAGTGTATTGCGCAGGTCGTGATTAACCCGTGCCACCGCCGCGCCCAGAGTTGCCAGCCGGGTTTTCTGGCCTAACGCATGGCGGACCTCTTCCTGCATGCCCCGCAATTCCCGCTGGGCCGTGCCCAATTCATCGGCGCGGCTTGATTCTCCGATAACACGCGTGGCGTCTTCCGGCATATTTCGAAAATGACCCAAATTGCGCGTAATCCGCCGGATGGGGCGGACCATCAGCCATTGCAGGCTCATATAAACCAACGTTGCCGTGAACAGGGATATGACCACCGATAAACCCAGAATGCGCCACGAATACTGGATCATGGCATCGCGCATGGGAGCTTCATCCATGATGATTTCCACGCCGATCTCAGGGTTCTTTGGAGAAGGGCCAATAACGCGAAGGACCCGGTTGTGGGTTTGACTTAAAGTTTCGAATGCATCCATGCACATTGACAGGAATGTACCCTCTGACAAATTCACCTCAATATCCACTTGGGGCGGCATGGTATCGCCAACCATCAACATACGTTGATCTGTCAAATTAAGAACGATGCCGTAGGTGTCGGTATAAAATAGAAGTTGTTTTTCCAGGTCCATGTCCACGTCACCAAATTTAAGGGCGTCAACGGCGATCATGGCGAGGTGAGCTTCCGCAATATGTTGTTCCAGGGTCGTAATTCGAAATCGGGCGATAGAAGGTGCCCAGATCAGGAATTCTGCCAGCATCAAAAATGCGATGGTCAGGATCATCAAACGAACAGACAACCCCATGCCGGGTCGGCGGGCTTGGTTATCGGTTGCGTGCTGAATGTCAGGATCAGACATAAGGACCTCAGTTTATTTGATCAGTGTATCCACTGGAACACGAGGCGCAATAGTTTCAGAGCATTGCCACAAAGCCACGTTCGCGAATGCTCCATTCGCTCCGGTTTTGCTTTAGCCGAATTTCGCCAAGAAGCGAACGATCCATTTGGTTCTTTCGCCAAACAGCTTGGGCGTGTAGTAGCTTCCGGCCACACGCTTGGAAACCTCTCCAATCGTGGGATATGGCACGACCATGCCCGCCATGGCACCAATTTTCAGCCCGTTTGCAATGGCCAGAACCCAAACTTGAATCAACTCACCGGCACCCGGTCCAGCGATACCTGCACCCAGAATCTTGCCGTTGGGGGTGATGATAATTTTGACCAGGCCGTCTGTGCTGTGTTCGGCCTGGGCGCGGTCATTTTCATGAAATGGCCAGCGCAGGACCTGAAAATTTCCATCATATTTCGCGCGGGCCTGTTCTTCGTTCAGGCCCACTTGCGCCACTTCGGGCGATGTATAGGTGACCCACGGGATGGCCTTGTAGTTCACACGGGCGGGCAAACGAAACAATGCATTCCGAATAACAATACCCGCATGATAAAGGGCCACGTGGGTAAACTGTAACGCGCCCGCACAATCACCGATGGCGAAAATATGTTTGTTGGATGTGCGAAGGCGCTTATCCACCGTAATGCCAGCGGGCGCGTAATCGACGCCAGCGGCTTCCAGATTCAGACTCGATACATTGGGTCTGCGCCCCGTTGCCAGTAACAAGTTCGATCCTTTGATGCGGGTTTCGCCATCATCAGTCTTTAAAACCACCACAACACCGCGGGTCGATTTCTCAACGCGGTCGATCTGGACGCCTTCGCGAATATCAACACCGTCCGTGATCATGGACTGGCGGGCGATGTCCACCAGTTCAGGATCATCCTTCGGCATGATAGAAAACATTTCCAACACCGTGACATCTGCACCCAAGCGCCGGTGCGCCTGCGCCAATTCACAACCAATCGGTCCACCGCCAATAATAATCAGATGTTTCGGGAACTTGCGGTCATGAAAAATAGTCCCGTTGGTTTGAAAGGGCACACTGTCCAGACCGGGAATGGGCGGCACGGAGGCCGTCGATCCGGTTGCGATCACAAATCGGCGGGCCTTGATGCGCTTGTCACCGACCTCTATTTCCTTAGGTCCCACAAAGCGGGCCTCGCCCTGAATGACGTTGACGCCAAGGCCTTCGAAACGGGCAACGGAATCATTGGGCTCGATCGCCGCAATAACGCCATGAACATGCTCATAAACGGCGGCATGATCGACGTCTGGTTCCGTGGCCCCAATACCGAATTTGGCGGCGGCCCTGAAACTGTGTGCGGCTTTACCAGCCGCTAACAATGCTTTTGATGGTACGCAGCCATAATTCAGGCAATCACCGCCCATCAGGCCCTTTTCGACCAGGACAGTACTCGCCCCCATCATGGCGGCCCCGGCAGCAGTAGCCAGCCCACCCGATCCGGCACCGATTACACAAATATCTGTTTCGATGACGTCAGGCATTATCCGCTGGTCCTTTATCCACGGGCCTTTTATCAAAGTGTCCTTTCCGTGCCCGTAGCTTCTTGTACACAACGGGAACAAGCGACAATACAGCCAGCCCCACGATTGGCGTCAGCACATCGGGCTGGAATATGATACCCAGGTCGGGCTGCTGTCCCTGTTCGAACAGGGCGCCAAGTCCATTGCCCAAGCTGCAATATACAAAGCTGCCGGGAATGATGCCGATAAAGGTGGCCAGAGTGTAGCTTCCGAACCGCATGCCCAAAAGCGCCGGGACAAGGTTAACCAGCCAGAATGGAAAAATAGGCACAAGACGGAGCACCAACAGATAGGAAAACGCGTTTTCCCGAAATCCATCTTCCATCTTGCGAACCATGCCACCGGCCTTCGCGTGCAGATAGTCGGCTAATGCATACCGGGCCGCGAGAAAAATCAGCGCGGCCCCCACAGTGGCAGATGAAATTGTAAGCACCATGGCCATCCCGGTGCCAAAAATGAACCCGCCCATCAGCGTTAACCACACAGCACCAGGCAACGAAAATGCAACGGCGAGCGCATAAAACGCCCAAAACCCCACAGCGGCCAGCAGAGCGTTTGCCGCGTACCACTCCAATAACGCGCCTCTGTGTTCGGCCAGTGTGGCAAAGGACAGGTACTCATGCCCGCCAAGGACAAAAAAAGTGATCAAGCCCACCACGATGATCAAAAGCGGCATGATCCGACCTGGCGTCATACCACCGGATGGCTGATCATCTGCGCTGTTTGTTGTTTGTTCCGTCATAGCCACCAAAATATTCCTTAACAGCCCGAAATATATACCCAAAAAACGTCTATTTTTATGGACCAAAGCCCATATATCATTAATGTGACCGAGCCGTACCGTGATTTGAAATGAATTAAACGTGATTGAGTGTTATCGCACCTCGAAAAGAATCATTCGTTAATGACATAAAAGCCCAATAGCGGCGTTGACTTCGCCCAAGCGAACCCGTATATACCCGCACCAATTCAATGTCGGAGAACTTCCGTGAAACGTACTTATCAACCGAGCAAACTCGTTCGCAAACACCGTCACGGCTTTCGTAGCCGCATGGCAACTGTTGGTGGCCGCAAGGTAATCGCCAACCGCCGCGCGAAGGGCCGTAAACGCCTTTCTGCCTGAGCGCGCGAATGCTTCCAACCGTCCTACGTCTGCAACGCCGTCCACAGTTTCTGAAAGTGGCTGGAACGCGGCAGAAATGGGTGGCCCCCGGACTGATTCTTCAGATCAGGCGCAGGCCACAGGATGAACAGAACGAGACGGAAGCCGTGCCCGAAGGTGTTATTCGCTTAGGCTTTACCGTATCCAAAAAGGTCGGTAACGCGGTACAGCGAAACAGGGCCAGACGACGATTGCGGGCCGCTGCGGGCGAGGTTTTTGCCCAGCATGCAGCACTGGGCTGTGATTTTGTGGTGATCGGCCGCGCAGCAACGCTGAAGCGGTCATACGACAGCCTGATAAAAGACATGCAGGCATCGCTAAAAGGCCTGAAGGCTTGGCGAGAGGCCTGACAAGGAAGACCGGGCTCAGGACCGGAATGGGATCAAAGGGACGTATTCAGGTGACACAGGTCTTGAATCAGGGAAACGCGACCCATTCCCCCCACAATGCGCCTCGGACTTTGGTCAGTGTTCCGGTTGGGGCTTTGATCAGTGTCCCGGCCAAAATCCTCATCGCTCTTGTCCGACTTTATTCATACATCTATTCATCCGTGACACCGGCCACCTGCCGGTTTTCGCCTTCGTGCTCCAGCTACGCGGTGAAAGCCTTGCAAGTCCACGGTGTTTTCCATGGCAGCTACCTGACCATCCGCCGGTTGTTACGGTGTCATCCATGGGGATCATGTGGTCATGACCCCGTACTGCCTGCGCGCTAGATTTTATAAAACAAGAACAAAAACCAAAACAAAAAAATGAACCAGGAATTCCACCATGATTGAAAATCGCAACATGATTTTGGCGATTGTATTGTCCATAGCCATTATTCTTGGCTACGAGTTCCTGTTCCCGACCGTTCAACCGGCGCCGCAAGTGACAGTCGAGCAGGCAACCACCACCGATACACAGACGGGCAATGCCACATCTGATTTACCGAGCGTAACGGGAACCACATCCGGAGCCCTGCCTTCACCTGCTGTATCCGCCGAAATGGCATCCGATATCGCCAAAGCCGGACGTGACGATGTACTGGCCGCCTCACAGCGTGTGGCAATTCACACTGATCGACTAAGCGGTTCTATCTCGCTCGTCGGTGGCCGGATTGATGACCTCTCGTTACTGGATTACCGCGAAGAGCTGGACCTGAGCAGCAACAAGATCATCCTGCTTCAGCCACGCGGTGTGGAAAATGCCTACTATGCCAGCTTCGGTTGGGTTGCCGGTGTGGGCATGGAAAACGTTATCCTGCCGGACAATGACACCCTGTGGCAGGCCGATAGCAACACCCTTACCGTGGGTGAGCCTGTAACGCTGCGTTGGGACAATGGTCAGGGCATCACCTACACCAAGACCATTTCCATCGACCACGATTACATGTTCGCGATTACCCAATCTGTATCCAACACCTCGGGTGCATCTGTGAATTTGCATCCCTACGGCCTTATTTCACGCCGTACCACGCCGCAGGTAACCGGTTTCTATATCCTGCACGAAGGCTTGTTGGGCGTGTTTGATGAAACGCTGAGCGAAGTGGATTATGACGATCTACAGGAAACCGGTGTGATTGAGACACCCACCACGGGTGGCTGGATCGGTATTACGGATAAATACTGGCTGACCGCCCTGATGCCGGATCAATCACAAAAAGTGAATACCCGCTTTGTGCACCGTCTCGATGGCGGCACCGACAAATATCAGGTGGATTTCCTGAACCCGGTTCAAACTATTCCCACCGGTGGAGCCATGGAATCAACCAACTTTTTCTTCGCCGGCGCGAAACGTGCAGTGTTGCTGGATGAGTATTCTGAAGAGTACGGCATTGACCGTCTGGATCTGGCCGTGGATTGGGGTTGGTTCTACTTCCTCACCAAACCAATCTTCCATGTCCTGTTGTGGTTTAATGAGCACGTGGGCAATCTGGGCATCGCCATCCTGCTGTTGACCGTGGTCATCAAGGCAGCGTTCTTCCCGCTGGCGAACAAGTCCTATGTGGCGATGAGCAAGATGAAAGCTCTACAGCCTAAAATGACAGAGCTGCGCGAACAGTATAAGGACGACAAAGCCAAGCTGAACCAGGAGATGATGGCGCTCTATAAGAAAGAGAAAGCCAATCCGGCGGCGGGTTGCTTGCCGATTATCGTTCAGATTCCTGTATTCTTTGCGCTCTACAAAGTGCTGTTTGTGACTATTGAAATGCGCCACGCACCATTCTTTGGCTGGATTCAGGATTTGTCGGCGCCCGATCCCACCACGGTGTTCAACCTGTTTGGCCTGATCCCCTGGGACCCACCCAGCTTCCTGATGATCGGCGTATGGCCATTGGTCATGGGCGCGTCCATGTTCTTGCAACAAAAACTGAACCCGCAACCCGCTGACCCCATTCAGGCCAAGATATTCCTGTTCATGCCGATCATGTTCACCTTCCTGTTGGCCAGTTTCCCGGCTGGATTGGTTGTGTATTGGGCATGGAACAACTCGTTGTCCATCCTGCAACAGTGGATCATCATGCGACGCATGGGCGTAAAAGTCTGATCTGATCGTTTAGAGAAACCCAATGGTAGAATCCGGCGATATTCCTGAACCAAGCGAATTCCCGGAACCGGATGCGGTCCAGTTGGAAGAGGGTCGCTTGTTATTCACCCAGCAGTGCACGTTTGTGCTGGGCGCGGCCAAGCCTGAACACGTTCCCACAACGGACCTGCCTGAAATAGCGTTTGCTGGACGGTCCAATGTGGGCAAGTCCAGCCTGATCAATGCGTTGACCGGGCACAATTCGCTGGCCCGCACGTCCAATACCCCCGGCCGTACCCAAGAGATCAATTTCTTCAATCTGGGCGGCCGGTTGATGATCGCGGATTTACCCGGTTTCGGTTACGCCCGCGCCGCCAAAGCAAACGTCAAACAATGGACCCATCTGGTGACCACTTACCTGCGCGGTCGACCCGTGTTGCGGCGAACCTGTTTGTTGGTGGATGCACGGCATGGCCTTAAGCCCATCGATTTCGAAGTTATGACCATGCTGGATCAGGCGGCGGTGAATTATCAGATCGTGTTGACCAAGTCCGACAAGATCAAGGCTGAGGCCCTGAAACGTCTGATTGAGCGGATCGGTAAAGAAGCCAAGGCCCATACCGCCCTGCATCCGGAAATAATCGCCACAAGCTCTCGAAAGGGCATTGGCCTTGAGCATTTGCGCGCGGCATTGATGCAACTGGCCCTGTCACCAGAAGAGGCGCAGGCCTTGTCTGAGTGATTGCCGCATAGCTTTAATCCGTTTAGGGTTTAGCCCAATAAACACGACCGAAATCAATGTTGAAGATCAGCGCATGAGTGACGATATAAATCAAACTGACGTTCCGGAATCAGAAGAACGCTTGCTGGATCAGGCCAAGGTTCTGTCCCAGGCCCTGCCGTTCATGAAACGCAATTCCGGCAAAACCATTGTGATAAAATATGGTGGCCATGCCATGGGTGACGAAGCCATGGCCAAGCTGTTTGCCCGCGATATTATCCTGCTGCGCCAGGTGGGCAGTAACCCCATCGTCGTTCGTGGCGGCGGGCCACAGATCGGCGCCATGCTGGATCGTTTGAAAATTCAAAGTGATTTCATTGATGGGTTGCGCGTGACGGATCAGGAAACCGTCGATGTGGTTGAGATGGTTCTGTCCGGCTCCATCAACAAGAGCATCGTCTCCAACCTGAATGAGGCTGGCGGTTTTGCCGTGGGGCTTTCCGGTAAAGATGGTAATTTGATTCAAGCTGAAAAGCTGCGCCGCACGGCCCGTGATCCAGAATCAAACATCGAACGGGTTCTTGATCTGGGCCTGGTGGGTGAGCCCACGGAAATTCGCTCCCACATTCTGGATTTCTTTGAACGTTCAGACATCACCCCGGTTATCGCACCGATTGGCAGCGGCCCGGAAGGTGAAACCCTGAACATCAATGCCGATACAGCCGCCGGTGCCATCGCGTCCGCTGTGGGTGCCTTGCGCTTGCTGGTGCTAACCGATGTACCCGGTGTGTTGGATAAAGACAAGAACCTGATTACAGACTTAACGGTATCACAGGCCCGCGCGTTGATCGCTGACGGCACCATTGAGGGCGGCATGATTCCGAAGATCGAAACCTGTATCAAGGCCGTTGAAGAGGGTGTTGGCGGTGCCGTCATTATCGACGGGCGTATTCCCCATGCCCTTCTGATCGAGCTTTACACAAAATCGGGCACCGGTACGCTCATCACAGCTGATTGATTGTCAGCCTTGGAGGGCGCTGATCTCGGCGCTCATTTCATCATCCGGCAAAGCATATTTGGCGCCTTTCGCGGCCAGAATATTGTCATCTGACAGACTGGCGATCTCACGCTGCACTTCGGTCGCCAGTGCGGCTGTCAATTTGGCTTTCCAGCACACAGCAACCACGGACTTGGCCGAGCCTGAATCAATAGCGCCCTCAACCAACGACATCTCCAGTTCCGCCATCACCGCAATACCGGCGATCACCAGATCCACATCACCACGCTCCAGGGCCTCTGACATGGCTTTTTCGTTCAGCTTGCCATTTTCCTTCATGTCCTCGGCAATTTCCAAGGGCGTGACTGGGCGGCCTTTCTTTTTCTTGGCCTCGTCTTCGCCTGCCCACAAATCATCTTCTTCCTCTTCCCGGGAACCGTCGTCTTCCTCTTTATCCACCCAATCAGGGTCGGCCAATTCCTCTGCTTTGTTGGAGTCGTTGCCCAACGCCCATTCTGGATCGAACGATCCCTCGCCGATCCGGCGCGCAACAATATCTTTGATATCGGATAGGGTTTCAGGAGGCAGGTCGTCACGTTGTTGTAGCGTCGCCATCAGGTTTTCTGCGACGAACCGCGCCAGACTCAAGGCCGCCCGGAACGGAAGCTTCGGTCGTTTGACCAGTGGCGCGTGCCATTTTTCAACAGCGGGTGCTTTTTCGATCAAGGCATCCAGTGTTTCTTCACGAATTTGCGCGCTTGGGTTGCCCAGCAACAGTGTAATAGCGTCCTTATCGTTCCCCTGAACAATGGCATCTGACAGTGATTCAGACACCGCAGGGCGCTGGGTGATGGCGTTCAACGCCCCATCAATAGGATTGCTGGAAATAATGTCCAGGATGTCGTCATCAGACAAGACCGGTGAGTAGGACAAAACCGGTTCAGCAACAATAATCTCCGCATCGCGGGCCAGTTGGTTGATCACGCTGGGCGGCGCATTGACCACGTCCTTCAGCGTTTCCGACATGATCTGTCGAACGCGAACCACTTGATCACGAGCGAGAATTTCGAGTGTTTCCACCGTTGCCTGATAAACCTTATCCTGTTCATCCGGTTCCATATGTGAAATCAGTCGCGACACCTTCTCGGCCAAGGTTACGCGAACATCTTCGACCTTGTCGCTCGCCAGAACCACATCGGCCAAGCGGGGGGTCGCCTCATTGAACGCCAGGTTCTGGCGAACCTTCGCGGAACGGTCTTCAGTGAGATAGTAAAGAATTTCAGGCCTTATGTCGGTACGCATTGCCAGCGACTGGCGTTCCATCTCGTTGCCCTTGTACACAAGATCGCGAGCGTCTTCGTAACTTAAGGCCCCTGTGGCTCTATTGTCAGATGCGTCTACCATTGGTCTTTATTCCACGTTGCCGATCAAAAAAAACCGACACCCAAGCCGTATTCAAATCAGGGCTTTCGATACATAATTACAGAGTGAATTGTGCTGTATTGTGCCAGAAATTCAAGTCTTATGCAGAAAGTCCGGTATCACGTTTTACCAAATCCTTGTAGAACTCGATATTCCACTCCATTTCCTTTTCGGCCATGGGGAATTGTTCTTGTCGTCCCGTCGTGGGGTCCTGTTTGGGCTTCAGCACATCTTCGGGTCGTATACGGGCCATACGCTGCTGCACGCCCGTAATCATTGACACGGGCAAATCCGATTTCCACACCAGCGAAACAATACCCTTTGCATTGCGTTCACTAAGAATGCGCTTCACCACGGCCTCACTTAAATCTGAAAGACAAATCATAGCTGCCAGCACGAACTTGTGATCTTCCGCCATGAGGGCGCTAACCACCACAGAAGCTTGAAGACCACCAGAACGGCGGAGACGACCCACCGAGTCCATGGGAACAGGACCGTTCAGAAAATCAAACTGCCCGTGGTGTGATGACGTTGAACCCGCTTCCAACCGATCATGAACCACCTGCTCGACCTCTGCCAGGGTTCTTGCGTCCATATCATCTCGGGACTTCAGCGTATCAAACAATTGCTCGGCAATAAAATGAGCCAGCTTTTTGGGCGCACCCACCGGTAAAGCTGGTCGATTAACCAGGGGTTCGTGCCAAGCGTCTATATCGGCCGCGCGGTCGATCAGGCTGTCGAGAACCTCTTCCTGAATTTGCGCTGATGAGTTGGTCAGAAGTTCGCCAATAGCCGCAACGTCATTGGTGTTTACAACCGCCCCGGAAACAGACTCGCTGACCGTTGAGCGGCGGGAAATAGCGCATAAATTGCCGCTGGCTGTCCCGGTTTCAATAAGCTCGAGCAACATGTCATCAGTCAGAATAGGGGAATGTTCCAACACCGGTGAGGAAACAGACAACTGGGCATCCCCAGCGAGGGTGCGGATAATATCAACGGGAACGCCGTCCCTGTCCTTGAATGCCGCGGCCATGGTCTCGCGCACATGGACCACCTGATCACGGGCGAGCATCGAAAGTGCGTCGCGTGTGGAACCTTCCACCTTGCCGTCCGGGTCATCATTCGGCTTCGGTTTTAACGTGGCAATCTTTGTTACAAGGCTTTTACGAACATCTTCGCTTTCATCACCCGCCAGCAAATCAAACGTCTGGTATGGGGATTGCGGGTTGGCCGCAACTAAACGGCGCACCTCAACGGATTCGTCTTGTGCCAGAAAATACAGGACTTCCGGCTCCAGGTCTGCACGTGCAGCAACAGCTGCTCGCACATCCGTATTCTCATCAGCGGCCAGTGCCTTTGATTCTTCGTATGATAAGTTCGCTGCAGTTACATCAGCCGACATTGTACGTCTCCGGCGAATGTCTAGTCATCTTCACTGCCTGTGGCACCATCTGCCGGGTCTGCCATGCTAATTCCGCCCTTGCCTGCACGCTTCACAGCATACATGGCCGTGTCGGCCCTTGCCATCAGTTCTTCAATACTTTCGCTGCTATTTGGATCATACATGGCCATGCCGATAGAAATCCCCAACGGGCGTTCTTTTGATCCGGAAAACTGTTGAAGCGAAGTGCAGGCATCCAGCAAACCCTCAGCACGTTTCAGGGCAATGTCTTCAGAAATATGATCAAGCCATAAGGCAAATTCATCGCCACCCAGGCGCGCGATTACATCGCCCGGTCGAGAGTTCTCTTCCATCAGCCGTCTGAGTTCGAGGATGGCAGCATCACCTGTCTGGTGTCCGAGTACATCGTTAACTAATTTGAAATTATCCATATCCACAAAAAACAGAGCCGCCGTCATGCCCTCCTGTTTCAGACGCCCGACACGTCTCGGTAATTCTTCCTCAAAGAAGGCTCGACGGTTCAATAATCCCGTCATGCTGTCCGTTCGTGACAGGGCCACAATACGCTGGTGATTGGCCACCTGTTCAATCGCTATGCCCAGTTGATTGGCCACATCGCTCAGCAATATCCGGTAGTCGTCTTCCCAGGGGGATTCATCCTTCTGGCGCCACACGGCAAAGACACCGTTAATAGTCTGACGGTAGAGTGTTGGCGTATACAACACCTGCCATTCGCCAATCTCCGCGTCCTCGGTTACGGCGCGCGTGTTCAACGTACCCAACAACGCTGAAATGGGCTCAATGCCATCCATCACACCATCCTCGGCAGCAACTTCAAACTCGCCCTCATCGACCGTTCGATATATTCGCGCACCACTGGCCATGACCGCGTCCAGCGTGGCCTTCGATGCGGCCGACAACATATTCATGGGGTCGATCTCATCACGAATGGCAAAGACAATATGGTTTAACAGGTATTCCCGGTGCCGGGCACGGGCGAGTGCCGCTTCATTGGCACGGTCATCTGTCACATCGCGACAGCTACCCCTGGCACCGCACCACTGGCCCTGTTCATCCTCCAACGGTACACACGACGTCAGCATGCAGGCGGTAGCCCCCTCACCGGTGCTTAGCCACATCTCAACATTGTCCAGCGGCTTGCTTGTGGTAAATGGCAACGGATCGTATTGATCAGGGTCGACCACAAACCGGTCTGCCGCACTACCCACTATTTCATCAGCCGTATGGCCGATGGCACCACGTGGCGAGACAAAGACGAATGTCCGGTCTGGGCCAATTTCCCACGCAAAATCGCTATTAACCTCAACCAGATCTTTATAACGCTGGCGAGAATCCACCAACGCGGTGCGTAAATTTCGTTCCATGGTCATATCACGCACCAGAATCAGAAATTCGTCACAGGTATTCCCACCGGCATCGCCATTCAGTGCACCAATTGGTGACACCGTTGCTTCCAGGAAAACCCCGCCTTGATCAGATTCCATGGTCAAGCTGCATAACGAGATGGTGTTGTCGGCGCGTGCTTGATTGAGCGTTTCAGTAAGAGCCGGTATATCATGGGCCCTCAGCAGAGAGGCGAAGCTCTGGCCTTTTGAATTGGTCGCTGTGACTTCACCACTGTCGTTAACCAACAGGGCCGCGCCAGGATAGCCTTCCAGCATGGCCTCGTGCTTAGTCATGCTGCTAGCGCCAATGAGTTCGTCTTCTGACATGCTTTTCCTTCTGGCATCTGAAAGGATACCGAATCGCTGCCCCGATCCCCTATTATATGAATAATATTTGGAGGAACCAATACAGAAAATAGATTGGAATTGCACGGATTCAACACGAAGGGCTTGTTTTCTGCCTTGGGTGTTATATCCATCGCGTTATGAACACCGACTCCTCACCCACCGCGTCATCAGAAACATCGCAACTTTCAGGCATTAAACAGGCTGAAACATGGGTGTTTGATTTGGACAATACCCTGTACCCGTCCTCATGCCGCCTGTTTGATCAGGTGGAGAAAAACATGACTCGTTTTATCGAGCTACTGTTGAAATGCGAACGCGACGAAGCATACAGCGTCCAAAAGACGTATTTTCGCGAACATGGCACCACCATGGCGGGGCTTATGCATCACCATGGTGTCGAGCCACATGACTTCATGGATTTCGTTCACGATATCGATCTCAGTGGCGTACCAACGGACCCAGACCTGGACACGGCCCTGAACCGGTTGCCCGGACAGAAAATCATTTTCACCAACGGTTCCGTGAATCACGCCGAAAATATTACCGCGCACCTGGGGATAAGACACCATTTCGATCATGTGTTCGACATTGTGGCAGCGAACTTCGTGCCGAAACCGGCCCGATCTGTCTATGACCTGCTGGCCGAACGCCATGATATCAACCCGGCCACATCGGTTATGGTGGAAGACATGGCCATCAACCTGAAACCAGCCGCCGAAATGGGTATGACCACGGTCTGGGTCAGAACCGAAAATGAATGGGGCACCAAAGGCTCAGACGGCGATCATATCCACCACGTTGTGGATGACCTGACCGGCTGGCTTACACAAATCACCCGCACTTAAATAGATACCTGATTACAGGTCCCGCTTTTGGGTAGCGTTGTCATACAGAATTTCTGACCAAGCGGCATTTACGTGATCCCGTTCGTCGACACCCGCCTCATCCAGATCACTTTGAGGTCGGTTCAGTGCTGTATGCTGGGCCGGGACAGGTGCACCACGTGCCCATTGAACAAAGCCTTCGCCTTTAACCTGATGAACATTGGGGGGCAGATAGGACTGGATCACGATCCCGATCCGTCGATCATCACTGATATTCGGTTTCGACGAATGGACAACCTCACGATCATGGAAAGACATTTGCCCCGGTCTCAACACCAAATCGATGGCTCCTTCGTCTTGCGCTACATCCACTTCCTGCCCACGGGTTAGAATGTTGTTTTCGCCAAACGTGTCGTTGTGATCACGAATACCCCCATGACCGGAACCCGGCAACATGGTCATACAGCCACTTTCCTGATTGCTGGGTGATAATGCCAACCACGCCGTCACGCCATCATGTGGCACCAGGCCCATGTATTTCCCATCCTGATGCCAGCTAACGAACCCTGGATCGCCAGGTTCCTTGATGAACAGAACAGTCCCAAACACCAGAATGTCAGGGCCAATAATATCCTCCACCGCATCCAGAATAGCCGGATGATGCGTAATCTCATCAATGACCTTGAGCACCAAGTGTGCGTTGTTACGATTGCTAGCATCCAGCGCACCGGGATACTCCGCCTCGACCTCTTCCAGCCGTCGACGAAAATCCAGCGCATCAGCCTCACTCATCACATCGATGGGAGAGCAAAATCCGTCCGTTTTATACGCTTGTATTTGCGCCTCGGTGAGGTGTTTTGGCATGGCAGGTTCCTTCTCTATCAGCGCATGTTGTCACAAGATTTTACCGGTTTCAATTGACACGTTGCTGTCACTGCCGCATTTTCCTGCGCTAACAACTTAGTCAGAACTCTCACATAAGGTTTACGGCAATTATGAGCGATTTCGCAACACTTCAATCCACGATCGAAGCCGCATGGGAAGATCGGGATTCCATTGATATTCATACAACTGGCGACGTGCGTGAAGCCGTGAATACGGCCTTGGGCGCCATGGACAGCGGCGAGGCGCGGGTGGCCGAAAAATCCGCTGACGGCTGGACCGTCAATCAATGGCTGAAGAAAGCTGTACTGCTGTCGTTCCGCCTGAATGATATGAGCGTTATCGAAGGTGGTGCCGGCGGTGGAACCTGGTGGGACAAGGTGCCTAACAAGTTCGAAGGATGGTCTGAGAACCGCTTCCGCGAAGCCGGTTTCCGCGCCGTGCCCAATTGCACCGTGCGTCATTCAGCCCATATTGCGCCCGGTGTTATTTTGATGCCAAGCTTTGTCAATCTGGGTGCCTATGTTGATTCAGGCACCATGGTCGACACCTGGGTAACGGTGGGTAGCTGTGCTCAGATCGGCAAGAACTGTCACCTGTCAGGTGGCGTTGGCATCGGCGGCGTGCTGGAACCTTTGCAGGCTGGCCCTGTCATCATCGAAGACAACTGCTTTATCGGTGCCCGGTCCGAAGTTGTTGAAGGTGTCGTTGTGGAAGAAGGCGCCGTGCTTTCCATGGGCGTCTATATCAGCGCATCCACCAAGATTATCGACCGGGCCACCGGCGAGATATTCTATGGTCGCGTACCAGCATACTCTGTGATTGTCCCAGGAACCCTACCCGGGAAACCCCTGCCCGATGGAAGCCCCGGTCCCGGCCTGTATTGTGCCGTCATCGTAAAACGGGTTGATGAACAGACCCGTTCCAAGACCTCGATCAACGACCTGCTGCGCGATTGATTTGGGTAGTATATGTCTGCATTTGATCCCGTTTCGCTTAGCGAAGACCTGATCCGGTGCCCCAGCATCACACCTATTGATGCGGGCGCGCTGGATGTGTTGCAGGCGTTTTTGGAACGTTGCGGATTTGTATGCCATCGCAAGATTTTTGAAGAAGACGGCACAGCACCCGTAGACAATCTCTATGCCCGTTTAGGCACCGAGTCACCAAACCTTTGCTTTGCCGGTCACACCGATGTGGTGCCGCCGGGTGACGAGAGCTTGTGGACATACCCACCCTTCGATCCGACCATTAATGACGGCGTTTTTTTCGGACGCGGTGCCACAGACATGAAGTGCGCCATCGCCGCTTTTGCCGTAGCCGCGGCCCGCATCGCCGATAAACACCATAACGACGTTGGCGGCTCTATCAGCCTGCTGATCACCGGTGACGAAGAAGCTACCAGCATCAATGGAACCAAGAAGGCCCTGCCCTGGATCACCGATATGGGCGAGGTGCTGGATGGTTGTATTGTGGGCGAGCCGACAAACCCCCATCATTTGGGCGAAATGGCAAAGATCGGCCGTCGTGGCAGCCTGAATGGGCACCTTGTGGTCAAGGGCGTTCAGGGCCACGCCGCGTACCCGCACATGGCGGACAATCCCATTCCTCATCTGGTCCACATGTTGTCGGCGTTGATTAACGAACCGCTGGACGGTGGCAGCGATCATTTTCAGGCCTCGACCCTGACCGTCACTACAGTGGATGTGGGTAATGAGACAACAAACGTGATCCCGGCCGAAGCCCGGGCCGGGTTCAACGTGCGTTTTAATGACCTGCACACCGGCGCCGGTGTGGAGAAAATTATTCGCGACCGACTGGACGCCGTTGGGGTGGGCTACGATTTAAGCATCCGGGTATCGGGTGAATCCTTCCTGTCGCCACCGGGCAAACTCAGCGATGTGATGGTTGCCGCCGTGGAGCGCGTGACCGGCATCCGCCCGGAACTCAGCACCACGGGCGGTACGTCAGATGCGCGCTTTATCAAAAATTATTGCCCAGTCGTAGAGTTCGGCCTGATCAGTGACACCGCCCACAAAACAGACGAGCATGTGTTGGTGGACGATATCCACCGCTTAAGCGAAATATATGGATACGCCATATCGCAGTATTTGAATCTGGCAGAAAAATGAGCTTGCTGGCCGCCGCATCCCGCCCGCTTTACGGCGCGTTTCGGCTGGCCCGACTTGACCCCGGCGGATTAGCATATTTCGATATTACGCCTGCCAGCTTCTGGTTTTCCTTTTTTGCGGCTGTGCTTACTTTCCCCGTCTACATTCTGATCGTTGCCACCGCATGGATTGATGCAGGCATCGACGTGATGGTATGGCGCGTTGTGATCGTTGAATTTATTTCCTACGTCATTGCATGGACCGCGTTTCCGGTCATTCTGCCGCTTGTCCTGCGTCTTATTGACCGCCAACAGCACTACATCCGAGCCGTCGTCGCCTATAACTGGGCATCGGTTATACAGAATCTCGTTTACCTGCCGGTGGTGTTGTTTGGCTTGTTGGGGGCTGACAGCGGCCCTATCGGCCTGATCGTCCTACTCGCAATCCTGTTGTACAGCGGGTATGTCATCAAGGTGACCCTGGACATCCGCCCTTCGATTGCGTGGGCCATTATTATGCTGGATGTATTGATCAGCCTGGTTTTGAACGCGTGGAGCGATAAGCTGATTATTGGCAGCTAGAAGCCAAAGCCTAACCAGTTAGCCAGCGCGGCAAGACCAAGAATACCCCACCAGAATGGCGACGTGATAATACCGATCATAGACGTTGCCAGACCGATAAAGGCCCACATGCCCTGGCCCATAAACAGGGCAATGATTGAACACACGATGCCCAGCGGGGCAAAAACAATTGCCCACATGAAAATACTGAGGACACCAAACGTGGTGGCAATGTAGCCCATGACCGGTCGATCATCTGATTGAGCTTGATGAGGGTGATGCGAGCCTTGCTGCCCCGGTGATTGCTGGCCTTGCGAATTGCCATCCGACTCGCCATCGCTCGCGGTCAGGTTCAATTCGATAGGCTTTGGTGTTTGCTCACTCATGCTGACCTCCAGATGGTATCCATTAGAATTAGTAACGAACGTCGCTCAAGTAAAGCCCCTGCGGCGGGGCCGTTTGTCCGGTATGGGTGCGGTCACACGCCGCCAGTACATCGACCATATCCTGTTTTGTCCACCTGCCTTCGCCCACTTTGCGCAAAGCCCCCATGATGATGCGCACCTGATTGTGCAAAAATGAACGCGCACGCACACGGGTAATGACCGCATCACCGTCGCGTGAAACAGAGATTTCACTGAGGGTTCTGACCGGGCTTTTGGCCTGGCAGACGGTCGCGCGGAACGATGTGAAATCATGTTCGCCCAACAGAACTTGCGCCGCATCGTGCATGGCGCCAGTGTCCAGTGCCACCGGCACATGCCAACAGCGGTCCAGACCAATAGCGGCCGGTGCGCGTCTGTTTAGAATCCTGTATTCATAGGATCGATCGACCGCTGAAAAACGGGCATGGAAGTCTTCGGTCACCTCGTCAACCTCGAGGATCGCCACCGGGTGCGGGCGCACATGAGCATTCATGGCTTCCCTGACTTTGTTAGCGGTAAAATACTTTTCCAGATCGAAATGCGCCACTTGCGCCAGAGCATGAACACCGGCGTCCGTGCGACCGGCGCCATAGACGGCGGCTTCTTCACCGGTAAACGCCAGCAGGGCATTTTCCAACGCCTCCTGCACGCCTGTGCCGTTATCCTGCCGCTGCCAACCCACAAAGGCTGTGCCATCGTATTCAAGCTTCATTCTGTATCGTGTCATACCCCTGTTTACCGCGACAATTCACATGGCGCGAGATATAGTTTTCATGAACGACCGCTTATTTCGGTAATACGTTCTGTTGCACGGTGCAGAAACCGTAAATTAACCATTACCTATCATAGTATGGCCATTGCGAGGGGGCAAAATCATCATCTTGCCAAACGGTTTGCAAATTGACGACGAGAAGGCACTCTGGGGACATAATGGCAGACGACGACGGAGAACAGACAGACGAAGATCGCGATTCGCTGTATTCCATGCGACTTTCCATGGTGCCGCTTGAGACGGCGTCGCTCAAAAGGGCGCGCCTGATCAAGAATGCCAAACTGGAGTCCGTCATTGAAATTTTCTCCAGTTTTGAAACCGGCAGTGGCCAGTTGTCCTTGCAGGATTTACCAGCCCAGTTCGGTTGGGATGAATACAACCCCAATGAAGATTACAAGATCCTGAAACGGATGTTCGCTCTTCCCAGCTATGATGTGTACAGCCTGCGACTGGCGCTACGCGAATTGGAAATCGATATAACCGACAGCGATGCTCTGAAGCTGTCCGAGACCAAGAGCAAAGAGCTCAGCACCTATATGACCAAGTTCACCCGTCCGCTGATCATGGAAATTTACGGTGATTCCGCAGATGGCAACATTACGAGTTTCGATGATGTGCTGAACCTGTTCCGGTCACCCGATGTGAACGAGGCCCTCACGCGCCTGAAACAGATGGCTGACAAGCTGGAAATCCGACCTGAAGCGGTACCGGACTTTCTGGAAGAATATGGCGACATTTTCATGGCGATTAGTTATTACCGACAGTGCCTGGACACCATTGAGCCGGTCATTTCCGACTTTCTTGATGCCATGCGCGAGTTACGTGGGAGCTTTCAGTTCAAAGAAAACAAACCATTCATGGATGCAACCCGTGAAATGGAAGCTGCCATCAACGAAGTGATGGCCGGTGTCACCGGTCGGTTTGAATCATTTGATCGTGCATCCGAGACCATGTGGGACGAGATTTCGGCAGAACGGTTCAGGGAGGTTTCCAGCCTGATCCGTGGGCTTCACAGGGTGAATGGCGGCGTTTTGTGCGCGCTGTGGGTCAAGATGACAGCTTGGGAAACACAATTTCCGTCCAAATCTTCGGGCAGCCCGGCCAAGCGGGGCGAGTTCCTGCTATCGGACCTGAGACACGGCATGGACAAGATGCTGGCGCTGGAAGCCTCTGCACCCAAGTTGCAATCGATTCGCTAGTCGCTCCCCAGCGTTAGCCAGTGGTCAGCGATCCAGAACAGTTCCCACCGTAAGGTCATATCCACGCATAAATTCTGCGGCGTCCTGAGGTTTGCGACCGGGACGTTGCAGGCGGTCCAGCACAATCACACCATTCTCACACGCGATAGCCGGGCGCCCGTCCAGCACCTGCCCCGCTGAAACGTTGGCCGGACTGGCACCCTCATCCACATGAGCCGCCAAAACTTTAATGCGTTCACCACCGTGCTCAAACCAGGTCCGTGGCCATGGATCATATGCCCGCACGGCACGATCCAGATCGATGGCATCGGCGCGCCAATCCAGACGGGCCAGTGCGGGGCTGATTTTGGCCGCATAGGTCACACCGTCATCGGGCTGTGGGGCTGCTGTAATGGAGGTCATGGTTCCCGCTTCGATGCCGACCAAAACCTCAAGGCAGGCCGCAGCACCGATAGTTGCCAGATCATCATGCAGGCTGCCACCGGTGGTCGCCTCATCAATCTTCGTTTCGCGTCGCAAGAACACCGGCCCTGTATCCAGGCCTTCGTCCACCTGCATGATGCAAACACCGCTTGTCTCATCACCAGCCAGAATGGCGTGCTGGATAGGGGCCGCGCCCCGCCACCTCGGCAATAGCGAGGCATGCACGTTGATGCAGCCATATTTCGGGGCTTCGAGAACGGCCATGGGCAAAATCTGGCCATAGGCCACCACCACGGCGATATCCGCATTCAGCGCAGCAAACTCGGTGATCGCTGTATCATCACGCATGCTTTCGGGTGTACGTACCATCAACCCCTGCTCAAGGGCAGCCGCATGCACGGGACAGGGTTGTTCCTTATGGCCGCGTCCGGCGGGGCGCGGCGGCTGGGCATAGACACAGACCACATCGTGTCCGGCACCGGTGTCAGCCCCAGTGATAGCGTTCAGTGTGGATACGGCAAAATCCGGGCTACCCATGAAGATAATACGCAACGGTCTCTCCATCTCACTCAGGCGGTTTCAAGAACGCCCTGGCGTTTGGCTTTGGTTAACTTACGCAGGATCATGTTGCGTTTGAGCGACGACACGTGGTCCACAAACAGGATGCCGTCCAGATGGTCAATCTCATGCTGGATACAGGTAGCCAGAATATTATCGGCTTCAATTTCCTGCGCTTGACCCTCGCGGTCCAGATACTGGATGCGCACCTGATCCGGGCGCACAACTTCGGCATAGTATTCAGGCAATGACAGACAGCCTTCTTCATGCACATTTGTCTCTTCGGATTCCCAGACAATTTCCGGGTTCACCAGCGCCATGGGCGCACGGTCTTCACCTCTGGATACGTCCACAACGATCACGCGTTTCAGCACGCCCACTTGCGGCGCGGCCAGACCAATGCCGCTGGCGTCATACATGGTTTCAAGCAAGTCATCCATGAGCGCCTGCACTTGGGCATCGACCGCGCCCACCGGCTCGGCGATTCCCTTCAAACGAGGGTCAGGGGCAACAATGATCGGTAATCGGGCCACGGCTCATTTCCTGCTAAATCATAATATTATACGCAACTATGGCATTCATATATTGCCTTGGCTAGCCAAGGTCAAAGGGCAAATATCGACTTGGCTAACCAAGGTCAAGGGTGCAAGCCACCCGGCGTAATGCTACAAGGGAGCATGTTTAGTGATTCTCTTATCATCGTGCTTGTGGTCGTCGCCGTTGTGGTGTTGGCAGGGGTGATTGTGTTCAGTGGCCGCCGCCGTCGCGACGATGACCTGGCGTTGACCAGCGCCCTGATGAGCATGCAGGAAACCACCAGCCGCATCAGCACCGAACACACAGCCCTTAATGAACGGATGGGCACCAATCAAAGCGTGCTGGCCGACCGATTGCAGCAAACCCAGGTGGACCTCAATCAACGCCTCGAATCCCTGCATCAACGGCTGGGTGACGGCATGGCCAAGCAAACCCAGAAAACAGGCGAGTCCCTCAACGTTCTGCATGAACGCCTGGCGGTCATTGATGCCGCCCAAAAGAACATCACCGATCTGTCGCAACAGATGGTGGGCTTGCAGGATATCCTGTCCAACAAACAGGCCCGTGGGGCGTTTGGCGAAATTCAACTGAATGATCTGGTCAGCGATATTCTGCCACCCAGCGCGTACCAGACTCAGGCCACCCTATCCAATGGCAAGCGCGCGGACTGTCTGTTGCTGCTGCCCCTGCCGCCCGGACCGATTGTCATTGATGCAAAATACCCCATGGAATCCTACAAGGCATTACAGGCGGCAACGGATGATCAGGCGCGGGTACAGGCCGAAAGGGCCTTTTCCACCGATGTGTCCAAACACGTAAAGGACATTGCGGAGAAATACATCATCCCGAACGAGACCGCCGAATCCGCCATCATGTTTTTACCCAGCGAAGCCATCTACGCGGAAATTCACGCCAACCATAAATTTCAGGGTATTTTAGAAGACAGCTACCGCCGCCGGGTGTGGATCGTCTCGCCCACCACGCTCATGGCCACACTGAACACCGTGCGTGCCATTCTGCGCGATGTGCGTATGAAGGAACAGGCGGGCGTGATCCAGAAAGAAGTGCATGAGCTGACCAAAGACGTTGGCCGGTTGGATGAACGCGTTGGAAAACTGAAAACGCATTTTTCCCAAGCCGAGAAAGATATTACCGAGATCGATAAATCGACCCGTAAAATCACCTCGCGGGGCGACAAAATCGAAGCGGTGCAGCTGGGTGATGACACGTCACCTGTGGACGATTTACCCATATCAGACCCAACAACGCCAGATCGCGTTATTGGCTAACGATTAGCCCAAAGGTTGCGCGCTGAGTTTCATCTGACTATGTCCTGAGGTTGAATTGTAGAAATCAAATGAATGGGTAGGAGTTCGTCTTATGGATTTTTTTACAGGTATTGATGCCGCGGCCATCTTTTTCATCGTCATTGTGGGACTGGCCATCACAACCATCTTCAAGGGCGTCAAAATCGTCGCGCAAGGCATGGAATTCCCTGTGGAGAGGTTCGGTAAGTACACCAAGACCCTGAAACCCGGCCTACACCTGATTGTACCCTACGTGGACCGCGTGGCTTATGAAGTGAACATGCGCGAACGGGTCATGGACGTGCCATCCCAGGAAATCATCACCAAGGATAACGCCATGGTGACGGTTGATGGCGTGGTGTTCTTTCAGGTTCTGGACGCTGCCGGTTCGTCCTATGAGGTGAACGATCTTGAAAACGCCACCCTGAACCTGACCATGACGAATATCAGAACGGTCATGGGTTCCATGGATCTGGATGAACTTCTGTCACAGCGTGACAAGATCAACAGCCAGTTGCTGACCGTGGTCGATGAAGCCACCAACCCGTGGGGCGTTAAAGTCACGCGAATTGAGATCAAGGATATCTCGCCGCCACGCGATCTGGTTGAATCCATGGGTCGCCAGATGAAGGCAGAGCGTGACAAGCGCGCCAACATTCTGGAAGCCGAGGGCTTTCGTCAGGCCAAGATTCTCAAGGCCGAAGGTGAAAAGCAGTCGGCAATTCTTGACGCCGAAGGCCGCCGCGAAGCCGCTTATCGTGATGCGGAAGCGCGCGAACGTGAAGGTGAAGCAGAAGCCAAAGTCACCGAAGTGGTCTCCGCCGCGATCGAGAGCGGCAATATACAGGCAATAAACTACTTCATCGCCCAAAAATACGTAGAGGCCTTTGGTGAGATCGCCAGCGCGCCAAACCAAAAGGTTCTCATCCTGCCCATGGAAGCAACCGCTTTACTGGGATCACTGTCGGGTATCGCCGAAATTGCCAAGGAAGCCTTTGGCACGGGTGACAGCAACGCAAGTGACACAGGCCGTACAGGTGCTACAGGTGCGACAGGCCCCTGGAATGGATTGGCAGACAAATGATCCAGTTTCTTGAACAACTGTCGTACTGGCATTGGGGCATTCTGGCGCTGGTGTTGATCGTGTTGGAAATCTTCGCACCGGGGGTGATTTTCCTGTGGGTTGGGGTTGGTGCCGGTATCACGGCGCTGATCGCACTCGCCGCCCCTGATATGACATGGGAAATTCAGCTTCTGTGCTTTGCCGTGACCGCCGTCAGCGTCACCGTTGGTGGCCGGATCTGGTTCAAACGCCACCCCGTCGAATCGGACAAGCCAATGCTGAATAAGCGTGGCGAACAGTACGTGGGTCAGGTCGTGGTCCTGTCTGAGGCTATCGTGAACGGTGTCGGCAAAGCCGCCGTAGGTGATAGCCAATGGCGGGTCAGTGGCAGGGACACAGGCGCAGGCGAACGGGTCAGAATAACGGGCCTCAATGGTGCCACGTTAGAGGTTGAACCTGAATAAGGTTTTTTAACTGACCCCGCGCCGGGCGCGTAGCGCCGTGGTCAGGGTACCTTCGTCCAGATAATCCAGCTCACCCCCCACCGGCACACCGTGGGCCAAGGCGGTGACTTCCGTCGCATCCCGGTTGATGCACTCAGCAATATAGTGCGCCGTGGTTTGACCATCCACCGTAGCGCTTAAGGCCAGTACGACCTCGCCCACGTTCCCCTGTTCCGTGCGCCGCACCAGTCCAGGAATATTCAGATCGTCCGGCCCCACACCGTCCAGCGCCGATAACGTGCCGCCCAGCACATGATAGACGCCCTTGAATATGCCCGTGCGTTCCAGCGCCCATAAATCGGCCACATCCTCCACCACACAGATGGTCTTGTGATCGCGTTTTACGTCACTACACACACCGCACGGATCATTGGTGTCCACATTGCCACAGGTAGCACAGGTGCGGATTTCCTTCGCCACCGCATCCAGCGCCTTGATCAGAGGCCGCAGCAAACCTTCCTGCCGCTTGATCAGATACAGCACCACCCGGCGTGCCGAGCGCGGCCCCAGCCCCGGCAACTTGGCCAGATACTGGGTCAGCTGATCAATAGAGGCGTTTTGCATGGAATATTCTCTGGCCTAGAACGGCAACTGCATACCGGGGGGCAGCTCGATCCCGCCGGTCAGCTCTTTCATTTTTTCCTGCGCCACGGTGTCCACCTTACCGCGTGCGTCGTTGATGGCGGCCACCACCAGGTCTTCCAGCATGGCCGCGTCGGCCTCACCCACCAGTGACGGATCGATATGCACGCGCTTTGCCTCGTTCTTGCCGTTCAGCGTGACCTCAACCATACCGCCCCCGGCGGACCCGGTGACCTCGATATCGGTCAGTGAATTCTGCACATCCTGCATGCGGCCCTGCATGTCCTGGGCCTGTTTCATCATCTTGGCGAAGTTGGTCATAACTTTGTTCCGTTTTGTCTCTGTTGGTGCACGTTGTCTCTCCGTTGTATAACAGGCCTAACCCTGAGATAACAGGCGAGATGGAGGAAGCGTCATGTCGCACCAAAACCTGTTCGTGTTTGATATCGAAACCGTGCCCGATACGGACGCCGTGCCTAACCTGACCGGGTTTGAGGATACCGATAGCCAAGCCCGCCGGGATGAGCTGGAACGCTATCATCTGGACATCACCGATGGCCGCAACGCCTTTCCCAGGCAGTCGTTTCATAAAGTGGTCGCCATCAGCTTTCTGGAAGCCGAGATCGAGCGCATAGGCCCCGAAGAAGTCTATCACCTGCGCGAACTACGCTCCGGCGGTGAAGCGGGTTTCAGCGAGCGTGACCTGATACAGGGATTTTTCGCCCACCTGCAACGCCTGCGCCCCCGACTGGTCAGCTACAATGGTCGGGGCTTTGATTTAAGCGTACTCAAATACCGCGCCATGGCGCACGGCATTAGCGCACGGTTCCTGTATACAGACGGCGATAAATGGAACAGCTACACCTCGCGTTATTCCGCCGACTGGCACTGTGATTTGCTGGAGGTGCTGTCCGAATACGGCGGATCAGCCCGGGTGAAACTGAACGAGGTTTGTTCGGTGCTGGGCTTTCCCGGCAAGTTCGGCGTGGACGGATCCAAAGTCACCGAGATGTTCGAAGGCGGCAAGGTTCAGGAAATTCGCGATTACTGTGAAACAGACGTGCTGAACACGTACCTGGTTTACCTGCGCCTCATGCACCACCGCGGCACCATCAGCACCGATGGCTATAACCACGCCGTCGGCGATGTGATCGCGCTGATTGAAGCCGAAGGTGCCGAGCGCCCACACCTGAACGAGTTCATGGAGGCCTGGGGACTGGCTTGCGAGAATTCGTTTATGTTGTGAGTTGAACCACCGTATTTAGGTGTAGTGAACCACAGAGACGCAGAGACACAGAGTTTTTAGAAGAGATTGTTTTAAATCTTCTCTGTGTCTCTGTGCCTCTGTGGTGAAAATTAAAACAAAGCCGGAGAAGACAGATGGATGAACTGAAACTCGAAGACTGCATCAACGAAACCTGCCCGTGGTCCGGCGACCCGGTGGCGGCGGACTCACTCACCACCTACAACGGCCACGTGGTGGGGCTTTGTAATACCGGGTGCCGGGACAAGTTTGTTGCGGCCATTAAGCACTTCGAATTGGCGCTGAATAAGAAGAAATAAACCACTGAGGCACAGAGAAGAAGAGAAGAAGAGAAGAAGAGAAAAACTATCTCATATTTTCTTCTCTGTGCCTCAGTGCCTCTGTGGTGAACACTTTAAGGAACGATCATGCGAACAATAGGCGTAGTTCTATTCCCCGGCTTTGAGTTACTGGACGTCTACGGCCCACTGGAAATACTCGGCATGTGGCCTGATCAGTTCCAGCTTCGCATGGTGGCCGAGACCAGCCCGGCGACTGAGAGTGGTATGGGTCCGGCCAGCGTGGTGGATGACCTGTTTTCCGATGACAAAGACTATGACGCGCTCCTGATCCCCGGCGGGGCAGGCACACGGACCGAAGTAAACAACCCGATTATGCTCGACTGGCTCAAACGGAAATCAGAGGCGGCAGAATACGTGACTACGGTCTGCACCGGCAGTGCCATTCTTGCCAAAACCGGGCTATTGGATGGACGAAAGGCCACCACCAACAAAATCGCTTTTGAGTGGGTAACCACCTGCGGCCCAGACGTGGACTGGCAGAAACAGGCCCGCTGGGTTGAGGACGGCAAATACTTCACCTCATCAGGTGTGTCTGCCGGCATGGACATGGCGCTGGGCTTCATCGCGCACTTGATGGGGCAAGAGGCGGCTGAACAAACGGCGGACTGGGCGGAATATGACTGGCATCAGGATGCTGGGTGGGACCCTTTTGCTGGGAAGGTTGGGTTGGTTTAGGGATTTCCAGATTAAAAGCTTGACTTTTGCCCCTTTTTATGCTTTTATTCCTGTTCGTTATTTGACATTGTGAATATCAACGCCCGGCAAGCTGTCCTCGTACGCTGGAGAACGTGAGATAAGTGAGAAGTAACGAGATACCGCGCCCGTATGGCCGGGAGACATTTTCCCCTTCCCGATAACCGACACGGATAACGCTTCCTGAAATTTAATCTTATACGACAGATTAGGCACTTTACGCCTGACCTGGCCGTATGAACGATAAATTCCTCAGGAGCACATGTGTTCCTGAGAGAAAAAAGGAACATGCGATGTCAAAATTATACAAGATCGCCTCAACGATCGGGCGATCACACAACGTCAATGATGACGATGTGCTTTCCGTAAAAACAGCGCTCGAAAACCTCGGATATTATGAGAAACCAGAATGGGGAGTAACGCCCTATCCCGATTTGGCAATGTTCTCTGGAATTGAGAGGTTCCAGACAGATAATGGCCTTAAAACGGATGGGGTAATTAAACCTGGTGGCCCAACAGAAATTGCATTGGCTGCAAGATCACCATCTTATAAATGCCCTAAGTGCGGGGCTTTCCATGGTGGCGTTGCTGGAAAATTGTGTCCGGATTGCGCGAGCAAAGCTAGCTAAAACAAAGCTGTTTAGATAATGGCGCGGGTGGGGCGAGTAGTAGATATCCCCACCCCGTCTATTTGGGAATGGAGTGGTCGAGATAGGCCTGAATGTCTCGGCCCTGATACCCCAAAAGCTGACCAATCTCAGTTTCCAGTTCTCGCGTGGTGGGCGACCCTTGTTCGTGAATCAAGCGATGGATTTCGATTAATCGGTCCATGCGCCACTCTTCACCGGGTAGAGCAAAGAAGAAATATCGCAATGCCAGTTGGGGGTGTTTGGAAAAACTGATCATGATCTCTTTCGTGATCACCCGACCGCTTTCCACATACGGCGCGAACAGGACGTCCGGCATGGTGAAACCTTCTGGCAGGTCTTCGTTGAACATGGCCGCTGGTTTCTTGCCAGCCAGCATGAGTTCAAGCTCTCGCCCCTCGTGGGGACCGATGCCTTTGAGGATATTTGGGACGTCTGTCATATAGCCAGTTCTTCTGCCTCAATTCTTAGGTCATTGGCCCAGCGTAGGTTGAAATGAAGACCGTCGCTCGCCAATTGTAGGCGAATGTCTACAAAATCATATATTTCAATGACTTATAGTGGGTATTTTTGAACTGTTTTGGGAATTTTTGTTGCAAATGTGGGTGAATGTCTACAGGAAATGTAGACATTCGATGACGGGGGTTACGTCTCAAATTTCCCTACTACTTGCCCTCTCGAACTTTGAAGCCAAAGTCCCTCTCAGACCATTGCATGGTCTTGCCGGGCAGCGTCTGCCGGGTTACGTACAATCGCTTCGCGATTCTACTTACCTCTCAGTGCATCTAGCGATGCACTTGCCGGGTTCGTGCAATACTTCGTATCGTCACTTACCTTTCCACACAGGTTCCCGTTTTTCCGCGTACGCTTTGGGGCCTTCTTTGAAGTCTTCGGAATCAAGCACAGATTCGTAGATGGGGAAGATGCCTTTGTTGCGGGACATGCTATCGAACGCTTGCTGTACCGGCATTTCGCAGGAACCGTAGAAGGTTTCTTTCAGCGCCTGTAACGCCAAGGGCGCGCCCTTGGAAATCTCATGCGCCATGTTGCGGGCGTAGTCCATCATTTCGTCGCGCGGCAAAATCTTGTGCACCAGGCCCCAGTGCAGGGCCTCTTCCGCGTCGATGTAGCGGCCCGTGTACATCATTTCCATGGCCACGTTGTGCGGGATTTTTTTAGGCAGGCGCTGGACTGCGCCCGCATCGGGCAGGAACCCGCGCTGCATTTCAGGTAAACCAATGGTGGCTTCCGGTACGCAGACGATAATGTCAGCGGCCAAAGCCACTTCCAGGCCGCCGCCAACGGCGTGACCGTTCAGCGCCGCAATGACGGGTTTGTATAAATCCCACATTTCCGTGTAGCCCGCGAACCCGCCCGGCGTCATGGCCATGGTTTCAGGGGCTTCCATATCATCGAAGCTCTCCGCCGCTTCTTTCAGGTCCCACCCGGCGGAAAAACATTTTTCGCCCTCGCCCGTGACCAGACCCACGGTCAGTGATGCGTCATCACGCAGGGTGCTGAACGCGGTATACAGTTCGTCACTCATCTGGGTGCCGATGGCGTTCACCGGCGGATTGTCCATGGTGATTTCAAGAACCTTGTCGCGGCGTTCTGTACGGACTTGTGACATCGTCATCTCCATCGTCTTAAGGGGTGTTATTCGGTGGGATCGTCTTCGTTGTTTTGTTCAACGTGTTCATTGTGCTCAATGCGCTCGATGCTCTCGACTGATGCATCGGGGAACGTCTCAAGCACGGCCTGCACCAGCGGGTGTGCCGTTGCCTTGTCCAGCGCCGCCTTGATATCGCCGGCCTGAACTTCCACCAGCGTAGCGGCCCCGGCTTCGGTGGAATTGATGATCACCCATTCCATGCCCGATTGTTCCTGTAAGAACATGCGCAGGCGACGCATGGTGACCTCGTCGGCAAATTCACCGCCGTTGATTTCAAGGCGGCCCGGCTCGAATTTTACCAGCCGCGCGTTGTGGCCCAAAAACGCCGCCAGCTTGCCTTCACGGCATTGTGTCGCGCGCTCGGCGATGTGGGCGAAGTCCGTAAAGACGAAGGCCGTTGTTTCTGGTTCGTCCGCCTGAACAGCGATCTGTTCAGGTTCGATGTTTGAGACAACGCTGAGAGCAGCCTGTGCGCCCCCCCCGTTGCCCGTTGGTTGCGCCGTCGTATTCGATACCGCCGAAGCACCGCCGCCATTACCGCCTGATGGCACCGTCGTGGTGGTTGTTTGTGCTGCGGCATCATCGCTGAGCGCTTTTAACGCTTCTTCCGGTGATGGCAGGGTCGAGGCATGGGCCAGCCGGATCAGCACCATTTCCGCGGCCTGTACGGCAGACGGTGCATGGCGCACTTCGGTCAGTCCCTTGAGCAGCATTTGCCACGCGCGGGTGACGGCCGCCATGCCCAAGTCGCTACTTAATTGTTTGCCCCGGACCCGTTCGATTTCCGGCACAGCCACATCATCGGCCACGGCGGGTGAGACTTTGAGACGGGTCAGCCAGTGGGTGACCCCTAACAAATCCTCGATAATCTGAGCCGGATCGGCACCCGAAGTATACTGAGCCGCAAACACATCCAACGCCGCCGCGGCGTCGCCTTTCATGAGGGCATCAAAGGTATCAAATGACTGGCTGCGATCGGCCAGACCCAGCATCTCGCGGATTTGATCCTCGGTAATGGTGTCGCCTGAATCGGTGGTGTGGGATATGGCCTGATCCAGCAAACTCAACCCGTCACGCACACTGCCATCGGCGGCGCGTGCGATTAATTGGATGGCGGTATCATCTACCGTGGCACCTTCTTTGGTGGCCAGTTCATTGAAATATGTAGCCAGCACGTCGACCTCAACCCGGCGCAGATCAAACCGCTGGCAACGGGATAATACCGTGACCGGGACTTTGCGAATTTCAGTGGTGGCGAAAATAAACTTCACATGTTCGGGCGGCTCTTCCAGCGTTTTCAGCAAGGCGTTGAAGGCGCTTTTCGACAGCATGTGTACTTCATCGATGATGTAGACTTTATAGCGCGCCGATGTGGGGCGGTAGCGCACCCCCTCGATAAGCTCACGCATATCATCCACGCCGGTGCGGCTGGCGGCATCCATTTCAAGCACGTCCACATGACGGTCTTCGGCGATGCCCACACAATGCTCACACACCCCGCAAGGCTCAACCGTGGGGCCGAAATCCGCAGTCCCGTCCGGGCCGATACAGTTCAATCCCCGGGCCAGCACGCGAGCGGTGGTGGTCTTGCCCACACCACGAACCCCGGTCAGCATAAACGCATGGGCCAAACGACCCGAACTCACCGCATTGGTGAGCACGCGGACCATGGCTTCCTGGCCAATCATTTCGCTGAATGTGGCGGGGCGGTATTTACGCGCAAGGACGCGATACTGCGCGGCGGTCTCTTCGGTCGACGTGGTGGAATTATTGTCCGTCATCAGGTGCCGCATTCCTAAATGAGAAAGGTGGATAGCCGGACAATGACCCAGACCGGAATCTCGTTGCGGCTGCTTCCTTCCGGACCTGACCGGGTTGGCGAGGGGCCTGCCCACCGCCGACTATCCGCAGGCACTATAGCAAATCAGGGGGTGGGATAGGCAAGCATTTGAATCGTTAATTTGGGGGCTAGAGCATTTCCGGACTATTTAGGTGCATTCTGACCGAGACCATTAAAGCCTGGATTAGGAGTGGTTTGCCGGACGTAGTGGGACTACGGCCAAAAAACACGACACGAGCCAGGCTTTAATGGTCCGGCCCGAAGGGTGGCGCTTCCATGGACAGTCGCTGCGTTGCACGGCTTGCCCGTAGCCCCGCTACGCGCTACGCCACACGCCTAGCGAGCCGTCTCATGGCACCACCATCAGAATGCACCTAAATAGTCCGGAAGTGCTCTGGATCAATAAACTTCTTCGATCCAGATCACGCCGCCCGGCGCACCGGTGCCCAACAAGCCACCAACCCCGATACCGTTTGCCGTATCGGTAAAGGCGTAAGCGCCGTCCTGAGCGGCCAGAAACTGCATCTCGAACGATTGCCCGCCCTGTAATTTTACCACCGGGCCGGGACATACGGTTTCCAGGATGGTGTTATCAACGGCCACGGCAGCCACGGCAATGGCACTGAAAAATTCAGGCGCATCAAAGGTGTGAACGTCGTCATCACGGTTGCGCAGCCTAAACACATAGCTGCGGCCCTTGGTCATACGCACCACCATGGGCGAGAACTCGCCATTGCGGACCACCATCTCAATATGTGCAGCGGTGGCGAAATCCACGCCGTTGAGCTGACGGGCGGTGCGTTCTTCACAGTCGATGGACCTGGACGAGAAACTGGCTTCAAACATCCAGTCGCTAACGGACTCAGCCGCGCCGCACGCCGCCAGGGCGACGCTCAGACCTATCACAGACATAATCGATTTGACGCGCATGGGAATCCCGAATCCTTGATCTATCCTATTGATACCAAGCCTCGCGCCACATCTCCATTGAAAATCGTATGATGCCCGTTGTGAGGTCAGGGGGAGTATGGCACCATCCGACCATGCCACACCGCCTCGCCTATTCTGGAACGCCCCTCGACCGCGCCGCCGCAAAGCGTGACGATGATGCGTGGCTGGCCGCGCAAACCGCAGAAAACCCAAGCGTTCTGGCGGTATGGCAGGACCAGAGCCTTATCTTTGGCGCTGATTCAGATCACACTGATCCCGATGCAGCGGTGATTTCGGGCGCGGCGGCACAGGATATGCTGCGCGCTGATAACGCCATCTTTCTGGGCCTGAAAGACGGCGCGCCGGTGTTCGCGCTTGATCTGTCTGATCTCACCGAACAAGCCGCGCTCGACGCTGTGGGCCATGGACACGGACACGGGCCGGACGGAGACGTGGGATTCGTGGACCTGCGTCAGGTCGGCCCGCTGCTGGACCAGCCGACCGGGTCTATGCTGGCCTTCGCGCGTGGCATGTCTTACTGGCAACGTCGGCATCAGTTCTGTGGAATTTGCGGCACTAAAACCCGATCAAATACCGGCGGCTTTGTGCAACAATGCACGTCGGCCGATTGCGGCGTGGATCATTTTCCGCGCACCGACCCGGCGGTGATCATGCTGGTAACAGCCGAGATTTCAGACGTTGAGCATTGCCTGTTGGGACGCCAGCCAAGCTGGGCCGAAGGGCTGTATTCCTCGCTGGCCGGATTTGTGGAGCCGGGCGAGAGCCTTGAGGTCGCCGTGGCCCGCGAGGTCATGGAAGAAGCATCCATTGAAATCACCGACGTTGAGTACCGCGCGTCACAGCCGTGGCCGTTTCCGTCGTCGCTTATGTTGGGTTTTCGGGCCCGCGCCACCACATTTGATATTGATGTAGGCGAGGATGAGTTGGAAGATGCCCGTTGGTTCTCGCGCGATGATTTACATGAACGGATGCGCAAGGACGCCGCCGATGGCAAACTATCCCGATCTGATTCCATCGCCCGGTGGCTGATCAATGACTGGTTAAACGAAGGAAGCTGACATATGGACCCCGTACAGGCCGAAGTAGAACAAAGTCTCGAGATGATACAAACGCTGATTGATGCGCTGATGGAATTTGGCGTGTCCTACGGTTTTCAGATCATCGGCGCGTTGTTCTTCCTGTTCATCGGCCTGAAGGTGGCCGCCGCCATCGGTGCCTATGTGACCCGCACCGCCATGACCAAAGACGTGGACCAGACCCTGGCCGGGTTTATCGGCATGGTGGTCAAGCTGCTGATCGTCGGCATCCTGATTATTATCACGCTGGGTAATTTCGGCATTTCAATTGGTCCATTGGTCGCCATGGCCGGTGCTTCGGCATTTGGTCTGACCATTGCGTTACAGGGACCGCTGTCTAATTTCGGCGCGGGCCTCGGCATCATCCTGACCCGCCCGTTCGCGGTGGGTAATACCATCACCGTGGGCGGCGCCAGTGGGGTTGTGGAAAAAATCGCCATGGGCGTCACGGTGCTGGTGGGTGAAGATGACGAACGCATCACCATTCCTAATAAGGAAATCGTCGGCCAGGTCATCGTCAATTCACAGGACCAGCGCGTGGTCCAAACCCGGGTCGCCATCGCCGGTATTGATAGTGCTGAGAAAACCGTCACGGCAGTCAAAAAGGCGCTGGAAAGCATCAAAGACGTAAACGTGGCCGCCAAACCGCAAGTGGGCATCCACGATTTTACCTACGGCGGATACGTGCTGGGGGTCCGGTTCTGGGTACCCAGCGCCAAATACTTTCAGGTCAGATACGCGGTCAACCGCGCCATCCTCGACGCCCTAAGCGCGGCAAAAGTTCCCATGCTGCAAGTGGGCAGCCTGTCCCTGCAAGCCGACAGCCTGTCGGCGGACGATGAGGAAACGGTGGATAGTTGACAAACCAGCAAGTCATCACAGCGAATAACAGAATTAAATCACTTTAACCCCTAATTTCAAAGTCTGTATATTATTTGCACCATATAGTAGATAAATAGTGCAATATGATCGCGATTTATTTTCATTTATTGGGGGGATAGTAATGCACATTCATCAGAGGCACCTATACCATGGTGCAGCACTAATACAAATTGCCGAACATCCTGAGTTCACTGCTATAAACCCATTCTTGATAGATGGCGAAAATAGCCATAACGCATATAGAATTAATGATAATACGGGAATATACGCAAAATATGCGTCTAACCCTAATGCCAGTACTTCTGACTACCTTTTTACGTTCAATCAAGAAAATTTAGATGAGCTGGCCAACGTGGATGAATTGTGCGGCAAATTATTTGTGGCACTAATTTGCATTTCCTCAAGTAGCATTTGCTGCCTTGGCTATGATCAGCTTATGACACTTATTTGTAGTAATTCAGACCCGACCTGACAGTTGCCGGATTTGACGTGGCGTCTGTCAGGTTAAGTTTGGTCTACAAACTTTTCCATCCAGATACGTTTGCCGTCCTCCAGAGTTTGTATGGGCGTTCTGCCCTCACAGATT
>JABJGO010000072.1 GCA_018662225.1 Rhodospirillales bacterium | reverse complement strand
TTCGAAATTCACCGTTTCTTCTGTACGGGATTCAGAATTTGAGGAATTCAGGCCTTCTACACCCTGGAACGATGGGTCGGGTAGATTGGTGCCAACGGATACCGGGGGTGCGCCTTCGCTATCTTGTGCATTGGCGTTTAATTCAATGGTTTGAGTTGAGCGAACGACCTGTCCATCAGGATCATAGGCTTCTTCATTGATGCTAATCCGGTCGAAGTCCATTTCAGCGGAGACTTCGGCGCGAACTTTGCTGAACCCAACAGTCTGTTCAAGCAGACCTTCGATGGTCCGAGCCAGTTTGTTCTCAAATCGTTTGCGCCGGTCGGCCGTTTTGTCCGCCATGACGCTCACGTCATCTTCATCTTCGAATCCAGCAGCCAACAGCTTGCCCTTGTTATCCACAATGGATACGCGGCTCGGCAACAGGTCCGGTACGGATGTGGCGATCAGGTGTTGAATGGCAAGTATTTGATCTTTTTCCAAGCGCGCACTGCCGGACATACGCAGTGTCACAGAGGCAGTGGCTTCCTGCTGTTCGCGGCTGAACAATTGGCGTTTCGGCAGAACCAGATGTACGCGGGCGGAATTAACGCTATTGATGGTCTGAATAGATTTGGCCAGTTCACCTTCGAGGGCGCGTTGCATGTTCAGGTTTTGCATGAAATTGGTGGTGCCCATGGAACTGGCATCATCGAAAATCTCATAACCAATTGAACCGCCGCCAGGAATACCGCGTTCGGCCAGCACAAGGCGCGCGCGGGCAACTTCCTTGCCTGGGACCATGACACTGGCGCCATCCTCAGCCAGTTGGTATGGGATGCCTTCGGCGGACAATGTCTGTACCACACGCGATGAATCCCTGGTGTCCAGATTGGCATACAGCAAATCCATATTCGGTGTGGCAAGTCGGTTTGTGACGTAAATAAAGAAGCCAGCCATGACCAGGATGACAGCGCCCATAACAGCCAAACGCATAGGACCGAGATTTCTTATTGCATTTAATAGTCCGTCCACTGTCTTCCCCTTAATTCTTAACTGGTGCCAAGCCGCGAAATATCACGGAAATGGCGGTATTGGGTGATTTCCTGCATACAAGATAGCGAAAACGAGGTGAATAATTGGTTAACAGTGGGCAAAATTTGCCTACCACATGTAAATCACCTCCGATTTCCACACACAATAAAAAACGGCCCCAAAAAGGAGCCGTTGAATCAGGTAGCAGAACGAGTGTTGGAATTATTCGGCGGCTTTAGCCGAGCCGGGTGTATCGTTGCTCTGTGCGGGCTGCCGGTAGTTGGCAATCCGGGTCACTTTAAGGCCTTCCAGGCCGTGCGAATCAAATTGTCGCTGCCACAACAGGAATTCATCGATCGAGAGAGAATAACGTTCACAGGCTTCGTTCAGGCTAATTAATCCAGCACGTACCCCGGCCACAACCTCGGCCTTGCGGCGGATAACCCACCGTTTGGTGTTTGCGGGTGGTAAATCGTCCCGCGTCAACAAACAGCCATCAGGTCCGATGACAACCAGTGATTTTGAGACATTTGCGTCTGATTTGCCGTCAAATATAGCCATGGTGAATAGTTTTAAATCCCAAGAGCGTCTGTTGATGAATTCATATTACCCCGGACCTCTTAATGAACGACTAATGCATACGGTTACCGACGCATTAATTTTCTGGCGCGGTTTGTCAGTCCCCTTGCGATTAACCGCACCCGTGCCGATCCGCCTTATAGAAAAAATGACCCCGGCTCGGATAAATCCGAAACCGGGGTCGGGGGTTTGGAACGTTGGGTATGGTTCCGATGGGTATGTTGGGTCGTAACTATCTATAGTCAGGTATCAGTCGGCTACTTGATGCGGAGAAGTTCGTCGAGCATCTCATCAGCGGTAGTGATGATCTTGGCTGCTGCTGAGTAGGCCTGCTGGGTTACGATCATGGCGGTGAATTCCTCACCAAGATCCACGGTCGAGCTTTCCAAGGCTGCACCAGCGATCGTACCGGCACCGCCTTCGCCCGCTTCACGGACCGTTGCCATGCCTGAGAAATCAGTTTCGATGTAGACGTTGCCGGACAATGAGTCCATGCCGTTGGGATTCACAAAGGTGGCTACCGGAACCATGAACACAGGTCGGGTTACACCGTTATCGAACAGGGCCGTTACCACACCGTCTTCACCCACGTTGATACCGGCAAAGTTACCGAACTGTGCTCCGTTCTGTGAGATGAAGTTGATCTGGTATGAACCAGAAAACTGGGTCATGCCATCGGTGATGTTTGTATTACCCAGGAACAAACCTATGCGGGTGTCATCTGCCGTGGATGTGTATTCCTGATCGGATGCGCCGTTGGTCCACTGAACGTCAATGTTATCTATATTGAATTCCGACGGTGAGCCATCACCGTTGAAGGATACGGCGGCTTCTTTGGCGCCATAGGTGGTTTCAATCATGGCCATGGTTTCACCATCGGATGCAACATTAGCGGCCAGGGTACTGGAATCGACCCATACACCAGTGACGAGTCCGGTAGAGTTGTCGCCGGTGGTGGAGTCCATGACAATGTTGATATCGTCACCGATGGAGCTCTGTTCGAAGACGAGGCTGGTACCGTTGGCAGCAAAACGCGAGGGCGTGGTGATGCCGGTATTTGCGTTAATATCCGCTGCCAGTTGAGTGACAATTTCAGCGATAGTCGTTGTGGAACTAATGTCCACGTAATCCACATTTCCAGTGGAGTCCGTGTCGATTGTTACCTTCATGGCTTCGTCGTCATTGTTGTCCGTCGTGAGCGTGGTAGAGGCGCCGGAAGCAAACTCAATGTAGTTTGCATTGTCGGTGCCGACGATGGACAGGGAAACGTTATTGGCGGTGTCTTCCGAACCCGTAATGGTAATCACATCACCATCCGTGTAATTTGCGAAGGCGCCG
Organism: Rhodospirillales bacterium; assembly: GCA_018662225.1. Taxonomy (GTDB): domain Bacteria; phylum Pseudomonadota; class Alphaproteobacteria; order Rhodospirillales; family Casp-alpha2; genus JABJGO01. The sequence goes on along the minus strand of JABJGO010000072.1, from coordinate 79,608 downwards.
GTATCAACAATTCTGTCGCGGATTAGAGTTATGGATTGCGAGATGTCGCTCATTGCCCCCGCTGTTCCTACCGTACCAGTTGCAAAGGAGATGGATGATCCATCTGTGGCAACGCCTGTAACGGTAATAGATGCATCGGAATCAACATGACCATTCAGCGTGAAAACATCTCCAACCTCATAACCATTAAAGGTGCCTGCTGCAGCAGTAATGGAATCCGCACTAGCGCCACCGTCAACTAGAGTTAGGGTTGTACTGTTTGCACGTATGGTGTGTGTATTTAGAGTAATCGTGTCGGCAGCATTGCTCAGGGCTGCAGTGCCTGAAAACGAACCAGTTGCTACTGAGACTGTTGAACCATCAACAGAAACCGCTGTAATAACATAGGTACCGTCATCAGCATTGCCAGTTCCTGTTCTGGTTGGGATGGTGCCAGCTGCCGCTGTAGTCGTGGTTTCGACGGTTACAGACTCACCGACAGCGTAACCCGAAAATGTACCGGCAGCGGCTGTAATAGTATCAGCTGCGGCGCCATTATCGTTTAGTGTGAAAGTGGTTGATGAGCCGACAATCACACTACCAACCGAACTGGTTACGTTAAAGGGACTTGTGGAAGATGCCTGAGCCGGCTCATGCAGGCGGAAAGTGATCGCCTGCCCCGTTGATGACGGTGTAATAACCGTATCCAGGTTGTCATAAACTTCAGAAGGCGCCGTGTTGTTTCTGATCACCAGAGACGACGTTGATGTTTCAGTCGCATCAGCGGAAAGATCGGTCGTGGCGAGGGTTAGAGTTGAGCCATCGGCTGCCACAGAAACGATAGAATATGTTCCATTGTTCGCGGTGCTTGTTGCACCGGTAAGGGTGATGGTGTCAGACGCCTGCCATCCTGTAAACGTACCCGCGATGCCAGAAATAACACCTGATGCCGCGGTCATTGTAATTGGATTTGCCAGTGTTGGTGCAACCGATGCTGTTTGGAAGTCAATGCGTGAACCATGCTTATAAGCGTAATCGATCTCTGGCACAGTAAAGGTGCCCAAGCCACCGTTGGCCGAAACCTGACTGACCGACAAGATGTTACTCACGTCGAAACCAATGGATGCACCCATAACAGACTGGGTGATGGTTAAATCTGTACCATTAGACTGGAACCGGCCTGTGCCCTGCAGGTTTGATGCATCGATGGCGGTTTTCAGAATCGGTGTAACGTCAGTGGCCTCGGTAACTGTTGAGGCGCTGATATCCAACTGACGGAGCGTTGCCGTTTCGGTAACGCTGCCGTCTGTATCGAACTCAAACGTGATCGCGACGCCGGAGCCATCAGTTATGACAATGGTCTCACCATCTGTTGGCACGCCGGTGAATTCCAACAAGCCCGAAGCGGCAAATACGTCCGGGGCGGCATCAGTTTCTTCTGTGCCATGGATTTCAAGGGTTGCGGCACCCGATGGTGTTTCAAGCGAAGCACCCCAGGCATTTTCCTGCTGTTTGTCCCACACCAGTTCCAGGTTTGAGCTGTTACCCAGCGTATCGAATACAACCACGTTAGTTTTTTCCGTGTGGCCGACATCGGCACCAGCCGGTAGGTTGGCGCCTAAGCGAATATTTTTGGTCTGGGATGCCGTGCCGCCAATGGTGTTCAGGTTGATGGGGCGAAGGTCATTATTGCTAACGATGTTATCGTTGATTGAGATGGTATCACCGTTGGAATCTTTATATGCCTTGATGTATGTGTCAGCCCCAACTTCAACGGTGGTAAAGCCTGTTGTGTTTTGACCAGCGGACAACAAGGGCCAGCCTTGCAGGTACCAACCGGATGTGTTTTGCAGGAAGCCATCCTTATCAACGTTAAAGGAGCCCGCGCGGGTGTAGGCAAACAGGCTGCCGTTTGAGGCTTCCGGTTGCTCATTCACCACATAGAAACCCTGGCCTGAGATGGCAAGGTCAGTGGCAGAGGTTGTCGCCTGCAACAAGCCTTGTTGATCAACACCTTTTTTCGGTGCGGATTGCACACCACCCGGAGAATATTTGGTTGATGAGACCTGTTTGGTAACGAGCGTCTGGAACTGAACATCGGTACTTTTGTAACCGATGGTGTTCACATTCGTAACGTTATCGGCAATGGCGCCCAGCGCGCTTGATTGTGCGCTAAGACCTGATACGCCTGAAGATAATGAACCGAACAAACTCATAACTTTCTCCTTCTAAATGCGGCCTGTTTTTTCTATTCAGGGCCGCCGCTTATATTTGCTGTCAGATCGGATCATGTGATCCGGTTCTGTGTTGTTGTTTTACCTATTGAATTGGCTGACGCACCGCGAGCACATCTTCCACCAAGTATTCCGCGCCATTCAGATCCAGTGTGGCGATACCATTTTCCATACTGACGCCGGTAACCGTGCCTGTGACCGATTGTATCAAGTCGACAAGTTCGCCATCGGCATCAAGGGCCGATATTGAAACGGTGTAAATTCCATCTGCGACAGGGAAGTCGAAGTTATCTTTGCCGTCCCACTCGAATGTATGTTTGCCAGGAGTCGTTTCACCACCGGTGAAGAAAACAACCTTGCCTGTGGAATCAGTGACGTTAATTGATGTGGTGCCGACACTTTCATCAAGTTCGTAATCTGACCGACCCTGACCATTTTCCAGCGGCATCTCGTTGCCAATAACTTCAACCTGTGTCCCGATATAGCCGACGGCCGTACCCAACAGACTGGTCTGTTCAAGAGCCAGCATGTTCTCCAAATGCAGATTGCTTTGAATCTGCTGTTCCACGCTGGCGAACTGGACCAGTTGGGACGTAAATTCGTTGGGGTCCATGGGGTCCAGTGGATCCTGGTGCTTCAGCTGTGTTACCAACAGGTTCATGAACTGATCCAGATCTTCGGCAAGCTTTTGCTTGGAGCTTTCCGACTTGGTCAGTTCCTCTGCGGAGGAAACGGCTGAATTTACCTGTTCAAACATCGTTTTTGTCCTTAAGCCCGGATATCGACACGTGTGTCAGAAACGAAACCATCAAGATCATCATTGAGAATTCGAGTGGCTAGTTCAGCCTCCAAATCACCATCGACGTCATCTTCATCGCCTCCAGCCATGCGTTTTTCAGAACCGGCATCCTGTTGATCCTGTTGATCCCGCAAACTGAATGAAAGATCGCCCGCGTTAGCCTGGAGCCCTGCATCTTGCAGGGCTTTTTCCAAACTACGAGAGTCATTGCGAAGTGCCTCCAGCGCTTCTGGCCGGTCAGCGATAATTTGTGCAGACACGCGGCCATTCTGGCCAATTTCCAGTTTAACTTCCACGCGACCAAGTTCGGACGGGCGTAGCTGGATGGAAACGCGGTCCATACCTTCAGCGATAGCCTTGGTAATATTGACTGAAATCTGTTGGGTGATGGGGTGTTGTGGTTGAGCGGCACGTGGTGCCTGCGCGGCTTGTGGTTTCTGGGCAGCGGTCGCCAGTTGTGCCTGGCTGCCCGGTGTGGTTGCTGTTGTGTTACTGGTGGATTCTGCACCACCAGTATTGCCATGCTGACCTGCGGTGGTCTGTGCCATCGCGCGGGCAATCCCGCGATCAGCAGCGCTGGCCGCTGCAACGTCTGATGCCTGTGATGCAACCTGTGCCTGGGCTTGCGCCTGGACACCGTTGGGATTGGCCATGTTGTGGGCTGGGCCCTGAAGCTGTGACGGGCGAGTATTGGCTTGCTGTGCCATGCCGCTCTGAGACGGGCCTTCACTGTTTTGGGCTGGCAATGCGCTGGCGCTCAGTGATTGTGAAGGTTGGGACACCGCGACGTTAGCCCGGTTTTCTGTATTTACCGTGACTTTGACTGGCTTGTCAGATTTCAAGGAATCGGACAGCATCTTGGCTTGCTGTTGAGCCAAGGTTTGATCGGCCGGCTTATTTGCGGTCTCTGCGGCGTGGTTTGACTGACTGGCGCCCTGACTGACACCCTGACGGACAACCTGGCGAAGAGCCTGTTGGGCTTCACCATCAGCATCCTGATCGGATCCTGTGTTGTTACCGGTCATTTGCTGTGTTGGGGCGTCAACAGCCTTGGCTTGCCTGGGACCCGCAACCACTTCTTTCAGGGTTTGGGCGGCGTCCTTTACAGTCTGATTTTGATCAGCGCCCTGTGCGGCCCCTACGACACTTGCCAGAGCAGGCTCGAAGGCCAGATTATTTGACCCGGCCGACTCAGCGCTTTCACTGCGCGTGTTTTGAGCACTGGCAGCTACATCAGCGCTATCATCATCAGTGTTATCCGTGGGCGCTGTGTCTGTGTCTTCCACTGTTTCTGTGGCCACATCATCGGATGGCGTGTTATCATCATCTTTGGCCGCGTGGTTGTCTTGCTTTTCACCAGGCTCGTGATCGTCGTGGGTGTTGTCGTTCCGGCTGGATCCTTTTTCAACGCGGTCATTGTCAGGATTATTCGCGCGTGCATTGTCTTCGCGCTGCGTATGTTCTGGTGCATCCTTACGGGCGTTAGCTTCGTCACTGGGGCGGTGTTCGTCTGAATCATCACGACGATAGTCATCGCGTGGCGTATCTGGAGACGTGGCTGAATTCCCAAGGTTGGCAAAAATATCCGTAAAGCCTATTAAAGGCATTCGAATCATATCGACGAAAGGTAGGCCTGATGAGGCACTCTTGCCGGCATCTGTTTCCAAACGGCCCCCGTTCTGGGATGCGTTGCTGTTTGCAGGTACGACGACTTTTTGTAAATCCATGATTACATATCCTGAATGAGACACATGCGTTGGCCCTTAATACGCAAGACCTTTGCCAAGTATTGTAATTCTCATAAGGCATTGAAAATAAAGAGATAAAAGAAATTACTCACACGATTGAAATGCTCGAACTTCCCGGGTTCGGCAATTTTCGCCAGTTTTGCTAGGTAGATTGTGCCTAGCAATGGCATCCTATTGGCCACATGTGCTTGACCTGACGAGATTCCGTTCCATATTTGAGGATACAGAATGTGCGTACGCAGGTATTATGGCCGTACGGAAACAGGGCAGAACGCTCGGAAGGAGAACGCCATGCCGCTCAAACTTGAAATGAAAATGGGTGACCGGATCATCATCAACGGTGCTGTTGTTGAGGTTGCCTCGCCCCATGCCAAAATTATGGTATTGAATCAGGCCGCCTTGTTGCGTGGCAAGGAAATATTGTCCGAAGACCAGGCGGTGACGCCGGCGACGCGGGTTTATTTTGCGCTTCAAAGCGCCTACTTGTTCCCTGATTTTGCAGAAAAATATCTGGAACAGTTTTTTGAGTATGTGGAACAGTACAAGATCGCTTGTCCCAGCGCTGGTGATATTGTTGAAAAGATTAAGGAACAGGTCTTGGGGGGGCAGCTATATAAGGGCCTCAAATCGGCACAGGAACTGGTTGGACATCAACAAGGCGTGCTGCATGACTTTGAAGAAAAGCTGCTTGAAATGGTCGACGATGAACTGGAAGTCGGCGCCGAAGACCTTGACGACGGTGGTGAGCCTTCGGACATGGCATCAACGTAATTGGATGGCCTTTTAGGCAATCAGTTCCGGATAATACACCGCCAGCATGTCTTCACATTGACGTTGGACGAGTGCCTTTAAATCATCGCCTATTGTGTAGTCCGATCCGAGTTCAGATTCACTTTCCACAGCGACGACGGCAGGATCAATACCTTTCGCGCCTGTGAAGTCCTGAAGACTCGTCAGAAATTTGTCGACGTCATCAGTGGCATCTTCATACCGCAGTTTCAGCAAACGATCTGATGCATAAGTAAGATAGTCATGCATCACGGTGTTCCAAGTGTCACAGATATCGCGCACATTTGCATCGGGACTATCGCGTAAGAAATCCTGCACCACGTCGAGCGGATTCCTGTAAACAAAAATCATTTTCGAATTGGGGAGGACCGTACCGAGGTCGTTCATGCGGGAACTGGCGATTCCAGCCCGCGAGATTGACCATACTTCTCGACCGAGGTCTGATGCGTAACTCTGAAGTGTAAATGGCAGATTGTAGATAACAGACATAAGTGAGGCTGTGTATACGTCAAGTGGCAGCGCCAGTTCCGGCATCCACGGTGCAGGTGCACGATCAAGGGCCTTGGTTATTGCCTCGGCCTCCCAATCTTTTTGATTCTGGTGGCGCTCGACCAGGCTAAATGACCAATCAACCAGACTCATGATCTCATCAAACAAGTTATCGCCAAACCCGATGCTGTTCTCACCCGTGCAGAATGCCCGTTGAAGCATTGCTCCACCGGCACAGTTGTTGGGTGACGTAATAAGGATAGGGGTTAAAGCTTCAGCATCTGCTGGAAGAATGACTTCAAGATCCATGCGATCGCGCCTCAATCAAGTAAGTGGTTTCTCCGTATAACGGCTGTATACGAAGTGTGCGTCATCATAGGAATACATGATTAATGAAACTTTAATGCCGAGAGCGACCCGAATCAGGACGCGGGCCAAACAGCCAGAATTTCGCGAACAGAGTCGGCAACAACTCTATCGGATTGTGCGCAAAACACCTGGGCATTGTACACATTCTTCGCCACGATTTGCTGGTCCATGATCTGTTGTTCAACCAGCTTGCCGAGCTCATCGGCATTCGCAACTTGTGTCGCTGCTTTCGCCGCTAGCATAGTTGCTGACAATTCAACAAAGTTGGACATCTGAGGGCCGAATATTACGGCGCATCCAATTCGTGCTGCCTCAAACGGGTTTTGACCACCACCAGGGCTGACCAGGGATTTTCCCATAAAGACGATCTGGCACAGGCGATAAAACAATCCCAGTTCGCCAATGGTGTCGGCCACATAGATTTGCGTGTCCGGCGCAACGGCCTGATGTGCTGATCGTTGTGCAACGATCAGGCCTTGTTGCCGCAACATGTCTGATATCGCGTCACCACGGTCCGGATGCCGGGGGACGATAATGGTCAGCAGGTTTGGAATTGTTTGTGATAGAAAAGCATGAATGGTGCCAGCCATTGCCTCCTCGCCAGCGTGGGTGCTGGATAACAACCATCGCGGTCGATCGCCAATTATTGTCTGTAGCTGATCCAACTGGTTGCAATCATAGGGCAGGGGGGGAGCCCCCAGTTTAATGTTGCCCGTGTTCTTCACAGTCCTGGCCCCCAAGGTTTGCAAACGTTGAGCATCCTCATCGCTTTGTGCCAGACAAAGATTAAAACAGGATAACAAGCCACGCGCGATTGCGGGAACTCGCAACCACCGGCGGAAAGATCGCAGGGAAACCCGGCCGTTTAACAGGATGAGGGGGATACCTCTGTCATGGATCGCCCACAATGTGTTGGGCCAAAACTCTGATTCTACCCATACGGCGGCATCGGGTTGCCAATGGTTTAGGAATGCCTTTACCCATGTCGGTCGGTCCAGTGGAGCGAACTGGTGAATTGTTCTCTCGGGTAATCGGGCTTCAAGTATTTTCGCAGACGTTACCGTTCCCGTGGTCAGCAGAACCCAGGTGTCGGCACGTTCAGCAAGTATTCCTTCGATAACGGATAGGGCCGCCAACGCCTCGCCTACGCTGGCACCATGAAACCAGACTACTTTTCCTGCGGGGCGAGGTACGGATGAAAGACCAGCACGTTCCAGGATACGGTCAGGATTCTCCTTGCCCGATCTGATGCGGTTTCGTTGATGTTGGCGAAGAACCGGCATGCAAAGGGTGAGAACTGCTGCATAAACCCATCGACAAACATGAAATGCCAGGTGATTTGCCATGCAGTTGCTTATTTCCGGTTTTCGGATCGGATCAAGTGTTGTCTTTGAGTGCTTGGTGCCAGATCCGACTTTCAGGTCGAAACCTTGATGAATTCCAGAACGTAACGGTCCCTGTCACCTTGGCCCAGTACGCGGATAAATTTGAAATCAGGGAAAAGGTTTTCAAGGCCGTTTGTCAGGCTGTCCAGATCCTCATGCTGCCAAACGGTGGTTTGAATCCATTTTCCATCTACAGGTTTGGCGCCATTTTCCTGCGTTCGGCATTCAATAATAATTCGATCGCAAAACTTGGCGATACGCTCTGCATTCTGGCGAATGTTTGCGGTATGGTGAATGACTGAGAACAAAAGGATGGTATCGAAGTAACCGATCGGGCCGCCGTTATCCAAATCATGGCACTGGAAATTGATGTTCGGTTTTCCAACGATGTTGGCAAGGATTTGCGCGCCTTCTATGACGGATTCATCAATATCAATGCCCCAAACATCGCAGCCGCGTTCTTCCAGATAGTGACATAGAAGCCCTGCATTACAGCCCACATCCAAAACACGTTCACCTTTATCGAACTCAATACGATCAAGAAACTGCCTACGGTCATCCAGTGTCCGTTCGCCATCCGCATAAATGTCTTCGGTGCGAAAGGAGTGGTAAATTTTACCCTTGTTGAGTGTGGTCTCCTGGGATTGAAAGAGGTGTGTGGCGCCAACATTAAAACAATCGCCATCAAAGAATGCCGCGAAATGGGTGTCCCAGTCAGCATTTAGATTATAAAGAAAGCTCGTCATGCCAAAATGCGCCCACTTTTCAATGGCCTCTTCATCAATCCATTTGAAGAACGCCAGATTAGGCATGCTGATCTGTTCATCAGTAAGCATGATGGCCTGATCATAATCCACCAGCTTGATGCAGTTCGTTTTTGAATCAACCCGAATGTCTGCGACGGTCAAATCACCATTCCATACACCGAGCTTCTTTTGCTCGATTACCGCCATGGCAATATCGGGCGTGTAAATGGTCGGCATGAAAGTGACCGCTTCGGTAATCATCAAGGAGTATTCGTTGTTTGGCTTGAGTTCAAAATCAGTATCAACATCAGGGTCAACATTATCCTGAAGTCCGATCTCAACATCAGCCAGTTTGGCGCTCAAGTCCTCGCCAGTTAGCTTGGCGAAAAGTAACAGCTTCACACATGTTCGACAGTTTCCATCGTTGAGATGTTTGAGAATGCCGGCCTCTTGCTCAAGGTCGTGTATCTTACGGCGTTCATCTCTGGGTTTCTGAATCTCAATTTTAACGAAAAATTGTTTATCGACAGAAGTACTAACCAGACAATCCATATTGTCTGTAAATTTGATCTCTGAAAATTTGGCAAGAATACCCGACGCAAGTGTAATATCCATTATATATTCTCTGTAGGCCCATGTTGATGACGATTCTATGTACGATACTTATCACACGTCTGAATTACCAGATGAAGTGCGTCGTGAAGATGCGGGTGAGTGTTCCTGCATTGCTACTAAAGCAGCGTTAAATTTCCTTGTTCTAAAAATGCATTGAATTGTTCGGCGACCACAACCAAAATAAAACTCCACCGCGTTCAAAGCATTCAACCCGCTATTTGAGTGCCTATTACTATAATATTTGTCTGAATGAATGATGAAAGATACTCAATTAATCATCTTCGACTGTGATGGTGTACTCGTTGATACAGAAATGATTGGGTGCATGGTTCTGTCTCAACGCCTGGGAGAGGCCGGAATCCACGTGACCACGGAAGAGTGTTTAGACCAATTTATTGGTCGCTCGGCTGAGAGTATCCGAAAACTTGCTGAAGACTTAAGTGGCATCGGCTTACCCGATACCTTCGTCACCGATATTCGAGAACGCACCCTTGCTGAATTATCGCATGGTGTTGCCCCCACACCCGGCACGCATGAGATATTGAGTATGTTGACACAGCCAGTTTGTGTAGCTTCCTCAGGCACGCATACGAAAATTCGCCAATCGTTGACGTTGAGTGGCTTGCTGCCATTCTTCGAGCCCCACTTATTTTCTGGGACCCAAGTTGACAACGGCAAACCTGCGCCTGATTTATTTCTCTATGCTGCCCAGCAAATGCGGGCCTCGCCATCCACAACCATCGTCGTCGAAGATAGCTGCGCTGGTGTAGAAGCAGCGGTTGCCGCAGGCATGATCGCCCTGGGCTATACCGGCGGCAACCACATACGCACCGGTCACGCCGAAATGCTACATGAAACGGGGGCAACAGCCGTCATTTCTCATATGCGTGAATTGCCTTATTTTCTAGCGCGTATATAGTCTCGAAGACGCCCGATTAACGTTTCCTTAATCATATTTTTGCTACCCTGCAGATGTTCGAATGCAGCGGCAATCCTTGATGAGAGAACGGTTGGAATTATGTCAGATAATGCATTAGCTGCCCTTGAACATAGTCTCCATATGATTGAGCACGCCAAGATCGTCACCGAGCCATACAAACATTTGGTTATTGATGGCATTTTCCCTGCTGACTACTACCTCCAGATACTGAAACATTTCCCTGATCAGGCTCTCATGCCAAAGAGTCGCGATGACGTTCATCAATTGGATCTTTGTGTTGATCCTGGTGTGGAGCGTTTTGCCGATGGACAGTTACTTATTGAGAATACGCTCAAGAAGACTGAACCTGAAAAGTACGCGTTCTGGTCCGATTTTCGTGATGCCTATTTTACCAAAAGGTTTTGCGATTCGTTTCTCAGTAAGTTTGAAGGAAATTTCGACGAACGTGATCTCGTGAACTATCAACCCGTTGGCCGAATCGCCTGCGATCTGAAGGGTGCGGGTTTGGGTCCGCATCGTGATCGTGACGACAAGATATGTTCCGTTCTATTTTATTTGGGAGATCGCTTCGATGACGAACTCGCCATACCGCGCACGACACTCAGCTTGAAGGGCTGGGTCTGCACTCAAAATTTTACGCTCGGGATGAAAAGAGTCGACCGAGGTGCGATACCATCGACCGATGGATCCAACGGCTGTTTTATAATCAAATTTCGTGTTTTCGATCAATGGGTGCGGCGGGACCGTTAGGGGAACTACGGTCATATTTGGACATGACCGGGCATATAGTGGGGCCAATCGTTGTTCTACTTCGAACGTGACGATGGCACCATCTCGGATCAAATCGGGAATCATGGTGGAAAATATAATCTGTTCACCGATCCCTTGTTCGCCAACGATCTGGATATGTTTTCCAGCCAGGGGCTCACCTCGCCATAGTGGGGTATCAGAGTCCGCTACCCGGATCTTGCGTCTCATTCGAAATCGCGCCCACAAGGTTTTGAAGTTTTATGTTTTGCCGGTCACTGTCAGCGGCTTTTTTCGCCTCGGTTAAAGCGCCTCGCAAATTACCCGCACGGTAGTATTGAATCGCCAGTTTTTGCGCCGCTGCCGCAGACTCAGGTGAGGACACCTCATCCATTGTATTTTCTTCTGCCATGAGAGTACCTAATCCTAGCGACCGACTGAATTTCTATTTGCCACTGACATTGCACAGCATGCTTGTCTCAACCGCTGATTTATTCATGCTTCAGGCTTCTGTCTTCTGAAACCATCTGACGTAAATCTGAATCAAACATTTCTGAAACCAGTTGTTCAAAGGAAGTGGTATGCTTCCAGCCAAGCACCTTATAAGCCTTTGTTGGATCACCCAGAAGAAGATCGACTTCCGTCGGGCGGAAATACCTGGGGTCAATTTCCACGAGAACCTCACCGGTTTCACTATCCAGGCCTTGTTCATCGACGCCTTCGCCTTGCCAAGTGATGCTGCGACCGGCGGCCTTAAAGGTCAATTCAACGAATTCCCGAACTGAATGAGTTTCCCCTGTGGCTAACACATAATCGTCAGACTGGTCCTGCTGGACGATCCGCCACATGCCTTCCACGTAATCGCGTGCATGGCCCCAGTCTCGTTTTGCGTCAATGTTGCCTAGATACAGTGTGCTACCAATGCCCAGAGTCATGGCGGCAACCGCGCGGGTTATCTTTCTCGTAACGAAAGTCTCGCCACGGATGGGGCTTTCGTGGTTGAACAAAATGCCATTGGACGCATGCATGTTGTATGCTTCACGATAATTCACCGTGATCCAGTATCCATAGAGCTTTGCGGCAGCATAGGGGCTGCGTGGGTAAAATGGCGTGGTTTCCGATTGCGGTACTTCCTGTACTTTGCCATATAACTCGGAAGTTGATGCTTGATAGAACCGTGTTTTTTCCTGAAGACCAAGGATACGAATAGCTTCCAACATCCGCATTGTGCCCATGGCGTCTGCGTTGGCGGTGTATTCTGGTGTATCGAAGCTTACCTGAACATGGCTTTGCGCGGCCAGGTTATAAATTTCATCAGGCTGCACTTCTTGAATAATACGAATGAGATTGGTTGAATCAATCATGTCGCCATAATGCAGAAACAACTTCGCATCATCGATGTGTGGATCTTGATATAAATGATCGATACGGGCAGAATTAAATGAAGACGAACGCCGCTTTATTCCGTGGACGGTGTACCCTTTACCAAGCAACAGTTCAGCGAGATATGCTCCATCCTGCCCTGTAATACCGGTTATCAATGCAACCTTGTTCGACATTTCTAGTCGTGTCCTTTGATTCTAATTCGGGTGTCTCGGTACCCATTAATTTGACTGTTTTCTGCTGTTTTCACAACATTTTATCACAGCACTTCGCACAGCACTTTCTACTGATTCTACGATTGGCGTCCATAGGTGTCATCCAACCTGACAATATCGTCTTCTCCCAGGTATGAGCCGGATTGAACCTCAATAACGCGCAATGGAATTTGACCGGGATTAGCAAGCCTGTGGACTGTACCGGTGGGAATGTAGGTGGACTGATTTTCATGCAATAACATTTCATCATCACCTTGGCGAATAGCTGCGGTTCCTTCTACCACGATCCAGTGCTCGGCACGATGAGCATGCTTTTGCAAGCTGAGTTGAGCCCCTGGTTTTACGGTCAATTCCTTGACCTGGAAACCATCGGCCAAAAGGATAGAACGAAAACTGCCCCAGGGTCGGTAAATCGTCGGATGGTGCAAATGTTTGGTGCTACCGGTTTCAGCCAGCAATGTGGTAATCTGATCCACTTGATCGGCCTGTTTTGTATTACTAACCAAAACAGCATCATCTGATACGATAATGCTTAGATCAGTGACACCAATAGCAGCTGTCAGGTGATTTTCGGAATGAATTACACAGCTCCGTGTGTCAATGGTCATGGCGTCGCCAACGATGACGTTTCCATCCGAATCCTTGTCACCGCACTGCCAGACGGAAGGCCATGTACGAACATCCTGCCAGCCGGTCGCAAGTGGTGACAGGACCGTTGTACTGGCCTGTTCCATCACCGTTTTATCAACGGAACTAGCGATAATTGCTTTATAGGGTGCCGAAGCCAGTCGAACGAAATCAAGGTCGCTCGTGCGTTCATTCCAGGCTTGCTCGCACAACGCCAGTGTGTCGGGGGCAAAGTCACGCATGGCGGATAGAAAGACATCGGGTCTGAAGAGAGAAATACCGCTATTCCATGAATAGCCGTCTTTGACCAATTGTTCGGCCATATTGTCTACAGGCTTTTCTATAAAAGATTGAACCGCTGCCCCCACGGCATTGTCAGACGATACATCGTTGTCTGATTTGATATATCCCAGTTCCGGGTCGGCGAAAGTGGCGGGTAGGCCAAAGGTAACGATTTTTCCATTGTACGCATCCACGGATAGAGCACTGATCTGATCGCGAAACTGTTCGTTGTCGCTAATCACATGGTCGGACGGCATGACGAGGACAAGACCATCTGGATTTTGGTGCCTGACCCAGAGTGCAGCGATGGTGATTGCCGGTGCGGTATTACGGCTGGCTGGTTCCAGAATAATGTCGCCTGGTGTTCGATCAACGGCCTGGAATTGTTCGGCCACAATGAAACGGTGATCTTCGTTGCACACAACGACCGGTGCAGCGAAACGAGCATCTGAAATGCGTAGGATGGCGGCTTGTAGAAGCGTGTCCTTGTGTATCAGGCGTTGGAACTGCTTGGGGTACAACGCCCGGGAAAGCGGCCACAGGCGCGTGCCGGCTCCGCCAGATAAAATGGCCGGGTAAATAGCAGATGTATCAGTCATTGTCTGACTTTACGGCTAAGTGGATTGCAGATTAGTTAATAATAAAATCTTACAGCGATGAGGGCAACTGTCGGGATGGGTTTATGCCAAACGAAAACCGCCGCTGCGTAAAGCAGCGGCGGCCAGGTAACGTACCTTAGGTGTACTGTGGTTGTTATTATGAGAACAACTGCAGAATACCCTGTTCGGACTGACTTGCGAACGCCAGGGCCTGAGTACCCAGAGCCTGTCGTGTCTGCAAGGCAAGCAGGTTTGCACCTTCTTCGTTGAGATCGGCTAGCGTAAACTTACTAGCACCACCTTCAAGGGTATTCACGAAGCGTTCCGTAAAGTCCAAACGAGTCTGGAGCAAGGAGATGTTCGTACCCAATTGGGTGGCTGTTGTGCGCAAGCTGGTCACAGCAGCTTGTGAAGCCACACTAGTTTGTGAAGCAATGGAAGCGAATGATGCAACAGATGCATGAGACGCAACTGCGGCGATTGCTGAAGCAGACGCGTCTGCAGCACCAGAAACACCACCGGCAGCACTGGAGGCAACCGACGTCTGAACCGCATTGGAAGCAACGGATGCCTGGGATGCGGCAGATGCAATTGATTCCTGACGGGCCACAGAAGTTTGCGAAGCGACAGAAGTCTGTGAGGCAATTGATGTAACGCGGGCGATGTTCAGGCCAGCCGTACCAGTCCGCAGATCTTGCGAGCTAACAGAAATGGCACTAGCTGTGCGTTCAGAGAACTGAACGCTCAATGTTTGACCAGTACCATTAACAAGGTTGGTACCCTGATAAGAAGCATCAGCAGTCACGTTATCGATCTGCGTACGCAAATCGTTGAACTGTGTAAGCAGCTCGCTGAGTTGTGTACTTGTTGCAGATTTCATGGACTGGGCAAGGCCCTTCATCTGGCGGACAATGCTATCGACGGTTTCAAGGCCATCGTTTGCCGCTGTCAGGGCGCTAATAGCCTGATCGATCGTATCTTTTTTCTCATTGAAGTCAGCGGCTCGATCGCTCAGGGCTTTTGACTGGAAGAACGCAACAGCATCATCAATGGCGCTGTTAACTTTCAGGCCAGAGGACAGACGACTGTTTGTACGGTTAATGAGATCTGATGTGCTTTGCAGAGACAGCAGCGAATCTCGCACAGCTGTCGATAGGGTAATATCAGCCATTTCGAACTCCTTTCTAGAGTATTGGCTTAAAGGGCTCCGGTCACTTCTTGCAACCAGGGTTTGTTGGCATGTTTCTCATACCAGCGTATTTCTTAGCACAAGTGAAATAAAAATGCTACTGCTTATTTACCCAAAATTCACATAAATCGTTGATCTATATATACAGTGACTGCGGTTGACCTGCTTTCCAGGGTTGCCCAGTACAATAATAGTGGCTGAAGGCGGTTTAAGGTTGCGGGCGCGGTGCCGTACGCTGGCTTTTACGAGACGGCGATGCCACAGTTGGCGGCAATGATTCTAAGGGGCGAAGTGATGGCAATAGATAGAGGCAATGGTAGCGGTGCTGCTAAGGTGGACACTGTATACCACAAGCAGATCGGTGGCGCGATCCGCTGTATCAACCGACACGATCTGGATGGGGCAACGGATGCCTGTAGTGCCGGGCTTAAGCATAATCCAGGCGGATGTGAGGCTTATTTTCTGTTTTCTGTGGTCGCTTTCTTGCTGAAAGATCTTGGGCGTGCCATTGAATTTGCCAATAAAGGGCATGAATTGGACCCTGATTGTGCGGAAGGCTGCGATATTCTAGCCCACATTCAGGCCTATGCCGGGAATATGGGGGATAGTGTTTATTTCGCGAAACTGTCAGCAGCCGGAGAATCAAACCCCTTGCTCGCTGATCTTCAGGTTGATGGACTGGATGATCTTGCCAAGGCGCTGGATGGCGCTGGCGAGTCTGTATCGTATCAGGTTGACGCGCTGCGAGCATTCTATGAAGAGGATTTCGATACCGCCATCGCTACGTGTGAGAAAGAGTTACGCTTGCACCAGGGGAATCAGGCGCTTTTTCTTTTATACGGTCGCAGTTTGTTGGGGCAGGGGCTTATTTCGCGTGGCATCGCCGCGCTTCACGGGGCTTTGCATTTAGATCCGGATAAAGTGCATCTCGAATACGGTCCTGATTTTCGTCCAGACCGCCTTCAGACCCAAATGCACCCTGTGCCAGAATGCCCATGGCACGAATAGCTTTTTCGAATGCCGGGTGGGATGCATTTACATCCCAATTGATGGAACGATCTTCGTCCACCCGGTGGGTCATGGTGAAATTGTCACCATTGTAGTATGACTGTGATGAAGTGATCGTGCCTGCTGCGGCAAAGACCTCAATGTTCACCTGTGATAATGAAGTGCTCGGATCAAAGGTTTCAGCGATGGTAATGTCTTCTTCCACTGTGATGCTGGATCCGTCGGATGCAAGCGAGGCAACAGTATAGGTGCCATCATTGCTACCGGTCCCGGTGATCGTGAACACGGTACCGACTTGCAGGTTGTCAAAAATATTTTGGGTGGCGGCATTGGTGGTGATGTCCTGTAGGGTAATGGTATTAGCGGTATCATCAAAGATGATTTCGTTACCCGTGCGAAGCTCGAAGCCACGCGCCGACGCGGCCACGCCAGCGCCTGTGCTCACTGTCTGATTGCTACCAACCGGGGTTGATCCGGCCATGGTAATCGTTGATCCATCTGTGGAGATACTGCCAATTGTGTAGGTATTATCGTTGGTGGTGGTCGCTGTGGTCGCCGTGTTGTCCGCCGTGACGCCAACATTGGTCGCGCTGGACGTCATGGTAAATGCCACGTTTGCCACGTCCGCTGTTATGGTGAGTTCACCAGCGCCTCCGGCAGTGGCTGTAATAATTGTATTTACCGAGGCATCGAGATTTACGGCTGCCAGCAAACCATCACGGATATCATTCAGGGTAGAATCACCAGCCTGTACCGTATAACTAACCGTGTTGCTATCAATCGTAACTGAGTATATGTCCCCAGTCTCAACGGTGCCACCCATGGTAACTACATCAACCTGGTTACTATCGGCTCCCGTGACAACGAAGGAATCGCCAACCTGTAACCCCGTGAAGGCACCGGCCAATGCGCTACCGCTAATGTCCTGTGCCTGCAAGGTATCGGCCGTTGAATCAAACTGGAACCGGGAGCCCACATCGTAATCGAAGAATTTGGTGCCACTGCCAGAGCCTTCGTCGGTGAGCTTCGACGATTCAATCGTAATACTCTTGCCGTCAGCGGCGACGGAGCTAATGGTATAAATACCGTCGTTTTTCGATGTTCCCGCCACCGTTAATTTTTCACCGGCCGTAAAGTTTGTAAATGCAGCGCGGTCTGAGGTAATGGTGTCACCAGATCTGCTGAATACCATCCGGTCAGTGTCGCTTGAATCCACGACCGTGCCATTTTCCAACGTCAACGAGGCACCTGCCGTGACCGTCAAGGTCTGACTGGTGGCATCAATGGCTGTAACCGTATAGCTACCATTGCTTTGAGCGTCACCGCTTACATTGACCACATCACCAACACTGACGTTCAGGAAGGCGTCGACCGTCACGGCCGAAATAGTGCCTGCCGCGCGATCGAAGGAAACACCGCCCGTATCAGCATTGGTAAGCTGAGAATCATCGGGCAGGGTTAGTGTCGCATCACCACTACTAGCCCTGGTCGTCGACAATGTCGTGGTGTTATCGTTGGTGCCGCCGACTTCGGTGGCATAAGACGTGGTGGTAAATGCAACGCCGGGATTGTCTGCCGTCAATAGAAGTTCGCCAGTGGCACTGCCATCGGTGGCCGTTACCAATGCACTGATCGTCGCGTTTGCATTAATCAAATTCCGTATGGCGTCACGGACACCGTCCATATCGCCTTCAGCACCGGTTGTCGTATAGGTAATTACATTGCCGTCAATGTTAACAGTATAAACGTCGTTGGCTTCCACGGTGCCGCCGAACGTCAGGGAGTCTTCCTGGGGAACGGCACCCGAACTTGATGTCGTGGTCGAGATTGTTGCCACTTGATCGTCCGTGCCCGCGCCAACATTCGTGTCCGAAATCGTCGCCGTGAATGCGACACCGGAATCGACGCCTGTCAGTAATAGTTCGCCGGTTCCAGCACCATCACTTGCCGTTACGATGGCACTGACAGTGGCGTCTGCATTAATGGCAGCGCGCAACCCATCTCGGATATCGTTGTCGCTCGCGTCACCGCCAACGGTAGTATAAGAAACCGTGTTCCCGTCGACGATGACAGAAAAAACATCACCAGTCTCATAGGTCGTTGCACCGACGGTTGCCGTGTCTACCTGGGCAACACTAATAACGCTTTCAGTGGTTAATCCTAGCGGCAAGTCTTCGTCTGTGAGCATTTCCGTTGAGAGGAAGATTTTTGTTCCATCAGACGAAACGCTTTTAACGGTGTAATCCCCGTTGTTGCTGCCTGAGTTTGTTACGGTGATCCGGCTACCGGGCTCATAGCCTGAGAACATATCGCTGGTGGCTTCGATTGAACTGGTGCCGGGCGTGGTCGCATCACCGTCATCGTCCTGGCGGAAGACAAGCCAGTTTGAGGCGTCGATGTAGTCCTTATTCAGATTATTGGTGTCCTGAGACGTATCCATCTGTACTAGATGGGCATCACGTGTGGTCGCATACTGGTTGATCGCGCCATCATATTTTTGCTGGAAGGCGTCCAGTGAGCTTAGGCCCAGATCAACCGGTTTCTGGTCCGAGCGACTGCCTGCGAACATGTACTGACCATCGATGTCGACGTTCAGGTATGCCTCCAGGTTAAGCATGCTGTTGAAGGCGAATTTTTGTAATTCTTCAACGCTTTGCTCGTCGAATACACCTCTGCCCAGGAAATTACTGATAGTTTCACGCACGTCCTTGACGGCATCGTTCGAAAACTGCAACGACTGAGTGGACACATCCAGACGAAGTTGCGCGGTTTCGTTGTTACTGATAAATCGATCATTCAGGTCGCGCTGGGTTTCAAGGCTGACCAATCGCTCTGATTGATTGGCTATTCCGGCATAGTCAGGCGACACCTTTCCAGATACCACCTGAAAGTTGGCGTCTACGCGACGCTGCTCCGTGCGCAGCATCGTATTGATCAGGCTGTTGATTGATGATGCATCAGAGATACGTGTCATCACAGAGTTCCTTTAATTAACCGACTGCTTGTTCAAGTGTTTTGAACATTTCCTGAATGACCGAAATCACACGGGCTGCCGCAGAGAATGATTGCTGATATACGATGAGGTTGGCCATTTCCTCATCCATGTTGACGCCACTTATGCGCGATGCTTCAAGCTCAAGCGATTCCGTGAGCCCCAACTGGGTAGCCAGCTGTGATTCATTGGTATCAGCCAAATTGGCCTGGCGGGATAGAATATCGATGGAGAATTCTTCAAACGTACGGGTAGCACCATTGAGACCGCCAGCCGCATCGAAAACGTTCTTTGCACTCAGCATTTCGGCAAGGTCCTGAATGATCGTATTATCACCGGCGTTGATCATGTATCGACCTTTTGTCGTGTCAAATTGCATCTGAGCTGTCGTAACCAGACCTGGTGTTGCCGCGATGTCATCGCGAACTGCGATGGACGTGGCAGAGCGGGAATTTGAGGGTGCCAGACCTGTCGCTTCCAGGATTGAATCACTGGAGCCTTGCGTTACGACCAATTCCAGCCCGGCATCATGCAACAATCGCAAGCGTGACCCGGATCCGTCGGGGGTGATGGACGCTGTTATGCCAAGAGATGCATCATTGATAGATTTAACCATGCTGGTAAGTGACTGGTTTTTCGTAAAGGAGACCGAACCAAGCGCGTTACCGGACCCCACACCTGCGGTCCCGTCATAGAACGTCAGCGTCGAAACCGATGAACTGAAGTTGTCCGATAGCTGAACGCTTTCGAGCAGGGCACCATTCGTGTCATCCACATATAGATCATTCAGACGGAAAAAGCTGGAGAAGCCGGATACGGTTTCATCCACATCACCATCAGCATCTGAATCAAACCCGATTTCGGCGTCGCCCGCGGCGCTGCCTTCGGCTGTTGCTACCTCGTCGCGGAATGCCATATAGACGGTGGAGTCGTTCAGGCTGATATCCATTTTACCGGTTGACGAACTGATGCCCACAGTCGCCGAGCTTGCGCCATTCGCCTGTAACCAGTCTTCCACGGTGGCTGCAACCTCGGTGATCGTCCAAGGCCCATGATCTGACTGGATACCAGTACCATACTCACCAGCCATCATGATTGTGTTCAGCGTGGTGGATTGCAACTGAAGGCCAGACGAATCGAACATGGCAATGGTTACATCATCTGTGCTGTTGGTGGGGTCAAGGGTAATTGTTTGAGCGTCCGCGTCGATAAATTTCCGGTTACCGGACATGCTCTGCAACCCCGGGTATGTGGTGCCACGGTTATGAACAGCATTGACGGCATCGCGTAATTCAGTGGCTAATTCATCCAGCTGGCTTTGCAAATTTGGCAAGACGTCATCACGTTGCTTGATCAAAGCCGAAAGTGCGCCACCCGTTACCCGATTCGTAATGTCATTATCCGCAGCTTCTCCGCCCAAAAAGACCCCCGTCAAATTACCGGATGCATAGGTCGACGATGTGGTCAGGTTACCCACAGCCGTATGGGTCATTTCGTTGGCCGTTCGGTCAACCAGCGAGAAACCGCTCGCTGTGAAGACCACCAGATCGCCATTGTTACGCGGAAATGTTGTGGTTTCGATCAAGGCTGAAAGCCTTTTAAGGGCAAGGTCGCGCTTGTCCTTCAGGTCAGTCACATCATTGGTAATTGCTTCGTTGCGAATGATCTTGTCATTGGCATCGGCAATCTCATTCGTGTACGTGTTGATCTCATTAACCACATTCTCGATTTCATTATCGGCCTGGGCACGAAGAGCCTGAATTGACTCGGTCATGGATTGCAGCTTCAACGCCACCTCTTCGGCAAAGCGCACAAATTCGTTTTGCTCCAGGGTCTTTTCTGGCGATAACGCAAGCGATTCAGCCGCCTGGTGAAGTTGGCTCAGGATGTGTGAAATTGAGCTGTTATCACCGGGTGATCCAAACAGATTCTGGATGCGGTCGAAGTAGCTAACCTGGGCATCCAGTGCGCTGGTTTCCGACAGTTCGCGGCGAAGGTCTTTTAGCAGCCCTTCATCAATGGCACGGGTGAACGCCGACAGTTGTACACCTGATCCAGTACCAGCCAGAACGCGGTTCTCGAAGCTCACGATTTTCCGTGAGTAGCCTTCCGTATTGGCATTAGCGATGTTCTTGGCGACGGCATCCACAGCGGACTGCGTGCTAAGCAGGCCACTTTGTGCGGCGCGAAGAGCTACTGTCAATGATCCGGACATGAGTTATGACCTGCTTATTTGTTAGAGGACTTGGTTAACGGTAACGGGTGACGGTGATTTTTCATCTATCCGCGAACCGGCGGACAGGTTGCCGGACTGGGTATAATTACCAGCCTTGGGTGTGCATTGAATGGCGGCATTGCGTACCGCATTCATCAATCGTTCATTGGCGCCAATAGCGCTTTTCAGGGATGAAATATTATCATCGACCAAGTCTTTTAGGTGGCTGCCCATGGCGTGAAGTTCATCGCGCAAATCGCCTTCAACTTCGTGGATATTGGCGCCGTCCTTAACGAGCCCCCGAACAAGCAATTCAAACGCCTTGCAGAGCTTATCCTTTTCGTCAACGATTTCGCCGACTGCGGCGACTTTCCTGTCGACGAGATTCTGGTTCTCGTCGGTCAGCAGGCTGTTAAGTCGTTCAATGACCGTCATGAGTGTTTCGGTCTTTTCATTCATGTTCATTGACTCATTCCTTCCTGAGCGATCAATAGCTGCTTCATCACGGCATCGGCGATGCCGATACCGCCACTCTTTGCGAGTGCTTTTCCGTATTCATCCACTTGCATGGACTTCCAGATATCATTGCCGGGACCGCCGCCAAAGGGGCCTTCGGGCTCAATATTTTCGAACATAGGCTGCAAAGCCTGGCTCAGGAAAAAGGCCTCGAAATCCTGTGCCTGTTTGTTCATCTCACGCAGGCTTGCGCCTTTAGGTGCAAGCGCCTGGGGGGCCTGAGACTGGTAGGCCATGGTGGCCGTTGAAATATCTATACCGCTCATTACATCACCTCGATATCGGCTTGCAGGGCGCCGGCTGCTTTGACGGCCTGTAAGATGGTGATCATGTCGCGTGGGCCAATGCCCAACGCGTTCAGGCCATTCACCAGTTCCTGAAGTGTCACACCGCCATCAACAACGGTGAGCTGGGTGTCGTCTTCCTGTACGTCGATATCCGTCCGGTTAACGGTGGTGGTGTCGCCGACTTCGGAAAACGGTCCGGGCTGGGATACCTGTGCGGCTTCAGTGATGCGGATGGTCAGGTTACCCTGGGCAATGGCCACTTTGCTGATCCGTACATTGTCGCCCATGACGATGATCCCGGACTGTTCGTCAATGACGACCTTGGCCAGATGATCAGGCTCGATACGAAGCTGCTCGATGTCTGTAATTAATCCAACGGCACCGCCGCTATACCCTTCGGGGACCTGCATGATAATAGTGCTTAAATCGACCGCGTCAGAAACGGAGGCACCCATGAAAGCGTTGATCGCCTGAGAGATGCGACGTGCAGTCGTAAAATCTGGGTTACGCAAGTTCAGCGTGACTGTTTCCAAGCCGGACATATCAAAGATCAGTTCACGTTCGATGATCGCACCGTTTGCAATGCGTGCACTGGTGGGCACGCCTTTGGTTATTGTTTCTGCGGCGCCTGCGGCGGTAAAGCCACCAACGGCCAGTTGACCTTGTGAAACGGCGTAAACTTCACCGTCAGCGCCAAGCAGTGGTGTAACCAGCAAGGTGCCGCCAAGCAGGCTGTCTGAATCGCCAAGGGCGCTGACGGTAACGTCAATGCGGCTACCCTGGCGGGAAAAAGGTGGTAGTACGGCGGTTACCATTACGGCAGCGACGTTATCTGAATCGACGGCGGAATCCGTGGTCTTGATGCCCATGCGGTTCAGCATGGATTGCAGACTTTCCTTGGTGAAGTGACCGTCTGAAATTGAATCACCGGTTCCGTTTAGCCCCACAACAAGACCGTAACCGATCAGCAAGTTCTCGCGAACGCCCTGGATTTCGACAATATCTTTGATGCGTGAAGCACCAGATGCGGTTTGCATCATGATGCCAAGCACGGCCAGGGTCATGATTGCTGTGCCGGCAATGCTGCGCCCCCAATTGCGTACATGGTGGCCGTTGTTGAATGATTTTGCCAAGTTATTCAGCATTTTCATTGTTCGTTTTCCCGTAGATCTTGTTTTTTTATTTCTAATACGTCGTTTTCTGGTCATTAATATGCGAATATCATGCCAACTTTTGGATATGATAAGGCGTTGTTATTAAACGAATAATTTAATAGTTCAGCGTGTATTTGCTGGTGGCGTGGTAATCGCTGCTGGGTGGGCGGAAAATGTTGCCGGGTGGGTTATATTTTCGGGACCTGGAGATGATCCAGATCAGCCCATGCGCGCGTTAGCGTTTCAATTGAGCAACAAGTTGATACATTTCGTCGGCGGTCTTAAACGCCGTTGCGGATGAATTGTATGCTTGCTGGGTTTGAATCATAGCGGTGAACTCGTCCACCACTGAAACGTTAGAAATTTCCCGCGTATACGTTGCAAAATTGGCGATTTCACTGATGTTTACAGGCTCAATGGTCGCTGTGCCGGACTCTGTCGTTTCCGTAAATGTCATCCCGTTGTGCGTTTCCAGAGCATCTGGATTGGCGAACTTTGCCAGTGGAATTTGGTAAAGCTCTTTGGAACGCCCGTTATCGAAGTGCCCGATAACACGCCCGATCTCATCGAAGCCGATATCGTTCATTGAGGCTGCTTCAAAACCATCTTCCGAGTATCGCTGGAACAGGAACCCCGTTGCAAACTGGCTGAGGCCCGTGACGTCCAGATCAAACGTTGCCGTCCCCACCGGATCGGTCGAGGTGGCCGGGAAGCTGAAGTTCAACGTAACGGGATCGGGTTCCGTAAAGGTGCCGGGTGTGATCAAGGATTCCTGAACAACTTCACCATCCCCGGAAAATGTCAGTGTGGTCACTGGTGTCGACTGAAGGGTGGCCTGCGCTGCCACACGGATGGTGGACGTGGCTGTGTTGTCCGCTGTCGTGGTGAGCGCTGCGGTGGTTGTTGTTGACGCCATCGCACTGGCCAGACCGTTAGGCGCCGTGATCGCGGTAATTGCATTATCGGGATTCAGACCACCATTTGTGGTGCTCCCGGTTGCCGTGAACGTGTTGCCGGGCGTTGTGGTGTACAGAACCAATTCCCCCGGTGTGGCCCCCGCCTCGGCATTGACCACCAGATTGGTGGTGCCATTGGCATTAATGGCGGCGGCCAAGCCATCACGGACGATTGCAAGTGTATCGCCACCGGCCACCGTGTAGGAAACGGGTGTGCCATCCACTGTTGCTGTATAGATATCACCGGCCTCCAATGTGCCCGTCAGGGTCAACACATCTGTTTGACCGCGATCGGTTACAGATGGTGAAACAGTCACAATCGAGCCGGCGGTGACCGCTGTTAAGACAATTTCCCCTGCACCGCCCGCAGACGCGGTAACTTGCGCATTCAGTGCCGGGGTTGCATTGATGGTGGCAATCATACTTGCTGCCACATCATTGAGAGTTGTATCTGAGCCGACCACGGTTCGGCTGAACGACGTACCACCAATGTTCAGGTTGTATACGTCACCAACTTCCAACGCGCCAGTCAGGGCCACGGATGAAACCTGGGCAATGTTTGGTCCATTTGTGGAACTGGCCGTTGATGTAAAGACCGTGTTCACAGCGGTCGATGTGAGAAACAGCGTTCCCGCATCTGTTCCCGTGGAGGCGGTTACATCGGCGGCGACCAACGGGTCAGCGTTCAGGGCCGCAATCAAGCCGGAAACGATGTCGGCTTGCGTGTCGCCGGTGGCCACCGTGTAGGACGCGGTTTGCCCATTGACCGTTACATCGTAAGTGTCACCTATATCAACAACACCATCCACTGTTATGGTATTGATCTGGGCTGTGCCGCTGCCTTCGTATGTGGCCGACATATCCCAGATATTACTGGCTGTTTTTGTGAAATTCAGTCGTGCTTCCTGTCGATCGCCATTGGAATCAACAAAGTCGATGGTGAGAACCTCCATGCCATCGGGGCGAAGACCGGCATTGTCATAATTCGATACAGCCGTCACGTGCGGGTAATTTACCACATCGGCATTTGAGTCCAGATTGAGCCCAAGCTCAGCACTTGTTGAAGCGGTTCCCAGATCAATAAAGGCATTTTGGTCAACGCGCATGGGTGCAGGCGTACCACTCGTCGGGAAGGTGCCATCCGCATTGACAGCAAATCCCAGTACATAATTGCCGTTCTTATCAACCAACCACGCATCTTTTGTGTTGATGATGTCGCCGGTGTTGGGGTCTGTGGTTGTAATGGGGTTCAGAACGCTTTTCTCAAACGCCCCGTCACGGGTGTAGAGCAACTCGCCACTGGAATCAAATGTGGCACGGGTTACGTAGAATCCGTCGCCAATGATGGCGAGATCCATGGCGCTACCCGTGGGTAGCAGGGTACCCTGCACGGAATTTCGTTGTAGTATCTTCGGTCGCACGCCGCCGGTGTCAGACTGCTCAAACATGGTTTCACTAACCATGGTCTGAAAATGGGCATCGGCCCGTTTATAGCCGCCGGTCTGAAGGTTGGAAACGTTGGTGCCGATCACATTCAGGCCAGTCGCCTGTGCCCGCATACCAAGGGTGCTGATCGTAAATGCACTAAGGGTCATAACAATGGCTCCAACTTCGGCAGTAACTCTGTTTGTTACGCCGTAAATTCATACGCGACGCACATTGCGCCACTACTTGAATTGCAAGATGGATGCCAGAAATATAGGAACTTAAGTTATTGTTTTATATGATTTAATTTTAAGGCGTGTGAATTTTAATCAGAACAACAGGAAAGATTGCCTTTCTGGGGAGAAAAAATTGCCGGGTCAGTTAATGCTAAGTCAGGCATTGGTCGGAAAGATGAACACCTGATCGGGATCAACGGCGATTTGCAGCTCAGAGCCTGGTGCCGGGATGAACACGCCGGGGAAGCGGGCATGCAGTGGGGCGCCATGGCCTTTCTCCAGCACCAGCCGCAGATGGGAAGATCGTCCAATAGGATATGCCGTGGTCACCTGGACCGTGGCTGTGTTTGATGCCGTATCGCCATCTGTCAGCGCGCGGAATCCTTCTGCGCGAATGATGACATCTACCGTTGTTCCTGCCGTAACGCCCTTGGCGGCAAATGTGCCGAACGGTGTCTCCACTCTACCGGCTTCGACACACTGCCCGCGCAGGGCATTTGTATCACCAAACAGATTTGCCACGAACGTATTGACGGGGTGGCGGTACACATCGACGGGGTGCCCGCTTTGCACCAGGCGCCCTTCATTCATGACCAGCAAGGTATCGGACATGAACATAGCTTCTTCCGGGTCGTGGGTAACCATCAACGCGGTACGTCCGGTTTCGCGTAACAGTTCCAGCGTTTGTTCGCGGACCTGTGCACGCAGCGTTACGTCCAGACCGGAAAAAGGTTCATCCAGCAACAAGATGCTGGGGTCCGGTGCCAATGCGCGCAACAGGGCAACACGTTGTTGCTGACCACCAGAAAGCTCGTGCGGATAACGCGTTGCGTAACCGGATAAGCTCATACGATCCAGCGCACCCGAAATCCATTGCCGCCGTTCTGACATGCCCGGGTCCACGCCGAAGGCAATATTGGATTCCACGTCCAGATGGGGAAACAGGGCATAGTCCTGAAACATGAGGCCAATATTGCGGTCCTCAGGTGGTGTATCCAGTTTGCCGGCCTGGGCAAGCAGTCGGTCGCCGACGGTGACTTCACCGGCTTGCAGAGGCTCAAGCCCGGCGGCAATACGCAGCAAGGTGGTTTTGCCACACCCCGATGGGCCCAACAAACATGCGACCTTGCCCGATTCCACATCAATCGACACATCGTTCAACACCGATCGGTTGCTGAACGCGTGGGATATGTTTTTCATGGAAAGGCCGCTCATGGTTCTTCTTTCTGTTGCCTATTTTTGACCGGGGCGGGAGCGGGCGATGGCTCGGCTGAGGATGATGACCGGCAATATGCCAGCGATAACGATGGATAGCGCGCCGAGGGCACATTCTTCAAGCAGTTCATCAGAGGCGTATTGGTGCACATAGGTTGCCAGCGTCTCGAAATTGAAAGGTCGCAACATCATGGTCATGGGCAACTCTTTCATGACATCCACAAACACCAGTATTGCGGCGGTTAGAATACTGGTCCGCATCATGGGCAGGTGCACTTTGAACAAAGTACGTCCGGGGCCGTGACCCAGTGTACGTGAAGCGCCGTCCATGCTTGGTGTTACCTTGGCCAGACTGGCCTCGACTGCACCGTATGACAATGCCAGGAAGCGAACGATGTATCCGATGACCAAGGCACCTACGGTGCCGCTGATGAAAAGTCCGAGCGGGATGCCGAGCCAATCGCGGCTCAAGGCGTCAACGGAATTTTCAAACCGGGTTAGCGGCAGAATGACACCAATGGCCAGAACCGCCCCTGGTACCGCATAGCCAATGCTGGCAAATCGGGCCACCATGCGCAGACTGGCCGAGCCTTGAAGCCGAATGGCATAAGCCAGAAACAGGCCCAATATCACTGCCAAAATGGCGCTGAACGTTGCCAATCCGATGCTGTTCAAAACGTAGTCGATGAAATTACTTTGCAGCGTAATATCGTAGAACTGCAACGAGTAACGCCCCAAAACCCAGGCCGGAACGACAAAGCCCAGCAGGATCGGTGCCGTACAGAGCACGCTGGCCAAAACCTGTTTTGGGCCGCTTAGTCTAAGCGTGGGCAGGGTCGAATATTTGGTGCCGGTATGATGGTATCGTTTGTTTTTGCGGGCTGTCCGTTCCAGGGCGATAAGGGCAATCACAAACATCAGCATAACGCTGGCCAGTTGAGCCGCACCGCTGATGGAATTCATGTTTAGCCACACATCATAAATGCCGGCTGTAAACGTCGCTACGGCAAAGTAATTCACGGTCCCGAAATCGTTCAGCGTTTCCATCATGACCAGCGATACGCCAGCCACGACAGCCGGTCGCGCCAGAGGCAGGGCAACTAATCTGAAGCATTGCCACGGGGTCTTGCCCAAGGTGCGGCTTACGTCCAGTACACACACCGATTGCTCCAGAAATGCCGCCCGAGCCAGAAGGTATACATAGGGATACAGCACCAGGGTCATCATGGTAATGGCACCGCCCAGGGATCGAATTTCCGGAAACCAGTAATCTTGCCTGTTGTGCCAACCAAACATGTCTCGCAACAGGCCTTGAACCGGTCCGGCGAACTCAAGAACGTCCGTATAAACGTAAGCAATAACGTAGGCGGGCACGGCGAGCGGCAGAACCAATGCCCACTCAAATATGCGCCTGCCTGGAAAGGCGCACATGGTAACCAGCCACGCGGTTCCCGTGCCCACAACAAGGGTTCCCGCCCCAACACCGAACATGAGAACCAATGTGGTCCATATGTAATGCGGTAAAACGGTGGAGGCCAAATGCGCCCAAATATCATCGCTGGGAACCAGCGCCATGACCAGTACAGCCAGGATGGGTAATGCAATCAACCCAGCCGTGACAAACGCCCCGATGGTCCAGCCATCGAGGCGTAAGCGGTTCTTTGTCGTACTTATTGCGGCACCAGTAGGTGATGCAGATGTTTGTGTCACGGTAGCCTGCTCCCCAGTGAGTGGCTAATTGCTACGGATGCATCAGGTTCTATGAGCCGTTTTGCGGGCCTAAATCATAAGCCGTTATATCCACCAGTCGTGACGCTGTCGCGCGATATTTTGCGACCTCGGCCAAATCAATCGAATCGGCTTTGAATGTACCCCAACTGGCCACTACCGGGTGAAGGGCGATGCCTGATTTAACCGGGTATTCAAAGTTCTGCTCAGCATAGATTTTTTGCGCCCGGTCTCCGCTCAGAAAAGCGATAAGCCTGGCTGCATTATCCGCATTCTTGGCGCTTTTCGTGACGGCGGCACCACTAACATTTACGTGTGTCCCGTTGCTAGTCTGATCCGGGAAAATAACCCGTACGGCGTCGGCCCATTGCTTTTGCTCAGGTTTTTTCTCATTGGTTTCCATCTTGCCCATGTAATAGGTGTTGGCGATAGCATAGTCACACTCGCCTTCGAAGATGGCTTTTGCCTGGGCCCGGTCGTTACCCTGCGGTTTGCGAGCCAGGTTATCGCGCACACCGGACAACCAAGTTTGCGCATTGTCTTCGCCGTTGTGGGCGATGACAGATGCAATCAATGAAACATTATAGATGTGCTTGCCTGACCGTGTGCAGATGCGACCTCTAAGCGAAGGCTTGGCGAGGTCCGCGTATGACAGGACTTCACCTGTATCAGTACGCTCTTTTGAAGCAAAAATAATGCGACCACGGACCGTCAGGCCAAACCACATGCCATCTGGATGACGGTACTGCGCCGGGATGTTGGCATCGATTTCAGAAGAGGATACCGGCTGTAGAATGTCGGCTTCCAGCATATCATTGAGCCTGCCGACATCGGCGGTCAGAACCATGTCAGCGGGGCTGTTGTCGCCTTCTGCTTTCAGGCGTTCCAGCATACCTTTCTTCACGTACACAACATTTACGTCAATACCAGTTTCACCGGTAAATGCTTCCAGCAACGGGTTGATCAGAAAGGGTTGGCGGTAGGAATACAAATTAACAACGTTGTCATTGGCTTTGGGGGACCAAATGAATGCGGTTGTGAGCCCAATGATGGCGAGTGCACCGATCAGAATTTTCTTCAGCATTTCAGAGATCCTGGAAAGTAGTTTTTAATTAGTCTAATTGCAATTGCGAATTATTCGCAACAACTAAAAACAAATATAGGATGCGCATAATTTAATTGCAAACGATTCTTAACAAATAACCGTAAAAAAATAGCGGAAATATTCTGACCTGACGCGGGGCGGATGAAATGCTCGAAACCACTGGTGTTTGTTGCCTGGCTTGGGCACACTTGATTACAGGAGTCGCGCGATCTCGATTCGCGGCAAGATTGGACAGTCATGGCCGATATGAAAGTAGGCAACGTTGGCGCTGGGCGTGGCCCGACGGCAACTCGAAAAAACCGCAAGACATCAGAAAGCGGTTCTGCTTTTTCTGAAACCTTGCGTGAAGCGGCTGACACCGGTGGTGCTGAGGGTGCCAGCGGTGTGGTTGGCGTTGCCCCTGTCGGCGGTATTCTGTCCGTTCAGGAAGTTGGTGATGCAACGGATGGTCGATCCCGCGGGTTGGTCATCGATTATGGCGATGATCTGCTGGATCGGTTAGAGGAAATCCGCCTTGGCCTCTTGCTGGGCACGATCTCGAAAGACAGGTTGGCAGAGCTGGCCCAAAGAATGCGCCAGCAACGGCTTGAATCAGATGATCCAACCTTGACCCAGATAATTGATGAGATTGAGCTTCGTTCAGAAGTCGAGATCGCTAAACTGACGCGGGATATCTGACATACGGTTATACTAAAGCCTTTTGTTTTAGATGTTTAGCGTATTTACCTTTCACTTTTTTGTCATAATTTGTAAAAACAGCCTTGCGACTGTGGGCTGTCGTCCATATATTGCCGCGCCATCGACCAAGAACCCGGCGATGCACGTGGGAGAAGAATTGAAATGACTGTTACACTATCGCCAGACTACTCACCGGTAGACGACAAGGAATTTATGAGCTCCTTTATGCAGGAGTACTTTCGCCAGAAGCTGTTGCGTTGGCGCACGGAATTGGTGGGTGAGTCAAATGACACCCTCCAAAGCCTTCAGGAAGGCGGCATTCTTGAAGCTGATATTGCAGATCGTGCCTCCATCGAAACTGAACGGTCTTTGGAACTGCGGACCCGTGATCGCGCCCGTAAGCTGATTTCAAAAATTGACGAAGCCCTTCATCGGATCGACGAAGGGTCATATGGGTATTGCGAAGAAACCCAGGAGCCCATCGGGATTTCACGTCTCGAAGCGCGTCCCATTGCGACCCTGAGCATCGAAGCCCAGGAACGCCACGAACGGATGGAGCGCACCCACCGAGACGATTGATCGGGTATATAAACACATCGGATTTGAAAGCGGCGCCATGATCTGGCGCCGCTTTTGTTTCTACTGCCCCTGATTCGCATGCAGACAAAAAAAGAGGCCGACGCTTTCTGCGCCGGCCTAGTTGGTGTACCAGATTCTGCTGACCAGAACCCAGAACGGGAATGGTTAAAACTTAGAACGGGAACAGGATATCCCAGACCTGCATACCCCAGCGCGGTTGTTGCAGCTGACTTAGCGATCCGCGCCCACCGTAGGCGACGCGCATTTCGGCGATTTTGGTATGTTCAATCGTGTTGTCTGTGTCGATATCACTGGTGCGAATGACGCCGGTAACCATCAGTTCACGAAGCTCAGAATTGACGATGACTTCCTGACGACCCATGAGAACTAGATTGCCGTTGGGCAGGATTTGTGTGACCACCGCGGCCAGTTCCAGATCGACAGCCTCGCTTCGGGTTATAGCACCGTCACCGGATGTGGAATGCGTGTTGCCAAAATCGGCAATGGTGCCGGGCGCATCAATACTACTGGGAAGAATTGCACTCAAATGATCTTCGTATCCAAGAAGGTCAGTGATTTCCACATCTTCTGAATCAGACCGGTCACGCTCGGTTACATTTGACAATGTGGCGCTATCATCCAGTTCCAGCTTCACCGTCAGGATATCGCCCACTTCCTTGGCGCGATGATCTTTGAAGAATGCCTTTGCGCCCGAGCGCCACAGAGAGTTCGGATTATCAGCAACGGCCTGAGGGGCGGGCATGGGCATGGAAACCGGCTGATAACTTTCTGCTGCAATGGGGTTCTCGATGGTGGTCAGTTCGGGGCCATCACCAACCTCGGATAGGCGAGACATGGTGTTGCAGGCGGCGATCTGTGTCATGCCCAGCGAAAGGACAATGGCTTTGGCAGCCGGTGATCTGAATAAGGTTAACTTGGTCATTGGTCAGGTTTCCCATCGGTTCTTCGTTATTTGGTTTTCGTTATGGGCGTGGTGGTCAGTTCATGGCCATCTGGGATGAAATATGAACTACGGCGTACCCGGAGCCTGTGACGACAGCATCAACAATTACATTACTATGGTTGTTCTTGATCCGGATTACATCGCCTAAGGATCCACTCTCCAGCGCTCTGCCCTGAACGGTCAGGGTCATGAAGGGGTGTTCCAGCAGAACGGTGACCAGACTTTTGCGCGGCACAAGAACCGGCGCTTCGATCTGGCTGGCGCGGATCATGTCACCAATTTTCAGGTTACGTCGCGGTGTTTTGCCAAAAATATCCCGCGCCGAAGTCATGGTATCGTTCGAGATGCGAGAGACGCGAACGCGGCGCCATTCGATATCGCGCTCACTAATGACTTCACCAGACTGGATGGCTCTGGTGGTAAAAGGCACTTCCATGGTTTGATAGATGCGCCCCGATAACTGGACCCGCTTTGCGGACAAATCACCAGCAGGAGCCGCAATAATAACGCTGAACCGGTTCGCTCGTTCGTCTACCCGAAGACTCTCCACGGCGATTTCTGCTATGGCATTAACGGGTAGGTAGATACGAACATCGCGAGATATCAACTCAGCCTTCATGTCAGAGGACAGGCCATAATCCAGCAATGCAAAAGAAATAGCATCCATGATTTCCTCATGGGTGATGACCTGGCTTTCACGAACGACCTGGAATTCCGAGCGGGGCGTATCCGGGCGCCACTCCAGCCCATAGTAGCGAGCAACCCGCGCCAGCCACTTGGCACCATACGTCGTCGTATCGCCGGGAGCAGGGGCGTAAACCACAGCTTTGTCAGCCAACGAACCAGTATTGAGGAATATATCGCCCAGTTGGATAATATCGCGGTCCACATAGATGGCTTCGCGCAATGTAACAGGGCCTGTTACCTGCGTGGAACCAAACTGTGGTATATGGTCCGCGGTCTCGCCCCCGGTCTCGCCCCCCGTCACGACATCGGCCGCGTGGGCCAGGGCGAACGGAGCGAGTGTGATACCTGCGAGCAGGCAAAAGATGAAGAATATGGATTTCATGACGACGTCCACCTATCGCATCTGTGTCAGTGTGCCCATCATTTCATCGGAGGTCTGAATGACCTTCGAATTCATTTCATAAGCACGTTGGGCTGAAATCAGGTTGGAAATCTCTTCAACAGCATTCACGTTGGATGTTTCAAGGAAGCCTTGAAGGATACTACCAACCCCGGCCGAACCTGCTGTGCTTGTGGTTGCGGCACCGGAAGCGGCGGTTTCAGTAAACATGTTGCCGCCTTCGGCCTGTAAACCAGCTGGGTTAGGGAACGTGGCAAGCTGAATTTGCCCCACGTTTGACAACGCTACCTGGCCTTGAATCTTGGCCAGGACTTCACCGCTTGAATTGACGGTGACATCAATGGCGTCTTCCGGCACAGAGATACCCCCTGCAACCGTGAAACCATCATGAGTGACGAGTTCACCGCTTCCGTTCATCTGGAATGTGCCATCGCGCGTGTAGGCTGTGGTGCCATCGGGTTTTGTGATCTCGAAGAAGCCATTGCCCTGGATGGCGAGATCGAAGGTGTTGTCCGTGGCCGTCAGATTGCCTTGGGCATGGATGCGATAAACCGCAGCCAGTTTGACGCCGAGACCAATCTGTACACCAGATGGCACAACGGTACCGGCATCGGAAGATGTGGAACCCACGCGTCGCAGGTTTTGATACAAGAGATCGTGGAATTCGGTCCGGCGACGCATGTACGATGTGGTGTTCATGTTTGCCAGGTTATTTGATACGACCTCAACATTTCGTTGTTGGGCCAACATGCCTGTAGCGGCGATACTTAACGATTTCATTTTCCCGTCCTTTCGGTACGTTGTTGTGTCTAGTCAGCGTTTTGTTCGAGTGCGTTTAGCGAGATCAAACCCGCAGAATTTCTCGAATCATGGTTTTTGTGCGTTCGTCTTCTTTTTCAATGAGCTTTTTCACGCTGTCATAACTGCGTTGTGTTTCGATCATGCGTGTCAATTCAATGATGGGCTGCACGTTGGAGCTTTCCAACGCACCCTGTAGTACTTGAGGGCTTTCAATTTCTTCTGGCTCATTCTGAGGATCTGCATTGAAAAGCAGACCGCCTGATTGCTGAAGGGCAAGTTCATCGGGGAACTTAACGACCTTCAATCGTCCCAGTGCGCCGTTTTCTGTTGAAATGGTGCCGTCGCCGGAAATCGTGATTTGCGTGTCTGTGGGACCAAAGAAGAACGGTTGCCCGGATGCAGACATGACCGGATCGCCCGAATTGGTTACCAGTTGTCCGGTTGCGTCTAGCTGAAAGCGGCCATTTCGCGTGAACTGCTCGCCGCCGCGGGTTTCGATAGCGAAGTATCCGTCGCCCTGGATGGCCACATCAAGGGGATTACCGGTTTGAGACATATGACCCGCCGTGGTGTCGCGGACCGTCGCAATATCGCGAACGTAGGACAGCTTTTCACCCAGCGCATTATCGCTATTTTGAGAACGAACCACATGTTCAACGAACATCATCTTCTCGCCTTTAAAGCCAGTGGTGTTCATATTGGCAATATTATTGGCGACAACGGCCATTTGTCGTTTGAGACCCATTTGCCGCGAAAGTGCTACGAATAGTGTGTTTTCCATTGTTCCATACCTTTTTACGTCACAGACGTTACATACCCGCCACTACATAAGCAGGATGCGTGCCAGTTTTTTAAGTCAGCAATATCAATAGGTTGGGAATGATAAATTGAATGATGTGGCGAAAATTGCAGAGCCGGATTGTGTTTGCCCGGCAAGTTCTGCCGCACTGTAGCCATGATCAACGAAAGACCGGTAGTCTCCATATGGCTGGGCCGTCTCGGTTAGATGAAGACATATGATCCATTTGGTTGTCGTAACTCCCATGGATTTGGTATTCTGGGATTCGTAGCAGGCTAGGTTTCCTTGTGTCATAAGGAAAATCCCAAGTCTGTTAATAACGGCGCATGTTAATGATTAACCTTCAAGGACGTGATGGCTTTGCCCTTTGTCAATAACTTGTTAACCATCAACATCTACTCTGTTTGTTTAGTGACGGATGGCTTCGCCTCCGCTGATGATCGGATTTAGTTTATGGCGGACGAAGATGAACCCGAAGAAGAAACCGAAGAAGGCGGCGGTGAAGACGGCGACGGCGAGAGTGATGGCAGTAAAAAGAAACTTCTGATCATTATCGCTGTTTCGTTGTTGCTGGTGATCGGTGGTTTGGCAGGGGCTTATTTTACCGGGTTACTGGATCCGGTTTTGGAAATGGTGCTTGGATCTCCAGAGACCACTGAGGAAATGGATGGTGAGCAAGGCGAAATCAATGGCGTTTATTACGAGATGCCGGAGCTGTTGGTTAACCTGAATTCAACAGATAGAAAGAGCTCATTCTTGAAGATCAGGATTAGTCTGGAAATGGAATCAGAAATGGATATTCCACGAGTGGAACAGGTCATGCCCAGAATTGTCGATAATTTTCAGGTTTATTTGCGCGAACTCCGATTAGAGGATTTGAAAGGGGCTGCGGGTATGTACCGATTGCGCGAGGAATTATTGACCCGCGTGAGTGCGGCGGCCAGCCCTATCAGGATTAAAGATGTTTTGTTCCGTGAGATGTTGATTCAGTAACCAACGGAACCAAAGCACAGGAATTGGTAATGGCACCTGCTGAAGAAGAAGAAGATCTAGACCAAGAGGCCATGGCCGCTGAATGGGAAGCCGCTATGGGCGGCGACGATGAAGGCGATGGTGGCGAAGGTGATGACCTTGCCGCCGAGTGGGACGCCATGACGTCCGGCGATGAGGAGGCCGGTGAGACACCCGGTGAAACGACCAGAGTCCTCAACCAGGATGAAATCGACAGCCTGCTTGGCTTTGATGATGACGCCGACGATGGCTCTGACCGCTCAGGCATCCAGGCTATCTTGTCTAGCGCACTGGTCTCTTACGAACGGTTGCCGATGTTGGAGGTGGTGTTTGACCGCCTCGTGCGATTGATGTCCACGTCTCTACGTAATTTTACCTCTGATAACGTGGAGGTCTCGCTTGATAACATCGCCTCTATCCGATTTGGCGACTATCTGAATTCGATCCCGTTACCTGCCATGCTGAGCGTGTTCAAGGCCGAAGAATGGGATAACTTTGGGTTGATAACCGTGGATTCATCTCTGATTTATTCCATTGTGGATGTGCTGTTGGGGGGACGACGCGGAACGGCGGCCATGCGTATTGAGGGTCGCCCCTATACAACAATTGAACGCTCATTGGTCGAGCGAATGGTTCAGGTGATGTTGCAGGACCTATCGGCCGCGTTCGAGCCATTAAGCCCCGTGACCATGCGATTTGACCGCCTGGAGACCAACCCTAGATTTGCTACCATTTCCAGGCCATCCAACGCGGCCATCGTGGCGCGCCTTCGTATTGATATGGAAGATCGTGGCGGCCG
Organism: Rhodospirillales bacterium; assembly: GCA_018662225.1. GTDB lineage: Bacteria > Pseudomonadota > Alphaproteobacteria > Rhodospirillales > Casp-alpha2 > JABJGO01. The sequence continues at coordinate 42,918 of JABJGO010000072.1, read as the reverse complement.
GTTGGAGCTGTTACTGCCCTATGCAACACTGGAACCGGTTCGTGAGCTGTTACTGCAAATGTTTATGGGTGAGAAATTTGGTCGGGACTCCATCTGGGAAACTCACCTGGCTGAAGAACTCTGGATGACCGAAATCGATTTGGAGGCCGTGGCGGATGAGCAGATTATGAAATTGGGCGATATCTTCAACATGGGTATCGGCTCACGGTTGATGTTGGGTGCCACGCCCACATCTGACGTCTTGATGAAATGCGGTGACGTGCCCATGTATACAGGTCGAATGGGCCGACAAGGCAATAGTATTGCGGTTCAGGTTTTGGACAAAACGGGTACCGAGCAGACAGAGTGAAAAGTAGAAGATTGTGCCTTATTCATTGATTGTTGATGTAATTGTTCTGGGTCTTTTGGTGGTCATGATACCGTATATCGTGCGCCTGAATGGTCGCTTGGGCATGCTGCGGCGTGACAAGGCCCAGTTGGAAAAGCTTGCTGCGACATTTACAGAATCAACTAGGCGGGCGGACGAGAGTTTGGGCGGGCTAAGAACCAGTGCCGAGAACATGCAGCGTAAACTGGACTCAGCCCAGGCCCTGCATGACGATCTTGCATTTTTACTGGAGCGCGGTGAAAAAACAGCGGACCGTCTGGAAGATATGATTCGTCTTTCTCGACCCGATGCTCCACCGGCACCTGACACGGCCGAGGCGGTGGCTCCGTCATCTGGCCAGACCGTACCGGCTTCACCAATCGCCACCGCGAAACGTGCCCCCCTGACGGCGTCTCCGCAACCCTCTGAAAATGGTGAGAACTCTCTTCGCTCTGAAGCGGAACGAGAGCTCTTGAAAGCCATTCGCTCGACAAATTGATGGTCAGATTAAATGTTTAAATCATTTTTCAAAATTCGATTTTTACCAATTACGATCTTTGCCCTTGTCTTAATGTTGACGGTAAAGGTCTCCGATGTATGGGACGGTATCGAAGGTTTAACAAATGATACCGTCACTGTGGCTGGTGCTGCGGCACAAACCGAGAATCCCGAGGACCCACAGGCACTTGGGGGGGGCGGTGATACCGTACTCAACGAAGATGGCGAGTTGGCAGGTGACGATTTTGATCCGTTTAGCCTGGACGAAAACCAAATTGATGCTGAAGCCGAGCGATTGGTCAATCAGGACCCCACGTTATTGACGCAGGAAGAAATTGAACTGCTGCAATTGCTGTCGGCGCGTCGGGACGAGTTGGATCGGCAAAGTCTGGAGTTGGATCAGCGGACGGGCATGCTTCAGGCTGCGGAAGATCGAATCGATAATAAAATCAAACAGATGCGAGCGTTCAAGGCCACAATTGAGGGTCTTATCAAAACGTATGATGAGCAGCAGTTAGGAAAAGTCAGTAGCCTTGTGAAGATTTACGAGAACATGAAGCCCAAGGATGCGGCTCGAATTTTCGAAGAGCTTGAAATGGATACACTTTTGCTGGTCGCGGAACGCATGAAGGAACGCAAACTAGCCGTTGTTATGGCCAGTATGAATCCTTTAAAAGCGCGCGATGTGACAGTTGAGTTGTCACGTCTCAGAAACATTCCCGAGGCGGGGGCGGCCCTCGGACAATAAGGCGCCATCCATTTTTTTTGTTTCTGACCTGCAATAGCGAAGTTTTATGTTGTAATTTGAGTGACATGCACAAATATATGATTATGATTCGAGCACGTTTCCAAGGAATGGAGTGAACTATGGCCGTCGACATGAGCATGAACGTCCTGATTGTGGACGATTACAAGACAATGTTGCAAATTCTGCGAAATCTACTTCGCCAATTGAATTTCGTTAATATCCATGATGCAACTGACGGCACAATGGCGTTAGACGTGCTCAAAAGTAATAACATTGGCCTCGTTATTTCTGACTGGAACATGGAACCCATGACCGGTATTGAGTTGCTGCGCCTGGTGCGAGCTGACGATAACCTGAAACACATTCCATTCGTTATGATTACGGCGGAAAGCAAGACTGAAAACGTCATTGCGGCTAAGGAAGCCGGTGTCTCCAACTACATTGTTAAACCATTCAATGCTGAAACCCTGAAAACCAAACTGACCAGTGTTTTAGGTGAGTTTTAGGGGCCGACATCCAGCTTAGCCGAGGTCGAGACTTGACCACTGATATCGCTATAAATCATGAACTTGATGAGCGCCTTGACGATATTCGCCAAAGCAACGGTGGCACTGTTGCTGTAGATGATATCAAGGAAGTTGTGGAATCCATCATGGGCTCCATGCAGGGCGAACTGACGGCAACGGATATTCAACTTTATCTGGAATTGGAATCTTTGGCGGCATTTATTGATTCCGCCAAACTTGATATTGCCGCGTTACGCCCCGATGAGGTGACGGATGATTACATCCCCACGGCTACGGATGAACTGGATGCCATTGTTAATGCAACTGCAGAAGCCACCAACCGTATCATGGACTATGCCGAAATTATCGAAGGCGTTGTCGATGAAGTTTCGCCTGAGGTTGCCGACAAACTAATGGAGTCCACGACGAATATTTTTGAAGCGTGCGGGTTCCAGGACATCACAGGCCAGCGCATAACAAAAGTTGTCAACGCACTGAAGGATATTGATGATAAGGTCAACAGGCTGGTAGAGGCGTTTGGTACTGAGATTGATCGTTATAAGTCTGCCTTACCAGAGACCGAAAGCGTAGAGGATAAAGCACCTACAGACGAAGAACTGCTTAGTGGGCCACAACTGGAAAACAAGGCCCAAAGCCAGGAGGATATCGACGCATTATTGGCCAGTTTTGACTGAGGAATTCAGGAAGCCAACCATAAATGGACGATTTTGACTCCGTTCACGCCACCCGCGCGGGTGGCACGAGTACTGTAACCCTGTTTTTGGGTCTATTCCTCCTTGTGCTCGCCTTCTTCATCATTCTGGTGAGCATCTCAACCATTGAAGAAACCAAATCGAAAGAGGTCATGGATAGCCTGACCTCGACATTTGCAGACCTCGTCGGCCCCGTCACCGATCCTACAGATTTCTCATCAAACCAGGGCGAGGTCTTGTCACCTGATGCCTTCCAGCAACACATAACAGGTGTTTTTTCCACATCCATTGCCATTGATCGTATTGAAGTGGTGCAGCCCGGCCGGGTAATGCGCGTTGATTTCCAAGCCCATGAATTGTTCGAAGACGGCAAGGCTGAAGTCAGGAGCATTCGTACAAATCTGCTCGATCGTACCATGGGTTCGCTAAGCGCCAACCCACCCGGGTTTCGGTTTGAAATGGCTTTTTTGATTGGTAGCCCCTTGTCGGACGATAATAATCTACCGGTGATCCAGACTCTAGAGTTGGCACGGGCTGGCGCGTTTGCCCGAAAGGTTATTGAGCGTGGCGCGCCACCGCATGCGGTCTCTGTGGGTATTATCCCCGGCAAGCCAACTGATGTTTCCCTCTATTTTTATGTGCGCGAGGAATCCGCTGCTCGTCTCCAGTTCGATCTGCCCATCGGTGAAGAACTCATCTATGACGATTCGGAAGTCGCACAGCCCGACCTTCTCCCTAGTGCGGCAGGTAACCTGATCCAATCGGTTCCTGATGCGGACACGCCTACCTCGTTGAACCCTGAAGGAGAGGTAGAATGAGCCCGCGCCGTCGTCGTCGCACCGTCGTGCGCTCTCCATCGCCTCAGGAATTTGAGACCCCAGAGGGTACAATCAGCAAGTCCTGGATGATTATTTTCTCGGATCTGATCTCATTGATGCTGACATTTTTCGTGCTGCTGTTTTCGATGTCAGATATGAATCTGGACAACTGGAACGAGATCACAGATACGCTCTCGCGCTCTTTAAGTCCGACCATCATAGAAGAAGAACCTGTCCTTAAATCATCAGAATTCAATATCTCCACGGTCCTGCGTGAGAATGCAACAGATATAGATTATTTGTCCGGCGTGATGACTGAGCTGTTGTCGAATGACGAAGTTCTAGGTGGCAGCCGCGTCCTTCGACTGGATGACAGGCTGGTGGTCGCTTTGCCCAGTGATGCCTTGTTTGAAGAATCGGGTGCCGTTTTGACCGAAAATGCCTGGGATGCCGTGTTCAAATTGAGTGGAGTTTTACGAAATGTGGCCAACCAAATCGGTGTAAACGGCCACTCTGACCCGGTCCCGCCCAATAGCGCTATCTTTACGTCCAATTGGGAGTTATCAATTGCCAGAGCCACCGCTGTTAGTAATTTGTTGCGTCAATCCGGTGTAAATCAGGATATCGCAGCATATGGCTTTTCTGACAGCCGGTATGATGAATTGCCGGACCTGCCAGAAGATGAACGTGCCACCATGGCACGCCGTGTTGATATTGTTATTTTCCCCACTGGAGGGGAACTGTAATGCGCCTGTTTTGGCCGTTGATGATTTTAGTGATACTTGGGGTTGGAATCACATCAACGCGTGCAGAAGCTGACCCTGTCCAAGTACGTGTGGCGACAAACGCCCAAGGCAGTCGTTTGGCTTTTATTTGGAACTCGCCTGTGGGGTATCAGGCCAATCTGTCGGGCCAGCAGCTAATTCTGTCATTTGATCGTTCTGTTGAAGCAGACTTCTCTGTCATCACAAGTGGTTTACCAGGCTTTGTGACGGCCACTTCTGCAAATGCCAATGGGCAGCAAGTGACACTTTCTCTGACCAAGCCATTTGAGCTGATCCATTTTCCTGCTGGCAACGCCGTGGTCATCGACTTGATTGGCAGCCCCTTCACGGGTGAGGCACCCGTGGCAGAGGCTACAACGGCGACTGATCCTCAAGCAGACCCCGCGCCGAGTATCACGTCGACGGTTTCTACTGCGTCCTCTGTTGATACGTCCGCCCTGACACAAGTGGGGGTCAGAACGGGACTACATGCAGACAAGCTGCGGGTCGTTTTTGATTGGGAAAACCAGGTTCCCTACAAGTTGAACCGACAGGGCAATGTGGTGACTTTCACGTTTGACCAGCCGGTGGGTATGGATGTGAGTCGTTTGGCGCAAGTTCGGCCCGCCGTCGTGGGGCAAGCCCGTCATCAGGTAACAGAAAAAAATACTGTGGTCAGTCTTGCCATAGCCGAAGGCGCTGAGATCAAGGATTTTTATGCTGGGTCCAAAGTTGTTGTTGATATCGTGTTCCCGTCTGATGACAGTACGCCGGGCGTGCTGCCAGATGTTGCCTCTTCAACAATAGCCTCTGAACTAATTGCCGCCGCGACTGAGCCGCCCGTACCAGAACAGACCACAGAGTCGGCTCCAGCAGTTGCACAGGAGACACAGGAGGCTATACAAACAGCAGAAACTCAGACGACGACCACCACACTAGAGCCTGAGGCCACTGTAGCGTTACAGTCTGTGGCGACAGGCGAAAGTTCAGATACCCAGCCCACCGACCTTACCATCAGTGGCACAACCGGCCAGAATGCAGCACTGGTTGATAGTGTCGGCGTCGCAAACGGTACCAGCCGTGCTAGCGGTAGCGATAACGGTTTTACGTTGCAATTTAATTGGACTGAACCCGTGGCGGCAGCTGTCTTTCGTCGCGGCGGTGCGTTGTGGATTGTATTTGACAAGCCTTCGGTCGTCGATGTGGCGGCTATGCAAGAAATCGCTGGTGATCAACTCCTTGCGTTAAGGCAATTGCCGCACCCGGCGGCAACGGTGTTACGCGCTATCACCAAACGTGGCGTTAACCCGATTCCAAAACGTGAGGGCCTTGCCTGGATTTTGGAATTTACTGAGCAAGGTCTGACAACCTTGTCACCGGTAGCGGCGGCGTCGCAACCGGATTCCCCGGTTGGGGCAAGGGTATTCCTGCCGGTCCCCGAACCGGGCAAGGCGGTTCCGTTGGTTGATCCGGAAATGGGTGAATATTTTATCGTGGTCCCTGTTCTTCCCTTGGGATACGGCGTCACAAACCTGTATGAGTATCCGCAGTTTCGTATTCGCCCATCCAGCCAGGGCGTCGTGATTGAGCCGCGTATTGATAGTTTGCGCGTCCGCCCTGTCCGCCAAGGAATCGGCATTACCAGCACGCGTGTTCTACATATTTCACCAACCACAGATTTGGACATGGCACGCGCGCAATCTGATTCTGATCGCCCCATGTCCCGCATTGTTGACTTCGAGCCATTGCGGGATGTGTCTATGAGGTTTTTTAGTGAAGAACGTCAGGCCATAGAGCGTGCGATCGCTGTGGCGCCAAGCCGTACCAAGCGAGCAGAAAAGCGGATCGATCTTGTTCGGTTCTTCCTGGCCCACGGTTATTCGGCTGAGGCGTTGGGCGTCCTCCGTGTTCTGGCTGATGAAGTGCCAACGGCAAAAAAACAAGCCGACTATCGGCTTTATCGAGGCATCGCAAACTTTCTGATGCATCGGTTTACGGACGCGCGGATCGATCTCAAAGGATCGCAATTGGATAACAGTGACGAAGGCCATTTTTGGCGATCCATGGTGGAATTTTCAGCGGGCAACGAAGATGCTGATGTGATGCGCGGCATTCGTTCTACCGCGCGCATCCCTGATGCTTATCCACGGGCCTTGCGTATTCCATTGGCTCTTCATGTTATCGAAGCAACCATCCGGGTGGGTGATGCTGATCGTGCACAGGAATTTTCAGAAAATCTGAGCGCCGAGGATCTTTTTCCGAAGGAACGCTCTAAGTGGTTATATCTGTCCGGTTTAAAAGATGAAGTCGCCGGTGATTTTGAAGCGGCTGTGGGCAATTTCGAATTGGCCATCGCCGGCGTGGACCGACCTAGCCGTATCTTTGCCAGTGTGGCGAGAGCCGAGCTTTTGCTGGAAATGGAACGCGCCAACATCATGACGACGATCAATTCGCTTGAGAAACTCAGGTTCGCCTGGCGCGGCGGTCAATTCGAATTTGATCTGCTGAGACGACTGGGTGACCTATACCTGTCACAAGGCGGTTTCCGACAGGGGTTGAGTACTCTGCGTCAGGCGGCGACGTACTTCCGTGAACGCGAAGGAGCCGAACAGGTTACCCAACGCATGTCAGACACATTCTCCTATTTGTATCTTCAGGACGGTGCTGATCGGATGCCGCCAGTTACCGCTATTGCATTGTATGAAGAGTTCAAGGAACTGACACCAGTAGGCGAACTGGGTGATCAGATGATTCGCAAACTGTCAGACCGTTTGGTTAAGGTTGATTTGCTGACTGAAGCCGCTGCGTTATTGGACGGGCAGATAAAATTCCGCCTACAAGGGGTTGATAAGGCTCGTGTGGGGGCACAGCTTGCCATCGTACGGATGTTGGCTAAGGACTATGCTGGTGCCCTCAAAGCACTAGATGGATCAGAAGGTGAGGACTTGCCACCGGCGCTGGCGGTCCAACGTGTACAGTTGCGTTCCCGTGCCATGATGGGGGTTGGCGAGAGCATGGGCGCGCTACTGTTGCTGGAAGAAGATGAGTCCCGTCAGGCTGAGCAACTACGGGCAGAATCATACTGGAGCAGCAAGGACTGGCCGCGAGCGGCACAGTCATTGCGCAAGATCATCCGTATTGATGCAGCACCAAACGATGAGCCGCTCGATCCTGAACAGGCCCTCAATATCCTGAACTACGCAATTGCATTGACCCTGAGCGGCAATGACAGGGGGCTGGGGGTATTGCGCGAGAAATACGGCGCCGCTATGTACGCGACCGATTTAAAAGATGCTTTCGTGTTGATTGCGACCCCCGAGCAATTCGGCCTGATTTCACAAGAATCGATTCCATCGAAAGTCAGAGTAGCTGAAAATTTCCAGACCTTCATGGCTGCCTACAAAGAGCGCCTTGCAACCGAAAATCTGAGCCAGATGAATTAATCTGCATGAATAACGCTCTAGCCATCCTTGATTCCATGCCTCCACCATCGGTTTTTTACACCCGCTATTGGGGCCGGCTGCCGTTCGTGGTGCGTGGTGCCGTTCCTGTTTCGGTGATGCAGGGACTCATCGAGGCTGATGAGCTGGCTGCACTGGCCGGTGAAGATGGCGTGCGGTCCCGTCTGGTGAATACGCCAGATGAGCAAAGCACATGGGGCTGTCAGTTTGGCCCATTTGATGAGGAAGATTTTCAAACCCAGCCCCCTGAGAAGTGGAGTCTGCTGGTTCAGAATGTGGAGCAGTACCATCCCGAAACAGCCGCATTGTTGCGGTGTTTTGATTTCTCCCCCCGGTGGTTGCTGGATGACATTATGGTGAGCTACGCCACGCCCGGTGGCACCGTGGGCCCCCACATGGATAGCTATCATGTCTTTCTGGTGCAGGGGGCAGGGCAACGTCAGTGGACGGTGGCGAATGCGCCATTGTCACCTGAGCAGGAAATCTATGTGGATGGTCTCGATCTGAAAGTTCTGCGCGATGATTTTGTAGGCGATACTGTAACAGTCTCCTGTGGTGATGTGATTTATATTCCCCCGCGATTTGCCCATGCGGGCGTGACGCTGGAAAGTTCCCTCACGTACTCTGTCGGTTTTCTGGGGCCGAAGTTATCTGATTTATTTATGGGTTACGGACAATATCTCAGTGAGTTTGATGCATTGGACCAGCCTTATGGCGCCGCAAGTCTGGGAATGGATGATACTGGGTTTACGGTGTCTTCAGAGGCGGTTCAGAATTTCCAAACGCTGCTGAGTGGAAACGTCAATGGCGGGCACTTTGCGCAGTGGCTAACCGAGTTCTTCGCAGGGTCTTCCAATGAAGACATAGCTGATTTAGGCGAACGCGATGACATCCTGTCAGTGGATACGTTGAGGGCGCATATGGAAACCGGTCGCCAGTTGATTAAGCCAGCTTATGTAAAGTTAGTTATTGTTGGTGCGACCAACGGTGATTTCTATGTGGGCTATGGCGGGAAGGCTGTCCGTATGGACAACTCGCTGAGCGCGTTGGTGGATTGTATGTGCAGCGAGCAGGCCTTTGGACTGTCTGATATAAGTGAGGCCGATATAAGTGAGCCCGCATTATCGATGTTAGCAACACTGTATAACGATCAGGCATTGGAATGGTCGCTCTAGGGTCTTATCGTTCTTGATTGGTTCAATCAAGAACGTGAATAAGCCCCTAAGCATATGTAATAGAGGACGATTCACGCTTCAAAAGTATCACGAAGTGATTCTATTTGAAACGATCGTGCTCTAGGTTCCGAAACTTCGGACCAGTGACCCCACCACCAGATACCAACCATCTACCAGCACAAAGAAAATAATCTTGAAGGGCAGGGCGATAATGATGGGTGGCAGCATCATCATACCCATGGCCATGAGGACTGAAGCCACCACCATATCAATGATCAGAAATGGCACGAAGATCAGGAAACCGATTTCAAATGCCCGTCTGAGCTCGCTAATCATAAAGGCTGGCACAAGCGCGCGAAGCGGCATTCCTTCATCTATCTCTTCGTCTGTTATCTCGGCCAGATTGACGAACAGCATCAAATCTTTTTCGCGCACAAGCCCCATCATGAACCCTCGGAAAGGTTCAGAGGCGCGCTCGAAAGCCTCAAATTCGTCAATCTGGTTTTCCATCAGGGGACGGATGCCTGAATCATACGATTCTTCAAACACGGGCATCATGACAAAAATGGTGAGGAACATGGCCAGAGAAATGAGCACCTGGTTCGGTGGTGCCTGCGGTGTGCCCATGGCCGTCCGCACAAACGCCAGAACAATGACGATACGGGTAAAAGATGTGACCATGACCAGAATGCTGGGCGCCAGGCTCAACACCGTGATCAAGATGATTAACTGTACAATGCGTGCCGTGGCATCGCCGCCGCCTTCGCCCAGGTCCAGTGACAGCATCTGAGCGTCTGCTGGTGAGACAAAGCCTATGCTAACAATCAAACCGGTAAGGCCCACCAGAGCCGCCAGCGCACATCGTTTCCAGGTTACGTATTTATTCATGTGGTTTCGTTATCTCAGGTGAAGCATTTGTCGTGTTGGTATCGAGCGAATCAAGCGTGGACTGAAGGGGAGTCTGCCCTGCTTTTATGCCGGTTTCAACGACTTGCTCAGTCGTGGCACCCAGCAGGATCAGGTGTTCCTGATCATCGCGCCGTACCAACACCAATCGTCGTTTGCTATCGATGATGGTTACTTCAACCACCGTGACCCGCTTATTCTTGGTTCTGAGGGTAGGTGTGGGTACGCCTAACCCCAATCGCCGTGCCACGACGGCGACCACACCGATTAACCCAAGCACAAAGATAAGGGCCAGAAAAGCTTGTGCAATATTGGTGTAATCCATTAGTTCAGGGCCTCGTCGCTCGGTCCGGCAGGGAGCGGCGCATTTGCCCTGAAGGCCTCTTCAATCATCGTGAATTTTGTGACAACTTCGGTTAGTTGAATCAGCATGGTTTCCCGTCTGCTCGGATCCAGGGATATGATTTCACGTTGTAAGCGCTTGGTCAGGTGTTCAACCATGTCACCGATCAGGGACAAATCCACCTCCTGTTTTTCGGCAATGGCTTTGAGGGCCTCGTCCAGGGTTGAACGCAAATCCGCGATCTCCTGTTCCATTGTACTGGTATCTTGCTCGCTATCCATGGGTTGTGTCCTCGCCATTATCAGGCATGTCGGATCCATCTTCCTTTGGTGCTTCTTTGGGGTTTGGTGCCGGACCGCCAAAGGCTTCATTCAGGTAATCAGGCCAGTTTCCATTCGCTTTGTAAACATAGATCAATATTTCGGCCACCGCAGCAAATGCTTCGGGCGGGATCTCATCATCTAAATCGATGGCGCTCAGCAATTCTGCCAGATCAGCGTCTTCTCTGACCTTGATTCCATTCGCAAAGGCGATCTCAAGGATCTGTTCAGCTACAGTTCCCCGACCACCGGCAACAACCCGGGGCGCCTGGTCCGTTTGCCCATGATAGGACATGGCGACCGCAACAGCGTCCTTACGCTTGTTGTGAGCGCCTTTTTTCGGCTCTTCATCGGGGTTCGTATCGTCGGACAAATGCTTCTACCAAGGTTCAACCATAGGAATGCCAAAAGAAGGTTAATCAGTTGTTAACCTACTAGGCAGATAATTCCTACCAAGAAATTAATTGGAAATCTTAAGTGAGGCATTTGAACCATGAGCCTTGATGATCTAACCCTCTTTAGCGCCGTTAAAAAGCGTTTGTCATGGGTGACGCAACGTCAGGAAGTCTTGTCGCAGAACGTGGCCAACGCGGATACGCCGGAATACAAGGCTAAAGATCTGCGTCCCTTTCAGTTTCGCGATATTCTGCGCCGTGAAACAATGCAGATCAATATGACCACCGGTGACGGTCATCTTGGGGGGGCAGCGCAAGCGTATCAAGGACTTTTCCGAAGAACCTAATCGCCTGTCGTATGAAACGGCCCCCGGTGGTAACTCGGTTGTGCTGGAAGAGCAGGTTCAAATGCTCAACGAGAACGCGATCATGCACAAATTTACCTCTCAAATCTATCGCAAGAATCTGGCCATGCTCAAATTGGCCATTGGTCGCCGCCAGATCATTACCTTCGAAAACGTGTTGAACAACCGATCTGGCCTGAACATGGTACAGGTTGATCAAATTCGACCAGACCTTTCAAAATTTGGAAAAACGTTCGATCCGTCTCACCCATCTGCCGATGAAAACGGTTATGTGCTGACGCCGAACGTGAACACGTTAATCGAAATGATGGATATGCGTGAGGCTCAACGGTCTTACGAAGCCAATCTGAACGTGATCAAGAATTCAAAGGCTATGCTGACAAGCCTTATCGATATTTTGGGCCCGCAATAACAGAACGTAATAATGGGTCATAACAATGGACCAAAACTAATGGAACGGGCGCGCTTAGAAACAGCGCACACTGAACCTGGAACGGGAAATAGGTAACAAAAAATGATTACCGCTGCACAGAACATTAATCAGGCGATTGATGCCTACAAGAACGTCGCAAAAGGTGTGACGGGTGAAATGCCCGGCAAAGCCGCTCCTTCTGCTGGCGAAGATTTTGCGTCCCTCGTCAATGGGGCTATCCGCGAAGCTGTCCAAATTGGCGAACGCAGTGAACAGCTGTCGATCGCCGGTATCAACGGCACCGCAGATATGACACAGGTTGTAACGGCCGTGGCGGAAGCCGAAGTTACCTTGCGCACGGTGATGAGCGTCCGCGACAAGGTCGTTGAAGCCTATCGGGAAATCCTGCGTATGCCCATGTAGGGCTATTTATCCAGCGATGTGAAATTGGTCGTGTCTGGTCGCTTTGTGCTTTATGATAGCGCGAATCAGAGAGATTGCGGTCTTAGTCGCGAACATCAAGGGTAGCGTAGGCAATTGCATGAATAGAACAGATGTATTGGACATTGGGCGTGAGGCCCTGACGGTTATTCTGATGACGGCTGGCCCGATTATGGGCGCCGGGCTATTGATTGGTGTTGCCATTGCATTGTTTCAGGCACTGACAACCATCCAGGAAATGACCCTGACCTTCGTTCCGAAAATTTTGGTTATTTTTACGGCCCTTATTGTATTTCTGCCGTACATGATGAACACCGTCATCGAGTTTTCAGAGAGAATGTACGATCGGATGATCGGCCTCAGTTAGTTCCATTGTGTAAATTTGGGTGAGTTGATCCGGTATGCTGAGTGAATTCCTGACCTTCAACATATTCGGATTCTTCCTGGTGTTTGCCAGGGTCGGCACTGCCTTTATGATCATGCCGGGGTTTAGCACGGTTTACGTGAACACACGTGTTCGCTTAGGCATTGCGCTGTCGGTCAGCTTCGCGTCCACACACCTTGTCTTGCCGTTGCTACCGCCCCAACCCGAAGGTGCGGCAGACGTGGTCATTCTGATCGCTTCAGAGGCCTATATTGGTGTATTTTTTGGTATACTGGGTCGCATTGCGCTGGGCACGTTACAGATCATGGGGACGTATGTTGCCATGTTTGCTTCACTGGCGAATGCCATGATTCAGGATCCTATTGTTGAGTCGCAAAGCTCGGTTGTTGCCAGCTTGTTGACGACGATCGGATTGTTGATGATTTTTGTAACCGATATGCATCACGTTATGTTCGAGGCCCTGATTGAAACGTATGCCCTGTTCAAACCGGGTGCGGCTTTGATGGTCGGTGATATTGCTATGATGATGGCGCGCGACGTGGCGGACAGCGTTGCATTGGGATTACAACTGGCATCACCGTTTCTGGTGGTTGCCTTGGCCTATTATGCGGGATTGGGCATTCTGGGTCGGCTTATGCCAGCCTTGCCGCTGTTCTTTTTCGCCATGCCCATTCAGATTTCGCTACAAATTCTAGTTTTGATATCTACGCTCTCAGGCTTGATGATATTATTCCTGCAACATTTTCAGGATACTTTTATCCGCTTCACCGGTTCCTAGAGCACGATCGTTTCAAATAGAATCACTTCGTGATACTTTTGAAGCGTGAATCGTCCTCAGATTCATATATTTAGGGGCTGATTCACGTTCTTGATTGATTAAATCAAGAACGATAAGACCCTAAGCAGGGCCGATATTAAACGGATAGTCCATAATGGCTGAAGAAGACGACGCCCAAAAAACAGAAGACCCCAGCGGGCGAAAATTGGCAAAAGCCAAAGAGCAAGGGCAAACAGCATCATCCCAGGAAATCAAAAGCTGGGCAATTTTGCTGGGCTCTACGTTTGCGCTTTTCCTGATGATGCCGACCATAGCGCAAGAGATCAGCCAATTGGGACGTCAGTTTATTGAACAGCCCCACAATATTGATGCTGATCTGTTCCACCTGCGTGACGTACTGTACGATGTGTCTGTTACCGTAGGCCTGATACTAGCCCCCATAATGATACTGCTGATAATTATGGGCGTTGCCAGCAATGTTGTTCAAAGTGGCCTAGTCTGGGCTCCAAGCAAGCTCGCCCCTGATCCCGGCAAGATTTCGGTGCTTAAGGGGCTAAAGCGCATGTTTTCCTTGCGTTCAGTGGTGGAATTCGTGAAGGGCATCATGAAGCTTGTGCTGGTGGGCATCGTGTCAACAGCGCTTGCCCTGCCATTGCTTGATGATATCACGCTGATTCCGTTTATTGAGATTGTTTCCACACTGGACCGCCTCCATGCCGTGATCATCCGAATTGCGGTTGGCTCCCTCATTATTATGAGCATCATTGCGGTTTTCGATTACATCTATCAGAAATATGCCTTTGTTCAGCAGATGAAGATGACCAAACAGGAAGTAAAAGACGAACATAAGCAAAGCGAGGGCGATCCTCATGTGAAGGCCCGTATCCGACAGCTACGTGCAGAACGGACCCGCCAGCGCATGATGGCAAATGTACCCGAGGCAGACGTGATCGTCACAAACCCCACGCACTTTGCAATTGCTCTGTCCTATAAGCTCGAAGAAATGCAGGCACCGATTGTGGTCGCCAAAGGGGCTGACCACATTGCTTTTAAAATCCGGGAAATTGCGGAAGACAACGAAATACCGATTGTCGAAAACCCGGCGCTTGCCCGTGCTCTGTTCGCCAGTGTAGAAGTGGATGAAGAAATTCCACTTGAGCACTATCAGGCTGTAGCCGAGGTCATTGGCTTCGTCATGCGCCAACGCGGCACTACGATGCATTGAGGCATACAGTCGTTATGAATCGGGCAGGTTCCACCATAAATAGTATACTGGGCAGCCGCCTGTTTTGGGGCGCATTAGGTATATTGTGTGGTACCTCAGCCATCACCCTTTTCCTGGTGGCTGATACTGACCTATCGGTTGGCCTGGCGGGAGGGCTACTCGGTGCTGCGGTTATCTCAACCTTGAGCTGCCTTTCGAAAGCACGCAAGGGCGATGAGAAAGGCGAATTATCAAACGCCATTTCAAATGCCATCATGCGTGGCGGTGATGCGGTGTTGATAACCGACAGGACAGGCGAACGTATCCATGCGACGGCAGCCTATGATGCTGCATTCACGCCCGCGTCGGGGGTATCCGGTATTCGTGAAGCTGTCATTGACCTGGAAGCGCGGGCAGAGTTTGAGCGTGTTTTTGCCAATGCCTCAGGCGGGGTACCCACACGCGGAGAAGTCTGGTTTAGCCTGGCTGGTGGCGGCCAGCAATGGTGGCGCATCAACGCTGTGCCAGACGATCACGACCATATTGTGTGGCGATTGGACGACATAAGTCAGCAACGGGAGCACCAGCGCCAAGGCCGTGAAGAAGTGAACATGGTCAACGACTTTCTGGACAACTTGCCCGTGGGATTCTACGCCACGGACAGCGACGGGAACATAACCTATTCTAACGCCGTGTTTTCTCGCTGGGTGGGTCGGACAGCGGATGATCTGGTGCAAAACAAGGTGCCGTTCGAGCAACTATTACGCGGAGACAAGGTTCCGCCCGAAGGCGGCGTCGGTTATGTGACGTTGCAAACCGGTACCGAACAGACTTTTCGGGCCTATATCATTCAAAACCGCCGGGCCCGAGCCCAGCAGGGCGGCAGCCGTGCGGTTGTCCTGCGTGATCCGGAAAACGGATCGGATTCGAACGCTGATCTAACGGATCAATCAGTTGATAACCAGGCTGCTGTCGCAGCTGCTGTTCCGCCTGACTGGTTGTTTGATGATGCGCCGGTGGGGATTGCCATTCTCGATGGCAACGGGGCGATCCGCTATTGCAACACGTCGCTGGCGCGATTCCTGGGCAAAAGCGGGGATGCATTAAAAGGGATATCACTGGCCACATTCATCGCGCCGCAGGATGAGGAAGAGTACACTGGTGTCTTGTCCAAGATGATCATGGGGACGGCTCGCTCAGCCCATGTGGAAGTGCGGTTTCCTTCCAGTGATTCGGCGGTAGAACGCGCCGCCTCACTCTATGTATCAAAGATGGGCGACAATGATGACATGGTGCTGCATGTGATCGATGAAACAGAGCACCGTCACCTGGAACTCCAGTTCACCCAGTCTCAGAAGATGCAGGCCGTGGGCCAGTTGGCCGGTGGTGTGGCTCACGATTTCAATAATCTACTGACCGCCATGATCGGGTTTTCTGATTTATTGTTGGAGCGTCACGGCCCCGATGACGAATCCTTCGCCGATATTATGCAAATAAAACAGAACGCCAATCGGGCCACCAATCTTGTGCGCCAGTTGCTGGCATTCTCACGCAAGCAAACTCTAAAGCCTGTTGTGCTCGATCCCACAGAAATGCTGGGCGATCTCTCACACCTGTTAGGTCGTTTGATTGGTGAGCGGGTGGAGTTGACGTTTGAGCATGCGCCGGATGCCTATCTGATCCGGGCTGACCGGGGCCAGTTTGATCAGGTTATTATCAATCTGGCGGTGAATGCCCGCGACGCCATGCCGGGTGGTGGCACGTTGAGCGTGCGGACCCGCAATGAAACCGTAACGGCCCCTGTTCAACGCGGGCCGGATGTGATGCCGCCTGGAACCTACGTGGTTATATCCGTATCCGATACAGGCACCGGCATATCGCGCGAAAACATCGAGCGAATCTTCGAGCCGTTTTTCTCCACCAAAGAAGTGGGGGCGGGGACAGGGCTTGGCCTTTCCACCGTTTACGGCATTATTCGCCAATCAGAGGGCTTCGTGTTTGTGGAAAGCGCCCTTGGCCACGGCACCACATTTAGCATCTATCTGCCCGCCAGCGGCGCTGAGGGCGAAACAGGGGTAAGGGCGGCGGCACGTGGCGCTGACCAGGCCCTCATGGATCACCGCGCCCGGCAAAAGGAAGATGCGGTTGGTTCGGCCACAACAGACCTGACTGGCAGTGGTGTGATCCTGTTGGTGGAAGACGAAGACGCGGTACGCCTGTTTGGATCGCGCGCACTGCGTAATAAAGGCTATACCGTGCTTGAAGCCGATAACGGCGAGACAGCACTGGATGTGCTGAACGGCTCGAAAGAACCCATTGATCTTATTGTTTCAGACGTGGTGATGCCCGGTATGGACGGTCATACATTCATCCAACTGGTGCGTCAGGAAATGCCGGATATGCGGGTGGTGCTTATGTCTGGCTATACCGAAGAAGTCTTCCGCGAAGAAATCAGCCGCGACCCGTCCATCCACTTCCTGGCCAAACCCTTCAGCCTGAAGACCCTGGCCAGCACCGTGCGCGATGTGATGAATGATGGGTAATAAAGACGAGATTCGAGCAGTCTGCTTGATACCGGATTTAATAATTGTTTCGACTTCGCATTGAAATGTGTTCGCAATAAGTAGAACATTACGGGAATAGTTTTTAATAAAACTGTTGTTTATCAATGCATTAAAATTTATTGTTGCCAATGAGAACAAAACATGTACGTATCGGGTTATTGAAACAACGATGACCCTATGGAATAAGTGAGGTACACCATGTCAGATGCAGCGCTCAAGCTCGTCGAAAAAGATAACGGCAAAGGAAACAACGTGGAAAAGAACAAGGCGCTTGATGCCGCGTTGTCACAGATCGAACGCTCGTTCGGCAAGGGCTCCATTATGCGGCTCGGCCAGCGCGAAACCGTCGAAGCCGATGTGGTTTCCACAGGCTCACTTGGGCTTGATATCGGTCTTGGTATCGGTGGTCTGCCACGCGGTCGTGTTATCGAAATTTATGGCCCGGAAAGTTCCGGTAAAACCACCCTGGCCCTGCATGTTATCGCCGAAGCACAGAAAAATGGCGGCACTTGTGCTTTTGTTGATGCGGAACACGCGCTTGATCCGTCTTACGCCGTCAAGCTGGGCGTGGATGTGGACGAACTGCTTATTTCCCAGCCCGATGCCGGTGAACAGGCCCTTGAAATTACCGATACCCTGGTGCGTTCCGGTGCCATTGATGTTCTGGTGATTGATAGTGTGGCCGCTCTCGTGCCACGCGCGGAACTGGAAGGTGAAATGGGCGACCATCACGTAGGCCTTCAGGCCCGCTTGATGAGCCAGGCCCTGCGTAAATTGACGTCGTCAGTAGCGCGCTCCAACACCATGGTTATCTTCATCAACCAGATCAGGATCAAGATCGGTGTTATGTTCGGTAACCCCGAAACCACCACCGGCGGTAACGCGCTCAAGTTCTATTCTTCCATCCGTATGGAAATCCGCCGTATTGGCTCGATCAAGGATCGTGACGAAGTGGTCGGTAACCAAACCCGGGTGAAGGTGGTTAAAAACAAGTTGGCCCCGCCATTCAAGATGATCGAATTCGATATCATGTACGGCGAAGGTGTATCCAAGATGGGTGAAATCCTTGATCTCGGCGTTAAAGCCGGCGTGGTGGATAAATCCGGGTCCTGGTTCTCCTACGGATCAGAACGCATCGGTCAGGGCCGCGAGAATGCCAAGGTCTTCCTGCGCGAACACCCGGATATGACCAATGAGATCGAAGCTTTGATCCGTCAGAACGCCGGACTGGTATCCGACGCCATGATGGTGGCCGAGAGTACGCCCATCAGCGACGATGATGACGAGTTGAGTACAGACGCCCCGGTTATCGGTGCCGATGCGCCAACGGAAGACGAAGCCAGCTGATCGGCGGCGTCTCTATCGATGGAATTCAGGGAACGCGGGCCTAATGGTCCGCGTTTTCTGCATTCTGGGCGTGCGTCTGCTGGACAGTAACGAGACCCGCCGCTAAAAACGCTTAGGTGATTTGAATATAGGGTTTTTGGGCTAACCATGCAGACGGTCAACGACATCAGAAAAGCGTTCCTGGACTACTTCGGGACACACGGTCACGAAGTAGTGGACTCCAGCCCGCTGGTGCCACGCAACGATCCCACTCTAATGTTCACCAATGCCGGTATGGTGCAGTTCAAGAACGTCTTTACGGGCCTTGAGCAGCGCGATTATTCCCGCGCCGTTACGTCCCAGAAATGCGTTCGCGCCGGTGGCAAGCATAACGATCTGGAAAACGTGGGCCGCACGGCGCGTCATCACACGTTTTTCGAGATGCTCGGTAACTTCTCGTTTGGTGATTATTTCAAAGAACACGCCATCGAGCTTGCATGGAACCTGATCACCAAGGAATTCGGCCTGTCCGAAGACAAGTTGTTGGTCACGGTCTATGCCGAAGACGACGATGCCTTCGATTTATGGAAAAAGATCGCCGGGCTTTCTGAGAACAAAATCATCCGAATCCCCACGTCCGATAACTTCTGGGCTATGGGTGATACAGGCCCATGTGGACCGTGTTCTGAAATTTTCTATGACCATGGCGATCATATTCCGGGTGGCCCACCGGGCAGCGCCGATGAAGACGGCGACCGGTTTATCGAAATCTGGAATCTGGTGTTCATGCAGTATGAGCAGGTGACCACCAGCGAAAGGGTTGATCTGCCACATCCCTCTATTGATACCGGCATGGGGCTGGAACGCATTGCAGCCGTAATGCAGGGCAGTCATGATAACTACGACATTGACCTTATGCGGTCCCTGATCAATGCATCCGCTGATGTGTCCGGCACCGACGCTGATGGTGAATTCAAGATTTCGCACCGTGTCATCGCCGATCACCTGCGCGCGTGCAGCTTCCTGATCGCTGATGGTGTTCTGCCGTCAAATGAAGGTCGCGGTTATGTGCTGCGCCGGATCATGCGGCGCGGTATGCGCCATGCCCAGTTAATGGGCTGCAAAGACCCGCTCATGTGGCAACTGGTTCCGGCACTCACCGCCCAAATGGGACAGGCCTTCCCGGAATTGGTACGGGCGGAACCGCTGATCACTGAGACCCTGCAATTGGAAGAAACCCGCTTCAAGAAGACGCTTGATCGCGGCCTCAAGCTATTGGATGAGGCCACCGGCGGTATGGGTGATGGCGGACAGTTGGACGGGGAGACAGCGTTCAAGCTGTATGATACTTTTGGGTTCCCTCTTGATTTGACACAGGACGCCCTCAAAGCCCGGTCCATTGACGTGGATGTGGACGGCTTCGAGACCGCCATGGAGCGTCAGCGTGCAGACGCCCGTAGGGCCTGGTCCGGTTCCGGCGAAGCCGCCACCGAAGCGGTGTGGTTTGAAATTCAACAGGAACACGGTGCCACAGAATTCCTCGGCTATTCCACCGAAAGTGCCGAAGGCCAGATCGTTGATCTGGTTAAAGACGGCGCGCGGGTTAGCGAAGCGGGGAAGGGCGACCATGTGTTTGTGATCACCAGCCAAACGCCTTTCTATGGAGAATCCGGTGGCCAGATGGGCGATTCCGGGGTTATGCACTTAGGCGAAGGCGTCCATATTGAGATTACGAATACTCATAAAAAGCTGGGTGCTGTGCATGTGCATGAAGGCCATATTACGGGTGGAGGCGCCCAAGTCGGCGACGACGTAACCATGGATGTGGATCACACGAGGCGATCAGCCCTGCGGGCCAATCATTCTGTCACCCACCTGATCCATGAAGCCCTGCGACGTCAGTTGGGTGATCATGTGACCCAGAAAGGCTCGCTCGTTGCACCGGACCGGATGCGTTTTGACATTGCCCACCCCAAGCCGATTACGCCGGAAGAAATCACAGAAGTGGAAGCCAGCGTGAACGCGCAAATTCGCGCCAACACCGATGTGGTGACCCGACTGATGGAACCGGACGCCGCCGTTGAGGCAGGTGCCATGGCATTGTTCGGTGAGAAATATGGTGACGAGGTGCGCGTGGTCAGCATGGGGGCTGATGGAGCCGGTAATTATTCAACCGAGCTTTGCGGCGGAACACACGTGCACCGTACGGGCGATATTGCGGTGTGCAAGGTGATCTCGGAAAGTGCGGTCGCTGCCGGGGTGCGCCGTATCGAAGTGGTCACCGCCCAAGGGGCAGAAGACTACTTCCGAGCCCAGGATCAGATTGTTCAATCTGTGGCAGCTACCCTCAAATCTGCTCCCGCCGACGTAACGGACCGGGTTGCTCAACTGGTGGAAGATCGCAAAAGGCTGGAGAAAGAACTATCCGACGTGCGCCGGCAGATGGCAGCAGGCGGTGGTGCATCCGGTGGTGATGATACCCGCGACGTGGCTGGTACCACGTTCGTGGGCCGTGTGGTCGAAGGTGTTCCGGCCAAGGAACTCAAAGGTCTTGCTGATGATCTTAAAACCAAGCTGGGGTCTGGCGTGGTGGCATTGGTTGCCGTGGACGGTGATAAGGCATCACTGGTTGTTGGCGTAACCGATGATTTGACCGATAAATTCAGTGCCGTTGATCTGGTCCGTGAAGGCGCGGCCGTGGTTGGTGGAAAAGGCGGCGGTGGTCGCCCGGACATGGCCCAGGCCGGCGGTCCGGATGGATCGAAAGCTACCGAAGCACTGGCGGCCATTGAGGCAGCTCTTTCCGAATAGATAACTGAGTATGGAGACGCATTGTGTGGCCTGATCGTAGACTGGTTGATCTCTTTGGCGTGACGCACCCCATCATTCAGGCACCCATGGCCGGCTCGGTTGATGCGACCATGGCGGTTGCGGTTTGTGAAGCGGGCGGACTGGGCTCATTACCTTGTGCCACGCTGAACGGTGACCAAATGCGCGCGGGCATTGGCATTATCCAACAACAAACGACCCAGCCTTTTAACGCAAACTTCTTTTGCCATGATCCGGCGAAACCAGATGCGGCGCAGGACGCCCAGTGGCGTGCGCGGTTAGATCCCTATTACAAAGAGTTTGGGCTGGGTGACGACACACCCGTGCCAACCGTAGACTTGCCCCCTTTTGGGGAGGATGCCTGCGCGATCATTGAAGACCTGAAACCGGCTGTGGTCAGTTTTCATTTCGGTTTACCGGAACAGTCGTTGTTGGACCGGGTGCGGGCTGTGGGATGCAAAATTGTCTGCTCTGCCAATACGGTCCGCGAGGCCCGCTGGCTGGAAGAACGCGGGTGCCATGCCATTATCGCACAAGGTAGTGAAGCGGGTGGCCACCGAGGCATGTTCCTGTCTGAGGACATAACCGAGCAAGCCGGTACCATGGCTTTGGTGCCACAGGTCGTAGACGCGGTTCAGGTGCCCGTGATCGCGGCGGGCGGTATCGCCGATGGCCGGGGAATTGCAGCGGCATTTGCGCTCGGTGCCAGCGGCGTGCAGATCGGAACCGCTTGCCTGTCTACGCCTGAATCTCTGGTCAGTGATTTGCATCGTGATGCCTTGAGTGGCGCGGAAGACGACCAAACCGTTATCACCAATGCCTGGACGGGCCGCCCGGCGCGAGGCTTCAGAACCCAATTGGTCAATGACGTGGGCGCTATCACAGATGCACCACCAGATTTCCCGACAGCGTCCGGCGCATTACGTCCGCTTAAGAACAAAGCAGAGTCAGAAGGATCAGCGGCGTTTTCCAGCCTGCTGGCAGGGCAGGCAGCCGGCCTGAACCGCGTGGCCGGTGCTGGCGCGCTTGTGAGCATGTTGGTCAGCGAGGCGGCAGAGCAATTCGAGAGACTGTCGCGGTCCTAAGAGTCGAAATATTGGTGCTCCGGGATTGGCTCCATGCGTATTTGGCATCATTTCGATGTTTATTGTCACGTGCCGGTATAGTAGACACGTCACTTAAACCATATGTCTCTGGAAAATAGGAACACCCATGTCGTTCTCGACCCGAAGCTGGCGTAGTCCTGAAACCTTATTGATCCTGCTGGCTGTTGGCAGTCCGCTGGCCTTTTATACGTGGATGACCTTGCTGAATAACTTCGCCGTGGAGCAGGCAGCCTTTACCGGGATTGAAATTGGTATTTTGCAAAGTCTACGTGAGGTACCCGGATTTTTGACGTTCACGGTGGTATTTGTGCTGCTGATCGTCAAGGAGCAGCCCTTTGCTGTCTTAGCGCTCGCCCTACTGGGGGTGGGCACGGCGATTACCGGTTTTTTCCCCACCGTTTACGGACTCTATTTCACCACGGTGGTTATGTCCGTGGGTTATCACTATTTCGAAAGCATCCATCAATCCTTGTCGCTCCAGTGGTTGGACAAGAGAGTAGCAGCAGAGGCCCTGGGCCGTATTGTCGCCGCCAGCTCTTTTGCCGGGTTGGTAGCATTCGGATTGATCTATTTCGCTGTGGACACCTTTGGGGTTGCCATGAAATGGGTATATGTGGTGGGTGGCTGCTCGGCTGTGGTCATTGCTATCGCGTGCTGGTTATTCTTCCCGCGTATGGAATCGGTCACGGTACAGCACAAACACATCGTGATCCGCAAACGGTACTGGCTGTACTATTGTCTTCAGTTCATGGGCGGGGCACGACGACAGATTTTCGTGGTGTTTGCTGGCTTCCTGATGGTCGAGAAATTCGGTTTCAGCCCTGGCGAAGTGGCGCTTTTATATCTGGCCAATGGTTTGCTGACCATGCTTACAGCCCCCATCATTGGTAAACTGATTGGCCGCTTTGGTGAGCGCCGGGCGTTGATCATCGAATACATTGGCCTCATTGCCGTCTTTACAGGTTATGCATTTGTGGAAACCGCCAGCGTTGCTGTAGCGCTCTATATTCTGGATCACCTGTTCTTCTCAGTGGCGATCGCCATGAAGACGTACCTGCAAAAGATCGCTGATCCAGCGGATATCGCCAGCACGTCTGGTGTGTCCTTTACCATCAATCACATTGCCGCCGTGGTTCTGCCCGCCGCCTACGGTTTCCTCTGGATCATCTCACCGGGTGCGGTGTTCCTGAGTGGGGCTGCATTGGCTGGTGTTTCACTGGCGCTGGCGATGCTTGTACCGCGAACCCCCAGCCCTGATAATGTGGCGCGTGTTGGCCCCTGGAAAGGGGCTCCAAGCCCCCCGGAAGAGCCAATAGAACAACCGGCAGAGTAAGGAATAAAGACAAAATGAATACTGAAAAACGCTTCGAGGGCACTGACTCCTTTGTGGCGATAGATGATCTGATGGTAGCGGTCAATGCCGCCATCGCGCTTGAACGACCATTGTTGGTTAAGGGGGAACCCGGTACCGGCAAGACCGTACTGGCGACCGAAATCGCGTCGGCGCTCGGCAAAGACCTGATCCAGTGGCATGTGAAGTCCACCACCAAGGCCCATCAGGGATTATACGAATACGATGCGGTGGCGCGCCTACGTGATTCTCAATTGGGCGACGAACGTGTCCACGACATCGGTAACTACATTGTCCGTGGTAAGCTGTGGGAAGCGTTTGAGCATGAAGGTCGTCCGGTATTGCTGATCGATGAAATCGACAAAGCCGATATCGAATTCCCCAACGATCTGTTGCTGGAACTGGATCGCATGGAATTTCATGTGTACGAGACCCAACAAACCATCAAGGCCACAAACCGCCCCATCGTGATCATCACATCGAACAATGAAAAGGAATTACCTGACGCATTTCTGCGCCGGTGTTTCTTCCATTATATTCAGTTCCCGGACGAGGCCACCATGAAGGCTATCGTGGATGTGCATTATCCGGGTATTCAGAAACGGTTGGTGGCCGAGGCCATGAACGTGTTTTTCGCAATCCGCGACGTGGCTGGTCTGAAAAAAAAGCCGTCCACATCTGAGTTTCTGGATTGGATCAAGCTGCTGATGGCTGAAGATATTCCAACCGAGGCCTTGCGCAGCTCGGATTCCAAAGATTTTATCCCGCCCTTGCATGGTGCGTTGCTTAAAACCGAGCAGGATGTGCATATGCTGGAACGTATGGCCTTTCTGGATCGCCAGCAGAGACGGTAAATGTTTTCTCAGTTCTTCCTTGATCTACGTGATGCGGGAGTCCCGGTTTCATTGCGTGAGTACCTGATGCTCATGGAGGCGTTGGACAAGAACCTGGCCGACCACAAGATTGAAAACTTCTACTACCTGAGCCGGTCGTGCCTGGTGAAGGATGAGCGCCATATTGATCGCTTTGATCAGGTGTTCGGCCATGTGTTCAAGGGGCTGGAAGCGCTCAGCAACGAAGGCATCGAGGCTGATATCCCGGAAGAATGGCTGCGCTCATTGGCTGACCGTATGTTTACGGAACAGGAAAAAGCCGAAATCGAGGCCATGGGTGGTTGGGAAAAACTTATGGAAGAACTACGCAAGCGATTGGAAGAGCAGGAAGGTCGTCATCAAGGCGGCAGCAAGTGGATCGGCACCGGCGGCACGTCCCCTTATGGGGCTTACGGCTATAACCCTGAAGGCATCCGCATCGGTCAGCATGAAAACCGGAACTATCGGGCCGTCAAAGTCTGGGACAAACGTGAGTTCAAGAACTTCGATGACACGGTGGAGCTGGGCACCCGTAACATCAAGGTCGCCCTCAGACGTCTCAGGCGTTTCGCCCGCGAAGGGGCCGATGAAGAACTGGACCTGGACGGCACCATCAAGGCCACGGCCGAGAAGGGGTACCTGGATGTAAAAATGGTGCCCGAGCGCCATAACGCGGCCAAGGTTTTGTTAGCGCTGGATGCGGGCGGATCAATGGATCTGCATGTGAAGGTCATGGCTGAGCTGTTTTCAGCGGCGCGGGTCGAGTTCAAGCATCTTGAATACTTTTACTTCCACAACTGTCCTTATGAAGTCCTGTGGCGCGACAACGTTCGTCGCTATACGGAAACCACACCCACGTGGGATGTGATGCATACGTATCCGTCTGATTACAAGCTGGTGTTCGTGGGGGACGCTTCCATGAGCCCCTATGAGATCGTCCATCCGGGTGGCAGTGTTGAGCATTGGAACGCGGAAGCGGGCATTGCGTGGATGGAGCGTTTGCTCACCACCTATCCACACGCCGTTTGGCTCAACCCCATACCAGAGGAATGGTGGGGTCATACTCAATCTGTTCAGATGATGAAACAGATCATGGGAGACCGCATGTATCCGCTGACGCTTGAGGGACTTGATGCTGCCATGCGTGAATTGAACAAATAAAAACCGGGCGGCACATACGTACCACCCGGTTTAATATTTAGATCGAAGATAGATTAACGAACGTTGATGGTCTCATACTTACCGTTGATCAGTTCCAGCTCTTTGTAGCTGCCCAGAACTTCTCCTAGTGAGTTGAACTCAACGCCGGTAGCGCCTTCGTAGTTCACCTGACCACCATTAGCGAGGATAGTCAGAGCATTTTTCAAATCACCTGGCATGATTGTTTCGCCGGGTGCATTGGCCACATCCATCAGCTTCGACTGAATTGCAGCACGATCAGAAGACCCCGCGGCCTGCATCGCCAGCGCGATGAGGGCACCGGCATCATAGGACTCGCCCGTGAATGGGCCACCGACGGTAATGCCTGCTTTCTCAGCCATGGATGAGAACGTGTTCGCACCCGGTGTTTCAGCACCCGGCAGGGTCGCAACCGCACCGTTCAGATCGTCGCCAATGGCGGCAATCAGGCTGTCGCCGATCATGCCGTCAGCCAGAATGAAGTTATCAAATGCCCCGGTGTCCAAAGACGCCTGAATGATGCCTTTGCCGCCCTGATCCACGTAACCGAACACAGCCAAGTGCTTTGAGCCAGCCGCAGACAGTGCTGCAACTTCGGCTGAATAGTCAGCCTTGCCATCTTCGTGGGCTGCGGTCATGGAAACTGAACCACCGACCTTGGCATAGGCGTTGAGGAAAGAGTCTGATAGGCCTTTGCCATAATCGTTGTTGGTGTAGGTTACGGCCACGTCCATGATGTCACGGCTTTTAAGGATATCGGCGATAACCTGACCCTGACGGGCATCAGACGGGGCTGTGCGGAAGAACAGACCTTTGTCATCCATATCGGAAAGGCCGGGTGACGTGGCAGAAGGCGAAACCATAACAACGCCGTTCGGTACGGCCACGTTGTTAGCGATCGCACCCGTAACGCCGGAACAGTCAGCACCCATAATGGCAACAACGCCATCCGATGTGATCAAACGTTCAGCCGCTGTGGTTGCGGCGGCTGAATCCACACAGGTGGAATCGGCGCGAACAGAGACGATCGTTTTGCCACCCAGCAACATGCCGGAATCTGAAACTTCCTTAAAAGCCAGTTCAGCGGCAGAACCCATATCAGGGGTCAGGGATTCAATAGGGCCGGTAAAGCCCAGAATGATACCGACCTTAATTTCATCGGCCACGGCGGGTGATATGGCGGGTGAAGCCAGGGCTGCAACCATTGTGGTTGCCAATAGTAATTTTCTCATAACGTCCTCCTCAAAAGTTTCTCAATTTTATTGTGGCTTGTTTTGTCTCAAAAATAATATGCGCCGCATGAACCTTGATCTAGCTCTATTTGTCGTCTTCGCGTTTTACCACCTCGGGCAAGATACCATGAGGATGGAACCGGATGACTAGTAGCAAAATAACCCCCATGGTGAAAATCCGCATGTGTGGCGCAGATTCCATCAAGTGCGCACGAATGGGGCTTGCGGCATCCATCCACGCCGTACCGTTAGTGATTAACCATACACCAACGGGTTCTGCTTCAACCCACAGGAACCAGATTAAAAATCCACCGAGCACGGCCCCCACATTATTCCCGGACCCGCCCACAATCACCATAACCCAGATCAAGAAAGTGAAGCGGAGCGGATTATAGGTTCCCGGTGTTAGCTGGCCGTCCAGTGTGGTTAGCATGGCCCCCGCGATGCCGACCACGGCTGAGCCCAGCACGAACACCTGTAGGTGGCGTTTGGTGACGTTCTTACCCATGGCGCTCGCGGCGACTTCGTTGTCACGAATGGCGCGCATCATGCGACCCCAGGGCGAATTCAAAGCACGAACACTTAAAGTAAGTATGATCAGCAGGACGACGCTGAATAGGCCGGCGTAACAAAGCTTCACAAAAATGCTGGATGATTCCACAATGAAACTATCCAGCCGCGCCATGCGGGCATCAGTTGCCAAGGCTGCCAGGGTATCAGAATGCAGCCATTCAACGACCCGGATAAAGGTCAGGTTCTGCTGTAAATCGACCTCATATGGAACCGGGCGTGGCAGGCCTGCCACATTCTTCACGCCACGGGTCAGCCAGTCTTCATTTTTGATAATGGCAATAATAATTTCGGCGATGCCCAGTGTGGCAATCGCCAGATAGTCGGCCCGCAATCCCAGTGCAATTTTGCCCACGACCCAGGCTGCCCCTGCGGCAAAAAGCCCCCCCACGACCCATGACAGGATGATGGGTAAGCCAAGCCCGCCCAAATATCCGGTGGACGCCGGATTGACGGCTTCAATGGCGGCGACGGCGGGATCAAAAAAGGGACGGAACACGGTGTAACCCGCAACGAAGATTACGACCAGGGCGATGGTCCGCATGGGACCTTTGGGGATGCGGCGGTAAGCAATGATTACGGCGGCCAGCGTGCCCCCGGCAATCAGTAATGCGATACCCAAATCGGCACCGCCTGCGGCCCAGGCTTCCGGGACCGGGGGTTTGGATACCAGTACGGCGGCCACGCCACCTAACGCGGCAAAGCCCATGGTACCCACGTTGAATAACCCTGCGTATCCCCATTGAATGTTGATGCCCAGTGCCATAACAGCGGATATCAGGCCCAGATTGAAGATCACCATGGCGACCGACCATGATTGCGCGAAGCCAACCAAAATTAACAGGCCCGCCATGAGCGTGAAGGCCATGACGGCGCGCCGGTTACTGTTCAGATGAGGCCGGGATGCGCTCATATGACTTTTCCCTTGAATATACCTGTGGGCCGGATCAACAGAACAAGCACCAGAATCATAAACGATACGGCAAACTTGTAGTCGGTAGATAGCAACTGCATCAGGCCGTCAGGTGCCCAGCCCGGCGGGACCGCATAGATCAGGAATTTTTTGTAGGCATAGGTAATGATCACCTCGGAAAAGGCGATAACGAATCCCCCCACAATGGCCCCGACCGGATTGCCAATGCCGCCCACGATAGCGGATGCAAACATGGGCAGCAGAAGTTGGAAATACGTAAAGGGCTTAAAGCTTTTATCCAGGCCGTAAAGGGTGCCGGCGATCGTGGCCAGGGCGGCAGTAATAATCCATGTGATGGCAACCACCCGCTCCGGGTCAATTCCGGACAACAGGGCCAGGTCTTCGTTGTCTGAAAATGCCCGCATGGCTTTACCGGTTCGGGTCCGTTGCAGGAACCAGAATAAGGCAGCCACAAGAATAATGGCGATTACGATGGTCAAGCCCTGACTAACCTTGATACTGAGGCCTTCATCCAACCCGGTCATTTTCTTGAATTCACGGGCCTTGATAATGAACCGCTCGCCATCCGTAAATCGCTGATCATCAGGCCCGATAATGAATCGAACGATGCCGTTGAAGACGAACATGACACCCGTTGATGCGATCACGAAAGTTGACGGGCTACTGCGTTTCTTACGGTAATACCGGAAGATCATTCGGTCATTAAGCAACGTCACGCTCATGGAGATAACAATAGCCAGCGGCAACGCCAGCAGGGCCGTTGGTAATGGCGCTATGGTAATGCCCAACGACTGGAACCACCAGGTGATCATCACCACAATCATGGTTCCGAAAGCCATCATGTCGCCATGGGCGAAATTGGCAAATCGCAAAACGCCAAAAACCAGGGTAATCCCCAAAGCGCCAAGGGCAAGTTGAGCGCCATAGGTCATACCCGGCACGAGGATGAAATTGGAGAACAGGACGATGGCGTTGATCGTATCAGTATCCATATCCGTCAGCCTCCCAAGAACGACCGGCGCACGTCCGGATTTGCCAGTAACGCCGCACCTGTGTCAGTGAACCTGTTCTCGCCGGTTACCAGAACGTAGCCTTTGTCGGCGATCTCGAGCGCCTGACGGGCGTTCTGTTCTACCATCAGGATAGCAATGCCGGTCTTCCGCACTTCAAGAATTCGATCAAACAGCTCATCCATCACAATGGGTGATACGCCTGCTGTGGGCTCATCCAGCATCAAAACATCGGGCTGGGTCATCAATGCCCGCCCTACGGCTACTTGCTGGCGTTGACCACCGGATAGTTCACCCGCAGCTTGATGGCGTTTATCTTTGAGAATGGGGAACAGATCAAAGATGTGCTCCATGGTGGCATAGATATCATCGCGCCTGAGGAAGGCTCCCATCTCCAGGTTTTCCTGCACGGTCATGGAGGTGAAGATGTTGTCGGTTTGCGGAACCATCGCCATGCCTTCCTTGACCCGGTCTTGGGGTGATAAATTGGTGATGGATTTATCACCAAGCCGTACGTCACCTTCGCGCAAATCAATCATGCCGAATATGGCCTTCATGGCGGTGGATTTACCGGCCCCGTTGGGCCCCACAATAACCACGATTTCACCTTTATCGGCGGTGATGTCACAGCCCTGAAGAATATCAACGCCACCATATCCGCCTCGCATGCCTGTGGCGCTCAGATAGCTCATGCTGGTTCCGCCGCCAATTTGTTTTTAAGGCCGGTCCCAAGGTAAGCCTCAATAACGTCTTCGTTGGCTTTGACCTCGTCGGGTGTGCCCTGGGTCAATACCCGGCCTTCGGCCATAACGATGACCGGGTCGCACAATCGCGAAATGAAATCCATGTCGTGTTCGATCATACAGAAGGTGTAGCCGCGTTCGTCCCTGAGCCTGAGAATCGTATCGCCAATTTCCTTCAGCAAGGTCCTGTTGACCCCCGCACCAACCTCATCCAGCAGCACGACCTTGGCATCCACCATCATGGTACGGCCCAACTCCAGCAGCTTCTTCTGGCCACCGGAAAGGTTTCGGGCTTGCTCGTTCGCCAGATGGCTGAGTTTCAGGAAATCCATCACCTCAGCGGCCTTGTCGCGAATGGCGGCGTCCTGGGCGGCAACGGCGTCGCGTCTGAACCAGGCACTCATCAGGCTTTCACCCGCTTGATTAGCCGGAACCATCATCAGATTTTCACGAACCGTCAGAGATGAGAACTCATGGGCGATCTGAAAGGTTCGGAGCAAGCCTTTATCGAATAGTTCGTGAGGCTTGAGGCCGGTTACGTCTTCGCCATTCAAAATGATATGGCCCGACGTTGGCGCATAAACACCGGCGATCACATTGAAAAGCGTGGTTTTACCGGCCCCATTCGGCCCGATCAGGCCTGTGACAGAGCCTTGTTTGATGGTAAAGGAGGTGCCATCAACGGCTTTGATTCCCCCAAAATGCAATGAGACATCTTCAACGGATATCATCGCTTGCGTCTTTCCTAGTGTCTTCCTTTGAGATTATTCCTCCACGTCGGCGGCGACGCGCATGGAAACAATACTATCCGGGCCATAGACTTTACCATTCATGGCGGATGAACCCAGCTTGATCTGATCCACATGCTCCATGCCTTCGATTACCTTGCCCCATACGGTGTATTGGCCGTTCAGGTGCGGGGCATCATCGAGAACGATGAAAAACTGTGAGTCGGCGCTGTTCGGACTGCTGCTGCGGGCCATGGACAAGGTCCCACGGGTGTGCGGTTCAGCGGTAAATTCAGCCATCAAATTCTGGCCGGACCCACCCATGCCGGTTCCTTCCGGATCGCCGGTTTGAGCCATGAAACCTTCGATCACACGGTGGAACAACAGACCGTCGTAAAAACCTTCGCGGCTCAACTCCTTAATGCGTTCCACATGATTGGGTGCCAAGTCAGGGCGCAGCTCGATCACCACGCGACCTGTTTTCAATTCCAGGAACAATGTGTTTTCAGGATCGCCAGCCTCGGCCGTGTTATCGGTAGCGGCGGTCATGAAGAATACAAACAGGGTGAGTGCAATATGGAGAGAACGCATGATTCCTCGCGTGTGTGATAAGTATTTTGGGCTAGGGGGAACATATAAATTAGTCGAACAGAGCATCAATTTCGGATTGGGAAATACCCTTGCCCGCAAGTTGGGGGCCATCAAGGAGTTTCTCATCTTCGGTCTTTTCCTTGACCGGTTTGACTTCGATTTTATCCATCTCGTCTTTGCCCCAGATACTGATCAGATTGTTGACGCGTTCTTCAACATAGATGATGGACTTCATTACCTTGGAAACGCGTTGGCCGGTAATGTCCTGGAATGAACAGGCTTCGAAGACGTTATTGCTGATATCGATGGCAGAATCGATGACGGCTTTTTGCGCGTCATTCACATCCGGCCTAATGCTCGATAGTAACTCTGTGGCCTGCTCAACGCTTTCCATGATGGTGTTGGTTGCTTCTTCTGTGGCGTCCACGATCGCATCAAGCTGGTCGCTCATGCTAGGCAGGTGATGTTCGTCATCTGCCGGGCGGTGCATGGCCGCGATCTCATCACGGACACGGTTAACATACTGGAACAATCCAACAAGTTCGGCTTTCAGGACAGCGGCTTCATCTGTGGGCTCAAGGGGCATTTTACCATCTTACTGTTAGTTGCTTGGGGTCTTGCGTGATCTTATATGGACAAATGCGTCAAGCCAAGAAGGGAATCTCGAGCTATTTTCGTTTGCGTCGCTTGGGTTTCGCGGCACTACCTATATCGTCCACCGGGGCACCGGCGGCTTTTGCCTCGGCCTCAAGTTCATCGGCTACAATCTGGCGTGCCTCAGGCGGTAAAGAAGCCGGGTCCATGGCGTACATAGCCATATACATGAGCTTGTCACGTGCTTCGGCAGGTAAGTCATCAAGAACTTTTTGCTTCTGACGATGAACAGATATTGCCTGTTTGAGCAAGGCCTCGCGTTCCGGAGATGCCTTACCCTTATCCTTTGATTTGGGTGGCGTTTTCGCGCCTGTGGGCTCAAATCGCTTTTCCGTCTTTTTTCTGGCGCTACTCGGGGGGGTACCCGTCGCCTCGGCGCGGGCCTCGGCAAGGGCATCAGTTATGGTGGACAGAATTTGCTCGTCTGACTCGTTGGATGAAGGCCCGGGGGATGAAGGCCCGGGGGATGAAGGCCTGACGGGCTTTTTCGTTTTCTTTGATTTCTTTGACTCGCCGGGGGATATGGGAGGTGCAGGTGAGCTAGCACCTTTGAGATCAGCCAGTTTTTTTCTGGCACTCTTGTCCATAACCACTGACAACAGAGCGTTTGATACAAATTTCTTGAGCATGGTACGCTCACTCCCACTCCTACATTCACGAATCTCTCTGAGTCTACCTGTCTTGAGGCCCTGATAAAAGGCCTGCGGCAGAAATCGTCACGGAAATGGCCCGGAAGTGGAACCGGAATTGGAATTGTAAAAACCGGGTTGATGTGCGCTTATGTCGACTCAATAAGGTAGGGACGACATGAGAAGACAAAGAAAAGCCAAAATCATTGCGACGCTCGGTCCTGCATCATCAACAATAGAGATGATGGCAAAGTTGTTTGAAGCGGGCGCAGACGTATTTCGCCTGAATTTCAGCCATGGTACCCACGAAGATCATAAAAAACGTTACGATGATATTCGTGAGCTAGAGAAAAGGTATGGTCGCCCCATTGGCGTTATTGGCGATCTGCAAGGCCCCAAGTTCCGCGTTGGTGAGTTTGCTGGCGATGGTATTGAATTGGAAGTGGGTCAAACGTTTCAGGTTGATCTGTCTGAGGAGCCGGGTGATCAGACCCGTGTGCAGCTCCCCCACCCGGAGGTTTTCAAAGCATTGTCCGACGGTACGGATTTGCTGCTGAATGATGGCCGGATTCGCCTCAAGGTCAAAGAATTCAGCGATAGCCATGCTGTCACCGAGGTCATCGCCGGGGGGCCATTGTCGGATAACAAAGGCCTGAACCTGCCTGATGCAGTTATTGATGTGTCGCCGTTAACCGAGAAAGATCGAGAAGACCTGCGCTTCGCACTGGATCTTGGTGTGGACTGGATTGCATTGTCATTTGTGCAGCGTCCTGAAGACGTGGAAGAAGGTCGTAAGCTGGTCGCTGGTCGCGCCGGTATCATGGTGAAACTCGAAAAACCCAGCGCCATTAAACATCTGGACGAGATCATCGAGCTATCAGACTCGCTGATGGTTGCGCGCGGCGATCTGGGGGTGGAATGCCTGCCCGAAGATGTGCCCGCATTCCAGAAACTGATTATCCGATCCTGCCGGTTGGCTGGTAAGCCTGTTATCGTGGCAACCCAAATGCTGGAATCCATGATTGATGCCCCAACGCCAACCCGTGCGGAAGCATCAGACGTGGCAACGGCCGTTTATGAGGGCGCCGATACGGTTATGCTGTCCGCCGAATCAGCGGCGGGCGACTTTCCGGTCGAAGCGGTGACCATGATGGACCGTATTATCAGGCGCGTTGAACGGGACCCTATATTTGAAGAAATGATGGAAGCCCAACGACAGGATCCTGAATCCACGGCCGCCGATGCCATTACGTCGGCGGCGCGTCAATGTGCCAGCACGATCTCTGCTGCGGCTATCGTGACGTTCACGTCCACCGGCTCAACCACGTTACGGGCCGCTCGCGAACGCCCGGAAGTGCCGATTATCTGCTGTACGCCCCGCACGGGAACGGCCCGCCGTCTAGCCTTGGTCTGGGGGGTTCATTGTGTATTTACAGAAGATGCATCCAGTTTCCGCGAAATGGTGACGAAATCCATCAAGATTGCATCTGAGGAAGAGTTCGCCTCGGCCGGCGATCGTTTGATTATCACAGCTGGCGTTCCCTTTGGAACACCAGGTGCCACCAACATCCTGCGTATCGCCTGGGTAGAGTAAACTTTCGGCGAGCAAGGCTCTCAATATGACTGACGATAATTCCAGTAGCCGAACCGGCGGCGGGGTATTTGCCGTTATTGCATTTTCCCTGTGGGGGGTGTTCCCCCTGTACTTCAAGGCGGTGTCGTCTGTTCCAGCCCTTGAAATGCTGGCTCATCGGGCGTTCTGGGTTCTCGTTACCTTGTTGCCAATCGTTTTGATTCTGCGTGGTAAGCAACACGTTGTGGCGGCTTTTCGTGACAAGACAGCGCGTCGTGCCATTGTGGTGGCAACGTCGTTGCTGTCGGTAAACTGGCTTATCTTTATATGGGCGATTACCAACGGATACGTTTTGCAGTCCAGCCTCGGGTATTACATCAACCCATTGCTTAATGTGTTGCTTGGCGTGATCGTTCTCAAAGAAACCCTGCGGCCTATGCAAAAGCTGGCGTTGTTGATAGCAGCGGCGGGTGTCGCTGTAATGGTTTTTGGCCTTGGTGTTTTTCCCTGGGTGTCCT
Source organism: Rhodospirillales bacterium (assembly GCA_018662225.1). Lineage (GTDB taxonomy): Bacteria > Pseudomonadota > Alphaproteobacteria > Rhodospirillales > Casp-alpha2 > JABJGO01. Next base: position 7,910 of record JABJGO010000072.1, on the reverse strand, counting down.
TATCGCTAGCGCTGACGTTCGCGCTATATGGCCTGGCGCGCAAGAAATCACCCGTGGGTTCAATGACGGGGCTATTTGCCGAAACGATTATTATTACACCCATTGCCCTGTTGTTTCTGGCCTGGTTATGGTCGGACCACAGCAGCCAATTTGATATGAACCCGGTTGTCAGTCTTGATGATATGGAGTTGTTCGCGCTGGTGGTGGCGAGCGGTATTGTCACGTCTTTACCGCTTGTCCTGTTTACCGAGGCGGCGCGTCGGTTGCCGCTTTCTGTGCTGGGGTTTTTCCAGTATATAACGCCCACCGGACACTTCATCCTGGCCGTGTTTGTTTTTGGTGAGCAATTCACCGGGTGGCATATGGCCAGTTTCGCCATTATCTGGCTAGCACTTGCACTCTATTCCACCGATGCTCTCAAACACCGCAGGCAGCAATTAGCGGAGACCGCAACGTGATTTTGGAGCTGTTGACCATTGTATCACCGGTGGTGATTTGCGCTCTGATCGGGTTTGTGTGGTCGAAGCGGGGCTACACCTTTGACGTGGACCAGATAACCCGGCTGGTCACCTACATTGGTACGCCGGCGCTGGTTTTTGCGACCCTGACCAATGTGGAAATTGATCCTGACACCTTCTCAAGGATGGCAATGGCGACCGCGGTTACGGTTGTGATGTTTGCCGTTATTGGTGCGCCAATTCTGAGGATTGCCGATCTTCGGCTGCAACCCTATCTGCCGCCTATGGTTTGGGCGAATATGGGTAACATGGGGTTGCCGCTGTGTCTGTTTGCCTTTGGCCCGGAAGGCCTGGCCTTGGCCATCACCTATTTTGCCGTGAATGTGGTCATGATGTTTACGCTGGGTGTGGCATTTTCAGCGGGCTCATTTTCGATCAAGCAGGTTCTCAAGTTACCATTTATCTACGCCGTAGCCGCCGCAGTGGCTGTTATGTTGACGGATTTCGATGTACCCCGGTGGATCGGCAATACAGCAGAATTGCTGGGCGGACTGACCATTCCGCTTATGTTGATTATGCTCGGTGTGTCACTGGCCAGCCTGAAAGTAACCAGCCTGCAACGGGCAGTCCTGCTTTCTGCGCTGCGGTTGGTCATGGGCTTTCTAGTGGGCGTTGGCGTCGCATGGGCATTTGGATTTGAAGGTGCTGAGCGCGGTGTGCTGATTCTGGAAGCGGCCATGCCGGTGGCTGTTTATAACTATCTGTTTGCGGTGAAATTCGATCAGGAACCGGGCGAAGTGGCCGGCATGATTGTCATATCAACCGCCCTGTCATTTATCACCTTACCGGCTCTTCTGTGGTTTGTGCTCTAGCACGGTTTCGGGTATAGGGTGGCATCTCAGGTGATTGACTAAAAGGCATGATATGACGGTTCTTGTAACAGGCGCTGCTGGCTTCATTGGGTTCCATACAACGCGGACATTACTGGCGCGTGGTGAGAAGGTTGTGGGCATTGATATCGTCAATGATTACTACGATGTGTCGTTGAAAGAAGCCCGTCTTGCCATCCTTTCAGAAAGCCCGAATTTCGAGTTGTTCCGAGATGATATCGCCGACAAGGATGCCGTCGAGGCGATGATTGCCAAGCGACCCGATATCAACCGGGTGGTCCATTTGGCGGCGCAGGCAGGCGTGCGTTATTCGCTGATCAATCCTTACGCCTATATGCATAGTAATCTGAACGGTCATGTGGTTCTGGTCGAGGCCTGCCGGAAACTGGCAGAACTAAAACACTTCGTCTACGCGTCTTCGTCTTCGGTTTATGGGGCGAACACCAAGCTGCCATTCAGCATCAAAGACAGGGTCGATGACCCGGTTTCGCTTTACGCCGCTACTAAGAAATCCATGGAGATGATCAGCGAAAGCTATGCGCGCATGTTCGCTATACCCCTGACGGGGCTTCGGTTCTTTACCGTGTACGGGCCGTGGGGCCGACCGGATATGGCAGCCTTTATTTTTGTGAAGAAGATTTTGGCGGGCGAGCCTATTCCTGTGTTTAACAATGGCGATATGCGACGGGACTTCACCTTCATTGATGACATTGTGGCGGGCGTAATTGGTTGTCTGGATAAGCCAGCTTTAGAAGTCGATGGCAAAATGCCGCACCGGGTTTACAACATCGGAAACAATAAGTCCGAAAGCCTGATGGACTTTGTGGCCGAGATTGAAAAGTCTCTGGGTAAGAAAGCCGAAATAGATTTCCAACCCATGCAGCCCGGTGACGTGCGCGAAACCTTCGCTGATATCGACGATACCCGGCGGGACTTCGGATTTGATCCGCGTACATCCATGCCGGAAGGTGTGGCAAAATTCATCGCGTGGTATACGGATTATTACGGCGTCACATGAGCAATACGCGCGCTGTCGGGATGCTGTTTCTGCTCGCATGTATGTGGAGCTCGTCCTTTACCGCCATCAAATTCTCGGTCCATGAAATTCCACCTGTAACCCTGGTCGCGTTGCGCCTGGGTGTCGCTGCGATTGTGCTGTACGGCTTCTTGCGCTTTCAAGGTAAGCGGTTGCCGAAATGGGGCCGGAACTGGACGCCCTATGTGCTGATCGGGATAACCGGAAACTGCGCGCCATTTTTCCTTATAAGTTGGGGCGAGGTGGGAATCAGTAGCAGTCAGGCCGTTATTCTGCTTGCGATCATGCCGCTGGCGACGCTGGTGCTGTCCCATTTCTTCACCGATACCGACAAGATCACCCCCACACGGTTGATCGGTTTGGTGATCGGGTTCATCGGGGTCGTGGTTCTGTTCGGCCCAGAGGCGCTGCATGATATGGACGGCGACACCATCAGTCGCCTGGCCGTGGCGGGTGCCGCTATTTTTTATGGTATTGCGACCGTCATTTCCAAACGTTTACCGGCTGGCGGTGATCCGGTTGAGTCGGCCACGGCCATGACAGTGTGTGCCATGGTTTTCATGGTGCCTGCGTCGTTATTGTTGGATCAGCCATGGACACTGGCCCCGGCAGCGGTCCATTTGGGCGCCGGCATCTATCTGGGGTTTGTACCCTCAGCGCTTGCCAGCATTCTATATTTCCGGCTGATTGCGGACCGAGGCACAACCTTCTTTTCGGTGATCAATTACATCATCCCCTGTCTCGGTGTTATATGGGGTTTCTTGTTGTTGAATGAAGAGGTGCCCGCCCAATCGCTTGTGGCGCTGATCATCATCCTGTCGGGGGTTGCTATCACCAACGTGAAACGCCGTGCCCGAGCTTAGTTGAAGAACCCGGCTTTAGTTGAAGAACAGGAACACGGCGAACCGTTTGCCTTTGGTGATGGGCAAGACCTCGTGAAGCAGCTTACATGAGAAGACAAGACCGCCGCCCAAGGGGGCGGTGTAGGTCTTCATACTATATTCGGGGAAGCGAACGCCGCCGCCTTCGAAACCGTCATTAAGATTGAGGCTCATGGCAAAACGCCGGGGCGTTTCGTTGTCACCGTGATAGAGGTCGCGATGCGCTCTGAAAAAACCGCTGTTAGAGCTCTCATAACACCCCACACGGGCCAGCTCATATTTGCTCGATTTGTGATTGAAAACTTTTTCCAGTTCCGGCATGACCCGAAAACTTAACCGGCGGCTGACTTCAAAATTGAGCGGATCATCGCCACCCGGGATGCGCACATCTGTGCGCCGCTTCATATCGTCATTACCCACATCATGCGGATTACCCATGCCACGGCGTGTGATCTGATCTTCTTCCTTTTCGCCCTGTCGCCAATACTTGATCAATTTTTTACAAAAATCGGGTTCGAATACGCGGGGGACAAGCAGCACAGGTGCCTGCGTTCCGACCTGCTCATCATCACCTACAGCCACTTCGCGCTGGCAGATTTTCAGGGCCTGTTGAGCCATGGGGGCAGGGGACACGTTATCCAGTAATTTCAGGAGGCGGCAGTTCCGGTCCACAACCGCACAAGCAATCGTGTCATTACCTGCCGATAAATTAAATGATGATGCGTAAAACCCGGTGGGGTCGGACAGAACAGAAAAATAGAGGTCGAGTTTCTCTATCAGCTGCTTATTGCCGTCCGGAGTCAGGTTGGTGATGGCAATGACATGGGCGTCAATATCACGAATCTCATCGTAACAATCCCGCAAAGCCTCTAATGCCGTCGTCACTGTGCGTGATGTGGCGTCACGAACGATGAGATAGATAACCGGGTGTCCGGCAAGATTGGTATCATAAGCCCATACGGCCTTGTCACGCTGGTTGGGTAGCCGGATGGTGGGGGCATAGTCGCCAATTTGGATGGCGCGAACAGGGGCATTCATGATCGGTACAAACCTTCCAGTCTTTCGCCGTATCGGTCCTTCAACACGTGACGTCGCACCTTCATGGTGGGCGTCATTTCACCGTTATCAATCGTAAACGGCTCGTCCGCAATTATATAGCGCCGCACTTTTTCAATATTTGAAAGAGGCTTATTAATGCCATCCAGAGTTTCACTCATGGCGGCTCTTAAATTTGGATCATCTTTCAAGTCGCTCAGGCTCCCGGTTTTTCCGCTTTCTTTGGTCCAATCCTGAAACCATGTTTCATCCGGCACAATCAACGCCACCAAGTTTGGGCGCTTGTCGCCATAAACCATAGCCTGGGCGATGGCGGGGGCCAGACACAGAATACCTTCGATCCGTTGCGGTGCGATGTTGTCGCCGCCTGAATTCACAATGATGTCTTTCTTACGATCAGTGATGAGCAGATGACCATCAGCATCGAATTCGCCAATATCACCCGTATGCAACCAGCCGTCCTTGATGGCTTCGGCGGTGGCCTGTTCATTGTTCCAGTAGCCCTGCATGACCAATTCACCACGACAAAGGATTTCACCGTCGCTGGCAATCTTGACCTCGGTGTTTTTAACAATAGGGCCGACCGTGTGCATCTTTGGTCCGCTGGGGCGGTTCACTGTAATGACGGGCGCGCTTTCGGTTTGTCCGTATCCCTGAAGAATGCGTAATCCCAGCGCGGTAAAGAACAGGCCGATTTCGGGGTTCAACGGCGCACCACCGGAAACCAGCGCTTTCAATCGACCGCCAAAGCGGCTCCGTACTTTGTCGCGGACCAATTTATCCACCACGCGGTCCATTATCCGTTCTGTCACGGAAAGTGATTTCGGATCGTGATATCGTTTTGCCCCCAGAGTATAAGCGGTGTTGAACAGCTTTTCTTTCATGCCGCCCTGTTTCTGAACGCCGCGTGTGATGCGTTGGTGCATGGTCTCGTACAGGCGCGGCACCGCCGTCATAATGGTGGGGTGGGCCTCTGCCATATTGGCACCAAGACTTTCGATCCCTTCGGCGTAATAGATCTGCGCACCTACGAAGATGGGGAAAAATTGCCCGGCCATGTGTTCGTATGAATGCGACAGGGGCAGGAACGATAGAAATACTTCATCATCCAACCCCATTTCCATCAGAGCGTCAGTTGCGGCTTCACAGTTATGCAAAATCGCCCCGTGGTGCAAAATAACCCCTTTGGGCAGGCCGCCGGTACCAGATGTGTAAATGATGCAGGCTGTGCTGTCGCGTGTCCAGGTGGCGGCCAGGGCCCGAATATCGTTACCCCGTGCCCGCCCATCGTTCATGAGCGTATGGAGCGGTATCGCGTGATCGTGGGCTTCCTCGATCGGTTCCATATGGCATATGAATGCCAACGCTGGTGATTTACGGGCCGCTGCGAGCAACGGAACGGCCAGCCTGTTCGTTGATACAAGTGCGGCCTTGGCACCACTGTCCATCAGGATGTGGGCGTGATCATCAACTGTGTTGGTGGTGTAGGCCGGGACCAGAATGGCACCAATGGAGAGGACGGCGATTTCTGTAATTAACCATTCAGGGCGGTTTTCGGAAACCAAAACCACCCGATCACCAGGCTTAATCCCATGGGCCAATAACCCGTTTGCGATGGCGCATGCCCGTTGCGCGGCTTCGTTCCACGATACCGCCTCATAGACACCATTCTGCTTTTCCCACAGGAAAGGCTTGTCGCCCAGGCGGTCAGCCTGTTCAAAAAACATGGTGCTTAGATTATTCCAGGTATCCACGCGGCCTCCCAAATTGACACCAAATTGACATATGGCGCGAATCGTAATCTATAGCTCCTGAGCGATGATCACAATGAAACAAGGAAGCCCATGATGGCCAGTGCAAACCCGGAAAACATCCCCTCTTGGGACTTAAGCGATTTTTACAGTGGTCCCGACGCGCCTGAAATCGATGCTGATCTGGGCAAGGTGAGCGATAAAGCAACGGGTTTTGAGAAATCTTTTCAGGGCCGGGTCGCTGAACTCAGCCCCACAGCATTCGCTGAAGCCATCATTGATTTTGAGAGTCTGACGCAGGATATGCACCGAATCGGCAGCTATGCGCAGTTGTTGTATGCGGCCGATGTCAGCAATCCGGACACAGCCCGGTTCTATCAGAGTATCCATGAGCGCATTACCGATATCTCCACCCATGTACTGTTTTTCACGCTGGAAATAAACCGGCTGGATGAAGAAGCGTTTACGAATTTGATCGCCGATAGCGCGGTTGCGCATTATGGACCCTGGTTGCGTGATGTGCGGGCATTCCGCGACCATGAGCTCAGCGATGAACTGGAACAGCTTCTGCACCAGAAATCGGTCACCGGTCGATCATCGTGGTCACGTCTGTTCGATGAAACCATGGCCGATATGCGTATTGATCTGGATGGTGAGCAACTGACCCTGAGCGATACCCTGAACCGTTTATCCAGCACAGATGGCGCTGTTCGAAAAGCTGCCGCAAAGGCGCTGGGTCAACATCTTAGTGGTCAGGTACGCCTGTTCTCGCTGATCACAAACACGCTGTCCAAGGACAAGGAAATTGAAGACCGCTGGCGCAGCTACGCCGCCCCCATGTCGAGCCGCAATCTGGAAAACCAGGTTGAGGATGACGTGGTCGAGGCATTGGTGAGTGCGGTGAAAGATGCCTATCCACGCCTGAGCCATCGTTATTACGCCCTCAAGGCCAAATGGTTTGGTGTGGACCAACTGGATTATTGGGATCGTAATGCGCCTTTACCTGATCAGGCAGACCGTACTTATTCTTGGGAAGACGCACGATCCACGGTGTTGGATGCCTATGGCGGGTTCGATCCGCAGATGGCGGAAATCGCCTTCACGTTCTTCGATAAGCGCTGGATAGATGCGCCACCCCGACCGGGCAAGGATTCAGGTGCGTTCTCACATCCGACGGTGCCATCGGTGCATCCCTATATTTTGATGAATTTCCACGGTAAATCCCGGGACGTAATGACATTGGCGCACGAATTGGGGCATGGGGTTCATCAGGTGCTGGCGGCGCCGCAGGGTACATTAATGTGCGATACGCCGCTGACGCTGGCAGAAACAGCCTCTGTGTTTGGCGAAATGTTGACCTTTCAGTCTATGCTGGCCACGCTGGATGGCGATAAAGATGCCAACCTTTGTCGCATTATGATCGCGGGCAAGGTGGAAGACATGATGAACACGGTGGTCCGCCAGGTGGCTTTTCATGAATTTGAACGACTGGTTCATGATGAACGTCAAAATGGTGAGTTAACCGCCGAACGGCTTGGCGATATCTGGATGCAAATTCAGACCGACAGCCTGGGGCCTGCGTTACGCTTCGATGATGATTACCGAAACTACTGGGCCTACATTCCCCACTTCATTCATTCCCCATTTTACGTTTATGCCTATGCGTTCGGCGACTGTCTGGTGAACTCGCTCTACGCGGTCTATCAGGACGCCGAGCAGGGTTTCGCCGAGAAATATCTGGAGATGCTCTCGGCGGGCGGCACCTTGCGGCACAAGGAATTGCTCGCCCCCTTCGGTCTGGACGCCGGCGACCCGGCTTTCTGGGGCAAGGGCCTGTC
>JABJGO010000071.1 GCA_018662225.1 Rhodospirillales bacterium | reverse complement strand
GGTACACGTCACCGCCACCCAAAGCAAGGCCACACCGCGTGTCCAAAACGGCCATTAGCATGGCCAAGCGGCTGCTGTCCCATCCGACGACGGCCCGGCGAGGTGTCGCCAGTTGCGAGGGTGAAATAAGTGATTGAATCTCAACCAATACCGGGCGCGTTCCTTCCAAACCGGCAAACACACATGCACCACTTACCTGTGTGTTGCGATCAGATAAAAACAGCGCGGACGGGTTTTCAACCTCTCCCAAACCGGCATCGCCCATCTCGAACACCCCGATTTCGTCCGTTGCACCGAATCGGTTCTTGACGGCGCGCAGGATTCTGAATTGGTGGGAACGCTCGCCTTCAAAATAAAGAACCGTATCAACCATGTGTTCCAGAACGCGCGGTCCTGCGATTGCGCCTTCCTTGGTAACATGGCCGACCAGAATCACACAAAATCCCTGGCGCTTGGCCAGACGGATCAGCTCCTGTGCCGACGTGCGTACCTGCGATACAGTACCGGGTGCCGATTCGATATTATCCACAAACATGGTCTGAATGGAATCGATGATAACGACCTTTGGTGCACCTGATCCTTCCAGTGTTGTGGCGATGTCACGAACGGACGTTGCGGCAGCAAGCTGGACCGAGGCATCGGTGACCGCCAGTCGGTCTGCGCGCAGGCGCAACTGATCAATGGATTCTTCACCTGAGATATAGGCGACGGCGACCTGTTTTGACAGGGCCGCTGCAACTTGCAACAAAATTGTCGATTTTCCCACACCGGGATCGCCACCAACCAAAAGGGCAGAACCCGCCACAAGGCCGCCACCGGTGGTTCGGTCAAATTCATTGATACCACTGACCAGACGTGGTGGCTTTTCTGATTGGCCTTTGAGCGGGACTAATTCAATGGCCCGACCTTTCTTGCCGCTCATACCCTTTGGTGTGGTCTGTGGGATGTTTTCCTGAATCAAGGAATTCCAGGCTGAGCATTCAGTGCACTGGCCGTTCCATTTAGAATAGACGGCGGCGCATTCCTGGCAGACATAGCGTGCAGCATTCTTGGACACGTGCTTTGTCTAGCTCCTTAACAAACTGGTCAAGCCCTGACGGCCATCTTGATGGGACCGTCGGCGCGGCCATGGACAAATTGATCAACAAACTCATTGCCTGATTCGTTGACGCTGGCGGCATCACCGGCCCAGACGATTCGGCCCTGATACAACATGGCGATGCGGTTGCCGATTTTTCGTGCACTGGCCATATCGTGGGTAATGCTGAGGCCCGTTGCACCCAATTCGTGGGTGGTTTTGACGATCAAATCGTTGATAACGTCGGCCATGATGGGATCAAGTCCCGTGGTGGGCTCATCAAAGAAGATGATTTCAGGATCGGACGCAATGGCGCGGGCCAGGGCCACACGTTTCTGCATGCCACCGGACAATTCTGCCGGATGCAGCTCCGCCACGTGAGCGTCCATACCGACCTGCGCCAACTTCTGGATAGCCAATTCTTTGGCTTCGGTACGATCGACGCGTTTCTGGGCCAGCAGGCCGAAGGACACGTTCTCCCACACAGGTAAACTGTCAAACAGGGCACCGCCCTGAAACAGCATGCCGAACTTGTTGCCGATGCGTTCGCGCTCACTGGCCGAAATGCCCACAACGTTTTCGCCGTCGATTTCGATGGTGCCCGAATCCGGCTCCAGCAGACCCAGCACGCATTTCAGCAGAACTGATTTGCCTGTACCTGATCCGCCAATAACCACAACGGATTCGCCGACGCCCACGTCCAGATCAATGCCGTCCAGAACCACCTTGGGTCCGAACGATTTTTTCAGATCACGAATGCGAATTTTAGGTTGATCGGTCATTTTGCAAAAAAGATCTCGGTCAGAATATAATCGAAACACAGTATCATAATGGCTGCTGATACCACGGCATTGGTTGTAGCAGCGCCCACACCTTGCGCACCGCCGCGCGAGTGGTAGCCATGATAGCAGCCCATAAGGGTTATGATGAAACCAAATACGGAAGCTTTGACAAGGCCTGACAACACGTCATGCAATTCAACAAAGTTCCATGTGTTCTGGAGATAGATAGACGGGTTAAAGCCCAGTTTATAAACAGCCACAATATAGCCACCAAACACGCCGATGACGTCGGCCACCAAAACGAGCAGCGGCATCATGGTGATGCCGGCAATCAGGCGAGGTGCCACCAAAAACTTCATGGGGTTGGTGCTGAGTGTGGTCAGGGCATCAATCTGTTCGGTGACCCGCATGGTACCGGTTTCGGCGGCCATAGACGCACCAATACGCCCCGCCACCATCAAACCAGCCAACACAGGTCCCAATTCACGGGTGATGGACAGAACCACCACGTTGGCGATGGCGCCTTCCGCTGAAAAACGAGCGAAACCAGTGTAGCTTTGCAAAGCCAGCACCATGCCGGCGAAGACGCCCGTTAAACCCACCACGGGCAGCGAGTAATAGCCGATTTCCACCATCTGACGAACAATGATGCGTGGGTAGAAGGGAGGGCGTACACAGTGCGACAGTGCTGACGACATAAACATGGTCAACCTGCCCACTGCAGCAAGAAAGCTTATAACAACACGACCGATACGCTGCAAAGGGTTCATTGGCTCGGTGCTCCCCCATGATAAACGCGGCGGTGGCGTTGACCGAGGGAGGTCAAAATTTCGTAGCCGATGGTGCCAGCTTCTTCGGCTAGTGTATCGATGTCGTGATCAGGGCCAATCAATTCAACAGCCATGCCCGGCTGAGATAAGTGCTCAGGAACTTGGGTGATATCCAGCGAAATCATATCCATGGAAACAGGCCCTACAACAGGCACCACATAATCGCCAATACGGGCGGTGCCATTACCAGAAAGGAAACGCAAATATCCATCCGCATACCCGGTTCCCACAGTGGCAATCCGGCCAGGCCCGGTGACCTGATGGGACGCACCATAGCCAACGGTCTGGGGGGTGTCAACGGAGCGTGCCTGAAGGATTTTCCCTTGCAGTTTAACGACTTGGCGGATGGGGGAAAGCTCATCCGATGTCGGGTTTATGCCGTAGAGGGCAGCCCCTGGTCGGACCAGGTCGAAGTGATATTCGGGGCCCAGGAAAATGCCGGATGAATTGGCTAAACTGGCCCGCCCCATGGGTAAAGCCTCTCGAACCGCCAAAAAAGCGTTCAGTTGCTTATCGTTGGCTGCGTTTTTTGGCATGTCAGCACACGTTAGGTGGCTCATAACGATGTCCACATTGATGTTGCCAAGTCTAATTGGGTTATCGACGAGCACGGCCAATTCATCCGGCGGCAAGCCCAGTCGAAGCATACCGGTATCCACATGAATATTGGCTGCATGACGGGTGCCGGATTTGGACCAAACCATGATCTCATCAAGGCTGTTGAGAACCGGTGTCAGGTTGTGATGAACG
>JABJGO010000070.1 GCA_018662225.1 Rhodospirillales bacterium | reverse complement strand
CTGTTGCCTGTTGTTCGGCTGGGTCGTACCCGTGGCGGCAGATTTGGGCATGCTTGTGGCGCTGGGGTGCGTGGCTATGGTTCAGCAATACTGCCTGACCACCAGTTTCCGGTTTGGCGAAGCCAGCATGCTGGCACCGTTTGAATACATCTCATTGGTGCTTGCTGCGATCTCCGGGTACATGTTCTGGGGCGAGATTCCCAACTTCACCACATGGGCCGGTGCCGGAATCATTGTGGCTAGCGGACTATTCATGATTCACCGCGAAGCGGCGTTGAAACGGGAAAGCAAACAGCCGGTGACCGAGTCTGAAACCCTACCCGGCGTGTGAGTAGCTTTACGGCGCTATCCCACTATATACCGATGCCAACAGCGGCATGGTCGAGGGTTCCGGGCCAAATCGTTCGCGAAGCCCCATCAGAATGGCCTGTTCGATCTCCTCAGCACTGGCACCACCGCGCTCATTGATCTCGTCAATTAACGGGTTCCCAAATACCATCCCATGGGCGAGCAGTGACCAATCGGTCACTTCCTTGTTGATCTCTACGATCTCATACGTGGCATCACGAAGCCCCGCCGCCCCTATATCCGCCACGATGGCACTTTGGTCAGAGAAGCCGAATGGCACCTTGTAAAAGCCGGGCGGATCTTCAGGAAAAAACCGAGCCGCCACTTCATGTCCTATCTGGGCAAACGGGTTTTCAGATATGCTGCCCCAAACATTGAACAGATAGCGACCACCGCTACGGAGCGCACGCCCGGCTTCACGAAAAGAAGCCTGCATGTCGGGGAAGAACATGACGCCAAATTGACAAACAATGAGGTCGAATGAGCTGTCATCGAAAGGAAGCTCCATGGCATTGGCAACTTTGAAGCTAACATTCTCGCCCTCGGAAAACTTGCTTTCTGCGATACCGAGCATGGGCTCGTTCAGATCGGTTGCCGTTAGATTTGTGGCGGGTGGCAGGGCGTCCCTCAACCGGCGTGTCAAAACACCTGTACCCGCCGCAAGCTCAAGGGCATCGGTCGGGTCGCTCTCTGTGGCACGGCGGGCCAAGTCGCCTGCGTAGTCGTAAAAAATATGTGGTCCAAGACACCGATCGTAGTTTTCGGGAATGCTGCCAACAAACTGGCTAGATTGTTGTGCCATTTCAATGCTCCTAATGGTGTAGAATACCTATTCCGGGATGGTTTCTCCGGTGCCACCGAAATCTTCAGGCAGATTACAAAACTTTGGCAGGCCGTCGAGAATTTTCAGAACAGAATCATCACAATGGACATGCAACTCAGGTGTGAAAGATAATGTGGGCAAGATCGCTGAATAAACGTCGGTGAAGTCACCATCGGGATGATCGGTCATCACATGGCCGCCGCAATTTGTGCAAAATTGCCGGTGACTGGCTTCGGTTTTCTTGAAGGTGGCGAGTAGGTCGCCACCTTTTTTAACGACCACTTCGTTGCGTTTCCACAATGTAAAACCGTTTACCGGTCCGGCTGACCAGGCCCGGCAATCATCGCAGTGACAATAACCCATGGCAAAAGGCTCGCCTGTGGCCTCAACCTGGATAGCGCCGCAGAAACAGCTTCCCTGATATACTGACATGATCGTTTTCCTTTGCTCTCAAACAGTGAAAAGGCATGTTGCTTGTATGGATAACAGTATAACTGAGTTTACGTCACGGCGTTCATAAAATTCCGATACAGCTTACGGGCGTTGGCGTTGAAGTCTGCCATGTCTTTGGCTGCATCGGCGTCTATGGCTTCCAGCGCGCCTTCACCCAGTGAATTTTCGAGCGCCGCCCTATAGGATTCGATATCACCCCAGTTGCGAACCGTATCGGGTTCCAACTCCACATGATACTGCATGGACCAAGCGTGCTTGCCCACGCGCATGGCCTGGTTTCGGCATAGATCGGATGATGCCAGCACCGTCGCCCCTTCCGGGTCTTCGGTCACACAGACCGAATGCCATTGCAGGCACCGTTGCTGTTTGGGCATACCAGCAAAGATGGCATCGTTTTCGCCCTCTGGCGTCAGTTCCACATCCAAAATGCCGATCTCGGGCGGGTTTTGCGGTCCACAGGCACCACCCAGCGCATCGGCCAGCAATTGATGACCCAGACACAAGCCCAGATAAGGACGGTCCAAATCGCGTACCCAGCGCCGGATAGCGGCTTTTTCTGCCGTCAGCCAAGGATTATCGGCCAGATCCCACACATCCATGGGGCCGCCCATGACCCACAATGCATCGTAATCTTCCAGCGGCGGGATAGGATCGCCTGCATCGAGTTTAACCGCGTCCCACGTGACGTTATCTTCGCGTAAGAACGTGCGCAGCATGCCGGGATGTTCGCATTCGATGTGCTGGAAAACTAAAAGTCGCATGAGCGATGTCCTAATCTCTGATTGGATTAGCATACTAAGCTTATTGCGCGCGCACGTCTTGTGCGAAAATCATGTCCTTAATTTAGGCGTAAACACACGCTTGCACTCGTCAACAAGGTGTATTCTTTATATAGTCATGGTCCGAATCGATTGACGTTGAGCAAACTATGAATTCCGACAAAAACCGGGCCAGACCTGTTGTCTTATGCATCCTTGATGGATGGGGCGTCAGAGACGAAGTTGACAACAATGCCATTGCACAGGCCAGCACGCCGGTGTGGGATCGGTTAATCGAAACCTGCCCCACGGGCCAATTGGACGCATCCGAAGGTCATGTGGGCCTGCCGTCCGGCCAAATGGGTAATTCCGAAGTGGGGCACACGAACCTGGGTGCGGGCCGCGTGGTCATGCAGGACCTGCCCCGTATTGACGCCGCCATTGCTGACGGGTCTATAGAAAACCTGCTGCCGCTCATGGATTTAATCACAAAACTGAAGGTTAGCGGCGGCACCTGTCACGTGATGGGATTGATGTCACCCGGTGGCGTACACGCGCATCAGAACCATATGCTAGCGCTTGCCCGCATTGTGGCGGCGGCGGGAGTGCCGGTGGCCGTGCACGGATTTCTGGATGGCCGCGACATGCCGCCACGAAGCGCCATTGAGACTGTACCGCATTGTTTAAGCGCGCTGGATGAGATTGGTGGTGCAGAGTTAGTAACATTGTGTGGTCGCTATTACGCGCTGGACCGGGACAATCGGTGGGACCGGGTTGGGTTGGCCTATGACCTGATGGTGGATGGTGCAGGCACCCATTATGACGATGCCATTCAGGCGATCCAGGCGTCTTATGATGATGATATTCGTGATGAATTCATGAACCCTGTGGTGCTGGGTGATTATGACGGCATGAAGGATGGCGACGGCGTCCTGATGGCGAATTTCCGAGCCGACCGTACACGCCAGATTTTCAGTGCCCTGATTGATCCTGAATTTGACCAACTGCCTGAAAGCCGCAAGGTCGTGTTCGAGGCGCAGGCCGGTTTAGTGGAGTATTCCACCGGGCTTTCCAAGCTGGCCCCCCCCTTGTTCCCGGCCGAACGTCCGTTGAGTACACTGGGCTGGGTGGTGTCAAATGCAGGCCTGCGGCAGTTGCGAATTGCCGAGACGGAAAAGTATGCTCACGTAACGTTCTTTCTAAACGGTGGCCGCGAAAGTGAGTACAAGGGCGAAGACCGCATCATGATCCCGTCACCGGATGTGGCGACCTATGATTTGCGCCCTGAAATGTCGGCCATCCAGGTAACAGATAATCTGGTGCGGGTTATTGATGATGGAACCTATGATCTCATCGTCGTCAACTACGCTAATGGTGATATGGTCGGCCATACGGGTGTGCTGAGTGCCGCGATCAAGGCAGTGGAAACGCTGGACGATTGTCTGGCCCGACTGGAAACAGCCGTTGTTGATGTGGGTGGCGTCATGTTGGTCACCGCAGATCACGGCAATTGCGAACGTATGGCTTCACCGGATGGAGATATGCATACATCACACACTCTGAATGTGGTGCCGACTGTTCTGGTCAATGGGCCGCCGGGAATCGATGCGCTTCGGCACGGGCGATTGAGCGATGTGGCGCCCACGCTGTTACAATTGCTGGGCGTTGATCAGCCAACGGAAATGACAGGCCAGTCGCTTATCACTGGTGATGCCCGCCATGCAGCAGCGGAGTAGAGCCATTTCCATCAAACCACTATGGGCACTGGTACTGTTTGTTTCCTTCGGTTTGGGATCATGGAGCGACGCGCGTGCGCAAGACGTATCTAGTGAGAATCTGAGCCAGGTTGAAAAGGCTCTGGCGCTCGAGTTGGAACAATCAGAAAGCCTGCACCAACGCATAACCGAGATTGCGCGCGAAACGGCGACCTTAAGGGCCAAGCTGGTAACATCGGCCAAAGCCGTACAGGACCACGAACATATGATTGCCTCATTGGAAGGGCAGCTGGCGGATCTGGAGCAATCGGAACGTGACAAGGTTGCGCGGCTGGCCACCCGTCGTAAACAGTTTGCCGGTGTCCTCATGGCGCTGGAACGGTTGGCCCGTTTCCCCCCCGAAGCTATGATTGCCCAACCGGGTAGCCCCGCTGATACGGTGCGTAGTGCCTTGTTGTTGCGATCTGTGGTGCCTGAGATTGAAGCGCAGGCAGCAGAACTTGGTCGCGAAGTTGACAGCCTTGCCCGCGCGCGTGAACAAATTGAGGTTCGGCGCGAATCCCTATGGCGAGAAACGGTGGGGCTGGAGGAAGAGGGCCTGAAATTGGGCGCTTTATTAGCGCAGAAAAAATTGCTGAAGCAGCAGACGGACGCAGAAAGTTATCTGGCGGAACAACGGGCCAGTGAGCTGGCTAAAGAGGCATCGGACCTTCGTGATTTGATCGCCAGAATTCAGGCTGATAAAGCGGCTCGTACCTTGAACGCATCAGAAACGGCCATGGCGACTGTGGTGCCACCCAGTAAACCAACGGCTGGCGATTCGCAATCTGTTGAGAATGAGACGCAGGTAGCAGCCCTGAACGTGCTTGGTAACGGAATTTTGAGCGGCGGTTCCATACGCGATATGAAGGGCAACTTGCCATTTCCGGTAATCGGAAAGGTGGTCGCCAAATACGGTGAAACCAACGAAAACGGCATGACGCAACGGGGTTTGGAGGTAAAAACCAGACCCGGTGCCCAGGTCATCGCCTCATTTGAAGGCACCGTGGTATTCGTGGGCGACTTCCGGGGGTATGGGCAGCTCTTGATCATTGAACACAGCGGGGGATACCATAGCCTTCTTGCTGGCATGACACGCATTGACAGTGTCATGGGGCAACAGGTTTTGACGGGCGAACCCGTTGGCGTCATGGGGGGCGACGCGGGCTCCTCGACAGATCAGGATGCGATACTTTATGTGGAACTGCGCCGTGAGGGCCAATCAATTAATCCGTCGTCGTGGCTTTCGTCACGCACTAGTACACAAGGCTAAATGGAATGAATGTGAATTTTGAGTTTGTCAGAAAATCTTGCATGGGTGTAGCCGCTGCGGCCGCTGTCATGTTTTTTGTCTATGCGTCACCGGTGCAAGCAGCTGATGAAACAGAGGAAGAAACCAACACCTATGAGCTGCTAAACCTGTTTGGCGATGTGCTGGAACGTATTCGCTCTGATTATGTGGAAGCCCCCAATGATAAAGATCTGATCGAAGCGGCGATTGGCGGGATGCTGGCGTCACTGGATCCTCATTCCAGTTATATGAACGCGGACTCTTTCCAGGAAATGCAGGTTCAGACCAAGGGTGAGTTTGGTGGCTTGGGAATCGAAGTGTCCATGGAGAACGGCTTGATCAAGGTTGTGTCACCTATTGATGACACGCCTGCGTTTCGTGCCGGTTTGCAACCCGGCGACTATATTACGCATCTGGATGGTGAACCGGTTTTGGGGCTGACGCTGAGCGATGCGGTTGATCGCATGCGCGGCAAGGTTGGCGAAGACATTACATTGTCGGTACAGCGTTTGGATACGGACGCGTTTGAGGTCACGATCACGCGCGCCATTATCAAAATCCAGTCTGTGCGATCACACATGGAAGGCGACATCGGCTACATCCGTATCACCTCGTTTAGTGGCACAACAGAAAAGGGGCTGGCCAAGGCGTTCAAAAAACTGAATGACGAAGATGGCGACCTGTCGGGTATTGTGCTCGATCTACGCAACAACCCGGGTGGCCTTCTGGATCAGGCTATCAGGATTTCTGATGCGTTTCTTGATAAGGGTGAGATTGTTTCAACGCGGGGGAAACGCCCGGAAGATACCGAGCGCTTCAACGCCCGTGATGGCGATATCGCGGGGGGATTGCCGATGGTCGTGTTGATCAATAGCGGCTCCGCATCGGCCTCAGAAATCGTATCAGGCGCTTTGCAGGATCACGGTCGGGCCATTGTTATGGGTACGCAGTCATTCGGCAAAGGGCTGGTTCAAACCATCATTCCGCTCGGTAAGCATGGCGCTATGCGTTTGACCACGGCGCGTTACTACACACCGTCCGGTCGTGACATCCAGAAAATTGGCATTGAGCCGGATATTATTGTGGAACAAGCGCGGCTTGAATCCGTAAGCACAGGTACCCGTCGCCGAGAGGCTGACCTGCGCGGTGCATTGGATAATGCCGGCGGTACGGATGCTGGCGGTACTGATGAAAATGGCGATACGCCTGAGGATACAGAGGTCGATCAGAGCACTGATCAGGATACCGAAGCCTCTGCACCGAAGGAAAACGACACGCCCGAAGATTACCAATTGTCACGGGCGCTGGATTTGCTGAAGGGCTACGAATTGTTCTCTGATATGATCAACCAGAACGGCGGCTGATCGCAGCACCGTATTGTTTCTATACGTAACCTGTCAGGTGTAAAATATGGGTTTAAAAGACCTGTTCAAACGCAAAAAGGCCGATGTGAGCGACGACGAAGATGATGACTTCGACGCCGAAGACTTCGAAGACGGCGATGCTGCGGTCAGCGTGGACGGTGCTGATGGCGGCACGGGCGGAGAGCCCGATGGCAACGATCCGGGGTTCGGTGGCTCGTCTCTGGACGGAGCGCCTGAGGGTGATGGTGATAAGCCTGCTGCGGCACCGGATGCTGGTGGCGGTGATCTGGACGCTGCCAAAGCCGAAGATGACTCTGACTTTGGCGAACTCGATATGGACGGTGATGAGTCCGACTTCGACGAAGATGAAGACGACGAAGACGAATCAGGCGGCTTGTTCTCAAAGCCCATCGTCCGGTATTCGGCTATTGGTGCCGGGGTGCTGCTCATTCTGATCATCGCAGGCGTGGGGGCTTGGATGTTGCTGGGCGACAGCGATGAAGTGGCCGAGCAGGGCGGAGAGGTAAATCAGAGCGCAATTGCCTTACCGCCTTTGAACGCTGGTGGTAGTGGCGGCCTTAATGATCTGGCCGGGGGTGATGACAAACCATCGGAGGACGAGGAAGCATTTGAGCAGGAAACCACCGTCTCAGCATCATTGAATTCGGTCCAGACGGCCGGTGGGCTCAATGCTCTCGCCGGGGGCAGCCTGGGGTCCAGTGGCACCGCGACGAGCGGGGTGGCGGGTTTGATTATCCAGGCATCCACCGTGGCGGCATTCAAAGAATTTGTTGACCATCCGACACCGGCACCGCTTGCCCGCGCGCCCGATCCGGATTTTTTGGAAATTCGAGATGAGGAAGAAAGCTTTGCTGCCCTGCCCAAGGTCGCCCCTGACGGTCGCTTGCCGTGGGAATTTTACAGCAATCCGCTGAGAACTTCCCAAAAAACAAAACGTGTCGCAATTTTGGTGACAGACTTGGGGCTTAGTCAGGCCGTGACCCTGGCCGCTATCCGTAAGTTACCCCCGGCGGTTACGTTGTCGTTCAGCCCCTATTCTGATGATCTTGACCAATGGTTATTGCGTTCACGGCGGGCCGGTCACGAGGTCATCCTTGGCCTACCACTGGAATCATCCCGTTTCCCCATTGAAGATCCGGGGCCTTTGGCTTTAAGCACCGCGTTTACAGCCGAGGAAAACCTGCCCAGGCTGGAATCTATTATGGCATTGTTACAGGGGTATATCGGCCTCGAGGTTATCATGGGGTCCAGATACACGGCCAGCGAATCGCATACACAGGCTTTGTTGGATGAACTGAACAGTCGCGGGTTAATGATTTTGGAAGGTAACTGGAACGACCGATCATTGCTGCCAAAGCTGGCAGGCAGGATGGGCATGCCACGCGTCTTTAGTAACATGAGGCTGGATAACGTTATGGCTCTGTCTGCGATCGATGATAAACTGGCGCTTCTGGATAGTCTGATCGAGACGCGTAATCAGGCTATGGCAACCACATCTATGTCGCCGGGAATCATGGGGCGGTTGAAAACCTGGTTCCAGACTTTGCCGGAAAAGGAAGCGAAGTTGGTCCCTGTCAGCGCGCTTGTGACCTCGAAGGTCATAACACCAGAGCAATAATACGTATGGCAGATACCTCAGCACCCTCTGCTCCCTTTGATCCCCGGTACCGACCCTGTGTGGGTATTATGGTGCTCAATGATCAGGGCCTTGTTTTTGTGGGGCAACGGGCAGGAGCCGAGGCCAGCGACTATGCCTGGCAAATGCCACAGGGTGGCATTGACGAGGGTGAAACGCCGGAACAGGCAGCCTGGCGTGAGTTGGCCGAAGAAACATCCATTACGACGGCTGAGTTGTTAGGCGAAAGTGAGGCGTGGTTGGCCTATGACCTGCCAGTCGAGGCCCTGCAGCGTTGGCCCGGAAAATATATAGGCCAATACAAGGGACAGGCACAAAAATGGTTTGTTTTCCGGTTTCGGGGCGATGATTCAGACATCGATCTGACAGCGCATGACGAGGTCGAGTTTTCAGACTGGCGATGGCAACGGATGGACGATCTGGCGAACCTTGTGGTGCCATTCAAGAAAGCTGTGTACGAGGCGATTGTCGCAGAGTTTCGCCATTATACCTAACCCGATATAGCCTATGTTGCTTGCCTGCTATCAGGGTTCATGGCACACATGATTAACGTTGCATGACAACTATTTTCAGCCTCAAAAGTGAGTAATCGGCATGATGTACCTAAAAGTCGTGATCGGGTTTGTGTTATTGCTCGTGGCGGCGGAGTTCATGGTTCGTGGTGCCGTTGCCCTGGCCAAGAAGTTTGGCGTTTCGCCTCTGGTCATTGGTATGACTGTGGTCGCTATCGGCACCTCAGCCCCTGAACTTGTAGTGGGCCTTCAGGCCGGACTTTCCGGTTCCCCCGGTTTGGCACTTGGTAATGTCATTGGATCGAATATTGCTAATGTGCTGCTTATTTTGGGTGCTGCGGGCTTAATTGCGCCCATTGTATCGAAACATGGCGCTTTGCTGGGTGATGCGGTTGTCTTGATGGCGGGTAGCATCCTGTTCGCCTTTTTCTGTACCCAGGGCCAGATTGGTGGATTGGCTGGTGGCGTGCTGGTCCTGGCACTGGTCGTGTTTTTATATCTGTCTTACCGACGCGAGCACGACCACGGTGGGGCAGATGCAGAACTGCATGTGGAGGAAGTGGAAGAAATCGGCGGACTTCCCGACGGCACTTTTGTCGTATGGCTGGCCCTTTTGGGCGGTATGGCGGGCACCATTTACGGTGCCGATCTGTTGGTTGACGGTGGCGTGGATATTGCCCGGGATTACGGCGTCTCAGAAGAAGTCATCGGTCTGACACTGATTGCCCTGGGCACATCCTTGCCTGAACTGGCGGCGTCAGTCGTGGCTGCTTTGCGGGGCCATGCAGATGTGGCGATTGGCAATGTGGTTGGCTCTAACATGTTTAATATTCTGGGTATCAGTGGCGTTGTGGCCATGGTTACACCGCTGCCTGTCTCAAGCCAGATTATCAGCTTCGATTTGTGGGTGATGTTGGGGGCAACCACCATCATGTTGCCTATATTATTGTGGGGCTGGCGGCTGAGTAGGCCGTCGGCTGTGTTGTTTCTGGCGCTATATTGCGGGTATATCACCATGCAGGCCGTCGGTGTTGAACAGGTGTTGGCATCATTCTAGAGCACGATCGTTTCAAATAGAATCACTTCGTGATACTTTTGAAGCGTGAATCGCCCTCTATTCCATAAGCCCCCAGGCCATTTGACCAAGATAAATGGAGTCTCGCGTGACAATGACGAATAGAAACTCACCTCATTTGGCAGATGCGGCACGGGGCCTGTATCATGTATTCGTTCGGGACCTGATCGTTCCCTGTTCCATCGGCATCTATGATTTTGAGAAAGAAGCGCCGCAGAACGTGTGCGTGAACATTGACCTGGCGGTTCACGACGCCGTTTCATCCGTTGATGACGAACACGAGAACATCGTGTGTTATGAGAAGGTCGCGGACGGTGCCAGGGAAATTATGACGCGAGGGCATATCAATCTGGTGGAAACGCTGGCAGAAGAAGTTGCCGCCATGTGTTTGACCAATGACCGTGTTTGTTCGGTTCGGGTACGTATCGAAAAGCCGGACATCTTGCCGGATGCCGCAAGCGTGGGTGTGGAAATTGAGCGCCTGAACAAGGCCAAATAGTAGACCCAAAATATCAGCATTGCCCCGCAACTCATTGGCATGAAGTCAATTTTTTGAAATAAGGACTCGAGTCAGGCTGGGTAAGTTTTGCACAGGCATTTCCGCCCTTGGGTTTATTGTCCGCATGAGAGGGAAAGATGTCGGAGTACTATTGTATGGGAGTGTAAAAGCGCTGTACCGCCCGTAAACCAAGGCGCTCCAAGGTGTTCCGAAGGTGCCTAAAAAATAGGCAAAATCGCTAAGTCCCAGCTATGCCACGATTCCTGTTTCTCAACCGCGATTCCTCCACAGCTTTATCCACATGACTCGTGGATAGTTTTCACACCGTACGCTTGCTTTAAGTGATCGACCCAATAAGAGACGGTTTAGATGTCGCAATCATTGACGATGGCACGCACTTGACGCAGATTCAGACACATGGTTGAGCAAGATCAAGCAGCAGACGATTCAGGCAAGGCCCTAAAGGTGCTTGAAGACGGGAAAGTGGATGGTGGTTCGGTGAATTCCCTCGCAGGCATTGATGTGATTCGATCCTACCTGACAACGTTGCCGAACACACCGGGCGTTTACCGCATGATCAGCGATGCGGGTAAAGTGCTTTATGTGGGTAAGGCCAAAAGCCTGAAGAAGCGGGTCACCAGCTATACGAACCTGAACAACCAGTCCAACCGCATCCGCCGCATGGTTTCCGAAACCGCGACCATGGAGTTCGTGACCACCCATACAGAGGCCGAGGCCCTGTTGCTGGAAGCGAACCTGATCAAGCGATATGCACCGCGCTATAACATCCTGTTACGCGATGACAAAAATTTCCCCCAGATATTGGTGACGGACAACCATGACTTCGCCCAGATTCTCAAGCATCGGGGTGCGCAAAAGCGCAAGGGCGAGTATTTCGGACCCTTTGCATCAGCCTCGGCGGTGAACGAGACGCTGGCCTTTCTACAGCGGGTGTTCTTGCTGCGTACCTGTACCGATGCCGTATTTGAGGCCCGTACACGGCCCTGTCTGCTGTATCAGATCAAACGATGTTCAGGCCCCTGTGATGGTCGTATTTCACAGGAAGCCTACGCCGAATTGGTGGATCAGGGACGAGCATTTCTCAGTGGGCGCAGCAATACTATACAACAAGACCTGGCTGCCAAAATGCAACAGGCCAGTGACAAGCAAAAGTATGAAGAAGCTGCCCAGTACCGGGATCGTATACAGGCCCTGACCCGTATTCAGGCCCATCAGGACATCAATCTGGCGGGTATGCCACCAACAGACGTGATCGCTATCCACGAAGATAACGGAGACTTCTGTATCCAGATATTTTTCTACCGAGGGGGGCGAAATTACGGCAACCGGGCCTATTTCCCGGCCCATAGCCGTGATGAGACGGCCGATGCGGTGCTGGAGGCCTTTCTGGGCCAGTTCTATGCCCAGACAACACCGCCGGGCCAATTGCTGTTAAGTCAGGACATTCCCAATCGTGATCTGGTGTCCGAAGCTTTGGGTATTCGTGCCGAACGTCGGGTCCATGTGCGTGTGCCGACCCGCGGTGACAAGCGCAAGCTGCTCGCCCATGCCGAAGCCAATGCTCGTGCGGCTTTGTCCCGCCGGTTGGCTGAAAGTGCTACACAGCGGAAATTGCTGGATAATCTGGGCGCGACACTGGAACTGGACGGTGCACCCGAACGCATTGAAGTCTATGACAACAGCCATGTGTCCGGAACGGACGCTGTGGGGGCCATGATCGTGGCGGGACCCGAAGGGTTTGTGAAGAACGCTTATCGAAAATTCAATATTAAGGGCTCCAAACACCTCACACCGCTCATTGAGAAACCGGACGAGCCCCATAGGCCCGGCCTTTCAGATACCGCGCAGGAACCCTATAGCGCCGGTGATGATTTCGCCATGATGCGCGAGGTTCTGACCAGGCGGTTTTCGCGGGCCATGAAGGAAGACCCCGACCGTAGCATGGGGCAATGGCCGGATCTTCTATTGATCGATGGCGGGCTGGGCCAGCTCAATGCTACACTGCTGGTTCTTGAGGAACTGGGCATTGATGATGTTGCCGTGGCGGGTGTAGCCAAAGGGCCAAACCGTAACGCCGGTCGCGAACGGGTGTTCCAGCGGGGGAAATCCCCCCTCAGCCTTGAGGCACGCGACCCGGTTCTTTACTTTATCCAACGCCTGCGTGACGAGGCGCACCGTTTTGCCATTGGTACTCACCGGGCGAAACGAGGAAAATCGACGCAAAAGTCTACCTTGGACGAGATTCCAGGCGTCGGCGGTAAGCGTAAGAAGGCGTTGTTACATCACTTTGGCGCCGCCTCATCGGTGGCTGAAGCGGGCCGCGAGGACTTGGCCGTCGTGGATGGCATCAGCGCCGCTATGGCGAGTAAAATTTATGACTGGTTCCATCCCCATGGATGACTAATATCCCATGACAATGGGCACTAACTGAAAGACACCCGGAAACACAAACGGACACACACCCGGAAACACAAATGTATCTTAAGTTGCCAAATATTCTGACCTATACGCGGTTGATTTCAGCGCCGATCGTCGCCGGTCTGTTTTTCGTGCCGGACCCGCTCGGCAGTTGGCTTGCGTTCAGCCTTTATACGTATGCCTGTGTGACGGATTTTCTGGATGGTTATCTTGCCCGTGCATGGCACATGCAGTCGGCGTTGGGTCGCTTTCTTGACCCCATTGCCGACAAGATGCTGGTGGCGGCTGTCATATTTGCCTTGTTGGCTGCTGACCGTATCGCCGGATATGAGGTTATCGCCGCCGGTATTATTCTAGCGCGCGAAATTCTGGTTTCAGGCTTGCGGGAATTCCTGGCGGAGCTGCGAGTCGGTATGCCGGTGAGCCATCTGGCCAAGTGGAAAACCGGTATCCAGATGCTGGCCCTGGGTTTCCTGCTTGTGGGCCCCAATGGACCGGATTTCTGGGGTATGGCCACAATACAGATAGGTGTCGTCGGCCTGTGGATGGCGGCGGCGCTGACGCTGATTACCGGGTTTGATTATCTTTACGTGGGCTTGAAGCACATCAACGAGACTGATCAGGCACCGATGCAGCGTTCGGGCGATGATGCGCCAGAGGCGGACGAACCAGAGATAAACGAACCAGAGATAAACGAGCCAGAGACGGGTGAGCCAAAATGAAGATTTTTGGATTGGCCGGATGGAGCGGTAGCGGCAAGACTACGTTGGTGGTTCAGGTCATGCCCAAAATCATTGAGCGTGGCATTACGGTTTCCACGATGAAACACACCCACCACCATTTCGACCTAGACCGTCCAGGCAAAGATTCACATAATCACCGCATGGCGGGTGCGGCGGAGGTCATGCTCACGTCATCCACGCGCTGGGCGTTGCTGCATGAGTTGAATGACCAACCGGAACCTTCTATCGAAGAATTGTTAGAGCACATGTCACCGGTTGATCTGGTCCTGATTGAAGGTTTCAAGTCATACCCGCACCCCAAGATCGAAGTTCACCGCCCGTCGTTGGGTAAGCCGTTGCTGGCGCTGGACGATGGTTCCGTTGTTGCGGTGGCATCTGACGAGCCCATGAACGTTGACCATGTGCCGCTGATCGATCTGAATGACCCACAGGTCATCGCGGATTTTATCGTGGACTACGTCGGCTTGAATTCGTCTGCGCAACCGGAGAAACGACCGGAGACGCGAAATGGCGCAGCTTAAGGACGATTGCTTCGCCTTTGGCGGTGAGCTGACACCCCTCGTTGATGCGTTGTCGGACATGCGGTCACGCGTGGAGACCGTCGTTGGCATTGAAACCGTTAATCTGGACGGTTGTTTGGGGCGGGTGCTGGCTGAAGACCTGGTTTCAGGTCGCAACGTACCGCCTCATGATAACAGCGCGGTTGACGGTTATGCCGTTTATTTCGATGACCTGAATCCGGATGAAGATACCCGGCTACCCTTTACCGGGCGCATTGCGGCGGGACATCCTTTGGACAGGCCTGCGGTCTCGGGCGAGGCCCTGCGTATATTCACCGGCGCCCCCATACCGGTCGGACCAGATGGCACGCAAAGCAGCGGCCCTGATACCATATTCATGGAAGAAGACACCACCGCAGATGGTGATGTGGTTGTTCTACCCTGCGGCCTGAAGCGTGGATCCAACCGACGCTCGGCTGGTGAGGATATCGGCATCGGTGAAACCATCCTGACGGCGGGCACCCGATTACGCGCGCAGGAACTGGGGGTGGCAGCATCGGTGGGGTGTCATGAATTGCCGGTCTATGCAGGTTTGCGGGTGGCCGTGTTTTCAACGGGCGATGAAGTGCGCGACCCGTCTGGTGATGCCCCCGAAGGCTGTATTTTCGATGCCAACCGCTATTCCCTGAAAGCGCTACTGAATGGCCTTGGCTGTCGGGTAACTGATTTAGGCATTTTACCAGATGATTTCGATACCATCGCGGCGGCCCTTGTGAAGGCGGCTGATGACCACGATCTGCTGATCACATCGGGCGGCGTTTCCGCTGGTGAAGAAGATCATGTGAAAGCCGCTGTCGAAGCCCACGGTACTGTTCATATGTGGCGATTGGCCATTAAGCCCGGCCGACCCATTGCATTGGGACAGGTGGGGAGCGCTGCCTTTGTGGGTCTGCCCGGTAATCCGGTGGCGGCCATGGTCACGTTTGTGGTGGTGGCCCGGCCCCTGATTTGCTGGTTATCGGGTATGTCTGATGCTTCCCCTAAGCGCTTTCAGGTTCAATCAGGATTTGCGCACAAAAAGAAACTGGGGCGACGCGAATGGGTGCGTGCCCGGTTGGCGGCGGATGATGCTGGTCGCCTGACCGCGTACAAGGATCATTCCGGCGGGGCCGGTATTCTGGCCTCCATGGTTGGGGCTGATTGCTTGATGGAACTGGACGAAGATATAGAAACCGTGAAGCCCGGCGATCAGGTCGTGGTGCTACCCTTTAGTGAGGTGATGGGATGAAGATACTGTACTTTGCATGGGTACGCGAAAAGACCGGTATATCGAAGGAAGATATTACCCTGCCGGATGACGTGGGCACCGCTCTGGATCTGATCGGATGGCTTAGCCAGCGTGGCGGCGGGTACGCGGATGCGTTTTCCAACGTGGACTCGGTCCGAGTTGCTATTAATCAGGAATATGCCAACCACGACCGGCCCGTCACGGATACTGACGAGATTGCATTTTTCCCGCCGGTCACTGGCGGATAGAGGGCCTAACCATGATCAAGGTACAGCTGGAAGACTTCGATATTGGTGCCGAGATCGAGGCCTTGCGGGCGGGTGATACCGGTATTGGTGGAATCTGTTCTTTTGTGGGTACCGTGCGCGATATGTCGGAAGACGCCACTGTATCCACCATGACGCTGGAACATTATACCGGTATGACGGAAAAGGCGCTGGCTGAGATCGAGGCCGAGGCCAATGAACGCTGGACGCTTTCAGGCTCAACTGTCATTCATCGCTATGGTGAATTGCACCCCGGCGACAATATTGTTCTGGTCGTCACCGCATCGGCGCACCGGCAGGCCGCGTTTGAGGCTTGCTCATTTCTGATGGACTGGTTGAAAACCAAGGCTCCTTTCTGGAAACTGGAAAGCGGCGACAAGGGCCCTAACTGGGTAGAGGCTAAATCATCGGATGATGATGCCACGGCGCGCTGGAGGTAATCCGTCGTGACAGTTGATTCGTTTTTACGCCACACCAATATGATGAACACCCATGAAACCTGAACCCACGCCGGAACGTGTCGGCATTGGGCTTGCGGCTATCGTCGGCGCTGTGTTTCTGGGCAGTGTGGCTGATGCATCAGCCAAGTGGTTCGGCACCCAGGGTTATGCACCCACACAAGTGGTCTTCATGCGCTATCTGTTCGGCCTGATACCCATGACGGTATTTTTGTGCCACAGCGGCCTTGGCGCGCTCTATACCCGTCGACCGGGCCTGCATATGTTTCGGGCCCTTTTGGGGTTTGGCAGCATCTATTTTTTCTTCTGGGGTGTGACGCTCATGCCATTGGCCGAGGCTATGGCTATATCTTTTACCGCGCCGCTGTTCACCACGGCTTTATCCAGACCCATTCTGGGAGAGCACGTGGGCATTCGGCGCTGGTCAGCGGTAGCCGTGGGGTTTGTTGGTGCCTTGGTGGTGATCAGACCGGGCACAGAAGCCTTCCGACCGGAGGCAGCGCTCGTCATTGCCTCGGCTTTTATCTATGCCGTGTCCATGACCATGACCCGGCGCATGTCCACAACGGAGACCAATGTGGCCATGTTTACCTACACCACCATTGGAGCGGGCCTTATCAGCACACCATTTTTGCTGTTATCATGGCATACGCCGAGCCTGACTCATCTGGCATTGTTTTCCGGCTTTGGCGTGATCGAAGGCTGTGCTTCATTCCTGCTCATCATCGCGTACCGGAATGTGGCCGCAGCGGTGGCAGCGCCCTTTGACTACACATCTTTGGTCTGGGGCGCTATATTCGGTTGGGTCTTGTGGGGTGAGAATCCGGATTCCACAGTATGGATCGGCGCCGGTATTATTGCCTTGGCCGGTATCTATATTGCCCGCCGGGAAAGCGCATTAAAGGCAAGAGGACGTGATCATGAGCGACATCAATAGGCCCGTTGCCTACAAAGATCTGAATTTTCTGGAAGGTCATGATGGCCGCGCCGTGCGTATTCTGTCGGAATATCTGGAGCCACTGGCCCGCTTCGAAGCACGTGGTGTCAGCGATACCGTGGTCATGTACGGTTCTGCCCGCATGATTTCCAGGGAAGAAGCCGAGGCCAATCTGTCAGCCGCAGAAAAAGCTGGCGATGATTTATCCCAAGCTAAACGGGACATGACTAATGCCGGGTACTACGAAGCGGCTCGGGAACTGGCCCACCGTATTACCAAATGGGGGCATGATCTGGATTCCGATGGCAATCGCTTCGTCGTGTGCTCAGGTGGTGGCCCCGGCATCATGGAAGCGGCCAACCGGGGGGCCGCTGAAGCTGGCGGGGACAATATCGGTCTCAATATAAATCTGCCATTCGAGCAAAAAGAAAACCCTTACATCACACCGGAATTGACGTTTCAGTTTCATTATTTCTTTATGCGCAAGTTCTGGTTTGTGAGCCTGGCCAAAGCGATCATCGTGTTTCCGGGCGGGTTCGGTACCATGGATGAATTGTTCGATGTGTTGACCCTGAACCAGACCGGCAAGCTGTCGCAGAAGATTTCAATCGTGCTGTTTGGCACAGACTATTGGAATTCCGTGCTGAACTTGGGTGCCATGGTCGACGCAGGCACCATCAGCCCCGCAGACCTCGATCACTTTCACCAGACCGATGATATTGATGATGCGTTCGACTATGTGACCTGCGACCTGAGCGATAATGCCATGGATTGCCCCGGTATTATTTTATAGGCATTATCTTATAGATGCTCTATTCGGCAGCAGCTTCGCTGGCCGGCGTTTTGCCGACCAGTGTTTCATACGCTTCCATCATATTCTTGACCATATCGCCAACAACATAGGTGTTGTCATCGATGCGGCCAACGGGCGTTACTTCGGCGGCTGTGCCGGTCAGGAATACCTCTTTGGCGTCGGCCAGTTCTTCCGGCATGATAACGCGTTCAATAACCTCAATGCCGCGTTCTTTTGCCAACTGAATAATGGTTTGGCGGGTAAGGCCGTTCAGGAAGCAATCGGGAATCGGTGTGTGCAATGTGTTGTCATCACCAAAGGTCATGAAAATATTCGCACCGGTGGCTTCGGATACATACCCCCGGTAATCAAGCATCAGGGCATCCTGAAAGCCTTCTCTTTCGGCTTCGTGCTTGGACAGGGTGCAGATCATATAAAGACCGGCAGCCTTGGCATGAACAGGGGCACTCTCCGGTGACGGACGACGCCACGGCGAGGTTTTGAGGGCAATGCCTTTCTCACGTAATTCAGGCGAGAAATAGGACGGCCACTGCCACGCAGCGACAACCAGATTGATTTTGTTGTTTTGCGCGCTGATGCCCATCATTTCGCTACCACGCCAGGCAACCGGGCGAACGTAACCGTCAACAATGTTGTTAGCGCGACAGGCCTCGCGACAGGCTTCGTCGATTTCCTCAACGCTGTAGGGGATATCAAACCCCAATAATTCAGCAGATTTCTTCAAACGTTGAGAGTGTTCCGTCAGTTTGAAAATCTTGCCGCCATAGGCGCGATCACCTTCGAATACAGAAGACGCGTAATGCAAACCATGGGTCAACACGTGCACATTGGCCTCGCGCCAGGGAACCATTTCACCATTGTACCAGATGAGGCCGTCATGTTCGGCAAAGGATGGAGCAGGCATGGCAATAATCTTTCGTATATAAGGGTTTCGCTATAATGATCTTGCAATCCGTACCAGTATCAGGCATATATGTCAACAATGCTGACGTATTTTATTTTGAGGTTACAAAACACGCATGCCCACGACCACACCCCGCGCCAATCCGTTATTTTTGAGCGACGCCGAACTCCGCAAGGCAATGGAACTTCTGTTTTTTGCCTATCGGGATTTTACAGCTGAACCAGATTCTATCTTGGCCCGCTATGATTTTGGTCGTGCCCATCACCGGGTGATCTACTTCGTTGGTGCTGACGCTGGCATGTCGGTCAGTGACCTGCTCGCTATTTTGAAAATAACAAAGCAAAGCCTGTCACGGGTATTGGGCCAGTTACTGCGAGAAGGTTTTATCGAACAGCAAACGGACACCCAGGATCGGCGCCGGCGGTTGCTCTTTCTCACACCTAAGGGCCAGGAACTGGAAACGTTGCTGACGGATAAGCAAACTAGCCTGATCGCCAAGGCATACCGGGATTCAGGCGCAGAAGCGGTCGCTGGTTTTGCCACCGTGCTGCGCGGTATTATCTCTGACGTAGACCAGAAACGATTTGTTGAGAGCGAATAGATATGGCCGACTCCACGCCCACGCTCACGTCCACAGACGCGCCTCATATTCTGGTCGTTGATGACGATGACCGTATCCGTGACCTGCTGCGTCAGTATCTGACCGAACACGGTTTTGTGGTAACCATCGCCAGCGACGCGGCCGATGCCAGAACCCGGATCGGGCTGCTGCAATTTGATCTGCTGGTGCTGGACCTGATGATGCCAGGGGAAAGCGGTTTGGAGTTTGCTGCCAGTATTCGTGAAACCAATACGGTGCCAATCTTGATGTTAACGGCCATGGCCGAACCCGGAGACCGGATCACCGGGTTGGAACAGGGTGCGGATGATTATTTGACAAAGCCATTCGAGCCGCGTGAGTTGTTGCTGCGTATCCAAAGCATCCTGCGGCGGGTGCCCGGCCCCTCGGTGCCGGACGAGGTATCGCTTGGTGACAGCATGTTTGTGCCTGCGCGTGGTGAATTGCTGCGCGCTGGCGTACCTATTCGACTGACCGACGTGGAAGTAGCATTGCTGAGCGCCTTGGCAGAACGGTCGGGTGAAATTCTGTCGCGCGATGAACTGATTGCCGTGACCGGGGCTGATGCCTCAGACCGGGCCATCGATGTGCAGGTCACACGGCTTCGGCGTAAAATAGAACGCGATCCCAAAGTACCGCGGTACCTACAAACCGTACGCGGGCGGGGTTATGTGTTAAAACCGGATTAGGTTTACTCAGGATGCCTGCACAGATGACCGACACGCCGCCTACACAACCCGAACAACCCGCTCCACCGTGGATCAAGCGGTTCCTGCCGAAGACCCTGCTCGGTCGATCTGTATTGATTATCGTGATCCCGTTGGTGCTGTTACAGGTGGTTTCAGCCGGAATTTTCTATGAAACCCACTGGTCCAAGATCACCCGTCGCCTGGCCGTGGGTGTGGCCGGTGATGTTGCGGCCGTTATTGATATGATGCGCCATGATCCGACCCCGACTGGTCTTGAATGGGCTATGCACCTGGCCGCAGGCACCATGAGCTTCTCATCCAGCTTTCATGAAGGTGATGTGCTTGAACAGGTGACTACCGACATTGAAGGCCATATGGAAAACACGCTGTTGTGGGCCCTGGATAGCTATGTGGCAAAACCCGTCTGGATCGATTCAGAATCGCTGCGGCGGCATGTGATCATTCATGTGCAATTACCCACTGGCGTACTGCGGCTCACCACCCCCCGAAAACGGCTGTTCAGTTCGACCACCTATGTGTTTGTGCTGTGGATGGTGGGGACGTCGCTTATCCTGTTCGCCATTGCCACCTTGTTTATGCGCAATCAGGTCAAACCGATCAGGCGGCTGGCTTTTGCTTCGGATGAATTTGGCAAAGGTCGCGATGTGGAGAAATTCAAGCCGGAAGGGGCAGCCGAGGTGAGGCTGGCCGCACAGGCCTTTATCGCCATGCGTGAACGCATCCAACGCCAGATCGGCCAACGCACAGACATGCTGGCCGGTGTATCGCATGATTTACGGACGCCGCTTACCCGTATGAAGCTTCAACTGGCCCTGCTGGAAGGCCAAAAAGGTGTTGAGGATCTCAAGGGCGATATTGCCGAGATGGAATACATGCTGGATGAGTATCTGGCCTTTGCCCGTGGCGAGGGTACCGAAAAGCCGGTGGACACAAACCTCAGTGATCTGTTACGCGAAGCCGTCACCCAGGCCGGACGCAAAGGCGCCCATGTGGATTTACATCTGGAAGAAGATATCACTATTCCCATCCGCCCCAATGCATTTCGGCGATCTATCACAAATCTGGTGGACAATGCCCTGCGCTATGGCGAGAACGTGGCTATTCGGGCCGGTCGTCGTGACGACATGATCGAAATTGCCGTGGATGACGATGGCCCCGGTATTCCTGAAGAAAAACGCGATGAGGTGTTCAGGCCTTTTGTGCGGCTGGAGACGTCGCGTAATCAGGGTACAGGCGGCGTTGGGCTTGGATTAAGCATCGCTCGCGATGTGGTGCGCGGCCATGGTGGTGATATGGCGTTGGACCAATCACCTTTGGGGGGCCTGCGCGCTATTGTCCGGATGCCGGTCTAACTGTTTGCCCGTTTCCGATCTTGTTTGATCATGTCTGATGCTTTCTCTGCAATCATGACCGTTGGCGCATTCGTATTGCCTGATATCAGGCAAGGCATGATCGATGCATCAACCACGCGCAAGGCCTCCAGTCCATGCACCTTCAGTCTGTCATTGACCACGGCACCAGTATTCGGGTCAGCCCCCATGGCACATGTGCTAACAGGGTGATACAGAGTCGCACCGGTCCTATATGCATGGTCTAGTAAATCCCCATCACTCTCATACCGGGACCCGGGTACCGTTTCATGATCGAGGTAGGGTGCCATGGCGGATGTGGCCATGATATCTCTGGCGATGCGCATGCCCGCTACGTGAACAGCTCGATCTTTGGCCGTAGCCAGGAAATTGGGTTGAATTTTTGGCGCTTCGTGTGGGTTAGGTGAAGCAATGTGGATAGAGCCCCGGCTTTCCGGTCGCAATTGACACGGCGCGAAGGTCAGACCCGGAAACGAGTCAAAGACACGCTTCTTCGGGTCGTCGAAACTGGCATTGGAGATGTGATACTGAATATCCGGTGTTTCCAAATCGGGACTCGATCGCACAAACCCGCACACAATGCCGGCTGGCATGGTCAACGCCCCTTTACGGGTCAGCAGATACTTAAAAGTTTCCAGCGCCAAAGGTAGCCCCTTGGTCTTCTCATTCAGTGTCTGCGCCCCCTTGATGCGCCATTGCAGGCGTGATGTGTAGTGATCTTGCAGGTTCCCTCCCACCCCCATGAGCGAATGTCTGGGCTCAATACCCGCCGCCTTCAGGTGCTCAGGTTGTCCGATACCAGATAGCTCCAATAACTGAGGCGATTGTACCGCGCCTGTCGCCAGGATGACCTCACACCCGGCTTTGGCTTCCTTTGATTGCCCGTGAATATCGTACCGAACGCCAGTTGCACGCTTGCCATCAAAGATAACCGCCGTGGCGTGGGCGTGGGTTTGAATATGCAAATTTGGCCGGTGTTGTGCCGGGTTGAGATAGGCAGATTTCACGCTGTGGCGTCGACCATTTTTCTGGGTTACCTGAAAATAGCTGAGACCTTCCTGTGTGGCACCGTTGTAATCGTTGTGGGGTGGATAACCCAGTTCCCCTCCACCCTGGATAACGGCGTCCAGTACTTCATATTTCTCTGTTACATCAGCCACATTTAAGGGGCCACCGGTGCCATGAAAATTATCATCACCCGTTTCCCGATGTTCCGATTTCTTGAAGTAAGGCAGTACATCTTCATATGACCATCCCCGATTACCCAATTGCCCCCATCCGTCATAATCGCGCGCATTGCCGCGCACATAGACCATGGCGTTGATGGAGCTGGACCCGCCCAGCACCTTGCCGCGCGGTATGGGAATGGGGCGGTCATAAGTCCTGGCTTCCGGTTCTGTCTCAAACAGCCAGTTCAGCTTGGGGTTCACCATGGTTTTGATATAACCGACTGGTATATGAATCCACGGACTCAGGTCGCTCCCACCGGCTTCCAGTAGCAATACACTGATGTGGGCGTCTTCGCTCAGTCGGTTGGCAAGAACGCAGCCAGCCGATCCACCACCAACAATGATATAGTCATAGTGTGCAATATCAGCGCTCATACGGGGATAAATCCAAGATTCTCATCAATACATCCGCCCGCCATTGGGTACGGTCTTATCCGGCTTCAACATAACCACGTCGCCGTTCTCATCAGGCGCGCCCAGCACAAGGCATTCGCTCATGAATTTGCCGATTTGTTTAGGCGGGAAGTTGACCACAGCCATGACCTGGCGGCCGGGCAGGGTATCCACATCATAATGTCTGGTGATCTGGGCCGACGTCTTGCGTTCGCCAATCTCATCACCGAAATCCACCCACAGCTTAATGGCGGGGACGCGGGCCTCTGGGTACGGCTCGGCCCGAAGGATTGTGCCAACCCGGATATCTACTTTTAGAAAGTCATCGAATGCGAGGTCCATTTCCATGTTCACCCTTGAATGAATTGATCATGGAAAGACCATAACGTGTGATTGGCACAAAAAGAAAGCGCGCACTCCCGTAAGGAATGCGCGCCCTAACTCTTTAAGCGACCGTTGCCTTATTTGGCAGCAGTGTTCGCCATGGCAGCAGCTTCGTCCATGCTGGAACGAATGTGTGCGCTGATCGGTGCCGTTACGTCAGTACCGGTTTTAACAGCCATGTCGCGCAATTCGTTGGTGTCTTTTACGACTTTGTCGAATGCGGTGCGGGCGAAGTCAGCCTGCTGTTCCATGGCGTCTTTTGGCTCTTTTACTGAACGCAGGGCTTCAACAGCACCGGCGGTGGCTTCGATGGTTTCGCGAACCATGTGGGCCTGGCGTTCGGCGATAGCACGAACACCGTCAAAAGCAGCCTGGTTAGCGGCCGTGGCAACTTCCATGCCTTTGCGCTGTGCAGCCATGAAAGCTTCCATGTCTACTGCTGGTGTAGAAAAGTCGCCAAACATCTTGGTGAACTGTTCACCAGCTTTGGCAGGGTCGAAAGAAGCGAAAACATTCATTGGGTCGAAATTGAATGTGGTATCATTTTTACGTGCCATGAGGCGATCTCCGGTATAGGGCCTGATCGTATGAGTATTGAATACTGTGTACGAGGGGCTAATTGTCATTGTGCACTGCACAATTGCAGCGCATGGCCCGCCTTATCTACTCTTTGATGGGTGCTGTCAACTAATTTTTGTGCACTGCACAATAAAATTATATCCATATGGGTATATACCCAAAGGGATAAGGCGTGAGGCGTTGTGTGACCAGTGAACTCAGTCGGCCAATTCCCGAGATCTGTTGGTGGCTGCGGCCACGGCATCGGTGATCAACGATTGCCATCCGCGGCGGGAATCGCGGTCATCTTCGCCCATGAGCACCCGTAACGCCTCGGCTGTTGTGCCACCGGGGCTGGTTACATTCTTGCGCAACGTGGCGGGCTCTTCTTCGGACTGGTGTAACAATTCACCAGATCCGGCAACGGTCTGACGCGCCAGTCGCATGGCCAAGTCTTCGGGTAGCCCAGCGGCGACACCCGCCTTGGCCAGGCTTTCCACCAGCAGGAACACATAAGCAGGCCCACCGCCCGACAATCCGGTTACGGCATCGATCAGGCCCTCGTCCTCAACCCAGTCGACCGTACCCACGGCCTCTAGCAACCGCGTGCATACATCACGCTGTTCGCTACGCACGGGTTCATTGGCACAGCATACCGTGATGCCCCGGCCCACCGCTGCGGGTGTATTGGGCATGGCGCGCACGATGGCGGCGTCTGAGCCGAACATGGAGGCAAAGTATTGAATGTTTTTACCGGCCGCAATGGACAGGAATACTGTGCTGGAGCTGGCGAACCGGGCATAGGCCGGGGCCACATCATCCATGACCTGTGGTTTGACGGCCATCATGACGACGGCTGGATTCAGATCAACTGACAGGGCACCCGCACTGGATAGCACGCTAACCCCATGCTGGGTGGTGAGTTCCATACCGATTTCGGTGTTTGGCTCTACAATGATAATGTCGCTGGCGGGAATGCCCTGTTGCAGCCACCCTTCCAGCAGGGCGCCGCCCATTTTGCCACATCCTGCCAGCAGCAGCTTTCCGCCGAGGTTGTTTGCAGGCCCCAAGTCGTTTGCAGCCACTGTCAGGCTTCGCCCACGGTTTCGATCAGGGCCGCATCCATGGCTTCAATGGGTGTCTTACCAGCCCAAACCACATATTGGAATGCCGGATAAAACCGTTCGCATTCGATCATGGCCGTATCTAGCAAGTCTTCCATTTGCTCGATCGTTGGTTTTTCTGCACCACGCAAGGGCAGGGCATGCCGAAACATGGGGAGGCCTTCCTCAGCCCAGATGGAAAAATGACCAAGCCAAAGCCGTTCGTTGATAATGGCCAGCAGTTCGTATACCGGGGTTTGTTTTTCGGTCGGCACCCGCATGTCGAACGCACAGGTGAAATGCATGGCATCCACCGTGTCATTCCAAGCGAAATGCAGACTGTAGTCACACCAACGGCCTGGTGCCTGAACGGCCAGTTCTTCGTCATTACGACGATCGAAGGTCCATTCATTGAACTCCACGAGTTGTTCGATAACATCGAGGGGGTGAAGGTTGGCGGTCTCAAATGTCGAGCTTAGATTTGTCATGCCCAGTCCCCAATTTGGCCCCTTTAAAAAACAGGGTCATTTCGAAATGAAAAACCGGCTTCGAAATGCGTTATGTGGATGGTAACCACTACATATAGCCAGCATTACTATATTTGGTGATCTGCGCCTTATCCATCCACTAGGTATAGCCTGACACGAGGCGTGAATCGGCGCAACCCTCGTGTGCATGCGAGGGTGAAAATCCTGTGGAAAAGATGGAAAGAAGGGTGTTATTTCGCCGGTTTTTTGGGCTTTGCAGCTTTCTTGGGCGTTGTTTTTGCCTTTGCGCCGGATTTGGCGGCTAACTGAACTTCCAGGGCGGCGACTCTGATTTCCAGTTTTTCCTGTTGTAGGCGCGCTTCGGCGGCAACGGCGCTGACAGCATCGAATTCATCGCGGGCGACCAGATCGGTGTCCACCAATATCCGCTCAATCTGTTGGCGAACCATTGCTTCGATTTCGGCCTTCATGCTGCTCAGGGTGGAAACGGCACCATTTGCCACTTTGGCCAGGTCATCAAATAAGCGGTTTGAGGTCTGCATCGGTAAGACTCCTTTGGTCGCGAACCGCAATTACCACTCCGGGTTTGAGGCCGCCTGTTTTTTGAAACGTTCACGGTCTGCGCCATGTTCAAAGTGAAACATCACCTCTAGCTGGCCAAACGGTGTGTCGCCGGTATGCATATCTGTCAAGTCGTAGGTGTAACCACCTTTGATGTTGTCGTCCATCCAGTCTTCCAGCTTGCCGATACTGCCGGAGAATTTATAACGGATTCCATATTTATAATCGCTCATCGTATGAGTTCCCCAACTCCTCAAGACTGCGCTTTATCCATGTGCCCTCAATCGGGCTAAATTATTATATGTCCTCAACGGCCAAGGTCCAGCCACCGTTGTGTCATTTTTTTACAAAATTCCTGCGAAGCTGTCAGGTGTTCATCAAACTGTTTGGGTAACCACGTTTTGTGACCCGGTGCCCAGTCTTCCGAGTCCGCCTTCGCATGGGATGCAATCCATCCATCGACCAGTGGCCTGTCCACCTCGAAATGAAACTGGGTGGCGTAGGTGGCCCTGCCAATGCGGTATGCCTGGTGAGCATAGTCTTTGCCGCTGGCCAACTGAACGGCATCACCCGGTAATGTGTAATGGTCGGTATGCCATTCAAACAGGCTCTGAACAGGGTTCATGTGGCCCATGACCGGATCGTCTGCCCCGGCCGCGGTGGGGGTAATATCATGGAAGCCAAACTCCAGCGTACCACCCAGTGTTACCTCGGCATCAAAGGCTCGGGCGATCAACTGGGCACCGTGGCAAATGCCCAGCACCGGCACGTCGCCCTCGGCAAATTGCCGGATCAACCGCGTCAGCGGCACCAGATAGGGGTAGTTGGTGTCATCCAGCGCACTCATGGCGCCACCCAGAAGCACCAGACCAGTATAGCCGGCGGGACTGTCCGGAATCGGATCATTGCGGTGTCCCCACACGGTCTGTGTGTCGATCCTGCATTCCTCAAATGTATCGCCGACAACAGCCAGAGACGGCGTTTCGTGATGTTCAATGACGAGAATTGTCATACGGTTGCTGGCTCCCTTATCTAATCCAATCTGTTCGTGTCAGTTTTAAGAAAACAAATATTAGGCTTTGTCTGGATAGAGTGTGCTTAACCCCTGCTCCGATGCGGCGCAAACGCCGCGTTCCGTGATCAAGCCGGTCACCAGACGTGATGGTGTCACATCGAATGCAAAATTAGCCGCATGCACACCGTCGGCGGTCAGGGTGATTTCGGTGATCTCGCCACTGTCGGTGCGGCCCGTCATGCGAACCACCTCGTCGGCCCCGCGTTCTTCAATGGGAATTTCGGCCACGCCATCGCGTAAGGTCCAGTCGATGGTAGGGCCGGGCAGGGCCACATAAAACGGAATATCATTATCAGACGCGGCCAGCGCCTTCAGGTACGTGCCGATCTTATTGCACACATCGCCGCACCTGGTGGTGCGGTCGGTGCCGGTGATACACATATCCACCATACCATGCTGCATGGTGTGGCCGCCGGCGTTATCCACGATCAGGGTGTGTGGGATACCGTGTTGCAGCAGCTCCCACGCGGTCAGATTGGCACCCTGATTGCGAGGCCGGGTCTCGTCCACCCACACATGCACCGGGATTCCCGCATCATGGGCTTTGTAGATGGGTGCTATAGCCGTGCCCCAATCCACCGTGGCCAACCACCCGGCGTTACAATGGGTGAGAATATTCACGGTACCTTGTTGGCCTTTTTTCTCCCACGCATCGCGGATCAGTTCCAAGCCGTGATCCCCGATGGATGAGCAAATCGCCACGTCTTCGTCGCATATTTCGGCGGCTCGCTGGTAAACCGCTGCGGCGCGCTCATCTTCGGATAGCGCACCTACGACTAATTCCATCTCATCCAGTGCCCAGCGCAGGTTCACCGCCGTGGGTCTGGCCTCAAACAATTGTTGGCGTGCGTTGGCAAAACCGGCATCCGACGCATCGCTCCGCATGGCCAGCGCCATGCCATAGGCCGCCGTGGCGCCGATCAGCGGTGCACCGCGTACCAGCATGTCGCGGATGGCACGGGTGGCGTCGTCCAGTGTTTCCAGTCGTTGGGTGGCAAATTCATGAGGCAGGCGGGTTTGATCAATGATTTCAACTGCCCAGCCATCTTCGGCCAGCCAGATTGTCCGGTATGGGGTGCCGTCTACGTTCATGGCGCTATCCGTTTCTCCAGATAAATTCGGTTAAACCCGCTTTCCATTATGCGGTGTGTCTCCGAATATCCATTTTTCAGGTACCACGCACAAGTCTCTGTCATGGCTTCGTTGGTGTATAGGTATACACGATCTTTACCGGCTTGCTGACAACGCTGTTCAGCGTCGCTTAACATTTCCTGGCCAAGTCCTCTGCCCTGTAATGTGGGATCGACGGCAACATTCTCAATGAACCAGCCCTCTGGCGTACCGAATTGAACAATAAACCCGCAAATATTGCCATCAGTCTCATCCACGTACGCCTCTGCCCGATTAATGTGCAGGCCAAAGTTCGCGTCCATTGGTGCGGGGCGTTTACCGATCAATTGTACATATCGCTCGTATGCCCGCCCGGCGATAGCGGCCATAGCGGATTGATCATTGAGTACGGCCAGGCGGATCATTTTATTGGCTGTTCAACACGCGGCCCCAACACTCGGCCAGCGACGGCTTCCAGCTTTGCGACCATCTCGGGGTCGCGGGCATCGGGGCTGGTGATGATGGCGGTGGACAGCGCTTCCTGACAACCATGTTCGCATAACCCGGTTCGACCGCTCAGTTTTGGGGCTGTGGATTTGACTAACGCGCGGGCGCGGTCTGCGTTATCCATCAGCACCGCGATGATGGCATCCACCGTCACATCATCGTGGTCGGGATGCCAGCAATCGAAATCTGTGACCATGGCCACCGTGGCGTAACAAATTTCGGCCTCTCGGGCCAGTTTGGCTTCGGGCATATTGGTCATGCCGATAACGTGACAACCCCAGCTGCGATAAAGTTCGGACTCGGCGCGGGTTGAAAACTGCGGTCCCTCCATGGCGAGGTACGTGCCACCCTTGACTGCCTTGTAGTCCAGTTCATCGGCAGTATTGAACAGCGTGTCCGACAACCGCCCGCATATGGGATCGCCCAGTGCCACATGGCCCACAAGGCCGGGACCAAAGAAGCTTTTCTCGCGTGCGAACGTGCGGTCGATGAACTGGTCCACCATGACGAACGTGCCCGGTGGCAGGTCTTCGCGTAACGAGCCGCAAGCGCTGACCGATATGATCTCGCGCACGCCGGACCGTTTCATGGCATCGATGTTGGCGCGGTAGTTGACGGTGCCGGGTGTCAGTTTATGCCCACGGCCATGGCGCGGCAGAAAGACCAGTTGCTGACCATCCAGCATGCCAAAAAACAGCTCATCCGACGCATCGCCAAAAGAGCTCTCCACCCGCTCCCACCGGGTGTCGGTCAAGCCGTCAATATCATAAACGCCGCTGCCACCGATGATGCCGATTGCTGTTTGCTTCAAATTTTTTACTCCACGTTATAAGGAATTTGTCGATAACGCCGACAATCAACTTTTATAATAAGTAGACGTGTTGGAATTTTCGTTTTACGGTTAACAACCCATGGGCGTGGAAATGTTATATGCATGCATTTTCACGCGATTATTATTGCATTGAGAATTAACTATGACCTTGCACAAATTTTCACGCAACTCCGTTTTTATCATTTTGATAGGCATACTTTCTAGTTGCCAGACGATCGACGATATCTCGTCACAACTCACAAGTTCTACTAGTTCCAATAACGACAGTAGTTCCGGAGGCGTTTCGAAATCATCTTATTCGATCTTTTACGATCAAGGTGATCATCTTAGCGACCTAGAGGAAGCAGGAAACATTGAAGATGCTGCAAAGCTGTATGAAGAGCAGCAAATCTATTTCGCCAAATACCAGAAAAACCATAAAGATGTATTAGAGTCGTTAGCAAAACAATTGAACGCTAGCAGGGTGCCAAAAATTACCCAGACTACAGTTGCCTTGGAGAGTGTTAATTGGCCACAACCAGCAGCAGATTGGGGCGCAACGAAGACTCAACTCGCTGTGGGAAAGGCCTCAATCAGTGAATACTACACGACAAAGCTGCTGAAGAATCCTCCGTACACGTCACCCAAAACTGTAGCACTACAAGAAACGCTGTCCAAACTTGAACAAAAGATACTGGAATCTGCAGGTTCACTGATTCTGGAATTTGACCACTTTGGAAGTTCGTCCTTTTTTGAACAGTATCCAATTCAAGTGTCCATATCAGATGGTTTAGATCAACAATTCTCAGTTCTCCTTAGCCGTCTTGGCACGAAAGAAATCGGGGAGATTCTACAGTTTTCAAAGAACTATCCTAGAGACATTCTTGGTGACGAGCGTTGGAGTGTAATAAGCAACGAGTTCGTCGATAAGCGCCTCAATGAGAGCGATGGGTCAAATGATCTTAGGGCTATGCTCGCTGCCCTTAACGACACTGAATTAGCTGGGTTTACACCAACCAATTTGGGAAGTTTCCGGTTTGGTTTCCTTGAAGTGACAAGCCGTACTTTGCTGGATGAAGGCCAATTGGAATTCTCGGCTGAGATCGAAGTCGATTTACCGGTCGACATTTTTGAGGCGGAACTCGACACCGCATTGTCTAGCTCCTTAGCCGAAGAGTCAGAGTATCTGTTTATCTTTGACGTCGCATTGGCAAAAACAAGGCGAACGATTTCAAATAGTAAGAAGCAGTCATCAAAGAAAGTGGTGGGATACCAATCCGTCGCAAACCCACAACATGCTATGGCGCAAAATGAAGTGACCCAGGCTCAGATGAATTTCCAAACGGCGAATATGAACCATATGTCCGCTTCATCCCAATATTGTTATGGATTGGGATGCATTGCGACGGCAATCACTACAGCCATTGCGGCCACTGGCGTTTCGGATGCACAGGAAAGCGTGCAACAAGCGATGAAAAATCTTTCTTCAACTCCAACAACAATTGAAAAACCTGTGTTTGGAACCTATCAATGGGACTTGACCAAGGTAAAATCTACAAAATCAATGACCGCCCACTATTACGTTATTGATCGCAAGAATAAGACCTATTTCAAGTCGACTTTTGATGTTGTTGAGCATGAAGAATTTGAGGTTGCCTACAATGTCCACCCAGATGACCCAAGACACGACTCAATTGTCAGGGAGTCTCTTACAGAGAAAGACGTGGTCGAATGGGAAGAGGCCGGATCTGTCGTGCCGCTATCGCAGTTGGTGGATCACTACCTGTCAAATATTGCAGATGTAACCAAGTTGCCCACCATGGAGAATCTACGAAAAGCGATGCTTGCAGATCGAAATAAGGCCCTTGCCTCATACGCTGACGAAACATTCACGGCAAGTACACAGAATGACCCTCGGTTTGACAGTGTCGTTGCCGTTTTGATGCCTGATGGTGGTTTGGGATCTGGGTTTTATGTGACACCAGATATAGTCATGACAAATTATCATGTTGTTAAGCAAGGTGATTTTGCTGAATTGCGACTATATGACGGTCAAGAAACCTTCGGGAAGGTAATCGCGCGAGATTTGCGATTGGACCTGGCTCTTCTCAAGGTACAGGCACGCGGAAAACCAGTTCAGTTTTACGAACAAAATGTATTGGAACTCGGTAAAACCATCGAAGTTATCGGACACCCGCGGGGGTATATGTTTTCAATTACACGCGGGGTTGTAAGCGCGGTTAGAAAGATGGATGCACCGGTCATTACGACTGCCAAGGACGTTTTGCAAATCCAGATTGATGCGCCTACTAGCCCAGGGAACTCTGGTGGGCCCGTTTTCTTAGACGACAAGGTTGTCAGCATCGTATCATGGGGCCGGGTTGATCAGGGCTCTGAAAATCTTAAT
Source organism: Rhodospirillales bacterium (assembly GCA_018662225.1). GTDB lineage: Bacteria > Pseudomonadota > Alphaproteobacteria > Rhodospirillales > Casp-alpha2 > JABJGO01. The sequence goes on along the minus strand of JABJGO010000070.1, from coordinate 78,023 downwards.
TTCACGATCCATTATGCTGAGGCTAGCCGATTCCTAAAAGAATCTTTAAAGCCAGACTCGTAATTCCCTAGGGAGGACCAAATGCAAATACGAACACTTCTTTCCATCAGATCGTTACCTATGGCTATCATCTCATGCTTTTTGCTGGTTGGGTGTATAGGGACTACATCGCGTTTGGGCATGGTAAAGGAAGCTGATACTGGTTTGATGTTCGGGTCCGTCATTGAACGGAACTTGGTTACGGATGCATCATTTTTTAGTAATAGAGGGATCAAGGTAAGAATTAGGAATACGTCGGGCGACATCGCTCTTGATTTGTATCAGTTTAAGTCTCGGCTTGAACAAGCTTACCGTGGCATCGGGTATGAACCTACTGATGGCGATGACTTCGGCCTGATCGTAGACGTAAACCTGCGGTATAGTGGTCAAATTCAGACAAATTTGGGATCAGAATTTAGTTTTCTTGGGGCAGCAGCAGGTGGGCTTGCCGGGTATAGTGTCAATGACGGATTTGGGGCGGCCGTTGGGACCGTTGCCGGGGCAACTCTTGGGAGTATCGTTGGTAGTTTCATCACTGACGATACTTTTATCGTTGTCGCTGATGTGACATTTGGCGTTATTAAAGAATCGAAATCGACGTCATCGAAAACGATTTCTTTTAGCCATAGCACAAATGCAGATAGTGATAACGAAGAAGAGGAAGACGTTGGAACTCGCTCATTCAGGAGCACACATGAAACAAGCATTGCCGTTTTTGCTGGTGGCCGGAACGTAACTCAATCGGAAATTGCTGAACAGGTACGAAGTCGAATTATTCGAATAGTAAGCAATATCATCTAAAATAGGTTTTTGTAGACTAGTTCAAACGTTAAACCGGAACAGCATGATGTCGCCGTCTCGGGTGACATATTCTTTGCCTTCCTGACGCATCTTGCCGGCGTCTTTGGCGCCTTGCTCGCCGCCCAGTGCCACAAAATCATCGTGTGAGATCGTCTCGGCGCGGATAAAGCCACGTTCGAAATCGGTGTGGATCACACCGGCCGCCTGTGGTGCCTTGGCACCCCGTTTGATGGTCCAGGCGCGGGTTTCTTTGGGGCCTGAGGTAAAGAATGTGATCAGGTCCAAAAGCGCGTAGCCAGCGTGAATGACGCGGGCCAGACCCGTTTCGCTCAGGCCCATGGTTTCCAGAAACTCTGCCCGTTCTTCTTCGTCGGCCAGCTGGGAAATCTCTTCTTCGATCTGGGCGGAAATGACCACGGCCTGGGCACCCTGTTCCGCCGCCATGGCTTCAACTTGAGCGGAAAACTCATTGCCGTCCGAGGCTGATCCCTCGTCTACGTTACAGGCATACAGGACAGGTTTTGCGGTCAGTAGCTGCAACATCTGAAAGGATTTGCGTTCATCATCCGTGACCTCAACGGTACGGGCCGGTTTACCATCGCGTAGTTTTTCAAGCGCGCGCTCCAGCAGACTCATCTGCATCGATGCGTCTTTGTCACCGCCGCGAATACGTTTTTCCAATGGCGTGATACGCTTTTCCAGGCTCTCCAGATCGGCCAGCATCAATTCGGTTTCAACGGTTTCTGCATCGCGAACCGGATCAACACCACCTTCTACGTGGGTGACGTTCTCGTCCACAAAACAGCGCAGCACGTGAACAATAGCGTCCACCTCGCGGATGTTGGCCAGAAACTGGTTGCCGAGGCCTTCGCCCTTGGACGCACCGCGCACCAGACCGGCAATGTCCACAAATTCTAACTGGGTCGGGATAAGCTTGGCCGATTTCGATATGGCGCTGATCTCATCCATGCGGTTGTCGGGCACCGATACACGCCCTGTGTTGGGCTCAATGGTACAGAACGGAAAATTGGCTGCTTCCGCGGCGGCCGTTGCCGTCAGCGCGTTGAACAGGGTCGATTTCCCCACATTGGGCAAGCCCACAATGCCGCAGTTAAAACCCATGGTTATTCACTTTCTTTGTTTCTGGCTTTGTCTTTGTTTTCTTTAGGTGGCGCCATATGGGCCGCCACACGAGTCTGGAACAGGCCATCATCACCTTCGACCAGCAAACCGGCGTTGTCGGCCATGCCATCGATGAGCTTTTGAACCCAGATGTCTTCTTCTTTGGAAAAATCCTTCAGCACGTGCCCTACCACGCGGGATTTATCTCCCGGATGACCAATGCCGATGCGAACCCGACCGTAACCCTCACCGATATGGCTGTGGATACTGCGCAGGCCGTTGTGACCCGCGTGACCCCCACCGCGCTTCACGCGAAGCTTGCCACCGGCCAGATCCAGTTCGTCATGCAGAACCACCACGTCTTGTGGTAGAATCTTGTAAAATGTCATGGCGGCCTGAACGGCCCGACCCGACTCGTTCATGAAAGTTGTTGGTTTCATGACCAACACCTTTTCACCACCAAGCCGACCTTCTGAAATATCACCGTGAAATTTGGAACGCCAGGCAGCAAAGGAATGGCGGCGGACAATCTCGTCCACCGCCATAAATCCAATGTTGTGCCTGTTTCGGGCGTACTCAGTACCAGGATTGCCGAGACCTACAAGCATGTGCATGACCGGGTCTCCTGACCAAAGGCCTGACCAAAGGAACGAGGACTATTCCTTGTCTTCGCCGCCTTCGCTATCGTCTTCGGACTCGCCATCTTCACCTTCAACCTCTGGGATGTTGCCATCCTCATCAGGCATCAAACCATCTTCTTCGGTTGGATCTTCATCCACGACGACGGTTGGTGCAGCGATGGTTGCAACCGTGAAGTCACGATCCGTAATGGTCGGCGTAACGCCTTCCGGCAGGGTGATTTCACTAATGTGCAGGCTGTCGCCGATTTCGTAACCGGTCAGATCGGCCGTGATGCTTTCCGGAATGGCATCCGGTGAGCAACGCAGATCAACAGAATGGCGCACAATGTTCAGAACACCGCCCTGTTTCAGGCCTGGGCATTCTTCTTCGTTGATGAATTCTACGGACACTTCCACGTCGAATTTGGTCTTTGGACCAAAACGCATGAAGTCAACGTGCATCGGCACGTCCGTAACGGGGTGGAACTGCACATCACGAGGCAATACGCGTTCTTTCTTGTCACCGGCTTCAATTTCATAGATGCGGGTGTAGAAATAACCACTGCCCAACTCTTTAGTCAGTTGGATAGGTTCCAGTGAAATCATCACGGGATCTTGTTTATTGCCGTAAATAACAGCAGGCACACGTCCTGCTCTCCGAGTTGCACGAGCTGCCCCCTTACCGGCCCGATCGCGCAGTTCTGCTACGACTGAGGTAGTTTCAACCATGATATTTCTCCTTGAGTACTGGTTGATTGCTGCCGACCTCCAGGGGTGTCGACAGCGGAAATGCCCACTCAATTAATTGCATAATTAATCAAACAGGCTCGATACAGATGTTTCGTTACTAATACGACTGATTGCCTCGGCCATAAGCGGCGCGATGGTCAGTTGTTCAATATTCTTGGTGACACGTACAGCTTCTGTGGCCTGAATGCTATCAGTAATTACCAATCGCTTGATCGGTGATGCTCCCACGCGGGCGACAGCACCGCCGGAAAGCACACCATGGGTCACATAAGCGTGCACTTCGGTTGCGCCCTGATCCATGAGAGCCTGGGCCGCATTACACAGCGTTCCGGCTGAATCCACGATATCATCCACCAATATACAAGGTCGACCATCAACATCACCAATGATGTTCATAACTTCGGATACACCAGCTTTCTCGCGGCGTTTATCGATAATTGCCAGATCAGCATTTACCCGTTTGGCCAATCCACGGGCACGTACAACACCGCCCACATCAGGAGACACAATAACCAGGTTATCACCTGGAATCTTTTCCATGATGTCATTGCAGAGGCCTGGGCCAGCAAACAGGTTATCGGTCGGGATATCGAAGAAACCCTGGATCTGTCCAGCGTGTAGATCCACAGTCAAAACCCGGTCGGCACCGGCTTCGGTGATCAGGTTGGCGACCAGCTTGGCAGAAATTGGGGTACGAGGGCCGGATTTACGATCCTGACGGGCATAGCCGAAGTACGGGATCACAGCCGTAATACGTTGCGCGGACCCACGACGCAGGGCGTCCATGGTGACCAGCAGTTCCATGAGATTGTCATTGGCCGGGAACGATGTGGACTGAACCACAAACACATCTTCACCGCGGACGTTTTCCTGAATTTCTACAAAAATTTCCATATCGGAAAAGCGCCGCACACTGGCTTTGGTCAGCGGCAGGTTCAGGTAGGCGGCGATAGCCTCTGACAACGGGATATTACTGTTACAAGACAGAATTTTCATGGCGGAATATCTGGTTCCAGTGCGAATGTGTAACCCCTGAAAAAACAGGGGCTACAGCTAACAAAATACGGTTACGATCTCATCCTTCTAACGAGCGCGGCGGAATGTAACAGTGTCGAACCGTCAAGTAAACAGCCGAGAATCAGTAAATTTAGAGGGCTGCCCAAGGGGCTAGTCAGAAGTTTATCCAGGGCTTAACACGTGGGGCAAATCCGGTTGCACCAAACCGCCTCCGATACCGTTCTGTTCAATGCCGTTGACGAACAGTTTTCCGATACCTTTGACGGCTGCGCGGGCGATTATGGGGGCTACGGTAACCCATGATTGGTCTAGGCTGCCTTGCGGCACATCATTTTCCTGAACCGCGCTACCGGTTTCCTTCCCTGCGATATCCGTTACCGTCCATACGATCCGTATTTTCTGGCGCCCGGCGAAGGGCGTTTCCACACGCACACTGCACTGAATAATGTGGCTGGCAATGGATGGGTTGCCGGTAATGGCGGCGTCGGCCTCTCTGAGCGCCTGTTGCAGGGCCAGCGGCAGGGTCAGATTGCCATCTCCGGGCGCGCCGATCGCCTGATGAACCAGAAAGATCGGTCGGTCCGAGGCACGGGCGGTGTTAAGGGCTGTAACCTCCTGGGTTTCGGTTATCTGTGTATTCGGTTGTGGGGCGGCGTATTCAGGCAAGCCACCCACGCCGGGTGATACCTGCTCAGGTACGACTTGCGGTATTTGTGCAATTTCCGGCATCGCTTCTGGTGCCGGTTCTGACACTGATTCGGGCATTGGTTCTGGTGTTGGCTGTGGCGTAACCTGTTCTGCCAGCATTAATTCAGGTGCGGTGGTCACCAGGGCGGCGGCTTCGGGCGTCAGAATGTTCACATCATCAGGCAGCAACTCTGTCGAAAACTCATCGTCATCCAGCGCCGGGTTCTGTTCTGTTGAGCCGTCGGGCCTTTGTTGCTCGGATACCTGCTCAATATCGGACACGCTGGGCAGTATGATGCCGGACACGGTGCCGCCGGGCAGGTCATCAGCCTGAATAGTCTCCATGAGCACGTCAGGTTCTGCCAGGGTCACTTCGCCTGTTACTTCAACCGGTATATTTGGGAGTGGAACAGTGGTCATGATAACCGGCTGTTCAATAATGGCTTCATCGTCTGCCGTTATCCGCGACAGTCCTTCGCTGGAAACAATGATGGTTTCCGCCTCAAATCCGCCTTCGGTGTAGGACGATGGACTCTGTGTTGTGGGTATCAGAGAAACACGGTCGCTTAAGGGTATATTCCCCTCTACCAGTTCATGAATGGCCGGTACGGATTCGGCGACGATAACGGCCAGGGTATCATCGGACAGGCTGTCCCATCCCGGTCGCGATACCGCCAGTTCCTGTCGGTGGGTTCCGGCCAGTTTGCCGGATGGTCCGTAGGCCGCCCAATCGATATTTAACCAGACCACATCACCACCGCTGGTGGCTTCCTCAATCCAGCCTGCCAGCACGGGATTGATACCATCTGCCACATTGGCAATACGCGCCGGATAGCCTGCCTCACGTAGGCCCCAGGCAACTTTCCTGGATAACGTATTCCCGATTGTGGGCGATGCCCCGGTCAGTGGCAGGATCAGCAACGAGCGCGGTATCTGAACCACGGTCGGTTCCTCCGGCGTGCTAGAGGGCAGGTACTCGATCAAGCTGCGCGACATCTCGCACGCGGATAGGCCAAGGGTAGCCACAATCAAGGCCCCCATCATCAACCACCTGGAAAAAATACGACATCGCATGGCGTGAATGGTACCGAAGCAACACTCTACCGGGCAAGCTGCTTATTCTTTGGTCAGGTCACGCTCAATGATGGCCAGCACGGCATCTGCCCCGCCCATGGCGGCATACTGGGCCGTTTTACCCCAATTCTGATGCAGGGTTCCGCGCGCAATATCATTTCGTTGGGTAATACGGCCGAGCTCTTTGCCCTCTGCATTGCTGACAACCCACAGAATCGTTACGTGTTCCGTTGTGGCGTCCAGCACCGATACATCCACAACACCCTGTACGAAGTGGCTGGCGGTTCCGGCCGTCATGGCAAAGGGCAGGGCGGCACGTTTTAACTCGTACAACAAGGCCCGGGTGAGGGCGTTATTGCCATCGCCAGGCGCACCCGTCACGTCATCAACCCAGATACCGAAGTCCACAAAACCCGGATTAGCCCCGGCGATCGGCAGTGAAGGCACCACTGGTGGCGGCACGGCAGGGTACTGTGTGGCGGTATTCTGGTTGGCAACCAGCGGAACCAGATCAGCGGAACTGGCCAATTGTTCCGTCACCTCTTCTTCGGGAACCGGAGCGGGTTCGGGTGTCTGGTCTGATGTGTGGGCAACAATTGAGGGTTGGCCTAGAAACGGTGACAGATCGGCGGCGGTCTCATGCCCGATGGTTTGCAACATGGCAGGCGATCCATAAGCCCAGTCGTCGGGGATTCCGCGTACCTGCTGATTCAGATAGGCGATCTCCTGCCCCTGCGAATTGAATAGGGTCCAATGCAGTGCCGCCACGATGGGTGCGTACTGTTCATCCAGCGTCTCTGTTTTTCCTGATATGACAAAAAGCGCTGGCCTGCCATCGGCAATACGGGCAGGAAACCCCCGCTGGATCAAGGCCGAGACCACGTTGTTCGCCAACAACATGGCCATGGGGTCAGGTTGCCCGGCGGGTCGCTCAACCGCGATTTGGCTGGCGGGAGAAATGGCTGGCGAAACGGTTGGTTCAGGGGTGTTCATGGTGGGTGCGGCAAGCTGTGCCGTCGTGCAGCCAGCCACAATCAACACAATGAAAAGGGGCAACCAGTTCCAACGTGCCCGCGCCTGTATCGATGTCAGGAAAGTACGCACGTTGCCAACGATACCAGTATGAGCAGCAAGACAATGACCGTTAGGTGCGGCATTCATTGAAACCTCAGCTTACTTTACCACCAGATCCAGCGACGCCGATGACAGGCGTTCGTTGCCGCCTTCGGTCACCAGCACGGTTTCGCCCAGCGTCATGGCCAACTCGGAATCACTATCGGCAATGATCATGTGCATAAACACCACCATACCCGGCTCAAACACCACCGGATTGCGCTCGTACATCATGGGCCAGTCCATCCAGTTGGGCGCAAATGTGGTGCCAAGGGAATAGCCACATGCCTTCAGGCGGTGTTCGGACAATCCATGACTGTCCAACATGTCTGCATGGGCCTGAAAGGCGTCACCATAGGTGTTACCAGGCGTCATCTTTTCGCGCACGGCTTCCAGTGCATCGCGGGATGCTGCGTACAGGTCCAACTGCCGCCCGGGCGGCTTACCAAAACACATGGTTCGCATCATGGCCGCGTGATAGTGGCGATAGACACCGGCCCACTCCAGGGTCAACTGGTCCTGGGCGTCCAGATCACGTCGCCCGGAATAATAACGACACAACAGGGCGTCGCGGCCTGACCCTACAATGAATTCATTGCCGGGATAATCGCCGCCGCCTTCAAACACGGCACCCTGCATGGCGGCCAGCACAGTTCCTTCGCTGACGCCCGGCGCGGCCACCTGAATGGCCGCATCCCAGGCATCATCACCCAGTTGTCCGGCCCGGCGAACGTAGTCGATTTCTGCCGGGCTTTTAACCACGCGTAATTTAGTAACCAGTTCAGACGCATCGGTGAGCGTACAAAACCCGTCGAGGGATGCCTGAAGGCGCTGACCATTCCGCGCGGTTAACCCGTAAGATTCCCATTCCACGCCCAACCGCTTACCCTTACAGCCGTGCTCATCCAAAATGGCTTTCAGGTCGTCGGAAGGATTGGCGTCCGGTGCATCTGGCCATACACGGATATCGTCAATCATCGAGGTGTGCCGTGCCTGGCGTAGATCAGGCGCACGTGTGAGCAAGGTCATGGTGCCATCTGCGCTTAAGTACAGACATTGGAAGAACACGTATCCGAAGGTGTCGTATCCGGTCAGGTAGAACATGCTTTCCTGGCGAAAGATAAGCAGGCCGTCCAGGCCATCCCGCGCCATGGCGTCACAGCTATTCTGACGGCGCATCGCTAACTCTGATTTGCTGAAATGTAAGGCCATATATGTTTCCCTGTTTCCCCGGTCCCCGGTTTTATCGATCAAGCAGAATAACAGATATCTGCCTGCCGTAATCTGATTCGTTGCGGTGTGTCATGCGGCGGTAACTGAAATATTCGTCTTCGTCGGTATAAGTATCACCCGCCGTATCTTCGATCATGCCCACGCCGGACTTTGCCAGCCGGGTCAGCACGTATCCGGTCAGATCAAATTGATAATGCCCATCACGATCACCGGGCAAAAAGAACTGGGTGTTTTCTTCGGCCAACTCGACAATCTGTTGGCGCATATCGCTGGCTACTTCATAGGAAGCGAAGCGTATGCAAGGCCCGGTACAGGCATAGATATCGGACCGCTCTGATCCCAATTCCTCCATGGCTTCAATGGTGGATTCCAGGACACCACCAACGGCCCCTTTCCATCCGGCATGGGCCGCGCCAATTACTCCACCGGTGGAATCGGCAAACAATACGGGTACGCAGTCGGCGGTGAGAATACCCAACCCGATACCCGGCTTATCCGTGACCATAGCGTCGGCTTGTGGGGCATCGCCATGTTTCCAGGGCGCGGTTACGTGTACGGCGTCGGGTGAATGTATCTGATAAAGCGTGACCAGCGATCCAGTATCCAGATCAAGGGACTGCTCTACCTGCGCCCGGTTTTTCATTATCGATTCCGGATCGTCATCGGATCCCGGCCCACAATTCAGGCCCGTGTACAGCCCTGTACTGTGCCCACCTTCACGGGTGAAAAAGCTGTGGCGGACGCCATGAATATTGGAAATGATACTGGAAGAAGGCATCAGCTCTTTTACCCTAAACCGGGTAGCGGCGCCAGTTCTGAGGGCGATACCCCCATCACTTTGAACAGTTGCCCCATTTGGTCCGGATTGACGAGACGGTCGATGCGGGCAGCCACATCCTGGCCTTGCTCAAAGCTGCTGGCGGCGTCGGCCAGTTGCTTGGCCCGGACGCTCACGCCCAGCGCATTGAGGAATGTGCCTTGCTCCATAACTGGACTACACGTGGCACCAGCGTCCTGTGCAACCAGGCGCAAGGCGCCGAAATCTACATGGGCGGTCAGGTCTTGCTCACCCGGATTATCCAGCACGTCCGTGAATTTGTGATCCTGCACCGCTTGCAAGGTCTCACCCACCGCCGTGACCGCATGGCCGTAATCGATGATCAGGGCGGCACCACCCGATTGTATCAGCCGGTCGCTGAGGGTGTGCATCACGCGCATGCCCATGGGCGAGGTTTCGATCAGGGATTGGCCCATGTTTTCATCTGGGGCATGGCGTACCGAGTCCGGGATAAAATGGGGCTTGGTGTCCTGATCGGACAGTATGAACCGCAGGCCGTTCTTGTCTTCGTTCAGGTCGACCAATCGTTCGCGCCAACCACCCAGCACGCGTTGGAACTGGCGCACGGGCAGGGCATCGAAAAATTCGTTGGCGATGCAGATCACCGGACCGTCCGGGATTTGCGATAAATCGCGGTGCCAGCCACAGGTGGCGAAACCCTCGGCGGCAAGGGCCTCGCGCTGGCGGTCCATGAGCACCGGACTGGTCTCAATTAAATGAATGTTTGCGGCGGCATGGAAGTCGCCAACTTTACGGGTCGCGCGCACCGCATCGGCCATGAGGGTGCCGCGGCCGGGGCCCATTTCCACCCACCGGAATGTATCGGGGCTACCCAGGCTCTCCCACACACTGGCACACCACAGGCCCAGCAGTTCACCGAATACCTGCGATATTTCAGGGGACGTGGTGAAATCGCCACGCGCACCCAATGGGTCGCGGGTGATGTAATAGCCATGGTCTTTGTTGCCCAGGGCTTCTTCCATGAATTGAGCAACGGTCAGCGGCCCATCACGGGCTATGCGACCGACAAGGTGGCCGAAAAGGGGGGTCATGTTTTCTTTGCTGGTGATCCGTGACGCATGGCGTACAGGATAAAGCCAACACCAACTAAAATCATGGGGATAGATAACATCTGACCCATGGTTGAGCCGCCACTCAGTAAACCGATATGAGCGTCCGGTTGGCGGAACATCTCAACAATAGCGCGCGCGATACCATAGCCCGCCATGAACACGCCGGTGAGGATGCCGGGCCGGGATGTTACGCGGGGCAGGCGTGTGAGCATCATCAAGATCACAAACAGCACAAGACCTTCCAACGCCGCTTCATACAATTGGCTGGGATGACGGGGGTAAGGCCCGCCGTTAGGAAAAATCACGGCCCATGGTGCGTCGCTGGCGCGGCCAAAAAGCTCACCATTGATAAAGTTGGCGATCCGGCCAAAAAACAATCCAATCGGCGCGGCACAGGCCAATAAGTCGGCGAACAGCAATAGCGGTATCTTGTGCTTTCGGGTGAACAGGATGGTGGCAACGACCACACCGGTGAACCCGCCGTGGAACGACATACCGCCTTGCCAGACAGCAAAGATACTGGCCGGGTTTTCAAGGTAGAATCCGAACTTGTAAAACAGCACATAGCCAAGACGCCCACCCAGAATGACGCCGACGGTGGCCCAGGTGAGGAAATCATCCGTATGGTCGCGTGTTACCACACCGCCTGTGCGCATCGCCAGTTTGCGCATGAGCAACCAGCCCAGAATTAAACCGGCCATGTAGGCCAGTGAATACCAACGGATCGCGAACGGTCCGAGTTGGATCAGAACAGGATCAATGGCTGGAAAAGCGAGGGTCAAAAACATTATCGGTAAGGATCGTCAGTGTGCAGGTAATCGCGCACGTAGAGGGCAATGCCAGCTTCCAGCGACGTGGCTGGTTTGTCATACCCGGCGGCGCGCAGCTTCGCCATATTAGCCTGGGTATAGTACTGGTACTTGTCACGGATGGCTTCGGGGGTTTCTACGTAGTTTACGGAAAGCTTGGTATTCACGGCTTCATAGACCGCCGTGGTCAGGTCAAGGAAGCTGCGGGCTTTACCCGATCCGCAATTGAACAGGCCGCTGACTTCGGTGTTGTCCAGCAACCACATGACAATATCCACACAGTCGCCAACCCAGACAAAGTCGCGCAACTGTCCGCCGTCTTCGTAATCCGGGTTATGGGATTTGAACAGGGTGGCGGGTTCGCCCGCGGCGGCGTGGGGGTAAACTTTCGATACCACGCTCTGCATATTGCCTTTGTGATACTCGTTGGGGCCATACACGTTGAAGAATTTGAGGCCAGCGCATTGCGGTGGTTGAGGCTCGCCCTCGTCGATCATACGGGCGATGCGGCGGTCGAACAGGTTCTTGCTCCAGCCATATGCATTCAGGGGCTCCAGGGATGCCATAAAATCGCGCGACTCATCATCGTCAAAGCCCTGTGCGCCATCCCCGTATGTGGCGGCGGATGAGGCATAGATGAACGGCACGCTGTTTACCGCGCACCATGTCCAAAGCCCCATGGACAGATGGAAATTCGTCTCGATGATCAGATCAGCGTCGGTTTCGGTGGTCGACGATATGGCCCCCATATGAATGACGGCTTCGATTTGATCGGGTGTTTCTTCCAGAAAATCAGCTAGGTCACTCGGGTGGATCACATCGATCAGATCACGGGTGGCGATGTTGCACCATTTGGCTTGATCGCGCAGCCGGTCACAGATCACCACACGGGCGTTTCGCTCGTCCAGTGCCGCAACGATGTTGGAGCCGATAAAACCGGCACCACCGGTGACCAGATAAATGCCGCGATCAGAAAGGTCTGACATATTCCCCCAATACCGTGAATACGTTAACGATGTCGAACTTCGTTGCGATTTATAAGCCTCATCATGGGATGGGGCAAGATTCTCTACTCTTCAACATGGGTAGCCTTGATCCTGATTGCAACGTACATTGCGGTCAGAATGTTCATATAAACGTGGATAACTTTGCATCGCCATGGTCAAGCCAACACCACAAGAACTGCAACAAATTATCAATCAGGCGCAGCAACACCACAGCGCTGGCCGCTTGCAGGAGGCCGAAGCCGGTTACCGTCAGGTTCTGGCCCAGGATGAAAATAATCCCGTGGCGCTGAACCTGCTGGGCACAATTGCACATCAAACCGGCAATCACGCGGCGGCAGAAGAGCTGATCGCGCTGGCCGTCCAACGTGCCCCCAAATTCCATGAGGCTGCCTATAATCGGGGCGTGGTTTAACGCCACCAGAAGAAGCTGGACCAAGCCCGCGTCAGCTTCGAGCGCACCATCGCCCTGAAAAAAGACTATATGGAAGCGCACTATAATCTGGGTCTTGTGGCCAGTGATCAGGGCCGGGTGCCTGATGTGATTAAAAGCTTTCGCAAGGCGCTGAAGCTGCGGCCGGAATTCGTACCGGCGCACGTAAACCTGGGCAATGCCTTCATGCGATTGGATCAGGTAGAGGACGCGGCCAAGAGTTACAAAAAGGCCGTAAAACTGGAACCTTCATTGGCGCTGGCCCACAACAATCTGGGCAATGCGCTGGGTATGCTCGGCCAGAATGACGAGGCTATCACCTGTTTCCATACGGCCATTGATCTGGACCCCAACTATCCAGACCCCCAATATAATCTGGGCAGTGCTCTGAAGGATGTTGGACAGTTCACCGAAGCGGAAGAGAGCTTTCGGCAATCACTCGCCCTGAAACCGGGCTACGCGGCGGCGGTCAAAAACCTGATTCCTATCTGTGATGTGGCCGAAGATGCTGAGTTGATAGCCACCGCCGAAACATTACGCGCCAATCCGGACGTGGGCTGGGAAGATCGCATGCTACTGGATTTAGCTTTGGGTGACGTATACGAAAAACAGGCGCGGTTTGAAGATGCAGCGTCCAGTTTCAGGGCCGCCAACATTCTGAAACGAGAACACACGCCTTATGACCTGGCCGTCCATGCTGACAAATGTGCCAGGATCATGGAAACTTACGCGCCCGATATGTCTGATCGGTCAGGCGCAGCAGGGTGCGCGGATAACACGCCGATCTTTATAGTGGGTATGCCCCGGTCCGGTACCACGCTGGTGGAACAGATTTTGGCCAGCCACCCGGATGTATACGGTGCCGGGGAATTGACGCACTTGCGTAGCGTTGTGGGTGACGATGTACGGGCGCCTGATGACCCGGCCGCCATGGGGGCAGATTATGTGAGCAAACTTCGTCATATCAATAAAGATGCTCCCCGTATCACCGACAAGATGCCGGATAATTTCCTTCGGCTGGGCGCAATCCGGCTGATGCTGCCCGAGGCCGGATCATCCATGTGACGCGGGGTGCCATGGATACGTGCTTTTCCATCTATGCCAAACATTTCCCGGGCAGCTTGCCTTATGCCTATGATCTGGAAAGTCTGGGTGGGTACTACAAGCTGTATGAACAGATTATAGCCCACTGGAGTACCGCCGTGCCGGGGCAATATCTGGACCTGAGCTATGAGGATTTGATCAAGGAGCCTGAGGCCCAGATCAGGCGATTGCTGGATTACTGTGACCTCACATTTGTTGAGGACTGTCTGAACTTCCACCAGACCAAACGCACGGTCCAGACCGCCAGTGCCGCGCAGGTGCGCCAACCTGTCTATACTTCATCCATTGGACGTTGGCGGCGGTTCGAGACGTTGCTTGAACCGCTGAAGCAGATCGTCAGCCCATAAAAAAACGGCCCCACAATGTTTATGGGGCCGTTTTTGTTTTAAGTGCTCTGAATTCAGATCAGTGCTGATCCGCCCATACTTTCCGTTTCAGGGCGTATAGAAGACCCGTCAGGAAGATCAGGAAGATCATAACCTTAATGCCCAGACGCTTGCGCTCTTCAAGCTCAGGCTCAGCCGCCCATGCCAGGAAGGTCACCACATCGCGTGCGATCTGGTCTTGCGTTGCTTCGGTGCCGTCGGCGTATTCAACGCTGTCGTCATCGATGGGCATGGCCATGGCGATCTGATTACCGGGGAAATAATGGTTGTAGCTCATGCCATCCATGAGTTCCACGCCCGCAGGGGCATCTTCCTCATAGCCGGTCAACAGCGCCAGAAGGTAATCAGGTCCGTTAAACCGTGCTTTGGTCATGAGTGACAGATCAGGCGGCATGGCACCATTGTTGGACGCGCGTGCAGCGTTCTCGTTTTCAAACGGCGATACGAACATATCGGAAGGTATTGCTTCACGGTCGAACATTTCACCATCTTCATCGGGACCATCGACCACTTCGAATTCCGAAGCAAAGGCTTTGATTTCGTCAATGGAGAAGCCGACCTCACCCAGCGCGCGGTAAGCAACCAGATTGAGGCTGTGACAACCGCTGCACACTTCCGAATAGACCTGTAAACCACGACGTAAGGACGGGCGGTCAAAGGTGCCAAACGGACCCTGCCATGACCAATCCTGTGCTGGTGGTTTTGCACCAGGTGCGGCTTCGGCGGGTCCGGTGATCGTAACAGTGCCCATGATCAGGGAAACTGCTGCGAAGGCTGAAAGAATAACTTTTTTCATTTTCTTTATCCTTTCCTACCTAGTGACCGGCCGATGTAACAGCAGAGCTGATACTTTCCGGGATTGGTTTCGGACGTTCCAATATGCTGATCAGCGGTATCAGAATAACAATATGGGCAAAGTAGTATGTGGTCGCAATCTGCCCCATGATGATGAAGCTGCCTTCTGCTGGCTTGCCACCGATGTATCCCAAAAAGATACAATCGATGAAGAAAATCCAGAAGAACCACAGGTTGATGGGACGGAAGCGGTTACTGCGTACCTTGGAACGATCCAGCCACGGCAACAACAGCAGCAGCAGAATGGATGCGAACATGGCAAGTACACCAGCCAGTTTAGCGTCCATCAGGAAACCACCCAGTGATACGATCTGGAACAGGAAGAAGTCTGTCGTGAACGCGCGAAGGATGGCGTAATACGGCAGGAAGTACCATTCCGGCACGATGTGTGGCGGTGTGACCATGGGGTTGGCTTTGATGTAGTTGTCCGGCTCACCAAAGAAGTTCGGCGCGTAGAACACGAAGAACATGAACAGAACCATGAACACGCCCATACCGAACAGGTCTTTGACCGTGTAGTAGGGGTGGAACGGGATCATGTCTTCAGGGCCTTTGACGTCAACGCCCAGCGGGTTGTTTGAGCGATGCATATGTAGCGCCCAAATGTGGAAAACAACCAAGCCAACAATGACGAACGGCAACAAGTAATGCAGCGCGAAGAACCGGTTCAGGGTTGGGTTATCAACCGAGAAACCACCCCACAGCAGTGTGACGATTGAATCGCCCACAAACGGGATAGCGGAGAACAGGTTGGTAATAACCGTTGCTCCCCAGAAGCTCATCTGACCCCAGGGCAGAACGTAGCCCATAAAGGCGGTGGCCATCATAGCCAACAGAATGAATACGCCGAGAATCCACAGCAATTCGCGGGGCTCTTTGTAGGAACCGAAGTACATGCCGCGGAACAGGTGAATATAGACGCAGATAAAGAACGCCGAACCACCGTTCATATGAATATAGCGGATCAACCAGCCATAGTTCACATCGCGCATGATGCGTTCTACGGACTCGAACGCATAATCCACATGGGGGGTGTAGTTCATGGCCAGCACAATGCCGCTGACGATCATGATAACCAGCACCAGGCCAGCGAGGGATCCGAAGTTCCACCAGTAGTTCAGGTTCTTCGGTGTGGGGTAACTGCTACCCAGGGAATGATCAAGGAAGGTAAACACCGGCATACGGTATTCGACCCACTTGATGACCGGGTTTTCAAAAAATTTAGAGGACATGTTTTAGTCTCCTTACCCGATCTTGACGGTTGTATCGTCGAGGAATTGGTAGGCCGGAACCGGCAGGTTCTTCGGCGCGGGACCCTTGCGGATGCGACCAGACGTATCGTAATGCGATCCGTGACAGGGGCAGAACCAGCCGTTGTAGTCACCTTTCGGCTCGCTTGCTTTCTGTCCGAGCGGGATGCAACCCAGATGGGTACAGACCCCGACCATGATCAGCCATTCATCTTTCTGGACCCGGTCCTCATCGGATTCGGGGTCGATCATATCAGCGGTTTTGACGCTGCGGGCAACCTCAATTTCATCTGCGGTGCGGTTACGCACAAAGACGGGTTTACCCTGCCATGTGACGGTGATGCTCTGGCCTTCTTCGATCGGCTCCAGATCAACCTCGGTTGTTGACATGGCCAACGTATCCTTGGCCGGGTTCATCGAATGGACAAAGGGCCAAACGGCAAGCGCCGTCCCCAATCCACCAACCACGCTTGTGGCAACAATCAAAAAATCGCGTCGGCTTTTCTCTTCCTCGTCGGAAACGCCGGCCGCAGGATTTGCGGTATCTGACATCAAAAATCCCCTCTGATGCGGTCCTGAAATAAGTGGCATCCATGCATAACGCAGGATACCACAGGGTCGTATGCGGCTCAGCTTAACAGTTTTGCCGGGTAAACCAATGATTTACAGCGGGTTTGTGCATTTTTTTTATAGCACATGTTTATATGCCTGAGCCGCAGACGATATACTGCAAAGCCCACTGAAACAAAAGGGGCAAATGAAAGGTTTAATAACACGAGGGCTATTACGGTGCCTACGTGCGCGGGCCCGGACGGGAATAAGCTGTGTGTGGTTTATAAAAAGGCGGGTAGGAGTTCAGAACGGCTATGCTCGGAAAAGATAAACCACAGAGACACAGAGACACAGAGGAAATACACTTCCCCTTATTTTAAATTCTTATCCTTTCTCTGTGCCTCGTCTTCTCTGTGGTTCAATACTTAACCGTTGGTTCTAACGTCACCACAGCCCGGTGTCCTGTGGCTTGCGCATATCGCTCAATGCTCCGGTAGCTCGGTTTGTGGTTGCCGCACCATTAGTTGAAATTGAGGTGAATGAGGATACAATCAACCCATGACCATACATCGCATCAGCCCCATACTCCTCACCTTCGCCCTGCTGGCGATCATCACGCGGCCTGCTGCGGCCTTTGAAGAAATCAATATGAGTTTCTTCGGGGGGACGGCGATTGGGGGGTATGATGCGGTTAGTTATTTCGACCAGTCCGAAGCCGTTCTGGGCGATGCAAGTCATGCGGTCGACTGGAAAGGGGCCACGTGGCTGTTTTCCAGTGCTGCCAATCGCCAGCGCTTTGCGGATAATCCGGAAGCTTTTGCGCCTCAGTACGGCGGCTATTGCTCCAATCAGATGAGCCTGGGCAATCTCAGCAATATTGATCCCGAGGTCTGGCGCATCATCGATGGCAAGCTGTACCTGTTCGGTCATAATGCGGGCCGGGTGCGGTGGCAGACCGACACCGATAAGCGGATACTGGACGCCGACGGGCACTGGCAGAGAAAGTTGGCTCAGTGATGGGTGAGAAAGGTTAACCACAGAGACACAGAGACATAGAGGAAAGCTATCTTTCCGAACGATGCATATGGGGTTTCTTTTTATTTTTTCTCTGTGCCTCTGTGCCTCTGTGTCTCTGTGGTTCAAAACGTAGCAAGAGTGCCACGATCACACCGCTCCAGTCGGAATCGAAAATAAAGTTCCCATCACCCCTTGCATTTCGAAAATATAGGCATATATACCTTATTAATATTTGGTGCGGGAAGCAGGGGTTTGGCTGTGCTGTAGACGGGAAAGTCCAAGAATGTGAACAAACGTCTACAAATCATGTGAATTCAATATGTTATGATGACGAATTTAGTGATAAAACCACCCGAATTGGTTTAAATGTGGCTGAATGTCTACAGGGATTGTAGACATTTGATTGATATCTGAATGTGAGTAAATAACGTATATGACAATCCGCCTCGCCCTGTATGAACCTGATATTCCGCAAAACACTGGTACGGTGTTGCGACTGGCGGCGTGTATGGACGTTGGGGTGGATGTGATCGAGCCGTGCGGTTTTGTGTGGGATGAGAAAAAGATGCGCCGGTCGGGTATGGATTATCTGGATCACGTGGCGTTGGTTCGTCATGCGTCATGGTCGGCATTTGATGCAACCAATACGGCCAATGAAGGACGTATCATTCTGCTCAGCACCAAGGCCGAGCAGTCCCATACAGATTTTTCGTATCAAAATAATGACGTTCTGCTATTGGGTCGGGAAAGCGCCGGTGTGCCGGGGCATGTGCATGAGGCAGCATCGGCGCGCATTCGCATTCCCATGGCACCGACGATGCGCTCTATTAATGTGGCCATGAGTGCCGCTATGGTATTGGGTGAGGCGTTACGCCAGCTCAATGCTTACCCACCCAATGCTTATCCAGAGGAACCAGTTATTGTCTGAACAAAACATATTCACCGACGACCGCAAAGGGCAGGCCGAAGCATGGTTTCGCGATTTCCGCGATCAGCTCTGTTCGGCGCTGGAGCGTTGCGAGGATGATACGTCCGGTCCAAACGGCATGAGTGACCTTGCCGCCGGACGGTTTGAGCGCACGACGTGGAACCGGGGCGGCGCGGCCGATCAGGCCCGCAGCGGTGATGATGTGATGCGCGGCGGCACGGACGGCGGTGGCGGCGTGATGAGTGTCATGCGCGAAGGCCGGGTGTTTGAGAAAGCCGGTGTGAATGTGTCCACCGTATCGGGTGAATTCTCTGCCGAAATGAGAGAGCGCATTCCGGGCGCCAAAGATGATCCGCGGTTCTGGGCGTCTGGCGTGTCGGTGGTGATCCATCCCCGATCGCCTCACGTTCCCGCGGC
Source organism: Rhodospirillales bacterium (assembly GCA_018662225.1). Classification (GTDB taxonomy): domain Bacteria; phylum Pseudomonadota; class Alphaproteobacteria; order Rhodospirillales; family Casp-alpha2; genus JABJGO01. The sequence continues at coordinate 58,901 of JABJGO010000070.1, read as the reverse complement.
CCACATGAATACCCGAATGATCGTGACCACATCGGGCTGGTTTGGTGGCGGTGGTGATCTGACGCCGGTGTTTGAGAACGATGCCGAGACGGCACAATTTCACGCCGCCTATAAATCAGCTTGTGATGCCCATAGCGACGTGGCGGACTATGACAAGTTCAAGGCTTGGTGTGATGATTATTTCTACCTGCCCCACCGACAGGAGCCGCGCGGGGTCGGCGGTATATTCTATGACAATCTAAACACTGGTGACTGGGAAGCGGACTTTGCCTTCACCCAGGATGTGGGCCGGGCTTTCGGTGACGTGTACCCGGCGCTGGTTCGTCAGAAATTTGACCAGCCGTGGACGGACGAAGAACGTCAGGCCCAGCGCATCAAGCGGGGCCGTTATGTGGAATTCAACCTGTTGTATGACCGGGGCACGCTGTTCGGCTTGAAAACCGGCGGCAATACGGATGCCATTTTGATGTCCATGCCGCCCGATGTAGCCTGGCCGTGACCATTCCCTTCGACCAAGTAGAAGACCTGATCCGCGAGGTGGCAGCTACCGAGATCGTACCCCGGTTCCGCAGGTTGGCGGATGACGAGATTATGGAGAAATCACCCGGCGATGTGGTGACGGTCGCCGACCATGCATCTGAAGCACGCCTCAGTGCGGGGCTTTTGAAGATTATGCCGGACGCCGTTCTGGTGGGTGAGGAAATGACTTTTGACGATGCCAGTGTTCTGGACCGCCTGAACGGTAGCGATCCGGTCTGGGTGATTGATCCCTTGGATGGCACCGGGAATTTCGCTTCGGGTAATCCGGCGTTTGCCGTCATGGTGGCGCTGGTTAAGGGCGGCGAGACGCAGGCCGGTTGGATTTACGATCCGCTCGGTGATCGCATGGCGGTGGCCGAACGGGGCCGTGGGTGTCGGTTGAATGGTGAGGTGGTCCGACTGAAACCAGCGCCAGCCGTCCATCTCATGCATGGTGGAATTTTGACCAGGTTCCTGCCTGATGACCTGAAAGGTCCGGCAGAAGAGTCCAAGTCACGGTTTGCGCATGTGTCCGCCACCATGTGTGCGGGGCACGAATACCTATCGCTTCTGGAAGGCGATAAGCATTTTGTTCTGTATTACAGAACGCTGCCCTGGGACCACGCGGCAGGGGCTTTGATGACGGCTGAGGCCGGTGGCCATGTGGCGCGGCTGGATGGCTCCGACTATAAACCGGCGGATGGCCGGACGGGGTTGCTGGAAGCAACAGATGCGGATACCTGGACTGCTATTCACGATCTGGTGGTGCCGGGTGTTGCGCTTATATGACTTTTTCGGTTGGCCAGATGTAAGGGTGGGTCAATTTCTCGCGGCATAACACATCTTCAATAAATTGCGCGGCCAGGCGTTCGTTAAGTTCGCCATGGGATTTCTCCCAACCGTTCCTGGCGACCCGGCGACGGGCGTCATCGTTGCCCAGATAATGAGAAATCTTTGTGGCCAGATCATCGTTGGAGTCGAAGAAAACCATCTCATCGTCGGTGAATAATCTGTCCAGACCGAATTTCTTGTGGCTGAAGGTGAGAATGCCATTTCCGGTGAGATGTGAGATGCGGTCTGATGAATACACGTATAAGTCTTCTGGTGACGATGGGTGGTGCGGCCCGTCCCGCTCGCGCGACAGATTGAGGCCGCATCTGCTTTGGCTCAACGCCTCGATATATTCGTCGCCCCACAGGCCACCTTTCCGACCGGCTATGGTGAAATCGGCCTTGATATCCGGCAGTTGTTCGCGGACCGCATCAAGGGTTTCTTTACGCGGGTCATGGCCACCTGGCTCAAACGAGCCGCAGGCGAAGAACAGGTCGGTTTCGCAATCAGCATCAAATGCCCGGCCCGTTTCTATGGATGGGTCTGTTACATTGGGGATGTAGTAGGCTGGTTTGCCACCTGATATTTTCTTCAGGCCTTCACCCGCCGTGGTCACAAAAGTCGCGTCCATCAAGTGGCTTTTGGTGTTGATGAATTTGACGTTTCTGGGGGTGAAAATGGCGTCGATAGAAATTTGAGCAAACTTTGCACCTCGGTGATTTTCGCGCAGCCGTAAAACTGTACGGGGCTCTATCACATCGGCATGGATAAACAGAAATAAGTCCGGCTTAAGCGTGGCGGCTTGTTGCAGCAACTCCTTGTTGGCGCCTTTGACACCGAACACGCGGGAGCGAAGCACATTATCCAGCCGCGCCACATCGCGATCAAAAAAGCGCACAACCGCATGGTTGTTGCGGGTCAGGCCGTTGACGAGCTTGTTGGCGAACGCATAGTACCGGGATGCGAAATACTTTATCTGATTGCCGCCAATAACCATCACCTTCATAGGCGTTCCCACTCGGTCAGTTCTATTTGTTCGAATCGGCACATGATAATTGGAAATGGGGGGTCTTGAAACACCTAGTCCACGATTTTGCTCAGGTGATGCAGACATTCGTCTTTACTGGCTACAAACCCGCCGTCGCACCACCAGTCTCTGGCGTGTGCGAGAAACTCCCCCACCTGCGGTCCGGGATCAATACCCATCGCCATGACGTCATTTCCGGTAAGCGGGAATATGGGAAATTCAGATGCGTTCCAGGTCTCTGCCTGTTCAAGCAATGCTACCCACGCCGCTGTGCGCGTCGCGGGTAAGCGGGCATCCATACTGACCTCGCCCGCCCATTCCAACAAGGCCCGGTCGCGCAATTGATCGGCACCGTGAATATATAAATATTTTTGCACCGTACCACCGGACGCATCGGGTTCTATCTCAAGTGGCGTTGACATTTTCTTTAACCGCGTCCGGTCTTTGCCCGAAAGCTTCCAGCGGTCTGCCAGAGTCTCCACGCCATCAATCGTCAAGGCGGCGGCTAAATTTAGGATAGGATCAAAGCTCACGCTGTCCAGTTTGATGGCCCGTGTGGTCAACCACACCATTGCCCGCAGCCGACCAACGTCACCGGCTTCGGGGAAGACTTGCTGCAATACGCCTTCGCCGCGCATCAACAACAATGTATCAGCCACGCCCAATGTGCCCAGGATGCGCAACATTTCGGCTCTTACCCGCTCGCCGGACAAGGTCGCTAGCTGGTCTGCGGCTTGCCGGCAGGCGCTGAGCGCATCCTTGTTGGCAGGTGGTCGGCCATGCGTGGCCTGAAAACGGAAAAATCTCAGGATTCGCAAATAATCTTCGGCGATACGGTCTTTGGCCTTGCCGATAAACTGAACCCGACCATGAGCTAAATCGGCGATGCCGTTGTATGGGTCGTACACATCACCATCCAGTGTGGCGGTCATGGCATTGAAGGTGAAATCGCGCCGCTTGGCATCAGCGAACCAATCATCGGTGTAACTGACCGTGGCCCGTCTGCCATCTGTTGCCACATCTTCGCGTAAGGTGGTGACCTCAAAAGTTTGATCGCCCAGGGTGGCGGTCACAGTACCGTGTTCAATACCTGTAGGAATGGCGCGAATGCCAGCGTTTTCCAGCAACGTCACAGTGTCGTTGGGTCGCGATGTGGTGGCCACATCGATATCATTGACCGGTCGATTGGCGAGCGCGTCGCGCACGCACCCACCCACAAAGCGAACCTCTGCCCCGTCAGCACCCAAAGCCGCGAACAGGGTTTGTGTTTCGGGCGCGGTCATCCACGGTGTTGGTTGCAGCTTTCCCGTGGGGGCGTGACCGTGGACTTCCACGTCGTACAGATCGCTTCTGTCGATGGTGGAAGCCATATCTCGCCTAGTCCACGGAGTCGTATTGGGGGCCGATAACCTCACCGTCTTTGAAGTATGGTGCCTGATAGACACCGGAATCAGGTGATACGCCACCTGACACCGCCAGAAAGGCCAAGCTTGCCATCAGAAATACAGCGCCCAGAATAATGGCCCAGAAAAATCCGCCACGGGTAAATGGCGGCGGGGTGTTGTTCGCTTTTCGGGCGCGGTGCTGGCTGTATAACAGCCACAACACATAGACAGCTGATGGTGCCAAAAACGGCAATAGGTATTGAATTAGAAGACGGGTCATATGGCCTGTTTCCTGTCCAGGATGGTGGCGGGTTGGGCATCATCACCGGCGATGATCTCATAAAAGTTTCGAAACATTCCTGCGGTCACGCCCCAGATGCGATATCGGTTATAGGGCATATCATAGGTGTCCCAATGCTCATTGTCCTTGCTATAGATCACACGGCTGTGGTTTGCCGCGTCGAACAGAAATGACAGCGGAACTTCGAAAACCTCGGCTACTTCAACCGGGTCAGGATTAATCTCAAACGGCGGCTCGATCAGGCCCACAACGGGTGTCACGGAAAATCCGGTGCTGGTGAGATATGTATCAATTCGGCCAATCAACTGAATATGACGGCGGTGAATGCCAACCTCTTCATCAGTCTCGCGCAAGGCGGTTTCTTCGGCGCTTGTGTCACCTTTATCCACGTGTCCGCCGGGAAAGCTGACCTGTCCGGGGTGATGGTCCAGATGATCGGTGCGTTGCGTGAACAGAACTGTGGGGCCTGCGTCACGGTTGACCAAAGGTACCAATACGGCGGCTGGTTTAAGCGGTTCGTCCGCGCTGCGGCGTTTATTGTGCGGGTTAAGCACGTGGTCGCCCTGTTCGTCGCCAATATTCGAATTATAGGATTTTAACAGTTTTGCAATTTCGTTCAGGTCCATGGTGATCATATTTATGTGCCCACCGGCCCAGTGGGACCTATGGGAAAGAAACATCCGTGGCTCCACACGCCCAGGATTTGCTCGCCGTCGATATCCATTTCCACGCCTTCTTCGATGAGTTGATAAAAAGCGGAACGCACAATCAAGGCATCCAGTCCATCGCGCACGGTGATATAGGGCCTTGGCTCGCTGGTCTTATCATCGTGAGTGATCCTGAGCGGATGGTCTTCATCCAGCGCAATGATCGTATCCACGTTGGTGCGAAACGATATGGTCATGTTGTCGCCGCTACCTTCGGTGATCAATTCCAGGGCTGTGAAGGGTGCGTCATCCACTTTGATCCGCGCCATTTCGGCGGGTGTGATCATCCAGTATTGGCCCAATTCATCCAGATGCAGGACAGTAGAGAACAGCTTGACCATTTCCTTACGGCCAATGGGGCTACCGTTGTAAAACCATGTGGCGTTGGCATCGATCCGCATGTGGATATCACCACACATGATGCGCCCCGGTTTCTTGGCCAGTTCCTGAATATCAGGGGCTAGATCCGTCAGGACCAGATCGCCATCGCCTCCCATATTGAGGCTCATGGGTAAGTCTTGCTGTGAGATGTCACTATCGGGTTGGGCCATAATTCCGTCTTTATAGTGTGCTAGGCGATTGCAGAGTATGTTATTTGAATCCAGAATAGTAAGAATAGCCCTTGGCACCTGCATTGAACAACACAGGAGAACGTCTCTTGGCAACATCAACCAGTATAGAGAACGCCGAAACTTCGCAGTTCAGCGTCCCTGAGGGGGCGATTCCCGACACAATCGTGGCGGATATCGAACGTGTGGGGCGTATTCTGTCAGAGGCACGATCCGCCGTTAATCAGGTTATTATGGGAATTGACCGGGTGGTGGAAGATACTTTGGTCACCTTGTTGTCCGGCGGTCACGTGCTTTTAATCGGTGTGCCGGGATTGGGAAAAACCAAGTTGGTATCAACGCTGGGCGTCGTATTCGGTCTGGATGAACGCCGGATCCAGTGCACACCCGATCTTATGCCTGCTGATATTTTGGGCTCAGAAGTGCTAGAGGAATCCGATAAGGGCAAACGGTCGTTCCGCTTTATTGAGGGTCCGGTGTTCTGTCAGTTGCTGATGGCCGATGAAATCAATCGCGCCAGCCCCAGAACCCAGTCGGCCCTTTTACAAGCCATGCAGGAACAGCGTATTTCCGTTGCGGGCAAATACCATGATCTGCCCAGCCCCTTTCATGTGCTGGCCACGCAAAACCCATTGGAGCAAGAGGGCACCTATCCACTGCCCGAGGCTCAACTGGATCGGTTTTTCATGCAGATTGATGTGGGCTACCCGGACGCTGATGCTGAGCGCCGCGTGTTGATCGACACCACAGGTGCGATTGAGGCGAAACCCACCGCTGTTATGAGTGCCGAGGATTTGATGGCTGCCCAGCGGTTGGTTCGCCATGTGCCCGTTGGCAACAACGTGGTTGAGGCTATCTTGAAACTGGTGCGATCGGGTCGCCCGGAATCCTCTGATCTTGATTCTGTACGCCAACACGTATCGTGGGGGCCGGGGCCACGGGCATCACAAGCATTGATGCTTGGTGTTCGCGCCCGCGCGGTACTGGACAACCGGCTGGCACCCAATGTTGACGATGTGTTGGCGTTGGCCCATCCGATTCTGCGCCACCGTATGGCCTTGAATTTCGGCGCTCGGGCGGAAGGCATCGGGTTGTCGCAAATCATCGACCAACTGTGCGAGACGATTGCATAGGCAAAAATCTATGGCACCCACCGCACCCATCACTGAAAGCCGCCAACCGGAAGACACTTATTTCCGGGCTGAGGAACTGGGTGCTAATCTACCGCCATTGATGGTCGCCGCCGAACGCATTGCGTCCACTGTATCGCAAGGTATTCATGGCCGCCGACAAGTGGGGCAGGGTGAAACCTTTTGGCAGTTCCGCCGGTATCAGTTTGGCGATTCCGTACACAACATTGACTGGCGACAATCGGGTAAGTCACAACGGGTCTATATCCGCCAAAGCGAATGGGAAGCGGCACAAAGTGTTTGGTTGTGGTGTGATAACTCAGCCTCAATGGATTTTGCCTCCACGTCGGATAAGCCTAAGAAATCAGAACGCGCCGTCCTGCTGGCCCTGGCCTTGGCTTCGTTGTTGGTTCGTGGCGGTGAATATGTGGCCCTGAGCGGATCGGGCAAGCCACCATCCAATAACCGGGCAGCGCTACAGGAAATGGCTCTTTCCCTATCGAATGGAACTTTGTCGAATGGGCCATTATCGAGTGTGCCGCCGATCGAATCCCTGCCACGGGATGCTCGCATGGTACTGTTTGGTGATTTTCTGGATGATCCGCGCCACCTAACCGACACCCTTGCCCAGTATGCCGACAAAGGCGTGAAAGGATTGGTGGTTCGTCTGATTGATCCGGCAGAAGAAGCCTTGCCCTATGGCGGGCGGGTCTTATTTGAAGGTATGGAAGGCGATGGCGAGGTTCTTGTGGAGCAGGTGGATGATGCCCGCGAGACTTATGGCGAACGTTGGCGCGAACACGGTGCACGGATTTCCGATCTGGTTGCTCAGGCGGGTTGGGGGTACGTGGTTCACCACACTGACCATAGCCCGGAAGAAGCCCTGATGCATCTGTATCTGTTGTTATCAGACAGCCACGTGACGTGAGATAGACCATGTTGAGCCTTGGTGCCTTCTCATTGTTTACCCCATGGGCGCTGGCCGGGTTTGCCCTGTTGCCGGTGGTTTGGTGGTTGATCAGGCTGACGCCGACGCGCCCGCAACGTGTGCGGTTCCCGGCTATTCGGCTGTTGGCCATGGTCGATCAGACCAGCGCCAGTCCCCATACCAGTCCGTGGTGGTTGATCGTTTTGCGCCTGACCATGATCAGCTTGCTGTTGTTGGCCGCCGCGCGTCCGATTCATAATCCGGAATCCCGCCTGCAGGATACCGGGCCGTTGCTGTTGGTCATAGACGATGGTTGGGCGGCGGCAAAAGACTGGCACGTTCGTATCCAACAGGCGGAAAGCCTGATCTTTCAAGCCGAACGGCAAAACCGGAATGTGATGGTGCTAACCACCGCGCCGACCCTCGCCCAGCTACCGCCCGGTGTGATGAACCCGACCGAAGCCATTGCCCGGGTCCGGTCCCTGCAACCCAAACCATGGCCTGTAGACCGGCAGTTCATCGCGGATCAGACATTTCCTTTTGCTTCCGCTGGACAAGTGGTGTGGTTGTCTGATGGCCTTCAGAATCACGAAGATGGTCGTGATCTGAAACAAGCACTGGCCGCGCTGACCGGGCTGGGGCCGGTGCGCCTGATCGAGCCGGTGGTGGGCAATACAGCCCACGCAGTGTATCCCCCTCAGTCGAGAAATAATGCCCTGCATTTTCCGGTTCGCCGCGCCCATGGTGATGGCGTTTCGGCGATCACGCTCGTGGCCTACGATGATGAACGCCGGGCTATTGGCAATGCGACTGCCCGGTTTGATGAGGGCTATTTGGAGTCAGAGGCAGTTTTTGATTTGCCACTGGAACTGCGCAACCGCATGGCTAGTATTCGTATCGACAGCGAACGCACCGCGGGCGGTATCATGTTAATGGATGAACGTTGGCGCAGGCGCCCTGTCGGCGTGGTCAGCGATAACACACTGGCCGATGATCAGCCGTTGTTGAGCGACGCCTATTTTTTGGATCGGGCCTTGCACCCGGTCAGTGATGTGTTCTCGGGAGCGCTTGTTGATTTGCTGGATCGCGACATGGCGGTGCTGGTCATGGCTGACCCGGTTGGGTTGTCTTCACCAGACCAGAAAAAACTGGAAACCTGGGTAGAAGCTGGTGGCGTGCTGTTGGTCTTTGCAGGTCCACGAATGGCCGATACCTCTTTGGCACAGTCCGTATCAAAGGGACCATTGTCCGGATTGTTGCCTGTGCCGTTGCGGCTTGGTGACCGGGCCATGGGCGGCGCTATGTCGTGGCGAAGACCGGCTGGCGTGGCAGCGTTTGATGCCAACAGTCCTTTTTACGGGCTGGCCGTCGCGGATGATGTGCGGGTACGCAGGCAGGTTCTGGCCGAACCCACATTGGAGCTGGAAGAAAAAACATGGGCGCGTCTGGCCGATGGTACACCGTTGGTTACCGCTGATGTGCGCGGGCTGGGTCGCACCGTGCTGTTCCATGTGGGGGCCAATGCCGAATGGTCGACCTTGCCTATATCCGGTTTATTCGTGGAAATGCTACAACGCATCGTAGGTTTGAGCCGGGGCATCCACCAAGGCGGTGACAACGTGGTGTTAGAACCATCGTTGGTTCTGGATGGATTTGGATCACTGATGGTTCCCAAAGCCGGTGTCAGCCCCATGACCGCCGATGACCTGTCCACATCATCTGTATCGCCACGTCACCCACCCGGTTTTTATGGTTCGGACGATGGGGTGAGGGCATTTAATTTAACGGCATCCTTAGGGTCGCTAACGGCGATTGGTGAGGTGCCCGCTGGGATTGAACAATCATCCTATCGACAGGGCCGGGAAATCGATCTCATGCCGTGGTTGCTCGTTCTGGCCATGGTGTTATTCGCAGCAGATCTGATGATCAGCGTGGGGGTGGCGGCGACGCTCACCAAACTGGGGTTTGGCAACCGTGCGATTACCGGTGTCGTTGTTCTGTTCGTTGTTCTGGTCGCTGTTTTGATCAGTAATAGCACTGAAGCAAACGCCGCTGACGATGACGATTTTATTGAGGCCGCCAATAACACTCGACTGGCCTATGTTTTAAGCGGCGATGCCGATAGTGACGAGATTAGTCGATTGGGGCTCAGAGGATTGAGCGCGGTTCTTGCCCAACGCACCGCCGTGGAGCTGGCCGCACCTGCCGCCGTTGACCCGGAAGAAGATGAGCTGGCTTTCTACCCGTTGATTTACTGGCCGGTTACACAATATTCACCCGTGCCATCGGTGGAGGCCGCGGCCCGCGTCAACGCCTTCATGGCAAATGGTGGGACTATCCTGTTTGATATGCAGCAATCCAGTGCGGCGGCGGGGCTGGGACAGTTGCGCCGGTTTGCCCGCGTGTTGGATATTCCCCGGTTGGTACCGATACCCGGTGATCATGTTTTGACTCGGTCATACTATCTGATGAATGATTTTCCCGGCCGCTGGGCCGGTGGACGTGTGTGGGTGGTGCCAGCGGATGAACGTGTCAACGATGGGGTGTCGACCGTCATCGCCGGTGGTCACCACTGGGCCGGTGCCTGGGCGCTGGATGATGCAAGCCAGCCCATGTTTGCCGCGGTTCCGGGTGGTGAGCGCCAGCGCGAATTTGCCTTCCGATTTGGGGTCAATCTGGTCATGTATGTGCTGACCGGTAACTACAAGGGTGATCAGGTTCACTTGCCCACCATTCTGGACAGGCTGAACTGATGACAGGTGCCACCACAACCGTTATGACATTTGCGCCCATTGTGCCGGTGTGGCTTGTGGTGACCGCCGGACTGGTTTTGCTTGGCTTGACCGTGGTTGTGGTCCTGCACCGGGCGCGGGGTGGGGTGCTGCGGCTGGCTGCATTCGCGATCATGTTTCTGGTCTTGCTGGGCCCCTATTATCAGCGCGAGCAGCGGGAATCACAGGACGATGTTGTTCTGGTCATGGTGGATCAATCTGCCAGCCAGTCTGTGGAAAATCGGCAGGCCCAGCGTGATGAAGCCCTGAAAAAGGTGCGCGCCGCGATAGCGGCTGATCCCTCGTTGGAACCGCGCTATGTGAATTTCGGTGCTTATGGGGCTTCTAGCTCGGATGATGCAGATGAGGGGACGCTGCTGCGCCGGGCGATGGTATCGGCGGCGGCTGATGTCCCACGCGACCGTTATGCAGGCGCTATCGTCATTACCGATGGTCAGGTCCATGACATGGATGATACGGCGGCGGGCGGTGCCCTGCCTGATGGACCTTTGCATGTTTTACTGACGGGTGAACGTGAGGCCCTTGATCGCCGGGTGGCGATAACCAGGGCACCGGGATATGGACTGGTAGGGCATGATACGTCCATCGCCTTTCAGGTGGATGAAAACCGCGCGGCATCTGGTGCCGTTCAACCGGTGCCTGTGACCCTGACCGTTGACGGCCAAGTGATATCCCGTCGACAGGTTATGCCCGGTAAAGAGACCGTGATTGGGTTTTCACTGGATCATGCGGGAAGTTCTGTGGTGGAAGTATCCGCAGAAACCGTGGCGGGAGAACTTACAACCATCAACAACGCCGGGGTGGCGACCATCAATGGGGTGCGGGATCGCTTGCGGGTATTATTGATATCGGGCCAGCCTCATGCGGGCGAGCGCACCTGGCGAAACCTGTTGAAGTCTGATCCGGCGGTTGACCTGATCCATTTCACAATTTTAAGACCACCGGAGAAAAGCGACTTCACACCTGTTCAGGAATTGTCATTGATTACCTTTCCCACGTTTGAGCTGTTCGACATAAAGATCGATGATTTCGATCTTATGGTATTTGATCGTTACGTGGTGCGGCATGTGCTGGCACCACGGTATTTCCGCAACATCGAAAACTTTGTGAGAAAAGGTGGCGGATTGCTGGTTGTGGTTGGCCCGGAATATGCGGGCAGCCGCAGCCTCAATGAAACGGCCGTGGGCGACATTCTACCGGTACGGCCTACCGGCACGGTGATGGAACAGGGTTTCTATCCCCGTCTCAGCGACTTGGGCCGTATTCACCCGGTAACCGCTCCGTTGACCAGCTTGTCAGGTGAGCCCGGTGAGGTGCCAGCATGGGGTCGGTGGCTCCGGCAGGTCGAATCCACCATGCGGGATGGTAGTGGCAAAAGCGATGTGCTCATGCAGGGCATCAATGATCAGCCCCTTGTGATGCTGAATCGCATTGATGATGGTCGCGTGGGTATGTTGACCAGCGATCAAATCTGGCTATGGGCGCGCGGTTTTGAAGGCGGTGGGCCGCAGGCTGAACTACTGAGACGGATGGCGCACTGGATCATGAAAGAACCGGCGTTGGAAGAAGAGCAACTGTCGGCCAAACTTTCGGGGCAGATACTGGCCATCACTCGTAAATCCATGAAGGCTCTGCCAACCAGTGTTACGGTGATCGTGCCCGGTGGCGAACGGGAGACCGTGGCCTTGAACAAGAGCTTGGTCGCTGGCGAAGCCTCTGGATCCTATCAAGTGGGTGTGCCGGGGGTGTACCGGATTGAAGACGGTGAGCACACCACATTGGCCGCCGTGGGCAGCCTGAACCCGATGGAATACAGCGACCTTCGGGCCAGCGAAGATATCCTGAAGCCCTATGCCACGGCCTCAGGGGGCGGTATGTGGTGGTTGAGCGATATGCAGCCCGATATCCGCCGCACCAAAGAGAACCGCGACCAACGGGGGCGCGATTGGATGGGGCTGCGTAATAACCAGTCTTATGTGGTGACCGGTATTGCCAGCGTCCAGTTGCTGCCCGGCTGGCTGGCGGCGGGTCTGATCATATTCCTGCTGATGGCGGCGTGGTGGCGGGAGGCGCGTTAGGCCCTCGTTATTGCGAGCCTCGCTCGAACAATGGCGCTGTCATTTGCCGTTCGTCTTCTGCGATGCGGCCTTCTTCATAGGCTTCATCATCAATGCCCCCCGCCTTCAGTTGATCAATGCATCGCTGCACATCATCCACGGCGGCGCTGAGTTCAGCGACCAATTTCCCCCGGTCTTCAATCCAGACCCCCGATTCCAGAATGCTGCCCAGCTTGGCCTTGGCCAGCCACGCGGCATGGCGGGCCATCTCGTTATAGACGGGATACATGGGAACACCGGGAAAGTAATCTTGTACAGGGTAGCCACGGTTGGCATCGGGGGCGGTGACGTCGCGGCTGACGTAAGCATTAACGATGCTGCACCGGAATGCGTCGTTTTGAACGGGTTGAACCGCATGCAATACAGCGGACCCCTGTATGATGGTGCAATAACCCATAGGGGCCCGGTTGCTGACCACGACCTTGTCTTCGGGCAGTTCCTGGCCGGTATTCAGGATACGTTCACCTTCGTCCCGCGGGCCTTTATAATACATCAGATGACCACCTTCGATGGTGGATGGATCATGCATGGTAAGGACAACGGTAAAGCCGACGATGTCGTGGTGCCAGCCAATGATTGAGCCACCCTGTTTCGCATTGGCGAAGTTAATCTGGCAACCCAGATGGGGCATGGTGTGCGGCGCAATGGGGGTTTGAAATATATCTGACAGGAACTGGATAACCTCAGTACATGACATAAGATCACGCAGGAACCGAGACTGGTACTGACCGTAATAAATGTTTCGGCGCCCATCCGTGCTGGCACCGTTGTCATGGGTCACCACACGAGGCTGCAACAGTTTCAGGACTTCTTGTGCTGTAGCGAGACCTTCGTCTGATAGCATGCGCACCGGCGAAGTGGCCGCGATGGGGGATGCAAACTGGGCGGCTTCTTTTGTGCTGTAGCCAAAATCTTCCAGCGTTAGAATCTGTTGCGGCGCTTCGAGTGCAAGGTGGCGGACCGGGTCGAACACGGGTTCGTTTTCGATAAAGGAAAAAGCCGGGGGCAGTGTTTCCGGGGCGCTGTTCTGATCGGCAAGCATAGTGGCCTCCAACGAATCCTCATAAGTGTTCACGAAAAGAAACTATGTTTTTCGTCGCCCGTCACGGTTATTTGTTTCATGTACCTAACAAATTTTATCCCATGATGAATTTGAACCGAACTGTTCCACCATGTAATCCACAAACAGGCGCACCTTGGCCGAGAGGTGGCGATTGTGGGGGTATACCGCGTAGATGTTGGTCGATTCGTGGGAATAGTCCTCGAGGACTGGTTCCAGAACACCCGACAACACATCATCACAGGAAATGAACGACGGCGTTGCCAATACACCAAGCCCCTGTCTGGCGGCGGCCAGCAGGGCGTCGCCATTATTGGATGTGAATGTGCCTGAGATTCGTACAATCGAATCCTCACCAGTCGGGCTGATGAATGACCACTCGTTACCACTGGACAGATATTTGTAGAGCAGGCAGTTGTGATGGCGTAGATCGCCCGGTGTCTGCGGTCGACCATGCTGGTCCCAGTACGCCGGGCTGGCGCACACAATTCGGTGGAAGGGGGCCAGTTTACGCGCGATGAGCGTGGAGTCCGGTAACCGGGCGATCCGAATGACCAGATCGTAACCTTCCTCAACAACATCAACCACCCGATCATTGAGGTCCAAATCCACCTGTAAATCCGGATACTGCTGCATAAATTCTGAAATCACCGGGGCCAAGTGTCGGATAGAGAAGCTCATGGGAGCGTTAATTCTCAACAGCCCTCGCGGTGTATCTTGTAGATTCGTGACCGACCGTTCTGCATCCTCTATATCCGTAATGATGCGCTGACAGCGTTCGTAAAATGCCTGACCTGCTTCGGTAGGGCTCATACGGCGGGTGGTGCGGTTAAGCAAACGCGCGCCCAGGCGGTCTTCCAGTTTCGCCACCTGTTTGGATACAGACGATTTAGTCTGGCCCAGCGACGCGGCGGCACCGGTGAAACTGCCGATCTCCACCACGCGGGTAAAGGTATGAATGCCGTTCAACGAGTCCATTAATAGTGTCCATTTAGGAAACAGTATTGTTAATTTATACATAATTGTGTAAATAAATGCACCCTATTATGTTTTTGGTCATGAACATTTCAACAGGAGAAACCAACATGACCAATATTTTGATCGTTAATTCCAGCCCCAACCCGGACAACAGTGTTAGCCGCGCGCTAACGGCACAGTTTGCCGAGCAGTTTCAGACGGCCAAGCCCGATTCCCGGGTAACGCAACGCGACGTGGGGCTGACCCCGATCCCGCATGTGGACCAGGACATGGTTAATGCCTATTACACGCCGCCTGAAGACTGGTCGGCTGAACAGGTCGGGGTGCTGGCTTTGTCTGATACCATCGTTAACGAAGTGGAAGCCGCTGACATCATCGTTATCGGATCGCCTATGCATAATTTCGGTATCACGTCTGGCTTGAAAGCCTGGATCGATCATCTGGCGCGGGTTGGTCGCACCTTCAATTACACGGAGAACGGTCCGGTGGGCACGTTGGGTGGTCGTAAGGTGTTCGTGATCACGGCCCGTGGCGGTTGGTACCACGAAGGTGCACCTGCTGCTGCTATGGATATGCAAGAACCATTTTTGCGTACCGTGCTGGGGTTTGTCGGTCTTGACGATGTGACATTCGTCCATGCCGAAGGTGTGACGGGTGGCACGGCTGGCATAGATGCCGCTGAGGCGGAAATAGCTGCAATCACCGCAACTGAAACTGTGCGTGCAGCCTGAAACTGTCATTAACCCCGAAGTTTGCTAGGATAAATCATGATTGAGATAACCCCTCTTACTGGAATCGGTGAAGCTGATCACGGCTGGCTCCATGCCCGCCATCATTTCAGCTTTGCTGAGTATCACGATCCGTCGCGCATGGGCCTTGGCCCCCTACGGGTGTGGAACGATGATTTGATCCGCGCCGGGGGCGGGTTCCCCATGCACCCGCACAGCGATATGGAAATCATCACCTACCTGCGGTCCGGGGCCATCAGCCATGAAGACTCGTTGGGCAATGCGGGCCGTACAGTGACTGGTGACGTACAGGTGATGAGTGCGGGTACAGGTATCGTGCATTCGGAATACAATCGGGAAGATGAAGATACGACCTTGTTTCAGATATGGGTGTATCCTGACAAACGGGGATATGAGCCGCGCTGGGAAACACGTCAGTTTCCCACGACTGAACGGAATGCAAAGTTGACGGTACTGGCATCAGGGCGGGCGCAGGATTCAGGCAACGACGCGTTGATGATCCACCAGGATGCGGCGCTGCTGTGCGCCACGCTGAGCACGGGGCAAGAAACCACCCATACAATGGGTGAAGGTCGCGCCGCTTATGTGGTTCCCGCACGTGGCGATCTGACCATCAACGGCCAGTTGGTGCCTGAGCGCGCCGGGGTTGCCATAACGGAAGAAGATGCTGTTTCCATTAAAGCCGAAAGTGATGCAGAAGTAATCATCGTGGATGTGCCGTTTCCATGGCATCCGCGCCAAGTCATAAACGGATAAGGTTATTTCTGAGCAGGATTTGTATGGCACGAACAAAACGACCCGGGTTAAGGAAGCTCATTGCCATGTGTCCGCACATGCGGCGCGTGCATGCCCTTGCCGGATCACCCCCGCCACGCGGGCTTGAGCCCGGCTTTGCGACGATCCTCAGAATTATTGTGGATCAACAGGTTTCCACCCAATCAGGTGCCGCGATCTGGCGAAAGCTGGAAGAAACGCTTGGACCCATATCACCGCCCGTTATCCTGAGGGCCGATGAGGAAGGCTTGCGCGGATGCGGGTTTAGTGGTCCGAAAGCCCGTTATGGTATGGCGCTTGCCACCGCTGTAACAGACGGCACGCTTGATCTGGGCAAGCTACCCCGGATGAGCAATGCGCGGGTGGAAGAAACGCTGATCCAGATCAAAGGCATCGGTCGCTGGACGGCGGAGATTTACCTCATGTTTGCGCTGGGCCGAACCGATATCTGGCCCGCCGGAGATTTGGCTGTGGCCGAAGCGGCGGGTCAGTTGCTGGACCTGCCCACGCGTCCCACCATCCCTGAAATGGATGAAATTGGCGAGCAATGGCGACCATGGCGGTCAACGGCGGCGGTCATGCTATGGCACTATTACCATCACATTCGATCCCGTCCGGGTGGTCGCCCCGGCGGATGACAGGGCGGTGGTTAATCTACCCAAAAATGGACATTTCCTACGGACCCCTGTTCAGGTAGCGTGCGGGAACTGGTGGGGAATTATTTTCGGGATGGAGAACAATACATGACACGTGCAAATGGTGTTGATCTGAAAAAGCTGATCAAGAATCACAAAGATGGTTTTTCCATGGAAAAGCCGTTCTATCTGGATGCTGACGTGTTTGAGGCGGACATGGAAGCCGTCATTGTGCCTGATTGGCATATGGTTGACCATATATCGAGAATTCCGGGTGCGGGTGATTACGTTCTGTTTGAAATGGCGGGCGAATCGATCATTGTCATCCGTGGCAAGGACGACGAAATTCGCGCTTTCTACAACGTGTGCCGCCATCGTGGCTCGATCATTTGTCGTGAGAAACAGGGCAACGTACGCATGCTGCGCTGTCCCTATCATGCGTGGTCTTATGATCTGGATGGCAGTTTGAAAGCCGCCCGACTGATGAAAGACGATTTCAATGCTGATGATTACGGGTTGCACCCTTGTCATATCAGGGTTTGCGAAGGGTTGATTTTTTGTTGCCTCGCGCAGGGTGATGCACCGGATTTTGACGATCAGATGGGACCGATGCTGCCATTTCTGGAATTCCATGACCTGGCCAATGCCAAGATTGCCCACCGCGCATCCTATCCCACCGAGGCGAACTGGAAGCTGGTCATGGAAAATTTCTATGAATGCTATCACTGCATGCCAGCACACCCGGAATACTGTGAAGTCCATCCGAAAGATTATATTCTGGCATTGGGCGCGGGCGAAGGCTCCGGACCGATTGAATCGCTTGAAGAATATCGCCCTCAAATGATTGCCTTCGATGCTTTGGCTGATTCCATGGGGCATCCGTCCGGCAAGTCGCCGGTCGATGGCGAGAACAGTCCTTACCTGCGTGGTGCCGCTCGGACCGCGATCAAGGAAGGCTACCTGTCGGAAACCAAAGACGGCACACCGGCCGGGCCGCTGATGGGTAAGTTCACGGACTGGGACGGCGGTTACACGGGTGTTACGCTCAATCCATTTTTCACCGTGCTGGCCACCAATGATTTCGCTACTATTTTCCGTTTCATCCCCCGTGACGCCACCTACACGGATGTGGAACTAATCTGGTTGGTCGGCGCAGATGCGGAGCCAGGCAAGAATCTGGACGTGGAAAAAATGATCTGGATGTGGGACGTGACCACGATTGCCGATAAAACTATCATCGAAGATAATCATGCTGGTGTGTTGTCCCGTAAATATCAACCCGGCCCTTATTCTCGTCACGAAGCGGGAGCCAATGGGCTTATTCAGTGGTACGTGCAGCGCCTCACAGACTCGCAGACTCGCTGAGTGATGGATGACCTGCAAGGTTTGATCAGCTACACTCCATCAAACATCTGATTGAACAGGAGCTGCCCCCATGCCGTTTATCGTCCGTGACCCGGAGGGAAATATCGCCGGCGTTTATAATCAGGCCGTTGACGGCGGCGAGGAAGTGGATGCGGACAATGCAGAGCTTGTCGCCTTTATAAGACAAACCTCGCCGGGTGCAGCACCCGGCGACGACTGGATGGGTTCCGATCTGGCGCTCGCCCGTGTCATGGAGGATCTGGTGGATGTTCTGATTGAAAAGAACATCATCAACTTCACCGATTTCCCCGAAGGTGCGCAGCAGAAGCTGTTAGCCCGCCGCGGTATGCGTAAGGAGTTTTCCTATGTAGCCGATCTATTCGGTGCGCCGGACGATGAACCAAGCGGCGGTGAGGGTGGAGGCTTTCTTTGACATCCAGCGACATCCCGATTTTTCGTGTCGAGATAAGGCCCATGCTGGCCAGTTTCGATTGTGCGGGTGATGAGTCTTTGTTGGAAGGCGCGGCCAAGTGCGGTCTTCATCTATTCAGTAATTGCCAGCGCGGTGAATGTGGTTCGTGCAAGGTTCGCATCAAGAGCGGCCAGATCAAGCTGGAGCCGTTCATGCTGTCAGCCCTAAGCATGGCTGAAATCGACGCCGACTACACACTCGCCTGCCGGTCTTTTCCCAGAACCGAATTGGTCATTGTGGCTGAGACTGTTGGTTCTACACAGGCCCGGCACTATCCGCGTCCAGCGTAATGACCAAGCTTTACTTTACCGCCGTTCGGGCACTGGCAAGCATCATGGACACCACAACAATCAAGATACCGGCGTACTGAACAGGTTCGAGAATTTCCGCGAAGATAACCGTCGCCAGCAAGGTGACGATTAGCGGTTCGGAATTGAACAATATGGACGATGTCACCGGTCCAGCCCGATTAATGGCATAGAAAATCATAATCATTCCCAATCCGTATAACAGGCCGGCACCGATCATGGCGTACCAGCCAATGGCCGCTGTTGGCATTTGCAGTTGATCATCCAGCACGGCGCCACCAAACAGGATAAGGCCGACCACGACGTTTGTGTGAATATTGATGGTCATGCTGCTGGCATGCCGAGTTACTTTGGGCACGATCACACAAAACAGGCTGGCACCAAGGGCCGCGATTGTGGCTGCTGCAAGCCCCTCCCACCGCACGTCACCAATGGCAGGTCCAAACACCAGACCCAAACCGGCAAAGGCGACAGCGAAAATACTAAAACGGCGAATGCCGGGGAATTCTCGTTGCTGAATGGCACTGATGATCAATACGAACATGGGCCACAGGTAGAACACCAGCGTGGCTAACCCGGCGGGAATATACTTCATGGCCGTTGGATAGCCAAAAGATACCATCAGCAGCATGACGCACATGGGCAGTATATACGCCCTCGCCGGTTTCGGCATTCGCCACTCGCCACCTTTGACGAGGATAAAAGCCGAACACATGGCGACGCAGAATACAGAGCGAACGGTGGAGAAAAACAGCGGCTCAACACCATACTGATACACAAACTTTGATGTAAGAATGCTGACAGCGAACAGGCCCGCCGTAAAAATACAAAGCAATACAGAACCAGGAGATACTTTTTCCATTGTTATTTCAGTCCCGGCCCTGATTCTGATCTTGTGCTTAAGGCTGCTCGATCATTACCCTTGCAGGCAACAAAATGCCAGCCCCGTTTCCAGAGCTGGCATTTCGTTTCTGCGATTTGTTACCTCGTCGGTTATTCAGCCGCTTCCTCATAGGCTTCCATCGGCGGGCATGAGCAGATCAAGACCCTGTCCCCCAGCACGTTGTCGACCCGACCAACGGGTGGCCAGTATTTATCATCGCGCGTGGATGGGATGGGGAAGTACGCTTCTTCTTTCGAATAGGGCATGCTCCACGGACTCTGCATCAGCAACTCATGGGTATGAGGTGCATTGTGCAGAAGATTGTTTTCAGGATCGCTCTTGCCGCTTTCAATGTCGGCGATTTCGGCCCGGATCTGGATCATGGCATCACAGAAGCGGTCCAACTCTCGCTTGGCTTCGGATTCTGTGGGCTCGATCATCAACGTATCCACAACCGGGAACGACATGGTCGGCGCGTGGAAGCCGTAATCCACCAACCGCTTGGCGACGTCTTCGTTGGTGATGCCACAGCTTTCCTTGATCGGACGTAAATCCACAATGCACTCATGCGCCACGGTGCCATTTTTACCCGTATAGAGAACCGGGAAATGAGGATTGAGGCGCTTGGCGATGTAGTTGGCGCTGAGGATGGCAATCTTGGATGATTGCCGCAGGCCTTCCGGTCCCAGCATGGCGATATAGGCCCATGATATGGGCAGAATATTGGCTGAGCCCCACGGTGCCGCCGCGACGGTGCCCACGGTACCGTCGTCACCTTCGGCCGGATTAACGCCCTCAACCACGGGATGATCGGGCAGGAATGGTGCCAGGTGCGATCCACACCCGATGGGTCCGACGCCTGGACCACCACCGCCATGCGGAATGGCAAAGGTCTTGTGTAGGTTCAGGTGCATCACATCGGCGCCAAATTTGCCCGGTTGGGCCAGACCAACGAGGGCGTTCATGTTGGCACCATCCAAATAAACCTGACCGCCATTGTCGTGAATGGTGGCGCAGATATCCACGATGGCTTCTTCAAACACGCCATGGGTGGATGGATAGGTGATCATCAGTGCGGCCAAATTGTCGCTGTGCTCGGCAGCCTTGGCTTTCAGATCAGCCACGTCCACGTTGCCGCCATCATCGGTGGCCACAACCACCACCTTCATGCCAGCCATATGGGCGCTGGCCGGGTTGGTACCATGGGACGATGCCGGGATCAGGCAGATGTTACGAGTATTGTCACCTCGGGACTCGTGATAACGGCGGATGACGGCGAGACCTGAGAACTCACCTTGCGAGCCTGCATTGGGTTGCAGGGACATGGCATCAAAGCCGGTGATTTCACAAAGATGTTCTTCCAGTTCTTCAAACAGCTGTTGATACCCCTGGGTCTGATCCAACGGTGCGAAGGGATGAAGGGCCGAGAAGTTCCGCCACGTAACGGGAATCATTTCCGTGGTGGCGTTCAGCTTCATGGTACATGAGCCAAGCGGGATCATGGCCCGGTCAAGGGCTATATCGCGCGCCTGTAACCAGCGCAGATACCGCAACATTTCCGTTTCGGCGTGATACAGGCTGAAAACGGGGTGCTCCAGATAATTGCTGGTCCGCGCCAGGCTTTTGGGGATGATCTTGTCAACGGTATCATCCAACTCATTGATGTCCAGTTTCCCGGCCGCTTTGGAATCAAAGATCTGCCACAAGGCCATCAAATTACGGCGACGGGTGGTTTCGTCGAGCGAAATACCCAGGTGGTCAGCATCGATCACCCGAAGGTTTATCCGAGATTCCCGGGCCTTGGCAGCAATACGACCAGCCTGACCGCGAACCCGGATTGTCAGAGTATCGAAGTAAGCATCGTTGACGACTTCCACGCCGAGTACTTTAAGGCCATCGGCCAGAATGCGTGTCATACGGTGAACCTTGCTGGCAATACGTTTAATGCCATCGGGGCCGTGATAGACCGCGTAGAATCCGGCCAATACGGCGAGCAGGACTTGTGCCGTGCAGATGTTACTGGTCGCTTTCTCGCGGCGGATGTGTTGTTCACGGGTTTGCAGCGCCATACGCAACGCCATCTTGCCGTGCGAGTCTGTGGACACACCAATGATGCGCCCCGGCGTTTGGCGTTTATGGGTGTCTTTGGTGGCGAAGAACGCGGCATGCGGTCCGCCATAACCCATGGGAACGCCAAAACGCTGGGACGAGCCAATAACGATATCGGCGTCCATTTCTCCGGGTGGTTTCAATAGTGCCAGACTCAGCAGGTCCGTTGCCACACAGGCCAGCGCCTTGCTGTCATGGGCTGCTTTGATAACGGGTTCGGGATCGCGCACATTGCCGTCTGAGCCGGGGTACTGAAGCAATACACCAAACACGTCGTCGGCATCCATGTCGGTCCACGGGTCGCCCACGATGATCTCTAAATCGGCCAATCCGGCACGGGTCTGAACAACGGCAATGGTTTGCGGGTGGCAATTAGCATCCACAAAGAATTTGTCGCAGCCCTTCTTTTTCGATACGCGGTGTGCCATGGACATGGCCTCGGCAGCGGCGGTTGCTTCATCCAGCAACGACGCGTTGGCCAAATCCATGCCGGTCATGTCCATGACCATTTGCTGGAAATTGAGAACGGCTTCCAGTCGACCTTGGGAAACCTCGGCCTGATAAGGCGAATACGCCGTATACCAGCCCGGATTCTCAAGCACATTTCTGAGAATAACGTTGGGAATGACGGTGCCGTAATACCCCATGCCAATCATTGAAATGAAGACCTGGTTTCGGTCACTCATGCGCCTTAGAACGCTTAACGTGTACCGCTCACTAATACTTTCTGGTACCTGAAGGGGCTCGCTACTGCGAATTGTTGATGGTACCGTTTTGTCGATCAGTTCATCCACTGACGACATGCCGATAACGTCCAGCATTTCTGCAACTTGTTCGTCACCGGGGCCGATATGACGACGAATGAAGTCGTCCTTATTTTCAAGTTCAATGAGCGGTATATGTGGCATTAATCAAGTTCCTCCACATGGGCGTCGTATCCAGCCTTATCCATCAGATCATCCAACTCGCTGAGATTTGACAGCTTGATTTTGTACATCCAACCATCACCTTCGGCGGCTGTGTTGATCAATGCCGGGCTACCGTCCAGGTCTTCGTTCACCTCGATGATTTCGCCGGATGCGGGAGCATAGATTTCACTGGCGGCTTTGACGGATTCAATGACGCCGGATTCACCACCTTGTTCGAGCGTATCGCCAACTTCTGGCAAATCCACGAAAACCACGTCGCCCAACTGTTCCTGGGCATAGTTGGTGATGCCAATGGTTGCGACGTCGCCTTCGATATTGATCCACTCGTGATCTTCTGAAAATTTAAGTGCCATGGTTTGTTGTTCCTTTCTTTGAGTCCCTGTTTGTTTGGTTCTTAGTCTCTGAAATAACGGTGTTCGACGAAAATAGGTGATGTGACCTGGGCTGGCATAGCTTTGCCGCGCACCATGAGGTTCACGTTGGTGCCTTTGGCGGCATGGGCCGCATCCACATAACCCATGGCAATGGGGCCACCCAATGTAGGGCTGAAACCACCGCTGGTGATTTCACCAATAACATTGCCATCCTGGTCAGCAATTTCTGTGTGCGCACGGGCCGGGGCTTTGCCATCAGGCTTGATGCCGACCCGTTTACGCGGTGCACCATCAGCAATCTGCTGCTGGATGACAGCCGCACCCGGGAAACCACCTTCTTCCCGTCGTCGCTTGGAAATGGACCACAACAGGCCAGCCTCCGTCGGGGTTGTTGTTTCTGTGATATCACTGCCATACAGGCACAGGCCAGCTTCCAGACGAAGCGAGTCGCGAGATCCCAGACCGGCGGCTTCAACTTCGGGCTCGTCCAGCAATAGCCGCGCCACGTCTTCGGCGGCGTCCACCGGAACGGAAAACTCGACCCCGTCCTCACCTGTGTAGCCGGACCTGGTTACAAAGCAGGGGATGTCAGATATATGAAGTTCTGCCGCAGACATGAATGACATATGTCGGACCGGTGCTGCGTACCTGGCCATCACCGCAACGGCTGCGGGACCTTGCAGGGCCAGCAGGGCATAGTCTTCAATGACTTCAATGTCGCAACGGTCGCCAATTTTTGCGTTCAGGTGCGCGATATCGGCATCCTTGCAGCCCGCGTTGATAACCAGATACAGATAATCGCCATGCTGCGTGACCATCAGATCGTCAAGGATGCCACCCTGATCATTGGTGAACATGGTGTAACGTGTATTGCCAGCGGTCAGGGCGGCGATATCACCGGGTACCAGTGATTCCAGCGCCTTGGTTGCGTCCTTGCCATGCAGGCGAACCTGCCCCATGTGAGACACATCGAACAGCGAGGCTTTCTCGCGGGTGTGATTGTGCTCGGCCATAATGCCAGCGGGGTACTGCACCGGCATGTCATAGCCAGCAAACGGCACCATCTTGCCACCGAGTTCACGGTGCAGGGCGTCCAGCGGTACGGTTTTTGGGGCGTCTGTTGTGTCAAAATTCATGTGGTACTCCAGTTAGCGTCAAAACAGGTTAGCGACGAGCCATATGGCCCATATGCCGCCCCCTCTGTCTTGGAACCTGAAAGATTCCCCTGCTGTTGATTCTTACACCAACGAACCGGGTTTCATCTTCGGTGAGGGCGGTCAAAATTTGATCCGGCCTGCTTTCCAGAGTCTCATTACGCTCGCGGTCCTTTTGCCTGAGAGTTTCCGGGGCGGTTGCTCCTTCGGCGTCAGCGACTGGTCTTTTGGGATAAGTAGCTGATCTCTCCCGCAGCGCTATACTGAGATATGTATCTCTAATATTATCGTTCTTAACACACACCCACTTGGGTAGGATCACACCAGCCCAAGTGAGGATGCAAATTCAGTTTAGCTATTTTGAATTTTCGGTCAATGCCTGATCAGCAGATTTAGTGTTACCCGCCAAGAGATGACACTTTCTGGTTGTACTCAAGTTGCGCCGGGGTCAGTTGAAACCCCACATAGATACGGAACTCGTACCCGATCACAGGGGGCGCGATAGGGATTGTCAGGATCACCGGTTCATCAAACAACGAGACTTTGTAACGGTTTCCTTCAAAGCCAACCGGAATGACAAAAACCCCCTTGCTCAGTAGCTCTTTTTCCAGCGTGGTGATGGTGACGAAATATGGCAGATCGGCGATCTTGCTGGTGTTGGCGGGGCCACGTGAAGCGATAACACCCAGGCTGAGTTCAATATCAATCTGGCCGATTCCTGTTTCCTTATCAACGTCGTGAATACAGTTAGCGAAGAAATCATCGATCTGGGCCTCTGTATCAATATCCGTCAGGTCTTGTCCGTCGCCTGGCCGGAAAATGGTTATGCGCTCTGCATTGGCCAGAATGGATACAGATGGGCACGGCGGTGGCAGGGTGTCTTCTTCACTGACAAACGGATTGATTTGGTCCATGGACCCACATGCCGCAAGGCCCGGTAACGCCAACAAAGCCAGAGCGGCAATGAGGCCTCGACGGGCTTTTCCAAATAGGTGATGTGGTAACCGCATGTGTATTTTCCGTGAGTTTAAGTGCGACGCGACTTTAGCGGAAGCAGTGAAGGAACCGCAAGCGTCCCTATTCACTGGATGTTGCCTCTTTCGATGTGGCCTCATTGGATGTGATTGGGCCGTGGACCGCTTTTGTTTCGACCAATCGGACGAGGGTTTGTGACAGGCGGCTAAGTGCCCTGGCTCGGCCCCAGGCATTCTTGATGGATTCTGTTATGCCCAATGCCCGGTCAAACATTTCCCACGCCCATTCGCCATGACCATCTGTCGTGCGTTTTTCCGCCAGTTCTGCCAATAACCAGGCCTGCCCGCCAGGGCTGGGAATTTCATTTGTGACCGCATAGGCGTGGGCCCTGGTTTCAGCCGCTTCACCAACGCCTGACTGTTGATTGTAAAAAGAAATGTTCCATGCCGCGTAGGCTCGCGTTTTGTTATCTTTGATGCCGTCGGTAAGAGACGTGGCCTGATCAAACATCGCAGGGCTGGGCTGATCCATATCGCTGGCAATACGAGCGTAGGCCATGGCGATTCGGCTGGTGGCGAAATCTTTGGCATATGGCAGGTCAATGGCTTCCATGTCAGCGGTCGCATTTTCCAACGTGATTTGCGCTGCTTGCAGGTTGCCAATCTGTGCCTGACCTTCGGCAATGCTGGCCAGAACCAGTGCTCGATACCGGACCGCTTCGATTGAGGATGCCAGTTCGAGCGCGGCATCTGGATCGCCCTTCTGTGCCTGTGCCCGCGCGGTGCTCATCAACACGGGCATACGCTCCGATGGACTTTCAATTGTATTCAGGATTGTGATGGCCTGATCAATGCGCCCTATACCCGCGTTCGTATCAGCCACATGGCGAAGGGCTGTATCGCGGTTGTTGATATCGGCTATGGAGTTGGCGGCTGACTCGGCCTCTTCCAGCAAAGCGACACCGTCCTCAGTGTTGCCACACTGAAACAGTGCGGCGCTGGCGCGGGTCAATTGTGCCACCGCCTTGGCATCGATGTTGTCCAAATCCACCTGATCGCGAAGCTTGGCGACGGCGCTTATGACACCCTGTTTCAAACCGGCAGAGGCAAGTGTGTTGGCAATATTGGCATAGGCCTCAGAACGGGTCGCCATGTCCGGGATCACGTCCACGGCGGCGATGGCGCTTTCGGCCTGTCCGGCACGGGCCCGGGCTTCGGCAATTTCGCCCAATGCCACCATAATCATTCGCGGATCAGAAATACGGCGCATGGTGTCGCGGGCGTCGGCGGATAGCCCGGCACGGGCCTGTGCCACCAGAATGTCGCCAAATGCCCAGTTCCGCATATCATCACGGGTAATAGCCTTGGCGCTTTCCACCGCCTCATCCAGCAGGCAACGAACGGTGGGCTCAGTGAAACATGCCGATGGATCACGCACCGGGTTGGCCACTTCATCTGACAAGCCTTCGGTAATCAAATCTTTGGTCGCCGGGTTGGCGAGCAAGGCTTCGCGGGCCTCTTTTGTGTGAGCCTGGCGGGCTAATGACAACGTATCCAACAGGTTGCTGACGCTCACCGCTGTCTCCAGATGGATGACCAGTTTTTCGTCTATGATGCCGGTCGGCGTTTGCCGGGTTGATCGCTGGTACTGGCGAACGGCTCGGGTTGTTTCATCGTCTGCGATACCGTTCACCGGGCCTGCAAAAATACCAATGGTGATCAATGCCTTTTGCATGCGTTTAATCAGCAGTAGTGTGAAGTCATCGACCGGGTTCGCCACAGGGGCCGAGACGGTGGGTTCATCAATATCTTCCGGGATTGTTGCGGCGGCGAGGGACCCGGATGGTTGCCATGTCCAGAGCGCACTGAACAGGAGTGCCGTAAAGACAGCCACACGGGACCATCGTTTCGTACACATGTTCAATTCCCCGATATTGTCCCGGGCATTGTCCCCGGGATTGACAGAGCCGGAAGATTGCCAGATAGACTGGATAGCACCGTAGCGAAGACGATGTTCGCAATTTTTGTCAGGCATTTTGAAACACCATGGCCGTTTATACTGACGTTAGTGATGAAGATGTATCGCAGTTTGTTGCCGACTATGATATCGGCGATGTGCTGTCGTGCAAAGGCATCGCTGAAGGTGTGGAAAATTCCAACTTTATGCTCACCACGGATCAGGGGGCATTTATCCTGACGCTCTACGAAAAAAGGGTCGATCCGAAGGATCTGCCATTTTTCATAGGGCTCATGGAGCATCTGGCAAAAAACGGTATTCCCAGCCCCACACCAGTTCACGCCCGTGATGGCGAAGCCTTACGTACGCTGTGTGATAAACCGGCCGCTATCGTGACGTTTCTGCCGGGATTATGGCCCAAACGCGCTACCTCGGAACACTGCCGTGAACTGGGTGAAGGCCTCGCCCGTATGCATGTGGCTGGCAGCACGTTCGAGATGTCGAGGCCCAATGGTTTGAGCGTTGATGCATGGCGTCCGTTACTGGAATCCAGTGGAAAGGACGCAACCAACGGCGTGTCAGCTGGCTTGTATGACATGCTGTCGGATGAGCTTACCTATCTGGAAGAGCACTGGCCGGCTGGCCTGCCCAGCGGGGCTATTCATGCCGACTTGTTTCCCGACAACGTATTTTTTCGTGACGGTCATCTGTCAGGCCTGATCGATTTCTATTTTGCCTGTACCGATGCCTTTGCCTATGATTTAGGCATCTGCCTCAATGCCTGGTGTTTCGAGCAGGATGGCAGCTTTAACATCACCAAAGCTCGTCGAATGTTGGCCACATACCGTGTTGAACGCGGGTTCTCACAGGAAGAACTGGATGCTTTGCCCATTCTGGCCCGTGGCGCCGCCATTCGATTTTTACTGACCCGTCTATATGATTGGTTGAACACGCCCGAAGGTGCGCTTGTGGTGCCGAAGGACCCTATGGAATACGTGCACAAATTACGTTTTCATCAGGGTGTTAAAAGTGTTGGCGACTATGGGCTTGATTGATCAATGAACGAAAGTTCCTCAAAATCTGTTGAGATGTTCACCGATGGCTCATGCCTCGGCAATCCGGGGCCGGGTGGCTGGGGCGCTATTCTGCGGTTCGGTGGCACGGAAAAAGAACTGTCCGGTGGAGAGCCGATTACCACCAACAATCGCATGGAATTGCTTGCCACCATTGAAGGGCTGGGCGCGCTGAGCCGTCCCATGAGTGTGGATATCTATACCGACAGCACGTATGTGCGCGACGGCATCACCAAATGGATACACAACTGGAAACGCAACGGCTGGAAAACAGCGGCCAGGAAGCCGGTCAAGAACGATGACCTGTGGCGTTTGCTGGACGCTGCTATGGGCAAACACGATGTGCGTTTGCACTGGGTTAAAGGCCATGCTGGGCACCCGGAGAATGAACGCGCCGACGATTTGGCCCGAGCGGCGGCGGAAGCTATTCGAGATAATGCATAAGGAGCCAGCCATGGCCATCGCGATCACCATACAAATGGAAGGCTGGGAATCACCTGAATGGGTACGCGATCAGTTGGCCCCGAATATGCCGGGCGTGGATACCATGGTCAAGGCCGATGGCGTGGGCGCAGATGTGCGTATAGCCCGACTTAAAGCCACCGCAGCAGCCCGCGAGATTGCCGAGTATTGTCAACTGTACGTGTTGCGCGAACACCGCGATGCCCGCGTTTATGCTGAACAACAGAAAAAAGGCGAATGGCGTGTCTATGCCCCGCGCCTGACCACGGCGGTTAGCGTTGCTGTGTTGGGACTGGGGCATATTGGGGGCCTCATTGCCCGCCGTTTTGCCGCCATGGATTACCGCACTATTGGATGGAGCCGCACACAGAAAGATATTGATGGCGTTGAATGCTTCGCCGGTGAGGACGCCCTTGCCGGGGTTTTGGCAACAGCCGATTTCGTTATTTCAATCCTGCCCTCCACGCCGGACACACGCGGTCTGATGAACACAGAAACGCTGTCACACTTCAAAGAAGGCTCCACCCTGATCAACGTGGGACGGGGCGATCTGGTGGTGGATGGCGATTTACTGGCGGCCCTTGATACAGGCAATCTGGCGCATGCTGTGCTGGACGTTCAAAACACCGAGCCATTGCCCGCGGGTCATGCCTATTGGGATCACGCGCAAGTGACCATCACACCGCATATTTCCGGTTGGAATGTGATCGACGGGCTGGATGATATCGTCGAGAACTACCGCCGCATGGAAACGGGCGAAGAACTGTTACATCAAGTGGATCGCTCTGCGGGATACTAGAGCATTACCTGTTCACAAGGGTTCACAGGAAATGCTCCAGTGGTTGATCTTCCGCAAAGCCACCTTCGCAAATTAATTCAATTTGCTCGGGTTTTGCTACTAACGTGACCGACCTACAGGTTAGCCAGCATATGCTCAGCGCTGGTGACTTCGTAGCCGCCATCTGATTCCAGATTGAGGCTTTCAACCTTGCCGTCGTTGACCACCATAGAAAAACGACAACACCGCATACCAAAGCCGCGGTTTGAAAGATCAAGTTCCAAACCCGTTGCAAGGGCCAGTTCGGCACTGCCATCGGAAACCATCATGACTTTGTCGCCAACCTGCTGGTCTTCACCCCAGGCGCCCATGACGAAGGCATCATTTACGGAAACGCACACAATGCTGTCGATGCCTTTCGCGGTCAGCGCATCGTGGTTGGCCACGAAACCGGGAACATGTTTGGCGGAACACGTGGGTGTAAATGCGCCGGGTAAACCAAACAGGGCAACCTTTTTACCACCGAATAAATCGCCCGTGGTTACGGATTCGGGACCCGATCCCGTCATGGTGTACAGGGTGATATCGGGCATGGCGTCGCCAACGGAAATGGTCATGGTGTTGTCCTTCAGATTTCAAATGTTGTCTCACTGGCGCGCATCATACACCCAGCACGACGTCCCATACCATCGTTTTGAATGATTCTTAACACCTAATCCTGTGCGGCGTCCAACGCGTCCAAAACTGCGCCCGGTGTCAGGATTTCGGGCAGCACGATCCCGTCTGGTGCACCGGGGCCGTAAACGGCATTAAACGGGATACCATAGCGCTGGAACGAGGTCAGGTACCGGGTGATGGAATCCTTGGGCAAAGTCCAGTCTGCCTGCATAGGGATAATAGCGTCACTGGACAGGCGCTCCAACACGGTGCCGCGTGACAGCACAAAGGCCTTGTTCACCAGGCACGACACGCACCATTCGGCGGTCACGTCCACGAACACGGTTTTGCCATTAGCCACATGGGTGTCGATGGCGGCCAGATCGAATGGCTGCCACAAATCATCCACAGCGCTTGATGCGCTGTCAGTAGAGACATCTGTGGGCATGTGCGACAGACCGATCGCTCCAATCCAGCTGATCATCACCACAGCCATTGCCTGTTTTCCAGTCAGTGCTCCCCGATGCCAAAGATAAAGGGATGCCCCCGCCGCCGTTAGCCCGGCACCAATAAGAACGGTGATCAGTGTATCAAGCTGAACCAATAGCACCGATAACAGCCACAGAACTGTACCGGCCAACGCAAGGCCCAGAAAACGCCTGAGCGTAATCATCCAGTTGCCGGGCTTGGGCAGCATTGTGGCTAACCGTGGGGCGGCGGCGACCACCAGATAAGGGGCAGCAAGGCCGAGGCCGAGAACCAGAAAAATCCCCATGATCTCAGGGGTACCACGTGATAAAGCGAAACCCACAGCCGTGCCCAGAAATGGTGCGGAGCAGGGCGTCGCCAATAGGGTTGCCAGCATGCCGGTCATGAAATGCCCGGTAATACCCGATGTTTGGGTCCCGATCTTTGCGACGGCACCCGGTGTGCTAAATTCGAACCAACCCCACAGGTTGCAGGCAAACACCGTGATGATCACGGCCATGGTGATCAGGAATATGGGTTGTTGAAACTGGATACCCCAACCAATCGCAATACCGCTGGCCTTGAGCGCGGCGAGCGCGACGGCAATGAGCATGAACGAGGCCACGATACCGGCGGCCGAGGCGATGAAGCTGATCCGCACGTCTTTGGACTGACCACCGCCGTGACTGATAACGCCTAACAACTTGATGGAAAGCACGGGCAACACGCACGGCATCAGATTCAGGATCAACCCACCGGCGAAAGCGAACAGCAGGATCATAACAATAGACAACTGTGCGGTGACTCGTTTGCTGAGGATGGGTGAGGTATTCGGGCTCACTTGAATTGTGCGCTCAACAGACCGTGCACCAGCGATCAATGTGACGGTAAATTCTTTGTCCAGAAGGGCGGCGGCATTGCCCTGGGTATCCTTTGTCCCCACGAGTTCCACTTGCAACGTGGCTGTGGTACCTGATGGATCAACCTGGGCGAGCGGTTTACCAAAACCGAGTGTGCCTGGATCATCTAATGGGCCTTCCAGATACACATCGGGATCATCGAAGGTCATACCATTTAGGCTGCTGGCGGTGATCAGCAACTGTGGGTTCTGATCCGGCTGTTGAACCAGTTCGAGCGTGTCGATGGTAAGGCCGCTCGCCTTGCCATCACCGGGAACCTGGACGGTGTATTTGTTAATCAGGTGCACGAACGTGCTGGGGGTGCCGTCACCAGCCGGGATGTCCAGTGACAGAGAAACCGATTCAGGTACGCAAACTTCAGAACAGATCAGATAGTCGAGTTGCACGCCAAGCTGGACAGCTTGACCGGGTTGCAGCGGCGTAACGGTCAGTGGGAAGACCACTTCATGTTTGTAGCCAAGGGTCTCGAAACCGAGGACGGAAAACCGTACAGGCGCCGGCCACCGCATATCGATGGACCAGATATTGCTGCTGGTGGACCAGTTGGGCTGCGGTGGATAACCGGCGTCACCGGGTGAGCGCCAGTAAATCTTCCAGCCTTCCTGCAGCTGAAATTCCAAGCCTAAGGTGAGGGGGTGGTCGATGTCGGCATCGCCTACGCTATCGGTGGCCGAAATAAGCCGCACGGAAGCATATTCTGTATCAACCCATTCTGATGCCGCGATGGCGGATTCGCTGGCACCCCGTGCGGAACCGGCGTGCAGCAGGAATAGAGCACAGAGCGCATAGCGTATGATTGCGACGATATTTGGCATGAAGTTAAGCCGAGCCTGTTTACCTGAAGTCATTGAAACCATGGCAGAATGCGCCAATTTTCCACAAAAACCAGCCCTTTCACGTATGTTTGAGCGCTTGTGACACAAAAACCGAAAATATGCGTTACACTTGTTCCCATATGCACCGATGGCGTATTATTGACACATTGCTGTAACACCTTGGTTCTCAACAGATGAAATGCCATATACCATAATAATGGCCCGATAACATTGACCCGACAACAATGGAAACAAAATGGTTAGCCCGTATTTAACAGCATTTGATGACATCGAAGACGACGATGATGGGTATCTGACCGGCCAGCTGATCGTTGCTATGCCGGGTATGGGCGATCCACGATTCGATAAGTCGGTTATTTATCTGTGCGCTCATAGCGAAGAAGGTGCCATGGGGTTGGTGATCAACCGAGAAATTGAAGAGCTCACGTTCCCCGATCTTCTGGAGCAGCTGGATATTGAGCCAGCGCCCGGCGCCACGCCGATCCGTATACAGTTCGGTGGCCCCGTGGAATCAAGCCGGGGCTTTGTGCTGCATTCACCCGATTACCTTCAAGACGGCACATTGGTGGTTGATGACGGTATGGCGCTGACGGCGACTGTCGACATACTACGCGCCATTGCTGATGGTTCTGGCCCCACCAGCCGCTTGCTGGCTCTGGGTTATGCGGGATGGGGGCCAGGACAGCTGGATTCCGAAATCAAAGATAATGGCTGGCTTCATGTTGAGGCAGATGGCGATCTGGTCTTCGATACGGATCTCGGTTCCAAATGGGACCGGGCCATGACCAAGATCGGTATTGATCCGTTTATGTTGTCTGACGTAGCGGGTCACGCGTAACCTAGTTTCCAGAAAGATAAAATTATGAGCAAAAAGAAACCGGCCTCACGCCGCAAGAATCGCGATGCGGCCCAATCATCAAATCCCGATACCTTCATGACCGACATGATATCGCGCATGGAAGATTGCCCAACCGCAGAAAGCCTGAATGACGAGATCATTCTGCCCTTTGCGTTGGCGTTGGAAAAGGTATGCAGCGCGCGCGGGTATCTCATGAATATTTACGGTGAGAAATCAAACGTGGTGGTCAGCACCGAAGAAGATGCCGAGACCATCTATCATTTAATCGAGAAACATCTGGATCAATGATCCGCAAGTGATCCCACGAAGCTGCCGTTCATCACCGCCTTCTGATCAAGGCCTGATTGTTCGAGCAATTCATCGTCCCTGGCGTCTGATGCCTCACCGTTCCAGTGATCGAATGCGATCAGATCTTTCAGGGCAAGGCGTTTCCGCCATCCGGCGGTTTCCAGTTCCGGTTTTTCCAGAAATTCGCTCACGTATCCAATACACAGGTAGGCAATGGGAATCACGTGGCCAGGAAGACCCAGTTCCGCTTTTAGCGCACCTTCATGGACGATGCTGACCCAGCCCACACCGACGCCTTCTGCGCGGGCGGCCAGCCACAGGTTTTGCACGGCACAAACGGTTGAATAAATATCCATCTCAGGCATGTGGGTCCGGCCTAAAACCACAGGTCCGGCCCGGTTCCGATCACAGGTAATGCACAGATTTATGGGGGCGTCCAAAATACCTTCAAGTTTCAGGTTGCGGTATTGATCGCTTTTCTTATCCGAAAACATTTCGGCTGCTTCCGCATCGGCCGTATCAAACAGTGCTTTGATACGTTGCTTTGTCTCCGTTTCTCGGATGACAAGGAAGCTCCAGGGCTGCATGTAGCCAACCGATGGTGCGTGGTGGGCGGCGATGAGCAATCGGCTCAGTACATCGGCGGGTACTTCGTCTGGTAAAAACTGCCCACGCACATCTCGGCGTGATAAAATCGTTTGGTAAACGGCTGAGCGCAGACCGGACTCCGGGTTTTCCATTAAAAGTCCCCTTCATGGAAAATAAGCAGGTAGGCGCGGTCCAGACGTCACCCTCAAATTCCTTCTGGCCGGTCTTCTGACTTGGGATCATCTTTGCCTGGCACCTTCCCGACCCACACTGGATCAGTGGTATTCAACCGAAACAAATTCCCCTTACAGCGCTGGGCACGTAACGGATTTACACCGTTTTCCCGATTCTCCGAAACGCATATAGCGTCAACGCTCCGGCACCAGAAGGTATGGTGGGTGCATCCTAGATTATTGGATTGAAGTGTTGAAGCACATAAATCGAATTTTGAGATTTGATGTGAAGGGTGAGAAACCTACCGAAGGCGCTCGACAATGCCGAATACGATCGCGAAAACCCCGATGATACCCATGATAGTGATGCTTAGAACTGGATCCATTTTCGAGAATCTCCCATACGTTAATTCGGTACAGCGGGCTGGAGCCACACAATGTTAAAGATGGGGAGAATGCCAGCCAGATATTAACGAATGGTTATGGGGGCGCTCATTCGTGTGACCAAACCGTTGGGAACCAGTCTTCACGCATATGGTCACCTGTTTTCAGATCAATACCGGGAAATGGTGGTGAGGTTTTCACCTTGCGGTCCACATAAGTCACATCATCGCCCAGCCATCGCGTGGCAAACCCCCGTCGGCGGTTCGCCAGTTTGGCCGCAGTGGTGCCGTGCAATGTTCTGAAATCAAACAACACAGCGTCACCAGGCTCGCACGCCCAGTTCAAAATGGTGTAGTCGTCGGGCGATGCATCAATATCAGGGACGGTTTCCATTTCCATATCACTGAACCCGTAATTGCTGCCATCTTTGAACCAACGCGGCTGAAACAGCTTACCCCAGCGGTGTGAACCGGCCACAAACCGCACGGCTCCGTCTGCCGGTACCGGGTCCAGTGCCAGCCAGATGCTGAGGCACCGCATGCCTTGTACGTTGTAGTAGGGGAAATCATGGTGCCATGGGGTGTCCTTGGCGGTGCCCTGTTCCTTGACCACCAGATGCTCGTGAAAAATCTGCGCGGATTTGGACTTCATGGCCTGTGCCGCAATAGAGGCTGCTGCTGATTGCATGACGAAAGCTGTGAATTCGGGGATGTCCTGCCAATTACAATAGCTGTTCCAGAAATGCCCGGTCTCACCGATTTTGGAATTCTCGTTGATGAACCGGTCCGGGGCAGCTTCCAGTCGCCCGACGCCGTCGCTTAAGGAATCCAGCCACGATGTAAACATGCCGGGCAGGGCCAACGCGCCATCACGCTGAAAGGTTTCGACCTGGTCGTCGCTCAGTTCCTGGAATGCGGGTTCAGTCATTTCAGTAATCCATGTGCGTTAAGCACTTGCCGCGTTTCAACCGGCCCCTTGGCCACATGTGCATCAAATCCGCAAGCGCGCGCTGCGTCAACATTGATGATGTTGTCATCCACAAAAAAGATGGCTTCCGGCTCACAGGCCAACGCATCGACGACGTACTGGAAGGCTGACTCGTCCGGTTTCACATGCCCCATCTTGAACGACAGAAAATGTAGATCAAACAGCGTGTGAACACCCTGATTACACGGCATGGCCCAGTGAATGTCATTGGTGTTCGAAAAACATCCCGCCTTGATGTCGGGGCGAACATCAGCGACCAGAGCCTCGGCTCCATCATAAAACCCGATGGGCCACTGGGCGAACTTATCAATGAAATGATCGCTTGATACCGAGAGCTCGTATTTGTCCACCATATCGCGGGCAAAGGTGTCCGGCGTACTGCGTCCACTTTCGAAATCCTTGACCACCTGACATTCAAGCCACCGCCGCCACATTTCAGCGCTGTCGGTCTGGCTGCTTAGTTTTTTCCAGTGATCAATGCCGCCAAGTTCAATCAGAATACCACCCACATCAAACAGGAGGACTTGTATCTGGGTCATCAGCTCAGGCGGCCTTTGGTGGTGCTGAAGGGTTCGATCTGTCCCACAGGTCCAAGCGCCGTCATGGTCAATGGTGAGGCGATCACCCGACTGGCGACCCGCATGACGGCCTCCTTATCTACGGCTTCGATTTTGGCCACGGTTTCTTCCAACGGAATAGTGCGTCCGTACACCAGCAATTGACGCGCCGCCTGTTCACAGCGCGACGATGAACTTTCCAGCGACATGAGGATGCCGGCTTTCAACTGGGCGCGCGCACGGTTCATTTCGTCGTCTGTCACATCCTTGGTGCTGCGGGTCAGCTCGTCACAAATAACGGGAACAACCTCGGCTGCCTCTTTCTCACCGGTACCGGCATAGATGCCAAACATACCACTGTCATGAAGCGATGACATAAAGGAATAGACCGAATAAACCATGCCGCGCTTCTCACGAATTTCCTGAAACAGACGGGATGACATACCGCCACCCAACAAGGTGCAGTACACAGACGCCGCATGGAAATCTTCGTCACTGTACGGTATGCCTTCCAGGCCCATCAGCACATGAACCTGCTCCAGATCGCGGCTTTCGCGGAAATCACCACCCCGATAGGTCGCGGCTTCGACCTCGCGCGAACAAGGGTCTGGCAGATCATCGAAGGCTTCAGATGCCATCTCAACGAACTGATCATGGTTCACACAACCTGCTGCGGCCACAATCATGGACGGTGGCGCGTACTGGCTTTGCATATAATTCATCAGGGTGTCGCGGTTGAACCCGCTGACCAGATCCAACGTGCCAAGAACGGGGCGGCCCACGGCCTGATCGGGGAAGGCGGTTTCCTGAAAATAATCGAACACGATATCATCAGGCGTGTCGTTGGCCTGATGGATTTCTTGTAAGATAACAGTGCGTTCGCGTTCCAGTTCTTCTTGATCCATTTCCGAGTGCTGTAAGATATCGGCGATAATATCCAGCGCCAGCGGCATGTCCTCTTTCAGCATCTTGGCGTAATAAGCGGTGTGTTCTCGTGATGTATAGGCATTCACATGGCCGCCAACATTCTCAATTTCAACCGCTATATCCAGTGCGGATCGACGCTTGGTTCCCTTGAACGCCATGTGCTCTAACATGTGGGATATACCATTGATGGATGGTGGTTCGTGCCGCGCGCCAGCATCTACCCAGGCACCGACAGAAACCGTCTGTACCGTATCCATGGCATCGGTAACCACGCGCAGGCCATTATCGAGAGTGGTCAGGCGAACGGTCATGCGGCACCCCGGTGGCTGTTTGTGGCATCATCAACATAGGCTTCGATGGCGGCCAGATCATTGGGCAGCACCGCACAGCGTTCTTCCCGGTCCATCAGATCGGACAGATGCGCGGGTAACTCAGGCGTTTGTCCCGTCGCATTGTGTACGGCTTCACCAAACTTGGCCGGGTGGGCGGTGCCGATTACGACCATGGGAATACTGCTGTCACAGCGATGTTCACGTGCAGCGGCCAGGGCCACGGCGGAGTGAGGATCAATCAAAATTCCTGTTTCCTCGAAGTGGCGTTTGATTTCGGTTGATGTGGCGTCGTCGTCATAACGCGCACCATTAAACAACTGCAATGCCTGATCCAGCTGATCCTGGGCCACTTCGTAACGACCTGTGTCACGGAAGCTCTGCATAATCGCGGCGACTTTCGCGCCGTCTCGATCACATAGCTCAAACAACAAACGCTCGAAGTTCGACGAGACCTGAATATCCATACTGGGGCTCAGTGTCGAATAGACATCGCCCATTTCCATGGCGCCTGACTCAAAAAACCGGGTCAGGATATCATTGCTGTTAGAGGCCACGAGCAACTGGCTGATCGGCACACCCATCTGTTTTGCGGCATAGCCTGCAAAGACATTCCCGAAGTTGCCGGTTGGTACCGAGAACGCGACCTCGTTATCGGGCGCGCCCAGTTCGGCGGCGGCGGTTACGTAATAAACGATCTGCGCCACAATGCGGGCCCAGTTTATGGAGTTTACGGCCGATAACGTGTGGCGGGACCTGAATGGCGGATCGTTGAACATGGCTTTCACCAAGTCCTGACAATCATCGAATGTCCCCTTAACCGCGATATTATAGACGTTGCTGTCCAGTACCGTGGTCATCTGGCGACGTTGTACGTCCGAGACGCGGCCTTCCGGATGCAGCATGAAGATATCCACGGCATCCTTGCCGCGGACGGCTTCGATACCGGCTGAGCCTGTGTCGCCTGATGTGGCCCCAATGATGGTTGTGCGCTCACCGCGCGCTGACAACACGTGATCGAACAGGCCGCCCAGGCACTGCATGGCCACGTCTTTGAAGGCCAGCGTGGGGCCATGGAACAGTTCCATCATCCACAGGCCGTCACCAAGATCGCTGATGGGGGCCGCGGTTGGCGTGCTGAACCGGCTGTATCCGGTTTTGATTATACGGGCGAGGGCATCGTCAGGGATACGGCCACCCACAAACGGGCGAATAACCTCAAAGGCGACCTCATCATAGGGCATACCCTTAAATCGGCGCAGGTCATCGGCGCTGAGTTGTGGCCACGATTGGGGTACGTACAGGCCACCGTCCGTGGCCAACCCAGCCAACAGAACATCGTCGAAGCCCAGAACAGGCGCTTGTCCACGGGTGGATACATACTTCATCTAAATCAGGCCCTTTCCCTGAACGATCATCAAATTCAGGAAAGCGCACAATAATTGGAAGGGCCATGCTGAGCAAGCACGCAGCACGGGAACAATGACGGGCGATTGATTACCGCCAAGGGGGTATATCGTTACTCGACAATCCTGTGTACGTTGACCGGCAGCACGATCAACTTGGGGAAGTTTTACAAGGTGGCTAGTTTGTTTGTAGGGTCGCAACCCTGTTGTGAGGCTTTTCAGTGAAAATTCGATTATTTGAGGCTAAATTATGACGACTGTTGCTATTGATATTCGAGGCGTTTCCAAGGTTTATAACCCTGGATCGAATCAGGCGGTTCAAGCTCTGGATACGGTTTCGCTGACCATCAACGATAACGAGTTTTTCACCCTGCTCGGCCCTTCGGGTTGCGGTAAAACCACGTTGTTGCGCCTGATTGCCGGTTTTGAACAGGTTACGGGCGGCGAAATCATGTTGTTCGACGAGGAAATCGAGAACTTAGAGCCCAGCCAGCGTCCCGTTAACACGGTCTTCCAGCATTACGCCCTGTTTCCCCATATGACGGTCGCCCAGAACGTTGCCTTTGGCCTGGAGCGCCTTAAGAAACCCCAGGCAGAAATCGACGCCACAGTCGAGCGGGTGCTGTCCCTGGTGAAAATGAAGGAACTCGGTGATCGGCGCCCCAACCAGTTGTCCGGTGGCCAGCAGCAGCGTGTCGCCCTGGCCCGTGCCCTGGCCCCCAGCCCGAAAGTGCTGTTGCTTGATGAGCCCCTGTCTGCGCTTGATTTGAAGCTGCGCCAGAACATGCGCGAGGAATTGAAGCAGTTGCAGCGTGAAACCGGTATTACCTTCGTGTTCGTGACCCACGATCAGGAAGAAGCCCTCGCCATGAGCGACCGGATCGCCGTGATGTCCAATGGTGAAGTGCAGCAGATTGGTGCCCCTACCGATATCTACGAGCACCCCGTTAATCGCTTTGTTGCTGACTTTATCGGCGACACCAACTTCCTTGATGGTGAAATCACCAGCGTAAATGATGATCTGGTAACGTGCCGGGTGGGCAGTGAAAGCTTGTTCGAGGCTGCCAACAGCGGCAACCACAGCGTCGGCGATCAGGTCACCTTGTTCCTGCGCCCGGAAAAGATAACCCTCTCCGCCGCCGGAGACGCCTCCCGACAGGGCCGCGTCGCCAACATTGTCTATCTCGGCAATCAGGCCGCCTATACCGTTGATATGGGCGACGGAATTGAACTGACGGCTCAAGCCCGTCCGCGTGAAGATGGCAACCTGCCGTTTGCCACCAACGACACCATCTCTGTCGATTATTCGGCCCGGGCCTTGCGAGTGCTTGCCAAATGAGCACGTGGTTACCCAAGAGCGCATCATCCCGTCGTTGGCTAGGTCTGGCACCATCCTATATCGTGATCGGTATTTTCATGTTGATCCCCATGGTCATCATGGGTGTGTTTTCTTTTTTGGAACCGAACCCCTACGGCGGCGTTAAGGCCGTTGGTTCTTTTGATGCTTATGTGAAATTATTTTTTGAATATGATCTGGAAGACCAGCTTGTCTTCAATCCTGGTTATATCAATATCGTCTGGCGTTCTTTCCAGCTATCCATCATGGCGACAGTCCTGTGCCTGGTTGTCGGCTTCCCGGTCGCCTATTACATTACCCTTCAGCCGGAAAATAAACGTAATTTCTACATCTATCTGGTGACCATTCCGTTTTGGACCAATCTTCTGATCCGTACCTTCGCCTGGATCATTATCCTGGGCAGGGGTGGTGTCATTGAACTGCCTTTGCAGAAATTGGGGATCATCGACGATTCCCTTCGCATGATGTATTCAGACGGTGCGATCGCTGTCGGCCTGACATATAGCTATCTGCCGCTGATGGTGCTGCCGATATACGCCAGCCTGGAAAAACTTGATTTTCGTCTACTGGAAGCCGCTAGTGATCTCTATGCCAATCGATGGGTGACCATGTGGAAAGTGGTCATTCCTTTGTGTAAACCGGGTGTTGTTGCCGGTTGTATCCTGGTCTTTATTCCCTGTATCGGTGCATTCATCGCCCCCAACCTGCTGGGTGGCGGCAAGAAGCTCATGCTC
Source organism: Rhodospirillales bacterium (assembly GCA_018662225.1). GTDB lineage: Bacteria > Pseudomonadota > Alphaproteobacteria > Rhodospirillales > Casp-alpha2 > JABJGO01. The sequence continues at coordinate 18,091 of JABJGO010000070.1, read as the reverse complement.
GGCAGCCTTGTACAGTTCCAGTTCTCCTCGGCGCGCAACTGGCCCTTTGGCGCTGCGCTTTCCATGCTGCTTCTATCAGCCGTTGTTGTCTCGCTCATCTTCTATGCCAGAGCAGCAAAAAAACGCGCCCTGATGGAAGGGGAGGTATAAATCATGAGTGACCACATGAACGAGACAAAAAACATCATGAAAAAGAAGAAAATCCTTCCCGTCGGGCACTTCCGTGGACTGGGCGCCTGGACCTTTGCTTTCTTTATCTATCTTTATGTGCCGATCGTGGTGCTGGTCTTCTATTCCTTCAATTCCAACCGTATGGTCATGAACTGGGAAGGTTTTGGTATCAGTTGGTACCTGAAGGCCTTCAGCAACAATAACATCCAGCAGGCGGTTCTAAATTCCCTTATTGTTGCGACAGTAGCCACAGCCTGCGCAACGGCAATCGCCACCATTGGCGCTCTCGTCCTGGCGAGAGGTGGCAGCTTCAAGGGAAAAACCCTGTCGCTTGGCCTCATTACCCTGCCATTGATGGTGCCGGAAATTGTCACGGCCGTCGCCGTGCTGATTTTCTTTTCCTCCATCGGCATGAACTTAGGTCTTGGCAACGTCATCATCGCCCACATCACGTTCTGCATCCCGTTCGCCTTCATGCCCATCCGGGCGCGACTGGAAGGCATGGACACAACACTGGAGCAGGCGGCCCGTGATCTCTATGCAACGGAATGGGAAACCTTTCGTTTCGTCACTGTGCCGTTGCTGATGCCGGGCATCGTCGCCGGGGCTATGCTGGCGTTCGTGATCTCCCTGGATGACTTCATCATTACACTGATGGTCGGCGGTGCTGGATCAACAACGTTGCCTGTGTATATTTATTCCATGATCAGGCGAGGCCTGACACCGGAGGTTAATGCCATTTCCACAGTGTTACTGTTTTTCTCCATCGCCATTGTTACCGCATACTGGATTGTATCAAAGAAATCACAGACAAAGACTGTGCACTAATGACGCCCAACGATCACTTCAAGAAACCAACCAACAGGAAGAGGAAATAAACATGAAATATATTGCATCAATTTTTGCTGCGGCTGCCGTAGCACTCACCGGTGGCCTGGCAAAGGCCGGTGGTGAGTTGTTCATCTACAACTGGACGGAATACACACCGCCGGAACTGATCGAGAAATTCGAGAAAGAAACCGGCATTAGTGTCAGCCTCGACACATACGATTCCAACGAAACCCTGCTTGCCAAGTTGCAGGCCGGCGCTACGGGTTACGATCTGGTCGTTCCGTCGCAGAACTTTGTTCCGATCCTGGTCGGTGAAGGCCTGATCCAGAAAGTGGCTGTTCACGAACTGCCTAACTACAAGAACTATAAAGATGAATGGCGGAAGCCTGAGTGGGATCCTGAACAGGAATACTCCTCTGGTTGGCAATGGGGCACGACTTCATTCTCCTACAACCACGAACTCTATTCCGGTAAGGGTGAATCCCTGGCTGAATTCTTCGAGCCTTCTGAAGAAGTTCGCGGTCGTCTGAGCATTTTCCAGACCCCTGATGAAGTCATCTCTCTCGCCAACATCTATCTCGGCACGGAGTTTTGCTCCGAAGATCCGAAAGTCATGAAAAAGATTCAGGACATGCTGCTTGCACAGAAAGATTATGTTGTTGCTCTGAACTCTGAAACCATGAGTGATCTGCTGACCAGCGGTGAAGCTATCATCACCAACCACTGGTCCGGCTATAACCGCCTCGGCCGTCTGGCCGGCGCACCGATCACTTACGCCTACCCGAAAGAAGGCGTTGTTGGTTGGTTCGACAGTCTCGTGGTGCCCACAAGCGCCAAGAATGTTGAAAACGCCCGGACGTTCATGAACTTCATGATGGACCCGGTCAACATGGCCATGCTGACGGAAAACCAGGGTTATGGTGATGCTGTCAAAGGCACGGAAGCATATTATTCCGAAGAAGTTAAAACGGCACCGGAAATCAACCCGCCTAAAGGTTTGAACGTTGTCTTTGCCCCGACCTGCTCACCCAAAGCTCAAGCTTTGATTGACAAAGTTTGGACCAAAGTTTGGCAGTAACGTTCTAGGGCGTATCTGTGAACTGAGATGGAGCGGTTGTCGTGAGGCGCCGCTCCATTCTTCTTGTCCCATGTGGTTTTCGCCACTTTTGGGTTTGAAATTTCAGTTAAATTCATACAATGTCCAAAATCTCTAAACGCAACTCAATAATACGTACCAGAAATGAGTGAATGGGTATCCTTCTGAAATGACAAGCCAAACAATGACGTCCAGCGGCGGCCTGCGGGGGTATTTCGTCCGAAGCGAAAATGCTCGCGGTTTCTCGCTTCTGGCGCCGACGCTGATCCTTCTTGTGCTGATGATGGTGATTCCGATTATCATGCTGGTGGCGAGGAGTTTCTGGACACAGTCGGGTATGATTGAAACGGCTGACTTCTCGCTGGTGAATTACCAGATGTTCTTTGAGAAGAAAATTTACCTGTATGTGCTTGGAAAATCGTTACTGATTTCTGGGTCCGTGACCTTTGCCACGTTGATCCTGGCCTATCCGGCAGCATATTTCGTGGCCTTCAGGGTCAAGAAGAACAAGCTGATCTGGCTCATTCTGATTACGGTTCCGTTTTGGACCAGCTATCTGCTACGGGTATTCGCCTGGAAGCTGATGCTGGGGTATAACGGCGTTGTCAATTCCGGCCTGATTGGTATCGGTATTATTGACGAGCCTTTGGGATTCCTGCTGCACAATGTAAATGCGGTGGTGCTGACATTGGCCCATGCGTGGGCGGCGTTTGCGATCCTGCCAATTTATGTGTCGCTTGAAAAAATCGATAAATCATTACTGGAGGCTGCCGCCGATTTAGGCGAAGGCCCCATCCGCAGCTTTCTGCGCGTCACACTGCCGCTGTCCATGCCTGGTGTGATTGCTGCATCCTTGCTGGTGTTCATTCCGACCGTGGGCGATTACGTGACGCCCAAACTGGTGGGTGGCAGTAGCGGCATCATGATCGGCAATCTTGTTACCAACATGTTTGGCCGCGGCAATAACTGGCCCATGGGTTCAGCCATTGCCGTTATGATGATGATCAGCATTACACTGGTGGTCTGTATTTATCTCTGGCTGATCAGCCAGGTAAAGAAACGTTCGAACTGAGGTCGTCATGAAAAAAACCAAATTTGGCACACTCGGGGTATATACGGTCCTTTATCTGGCATTTCTTTATGTGCCGGTTCTGTTCATTCCCCTGTTTTCATTTAACGATTCCATCTATATCGCCTTCCCGTTGAAGGAGTTCACGCTGCGGCATTATGCCGACATGATTGAGCGCGAACCCCTGATCAATGCACTGTATAATAGCCTTAAGGTGGGCATTGTGGTTTCCATTGTCAGTACGGTTTTTGGTATGCTGGCCGCCAAAACGTTTACCAAGTACCGGATACCGGGTTCGAAGTCTCTGACCGCGTTTATTTCCATTCCATTGGTTATTCCACTGATCATTCTGGGCATTTCCCTGCTGACCGTTCTGAAGTCTGTGGGTGTTACGCTATCACTGATCACGATCGGGGCGGCCCACACGGTCATTTGTATTCCCTTCGCGATGTTTGTGTTGATCTCCCGATTGGAAGGTTTCGATAAAAGCATGGAAGAAGCGGCGCAGGATCTGGGCGAGTCACCCTGGATGACGTTCTGGCGGGTTACATTCCCGTTGGCCATGCCGGGCATTATCGCCAGCCTGTTGTTGTGTTTCACGATTTCATTCGACGAATTTATTCTGGCCTTCTTCTTAGGTTCGGATGAGCCCACATTACCGCTTTATATGTGGAGCCAATTACGTTTTCCGGCCAAGCTGCCGAGCGTTCTGGCCTTGGGTTCCGTCATCTTTATAACATCATTCTTTTTGGTCTGCTTTGCGGAATGGGTTCGCCGTCGCGGCGTTCAAACGCAAACCGGTTCTGCGATCTAACGGGGTACACCATGAGCGACGAATCATTCATTTCGATCAAGAACATCTCAAAGCACTTTGGTGATGTGAGAGCGTGTGACGACATTACCTTTGACATTCGCCGTGGCGAGTTCTTTGCCCTGCTGGGGCCATCCGGGTGTGGTAAGACCACCCTGTTGCGTATGCTGGCTGGGTTCGAGACGCCCACCATGGGTGAAATCTTCATCGATGGTCAGCCCATGGCGGCAATCCCGCCTTACGAGCGCCCTGTCAATATGGTGTTTCAGAGCTATGCCATTTTCCCCCACCTGTCAGTGGCGCAGAACATCGGGTTCGGCCTACGCAAAGACAAGCTGTCCAAGGCGGAGATGGACAAGAAGGTGGATGAGGCCCTGGACCTGATTGCCATGGCTGGATATGGCGGTCGTGGCGCGGACGAGCTTTCCGGCGGTCAGCGCCAGCGTGTTGCTCTGGCCCGTGCCTTGATCAAGAAACCTAAAGTGCTGCTGCTCGATGAACCGCTGGGTGCACTGGATAAAAAGCTGCGTGAACAGATGCAACTGGAGCTGCGCGATCTGCAGCGCGAAGTGGGCATCACGTTTGTATTCGTGACCCACGATCAGGAAGAAGCCTTGACCATGTCTGATCGCATTGCTGTTATGCGCGATGGCAAGGCGCTGGAAATTGACGGACCCGTTGATCTTTATGAAAAGCCAAAGACACCGTTCTGTGCGGACTTCCTGGGCACCATGAATTTCTTTGAAGGCTCCATTGATGCCATCGGCGGTGGTGAAGCGACGGTTAAAACCACGGAAGTTGGGACCATCAAATCAACAGGCCCTAACATGAATTTTTCGACCGGCGACGCTGTATCAGCGGCCATTCGCCCGGAAAATATGAAGATTTCATTTGATAAACCGACCAGCGGCTCCTTCATGGAAGGCAAAGTCCGTGCGTCGGCGTTCTTGGGTGATCGCGCTCACGTTTATATCAATGTTGAGGGCCGCAAGGACCCGGTTTTGACCGCCATGCAAAACATGGGTGGTGCCGCGTCCCGCGTGGGTGGCGATGACCACACAGTATGGCTCACATGGTCAGATGAGTCCGTGATCCTTCTGCCACAAGAATAATATGGCAATTCAATTTGTGGGTGTCGCGTCTATTTGGATAGGCACTGCCCTATTTAGGCTCAACAATAACCGCTGTACCGGTGGCCACCAGAAACAACATGCTTTTGCCATCACCCGAAATTTCATTGTAGTTCAGGTCAACGGCAAGAATGGCATTGGCGCCTGCGATCAGGGCTTCGCGGCGTAATTCGGTCAGGCAGGTGTGGCGGGCATCACGTAGGACTTTTTGTGATGATGAAGACCGACCACCGAAGATATCCGTGATGCTGGCAAAGAAATCCTTGAACAGGTTCATACCGAACACGCATTCCGCCGTGATGACTTCAAGGCGCTGCGTGACCCGGTATTCGTCCATCATGGGTTCAGTGGTGACAATCAGGTCTTTGGCCAACTCGTCGATAACCTCGGTGGGCAGTTCATCGTACTGCTTGTTATCGATCAGTTCCTGAATGTCTTCTTCGCTTTTACCAAATATACCGAACATGATGGTGCTCCCTTTCTGTTCCGGTTAGCCCGGAACGAACTCTTTGAAGAAATCGTTGCCTTTGTCATCGACCACAATAAAGGCCGGGAAGTTTACAACTTCGATGCGCCAGATGGCTTCCATGCCCAGTTCCGGGTATTCGAGCACCTCAACCTTTTTGATGCAGTCCTGCGCCACGCGCGCGCCGGGGCCACCGATAGACCCTAAATAAAATCCACCATGAGCCTGACAGGCCTTGGTTACAGCACCAGATCGATTTCCTTTGGCCAGCATGACCATAGAACCGCTGGCGGCCTGGAACTGATCCACATATCCATCCATGCGTCCCGCTGTGGTGGGGCCAAAGGATCCGGATGCCATGCCTTCAGGTGTTTTGGCCGGGCCGGCGTAATAAACCGCATTGTCTTTGAAGTAATCAGGCATATCTTCGCCCGCATCCAGACGTTCCTTGATCTTGGCGTGCGCAATATCACGGGCGACGATGAGCGACCCGCTCAGGTTCAGGCGCGTCTTAACCGGGTACCTGGTCAGGATGCCGAGAATTTCGCTCATGGGCAGGTTCAGATCGATGTCCACCACCTCGCCGTCCAACTGGTCCGTTTCGATCTCTGGCATGTATTGTGATGGGTCGGTTTCCAGCTTCTCAATAAAGATACCGTCTTTGGTGATCTTGCCTTTGCACTGGCGGTCGGCTGAACAAGACACGCCGATCCCCACCGGGCACGAAGCACCGTGACGGGGCAGGCGAACGACTCGCACATCGTGACAAAAATACTTACCGCCGAACTGTGCACCGATACCCATGTTCTGGGTCATCTTGTGGACTTCGGCTTCCAACTCCAGATCACGGAAAGCCTGGCCGTATTCGTTACCGGATGTAGGCAGGGCATCCAGATACTTGCAACTGGCCATCTTCACGGTTTTCAGATTGAGCTCGGCCGAGGTTCCACCAATCACAATGGAAAGGTGGTAGGGCGGACAGGCCGCTGTACCCAGCGTGCGAATTTTCTCATCCAGAAAGTTTTCCAACGCTTCCGGATTCAAAACAGCCTTGGTCTGCTGATAAAGGAACGTCTTGTTGGCTGATCCGCCACCCTTGGCGATGAACAGGAATTTATAGGCATCACCCTGTGTGGCATAGAGGTCGATCTGGGCGGGCAGGTTGTCGCCTGTATTTACCTCATTGAACATATCCAATGGGGCAAGCTGGCTATAGCGCAGATTGGTTTCGGTGAATGTCTTGCGTACACCGGCGGCAATGGCGGCTTCATCGTCGGCACCGGTCCAGACGTTTTGGCCCTTCTTACCCATGATAATGGCGGTGCCGGTGTCCTGACACATGGGTAGTACACCACCGGCGGCAATGTTGGCGTTCTTCAATAGATCAAGAGCCACAAAACGGTCGTTGTCCGAGGCTTCGGGGTCACCCAGGATTGATCCCAGTTGTTTCAGGTGTGCCGGGCGCAACAGGTGCGAAATATCGCGCATGGCTTCGGCGGTCAACATGGTGATGGCTTCGGGGGCGACTTTTAAAATTTCCTGCCCATCAAAGGTTTCCGTGCTCACATGATCCGTGCTCAGGAGCCGGTATTCTGTTTCATCGTCACCCAACGGGAACATTTCGTGGTACTGGAAATCACTCATGAATGGGTCCTCAAGAGATAAGCAGGCGAAAACAGGTAAAAATCATGTGGGTGTTTGCACAGGCTAAAGTGAAGGCCGTGACGTCTATTTCTTTCGAAATGCATCCAGCGCAATAACCTCGCCTGTTTTTGGCTCACCATCATCGTTTGTCTCAGCGCGTGGCGTGCCTTTGCCCGTGTTTGGGCCCGTATTTGTGCCTGAAACAAGTGTGGTGGGCTCTGTGGGCTCGAAATCCTGTTCGACCGCCGCAGGCTCGAATGGAAAATCTTCCATGTCCTCGAGGTCGTCTTCATCCATTTCAGCGGTTTTGAGTTGAAGACCGAAATTCACGGATGGGTCGGTAAAGCCGGTGATTTCGCTGAACGGGATATAAAGGCGTTCTGGCTTGCCGTTGAAACGCAATGTTGTGAAGAATCCGTCGTCCTGAACGGCCAGGCCTTCGTACTGGTGCTGGATGACAATGGTCATTTCTTCGGGGTGCTGGGCTTTCAGAAAGTCCGGCATGGTGACCACATCCGTATTGGTGCGGAATGTGATGTAGAAATGATGATCGCCCACCAGGCCATTTTCGGCTGTGTATGATAACGCCTGCGAGATGACACTGCGAAGGGCATCTTCGATCCAGCGGTCGTAGCGGATCGGGTCGTTATCGTCGTCGTTATCCATCGTGCCGGTCATCGTATCTCCTAATCCTCATATCCACCTCGCTGTATACTGGCCCGTATACTGGGTGGTTCGAGTGGGGGGCTTCTGTTGCCAGGTGCCCCCCGAACCCCGTAGTTGCTACTTACGCAGCAACTGCAAATGCATCATTATCGTTTGCATTTGTAATGTTAGCCCGATAACGGCGGTACAATGCCGGGCAAAAACTGAACCTTTACTACACGCGTCGATCCTATTTCGCCCCCTCAAGTGATGGTGGAGGCGCCGGGTACCGCCCCCGGGTCCGCTATGTCTATTCCGATCAGCGTTTATCGCCATAGTCAGTTGCCTGACACCATTACTATAGGTACGGAAAAGGGAATTGAAAAGACATGCTGCATAATCTTGATGACCCATTGCTGAACGTATCAAAAACAGCATAAGATTGCCGTGAATTCGTGTGAACCTGAATAAAGCCGAGACGATGCAGTTCCACCCACTTCTTGATCATCATCCAATCCCTCTGGTTCCCGCAATTGATCCGGACGACGACAACTCGGCCGAGGCCGCTGTCAGGTGGGCAAAAGCTAATGCGGGTGCAATTGAAACAACAGTGAACCGTGCTGGCGTGGTCCTGGTCCGGGGGTTTGAGATTGATACCCCTGAGGCTTTCCGGGCTGTTTGCCAAGCAATCCGACCAGATTTGCAGAACTATACGGCTGGTGATTCTCCGCGCAAAAGTGTGGCGGATCAGGTTTATACCTCTTCGGAGTATCCCCAGGAATTGGAGGTGCTCTTGCACAACGAACTGGCATATGCCGGTTGGTCACCAGACAGGGTTTTCTTCGGTTGCATGTATGCGTCTGAGACGGGCGGCGAAACGCACATTGCCGATGGTCGGGCGATATATGAGGTGCTCGACCCGGTGATCCGTGATCGGTTTGAATCCCGGGGGATTGTCTATCTTCAACATCTTTGGGATGCGGGTGGTGCCCCTGGTATTGGTCTGAGCTGGCAGGATACTTTCGAGAACACTGACAAGGGTGAGGTTGAGGGCTACCTGGAACGTTCCAACATGGCCTACGAATGGACGGACTTTGGGTTGCGTACCCGTGCGCCCCACAAAGCGGTATTGCAACACCCCGTTACTGGCGAGAAGTGTTGGCACAATCAGGCAGACCAGTGGCACCGGGCAATGAAAAGCGTGAAGGTCTCCTTCGGCGCACAGGGCGATTCTCGCTTTGAGCCGACCACAGCAGGCGAAGAAACGCTGGGTAATCACGTCGTCTTCGGTGATGGTGGTGAGATTGATCCGTCGGACTTGGAAGCCATACGTGAAGCTTCAAAACGCTGCGAGGTTCTGTTCCCGTGGCGGTCGGGCGATATTATGGTGATTGACAACATCATGGCCATGCACGGACGAAAACCTTTCACCGGCTCACGACGGATTCTGGTGGCGATGGCCTGATCCAGGTTTCTGAACACAAACCCAGAGTGAAGTTTCTGAACACAAACCCAGAGTGAAATTTCTGAACACAAACAAGGACTAACGAACATGACGCATTTGGCAGAACTGCGCCGGGACTTGGCAGCGGCACTCTATCTGGCGGACTGGTTTGGGCTCTCGGAGGGAATCTGCAACCATTTCTCGGTTGTGGTGCCGGAAGAGACGGACCGCTATTTGATTAATCCATACGGCATACACTGGTCAGAAATCCGCCCGCATCATCTACTGCTGATCGATGGCGAGGGCCATGTGATTGAAGGTGATGGCGAGGTCGAGGCCACTGCGCTCTACATCCATGTGGCGGGCCATCGTGCCAATACACGGCATCGCGCGATCCTGCACACTCACATGCCTTATTCCACGGCGTTGACGATGGTCCAGGGTGGCCAGTTGGAAATGGCACACCAGACGGCTGTGCGCTACTGGGGTCGGATGGCGCATCATGGTTTCGGCGGAATTGCATTGGACGAGGCGGAAGGAAACCGCATCGCCGATGCACAGCGCGATGACCCGCACGCCGACATCTTCTTTCTCGACCATCACGGCGTAACCGTTGGTGGTGAGAGCATCGCGGTGGCCTTCGATGATTTGTATTATCTGGAACGTGCCAGTCGTCAGCAGGTTCTGGCCCAGTCAACCGGGTTGCCGCTAAAGATCATGCCCGAAGAAACAGTGCAGACCACATATCGACAAATGGAACAACTCCGCGTGCCATCAGCTGAATTACATTTTAAGGCACTGCTGCATAAACACAGCCTGGATTCGTGAAGTCGATTATCGACGCCTCGTATTGTTATGGTATTTTATGTGTCCGTGAAGCGCGGTATTATGAACGCGATTCGTTAACACCCTCTATGACCTGGTGCGTGTAAATATGCAGCAATATCTCGACCTTTTACGCCATATTCGTGACGCCGGAGCCACGCGCGGTGATCGCACGGGTACGGGTACAAAAAGCGTGTTCGGTTATCAGATGCGGTTTGATTTGGGTGAAGGCTTTCCGCTGCTGACCACCAAAAAGCTCCATATTCGCTCCATAATATACGAACTACTGTGGTTTTTGAATGGCGACACCAATATCGCTTATCTGAACGACAATGGGGTTAAAATCTGGGACGAATGGGCCGACGAGAACGGCGATCTGGGGCCTGTTTATGGGCACCAGTGGCGATCATGGCCTACGCCGCCCGGGGGCCCAGATGGCGGAAAGATAGACCAGATCAGCCAGGTAGTGGATCAGATCAAGAATAACCCCAATTCCCGCCGCCATATTGTCTGTGCGTGGAATGTGGCAGATGTGAACGATATGGCGTTGCCGCCGTGTCACTGCCTGTTTCAGTTCTATGTGTCAGGTGGTCGATTGTCGTGCCTGTTGTATCAGCGTAGCGCCGATGTGTTTCTGGGTGTGCCCTTCAATATCGCGTCCTACGCTTTGCTGACCCATATGATGGCGCAGGTCTGTGGCTTGCAGGTGGGCGAATTCGTTCACGTGCTTGGTGATGCACATTTGTATTCGAACCATATGGATCAGGTGGACGAGCAGTTGGCCCGAACACCGGGCGGCTTGCCGGCTTTGGTTATGAATACGGATGTGGGGGATATCTTCAGTTTCCAGTATGAGGATTTCCAAATTCAGGGTTACGACGCACAAACCCACATCTCAGCCCCAATAGCCGTCTAGATATGACAATCCCTGTAGACATTTCCATCATCGTTGCCATGTGTCAGAACCGGGTTATCGGGCGGGATGGTGGCATGCCGTGGCATCTGCCGGGTGAGTTGCAGTACTTCAAAAAAGTGACCATGTCGAAACCCGTGGTCATGGGGCGGCGAACGTTCGAATCAATTGGGCGGCCGCTGCCGGGCCGCGCCAATATCGTTATTACCCGCGATGCCGCCTATGCGCCGGACGGTGTGATCGTTGCTCACACGCTGAGTGACGCCTTGCGCCTCGCTACTGAGCACGCGGTGGCTGGTGGTGCGACTGAGGTTATGGTGATTGGTGGTGGACAGGTTTATGCCGAGACTCTCGATCAGGCGAGCCGCGTCTACCTGACCGAAATTCATGCTACTATCGACGGCGATACGTTTTTCCCGGCGCTGCCGCCTGAAGATTGGCTGGAGGTTTCACGGTTCAGTGATGACATCGGTGAACACAGTGACCCGCGCTATAGTTTTGCTATACTGGAACGCATATAAACACAGGAGGAGGTTCAAAATGACGAAAGTAGCCATGTCGACCAAGTTAGACGTTTCCGCCGACGAAGCCTGGAGCATGATTGGCGGCTTCAATGCACTACCCGATTGGCACCCGGCGATAGAAAACAGCGAGCTGACCGAAGAAGGTCAGGTCAGAACCCTGTCACTGGCGGGTGGCGGATCCATTATTGAGAAGTTGGAAAAAGTAGACGATGCGGCGCGCACCTATACCTACAGCATTGTGAATAGCCCGCTGCCATTATCCAACTACACATCCACGATCACCGTTCGTGATACGGATGAGGGCACCGTTGTGGACTGGTCCAGCGAGTTTGATCCCATCGGTGGTGAGAATGATGCCATGAACGCGGTTCAGGGTATTTATCAGGCCGGATTTGATAACCTTAAAAAGATGTTTGGTGGTTAACCCCACTATTCAGTGTACAAGAATGATTGCCGGTTTCACCCTTATGGGACCGGCAATCATTATTTATCTGGCCCCGCCATCAACCAAGATATGAACATTTATGAGTGACAATCTGCGCGGCGCATTGTGGATACTGGTCGCGGCAACGTGCGCTGCCGGTATGATCATTTGCATCAAGAGCCTGAACGGTGAAGTGCCCACCATGCAGATTGTCTTTGTGCGCTGTTTGACCGGCCTTTCTATCGTGTATGTCTTCGCCCTGCCACACGGCGGGGTGCCTATCCGCACACCTCAGTGGAAGTTTCTTTTGCTGCGCGGGATTATTAGCCTGGTGTCGTTAACCTGTGGATTTTACACGGTTACAGCCCTGCCGTTGACCACGGCCACGGTGCTGTTCTTCACGGCGCCTTTGTTTGTAACGATACTTTCCGTTCCATTTTTCGGTGAAACGGTGGGGTGGCGCCGTGGGCTGGCAACGCTGGCCGGGTTTGTTGGCGCGGTTATCGTGCTGCGTCCTGATGTGGGCCATATAGAGTTGCCCATGGTGACCGCGCTGATCAGTTCTATCGGGTTTGCCGCTGTGTTGCTTATGGGTAAGAAGCTCAGCCAGACTGATAACATAAGTACGTTGATTTTTTATAGCCTGGCTATCGCCGGGGCCGGCAGTGCGCCTTTCGCCATATCTCAGTGGGTGCCGCTTAGCGGGATGGAATGGGCGTTATTGCTGGGTGTGGCCGGGTTTGGAACGTTGCGGAACCTAAGCGACACCAAGGGTTATGCCATCGGCGAGGCCAGTGTCATGGCCCCGTTCCAATATAGCCGCATTGTTATTGTCGCGATCGCTGGATATGTGCTGTTTAATGAGCACCCGGATTTAGCCACGTGGATCGGGGGCGCTATTATCATCGGCAGTTCGCTCTACATCGCCCAACGTGAAACCAAGGTGCACAAGGGTTTGGACGGTGGCCCCAGGTCCAGCGCCGCCGCACCTTAGAGTATGGGCATGAGTATGAGGACAATTCATTGAGCCGCCTCGACAGCTTTATTCGCCGCGTCAGTGCGCAGCGTGATTGCCTGAATTATGCCTTTGATCTGATCGCAACCAGCAATGGTCCTGTGCTTGAACTGGGCCTCGGCAATGGCCGTACCTACGATCACATCCGCAGTCTGGCTGGTGCTGATCGGGTCTATGTGTTTGATCGCCAGATCGCCGCTCACCCCGATTGTATCCCGGATGATGATCATATGTTTCTGGGCGAGTTAACCGACACGATCCCCCGAGCCGTGGGTGCTATCGGTGCCACCGCTGATTTGATCCATTGCGATATTGGGAGCGGCAACGAAGCTGAAACCCGCAAACTAGCCGATTGGTTGGGCCAGAACCTGGTTCCCTTGCTGGCCCCCGGTGCCTTGGTGGTCAGTGACCAATTGTTTGAGGTGGATGGCTGGGAACAGCTGGATTTGCCTGAGAACGTTGCAGCAGGGCGCTACTTTATCTACAAATGCCCCTGATTTGGAGAGCACCATGAGCACTGTTAATCTTGACGATATTGAACGCGCCGCCGATCGCATCAAAGATCGCGTGCGCAGAACGCCTTGTTTGCGTAACCGGTTCAGCCTCAACCCGGTCCATGAATGCAGTGTGATGCTGAAACTGGAATGTTTGCAGGTAACAGGGTCTTTCAAGGCGCGTGGGGCCAACAATGCTATTTTGAGTTTGGATGATGCGGCCATTGATCGGGGCATCATTACCGCCTCGGGTGGCAATCATGGTCTTGCCGTGGCCTACGCGGGCCGCGCTTCGGGCACCACATCGGTGGTCTATGTGGCGGAAAATACACCACCTTCAAAGGCTGAGAAAATTCGCCAGTGGGGTGCTGAGGTGGTGATCGAAGGCGAGGTCTGGGATGATGCCAATGCGGCGGCCCTGATCCGGGCTGAACGTGATGGCCTGACATTCGTGCATCCGTTCGATGATCCCGCCGTCATCGCCGGGCAAGGCACGGTTGGGCGCGAGATGATGAAGCAATCTTCTGATATCGATACCGTTATCGTGGCTATTGGCGGCGGTGGATTGATTTCCGGCGTTGCCACGGCTGTAAAAGCCATGAACCCGGATGTGCGCGTTATTGGTGTCGAGCCGGTGGGCGCACCTACGCTGAAAGACAGTGTGGCGGCAGGCGAACTGATCACCGTGCCCAAGATCGAAACAGCGGCCAACACACTGGCTCCACGCCGCAGTGCGGACCTTAATCTGGCGATCATTCAGGAAAATGTCGACGAGATCGTATTGGTCACGGACGATGAAATGCGGAAAGCCGCACAGTGGTTATGGTTTGAGATGGGCATCGGCGCAGAACTGTCCGGTGCAGCAGCACTGGCCGTCATCAAAAATCGAAAGATCGAGTTGGCCAGCGACGCAGTTGTCGGGGCCATCATCTGTGGTGCCGGGACCGATGGGTTTTAATCCATAACGATGCGCGGTGCGCCACTGGCACGTGCCGCGAGGGCGTCTTCGATTTTATCTGATACCTTGGCGGCTATAGCTTTATAGGCTGTGGCGTGCTCGCTATCGGGTTTCGAGACCACGATTGGCTCGCCGCTATCAGACGTTTCACGAATATCAAGGTGCAGTGGAACTTCGCCTAAAAAGTCCGTGCCCATTTGCTCGGCTGTTTCTTTGGCGCCGCCGTGTCCGAAAATATCTGTGCGTTCGCCGCATTTAGGGCATGCGAAGTAGCTCATGTTTTCCACAATGCCAAAGACAGGCACGTCCACTTTGCGGAACATGTTAAGGCCTTTGCGGGCATCAAGCAGGGCGATGTCCTGTGGCGTGGACACAATCACGGCGCCCGTCAGTGGCACACGCTGCGCCATGGTCAACTGTGCATCACCGGTGCCGGGCGGCATATCAACCACCAGAACATCCAGTTCGCCCCAGTTCACATCCCGCATCATTTGTTCAAGTGCTGATTGCACCATCGGGCCGCGCCAGATCATGGGGGTGTCTTCATCGACCAGAAAGCCCATGGACATGACTTTGACACCATAATTTTCCATCGGTTGCAGGGTTTTACCATCGACGGTGTCGGGGCGGCCGGAAATGCCCATCATGCGCGGCATGGAAGGTCCGTAGATATCGGCGTCCAGCAAACCGACTTTCTGACCCATGGACGCCAACCCAAGTGCCAGATTGATGGCGGTTGTGGATTTGCCCACGCCACCTTTGCCGGAGGCCACCGCAATGATCGCACGGGTTTCAGCCAGAATTTCCATATCGACCCCTGATTGCGGACCGCTGCCGCCACCGGGGGCTACAGGGGCTTCTTTATGATCGTGCCCATGGTCATGCCCATGATCGTGACCGCTGGTTTCGGTCCGCTCAGCCGTCAGAACCACGGTCGCGGTTAGCACACCGGGCAGGTCGTGCACGATTTTCTCAGCTTCTTTGCGTAAGGGTTCCAAATGCGGTCCGCGTTCCGGGGCCACGTTGATGGCGAAGGCCACATGGCCGTCTTTGACCTGTAGACCCTGTACCATACCAAGCGAAACGATGTTTTCGCCCTTGTCCGGGTCGTTCACATTCTTGAGAGAATCAAGAACCTGTTCTTTTTTTATGGCTGCCATGCTTGCAAACTCCGCCTCATAGACCGATATTCTGGGCACACCGGTATTTACAGGTGCGCTTGTGAGGCTACGTTATAGGGACTGTACGGGGAATCTGTAAAGCGAAGCCCTACTTTGTGAAATGAATTAACTGAACGGAACAAAATATGCCGTGGAAATCGGATGGAGACGGCCCTTTCGGGGGCGGAGGCGGACAAGGACCATGGGGCGGTAATCGCCCAGGCGGTGGTGGTGGCGGCGGAGGCCAGCAACCACCGGATATCGACGAATTGCTGCGGCGTGGCCAGGACAAGTTCAAGGGCCTGATCCCCACCAGTGGTGGCGGTGGTCGTGGACTGTTCATCGTGGCTATTCTGGCTATTGTTGTCTGGCTTGGGTCCGGCTTTTACCGGGTACAGCCGGGTGAACAAGGCGTGGAATTGCTGTTTGGCAAATTCGTCAAACTCACATCTCCTGGTTTGAATTATTGGGCGCCTACGCCCTTTGGCGATGCCATCAAAGTGCCGGTTACCCAAA
Organism: Rhodospirillales bacterium; assembly: GCA_018662225.1. Classification (GTDB taxonomy): domain Bacteria; phylum Pseudomonadota; class Alphaproteobacteria; order Rhodospirillales; family Casp-alpha2; genus JABJGO01. The sequence continues at coordinate 1,955 of JABJGO010000070.1, read as the reverse complement.
TCAACACGGTTCAGGTTGGTTTCCGTGGCAACGTTGGCGACGACGGACGAGCCGTTGTTGCCCGTGATGTGCCACAGGAAAGCCTGATGCTGACCAGCGATCAGAATATCATTGATATGGATTTTGTGGTCCAGTGGCGCATCAAAGATGCCGCAGAATTCCTGTTCAATATTAGCAATCAGGAAAACACCATTAAAGCAGCTGCCGAAAGCGCCATGCGTGAAGTTATCGGCCAGAGCAAACTGGAAGCCGTGCTGACCAGCAAGCGTCAACAGGTACAGGAAGAAACACGCCGCTTGGTTCAGGCTATTTTGGATGATTATGGTGCGGGCGTTTCCATTGAAAGTGTTCAGTTGCAAAACATCGATCCACCCAAGGAAGTGATCGATGCCTTCAACGATGTGCAGCGTGCCAAACAGGATCAGGAACGTTCCATCAACGAAGCGACGGCATACCGTAACAACATCGTGCCGCGTGCCAAGGGCCAGGCTGAGAAGATGGTTCAGGATGCATCAGCCTATAAAGAAAAGGTCATTAAAGAAGCCGATGGTGAAGCCAAGCGTTTCCTATCCGTCTATGAAACATATAAAGATGCCAAGGATGTAACCCGTCTGCGTCTCTATCTTGAACGTATGCAATCCATCCTTAAGAGTTCCAATAAAATGATTATCGATCAGGAGGGCGGTTCCGGTGTTGTACCGTATCTGCCGCTCAATGAACTTCAGAAGAGTACGAAGGGAGCAACACAATGAGAATAGGAGCAGCTCTTTTTGTGATCATCGTTGTGGTATTGGGTTTTGTGGCCAATATGTCACTGTTCACAGTCCACCAAACCCAACAGGCGTTGGTTCTTCAGTTCGGTAACCCCGTTCGGGTTGAACAAACCCCGGGTCTTAAGGTCAAAATGCCGTTTGTTCAGAACGTTGAGTTCTACGACAACCGTATTCTGGATCTGGACCCTCCAGCGCAGGAAATCATTCTGAAAGATCAGAAACGTGTGAATGTAGACGCCTTTGCGCGCTACAAGATCATTGATCCGCTGGAATACAAGAAAACCGCCAAGACCAATGCCAACTTCCTGAACGTGTTTGGCCAGCGCCTGAACTCAGCCATTCGTGCCGAGATTGGTAAAATTTTACTGGGTGATATGTTGACGGATAAACGTGCCCAGATCATGGCTGAGATTGCCACGCAGATGAAAATTAACGCCAAAGCCTTTGGTGTTGAGGTGATCGACGTGCGTATTGGTCGAACTGATTTACCACAGGATACGGCACAGTCTGTGTACAACAGAATGCGCTCGGATCGTATTGCCTCGGCCGCCCAAATTCGGGCCGTGGGTGAACAGCAGAAGTTGAGGATCGAATCAGAAGCCGACCGTGAGCGCACGGTTATTCTGGCCGAAGCTCAGCGCCTGTCTGAGATCCTTCGTGGCGAAGGCGAAGGCGAACGGAACCTGATTCTGGTAACAGCCCAGAATCAGGACCCTGAGTTCTTTGCATTCTACCGGTCCATGGAAGCCTACGGCGCAGCATTGACGGACGGAACAACCTGGGTGCTAAGCCCGGATTCTGAGTTCTTCCGATATTTCAATGAGGTTCCGGTTCAGAGTGCCCAGTAGTCGGGTGACTTGATGTGACTGATTTGCTGGCGGCGTTGGGACTGGCTATTGCGATTGAGGGTGTGATCTACGCCCTCTTTCCGGGTGCCATGAAGAATTTCATGGCTCAGGTGCTGGCCCAACCCGTTAGCTATCTCAGACGTGGTGGTCTGATTGCTGCAATCGTTGGTGTTTTCGTGGTGTGGCTGGCGCGCGGTATGTAATCAATAAATGGCCGTAGTGTTGCCACAGTTCCACCATATTCCAGCTTCATATGTAACGGAATATGAAATCAGGGAGCATTATAAATGCGTTATGTTGTGAAGTCAGGCACCGGCATTGTTATCGCACTGAT
>JABJGO010000069.1 GCA_018662225.1 Rhodospirillales bacterium | reverse complement strand
GACGCGCCGTGGTTGGCTGGGATAGCAGCCGACTGGCAATGCTCATGGCCGTTCTCGACACGCGGTGTGGTCTTGCTTTGGGTGGCGGTGACGTGTACCTAAACGTCGCTGGCGGTCTACGCATAACAGAACCAGCCGCTGATCTGGCGGTCGTTGCATCATTAATTTCATCACTTAGTGGGGTACCGTTGCCACCAGAGACAATATTTTTTGGTGAGGTTGGCCTTTCTGGCGAAGTCCGGCCTGTAGCACACACTGACGTGCGGTTAAAAGAAGCCACTAAACTGGGTTTTATGAATGCTGTTATCCCCACTCAACGCGCAAAGAATAAGCAGACCCTGCGTGATCATGGCCTCAACATTCAAGAGGTGGAGCACGTGGCGGAGATCGCTGCGCGCTTTGGTCCCAAATCCGAAAACGCGGTGCAGGAATTGAGGGTCGATAGTGGAAAATCTTGAAAGCCTGCCTCTCGACTTGAATGCCGTTGACCTGGGCGTTGCTTTTGTGTTGTTGGTTTCTGGTGTTCTGGCCTATGTGCGCGGGTTGGTGCATGAGGTTCTGTCTGTGGGAGCCTGGGTCGGAGCGATCTTTGCCACCGTCTTTTTCTACCCCGCCGTTCAGCCCTATACCCGCGATCTGATCCCCATCGATCTGGTTGCAGATCTGGCTACGGGCGTGGTCATGTTCATTTTGACGCTTGTCATTCTGTCACTGGCTACACGTGCCGTGAGTACACGCGTTAAAGACAGCGCCCTGAATGTTCTGGACCGCTCATTGGGATTTTTGTTTGGTCTGGCGCGTGGAGCATTGGTGGTGTGCGTTGCTTATATGGGCTTTGAGATGCTGGTGCCTGAGGAAGAGCAACCAGAATGGGTTACCACCGCTCGCACCCTGCCGCTTGTGCGGTTAGGGTCGGTCCGCCTTTATGCGCTGATACCCGAAGACGCCACACTGAACCTGCCATCTGTGAAACCAGATGAGCAAACCATGGATATTTTGAAGCTTATCGCACCGGCCACCTCCGGCCCGGATGAACCCGATGCCGATGGATATTCTGATGATGAACGCGGCACGATGGAAAAATTAATTGAATCCAATCAATGAAAATTCGCTTTGATTAAGGTAAGATAGATGATGCCTGTGACCCCCACACCTGATAAAGACGACGCCTTCCACGATGAGTGTGGTCTGTTCGGCATATACGATCATGTGGATGCTTCCGCACACACCGTTCTGGGGCTTCATGCCCTGCAACACCGTGGTCAGGAAGCCGCAGGCATCGTCAGTTTTGATGGTGAACAGTTTCATACCCACCGGGCGCTGGGTCTCGTGGGTGATCATTTCAGCTCGCAGGAAATCATCAGCCAACTACCCGGTCAATGCGCCATTGGTCATGTGCGGTATTCGACCTCAGGCGAAACGTTACTGCGCAACGTACAGCCACTATTTGCCGAATTTAAATTCGGCGGTCTGTCCATTGCCCACAACGGTAATTTGACCAACGCCCATGCCCTGCGTCGGCAATTGGTCGACCGGGGCTGCATCTTCCAATCCACCAGCGATACGGAAACCATCATTCACCTGATCGCCACCAGCGAGTACGGTAAGGTCGTCGATCGTCTGACCGATGCTTTACAACAGGTTGTCGGGGCCTATTCACTGGTCGCCATGACCCGTCAAAAGCTGATCGGTGTTCGCGACCCGCACGGGGTGCGGCCACTGGTTCTGGGTCGTGTTGGCTCGTCCTGGATACTGACGTCCGAGACCTGTGCATTGGATATCATCGGTGCCGAGTACGTACGCGACATTGATCCCGGCGAGATCGTGATCATTGATGAAAAAGGTGTGCGCAGCATCAAGCCTTTCCAGAAGCAACCAGATCGCTTTTGCATTTTTGAATACATCTACTTCGCCCGCCCCGATAGCCGCATCAATGAACGTAGCGTCTACAATGTACGTAAGAAGATCGGCGCGGTGCTGGCACAGGAAAGCAGCGTACCCGCAGATCTGATCGTGCCCGTACCCGATTCCGGTGTGCCGTCAGCCATTGGGTATGCACAGGAATCTGGTATTGATTTTGATTTGGGCATTATCCGAAACCACTATGTGGGCCGGACGTTTATTGAACCCACCGATCAGATCAGACACTTGGGTGTCCGTCTGAAGCATAATGCCAATGCGGCTCTTGTTAAGGGCAAACGCGTTATTTTAGTGGATGATTCCATTGTGCGTGGCACCACGTCAGTGAAAATCGTAGAGATGATGCGGAGTGCGGGTGCCGCCGAAGTTCATATGCGTATCGCCAGCCCCCCGACCACAAATTCATGCTTCTACGGCATCGACACCCCTGAAGAATCCCAGCTTATGGCCAACAACTATACGGTCGAAGAAATGGCTAAACACATGGGCGTCGACAGCCTTGCGTTTATTTCAGTGGATGGCATGTACCGCGCCGTCGGCGTTGAGCAAGGTCGACAGGGCGACGATCGTAAATTCTGTGACGCCTGCTTTACAGGTGAGTATTCAATCCCCCTGACAGATCACGAGTCGGGCAACCCCACACAATTATCGTTGTTGGTTGAACAGGACTAGATCGTGAGCACGCCTTCTGAACAATCTCGCCGCCTTGAAGGGCGCATTGCCCTGATCACTGGCGCATCACGCGGCATTGGGCGCTCAATTGCCCTACGAATAGCCGCCGAAGGTGCGCATTGCGTATTGGTTGCCAAAACAACGGGTGGCCTTGAAGAAGTGGACGATGAAATCAAGGCCCTGGGTGGTACGGCCACCCTGGTGCCTATGGACCTGACTGACTATCCGGCTATCGACAGACTGGGCGCTGGCATTCTGGACCGATACGGCAAGCTGGATATCTTCGTTGGAAATGCCGGTATCCTCGGCAAACTCACACCAGTAGGCCATATTCAGCCCGAAATCTGGGACAAGGTAATCGCCGTGAACCTGACCGCGAACTGGCGTTTGATCAGAAGCCTCGATCCCCTACTCCGCGCTTCAGATGCAGGTCGGGTGGTCATGCTCACGTCAAGTGTGGGCAATCAGCCCCGCGCCTATTGGGGCGCGTATGCTGTTAGCAAAGCCGGTCTTGAGAACCTCGCCCTCACCTATGCGGCCGAGTTGGAAAAAACACCCGTCTGCGTCAACCTGTTGAACCCCGGTGCCACACGCACCCGCATGCGTGAAGAAGCCTATCCCGGCGAAAATCCGGAAACCCTCAAATCACCAGACGTGGTGGCCGATGCGGTCTTGGATTTGGTGTTGCCAGAGAACACTCAAAACGGACAACGCATCTCTCTTTAAGGGGGGAATTCAACGAGAATGTTGCAAAGTGTGGTTTTTTGTGGCATTGATGATGTAACGTACATCTTTCGCCCTATCCGGCGATCAGACTCAAGAGAAAATCATGGAATTGACCAGCAGTATTCGCCTTTTTGGGCGAACCAAAGCCCTTGAAGGCGAAATTGACGAGTTCCTGAACCGACTTTCCCAATCTGCTTTGCTCTTCAAGCACGCCCTCGCCATCTACTTCCGCTCAGGTGCAGATGAAGAATTTGAAGAAAAACTCAAACACGTAAACGCGCTGGAAAGTGAAGCCGATCACCTGCGACGGTCCATCGAACGTCAGCTTTACGAACACACGCTCATCCCCGAAAGCCGTGGCGACGTGTTGGGATTGGTGGAGAATTTAGATAGCATTATTAATCAGCTGGAAGGCACGCTCTGGAACTTCTCCATTGAAACACCAGATATTCCGGAAGAATTTCATGCTGACTATATGGCCTTGGCCGAGATGTCGGTCATGGCCGTTGAACACGTGGTCATGGCATCCCGTTCATTTTTCACAAATGTTGAAGAAGCGAACAACCATACCCACAAAGTGATGTTTTACGAGAAAGAAACCGACAAGATCAGCACCAAGTTGAAGCGTGCTATTTTTGCCACCGATTTGGAACTGTCTCACAAGGCCCACCTTCGGAATTTTGTGGAACACATCGACAACGCAGCCGATTCCGCCGAGGACGTGGCAGATCGCCTCGCCATCTACGTTATCAAACGCACAGTTTAGCGAGAATTCGGCGTGGAAGTTTCGACCATACTGTTTCTGACTAGCGGGCTGTTTCTCGGCTGGGCGCTGGGTGCCAATGACGCGGCCAATGTGTTTGGCACCGCCGTTGGCTCGCGCATGATCAAGTTTTCCACCGCCGCCATGGTCTGTAGTGTATTCGTTGTATTAGGCGCGGTAGCCAGCGGTACAGGCGCCGCCCATACACTGGGCAAGTTAGGGGCGATTACCGCCCTGCCCGGCGCTTTTATGGCGGCGTTTTCGGCCGGATTCTCTGTTTACCTGATGACCAAAGCCGGTATCGCCGTATCAACCACACAAGCCATCGTTGGCAGTATTATCGGCTGGAACTTGTTTAGCGGTACCGATACCGACCCCGCAGCGCTGACCAAGATTGTCAGCACCTGGTTAATTTGCCCTCTGCTGGCCGGTGGTATTTCGATCATTCTATTTAAGTCTGTCACCATATTTTTGCGACGTACGAATATTCACTTGCTGCGCACCGATGCCTACACCCGTATCGGGCTATTGGCGGCTGGCGCATTTGGCGCTTACAGTCTCGGCGCTAACAACATCGGCAACGTGGTTGGTGTGTTTATTCCGTCGTCGCCATTCACCGACTTCTCCTTTGGCGATATTTTCACCCTGACGTCGATTGAGCAGTTGTTTCTGGTTGGTGCACTCGCCATCGCTGTTGGCGTTATCACCTATTCAAAGCGGGTTATGATGACCGTTGGCCGCGGCATGATCCCCCTGTCACCCGTTGGCGCGTGGGTAGCCGTTGTATCGCACTCTATCGTTTTGTTCCTGTTTGCCTCTCGCGGGCTTGAATCTTTCCTTGCCTCGCACGGCCTGCCTACGATCCCATTGGTGCCGGTATCAAGCTCGCAAGCCGTTGTCGGCGCCGTGCTTGGTATTGCGCTGCTACGCGGCGGTCGGAACATTCGCTGGCGGGTTGTGGGTAGTATTGTGGTGGGCTGGTGCCTGACCCCGGTTATTGCCGGAATCATCTGCTTTATCGGACTATACTTCCTACAAAACGTGTTTAATCAGCAGGTGTTCATTCCGACGTTCTGACAACAATCAAACGACGCGTAGCTCGACACCAAGGTCAATGGCGACGGCGGCGATCTCATCGCCCGGGTGCTCATCAACCATCACATATGTGGCTTTTTCCACATTGGGCATACGCACCGGTGCCACCTTATTGAATTTCGTTTTATCCACCAGCAGCACCGACGTTCTGGAGTGGCTCAACATCATGCCATGCAAATCAGCACCGGGACGGGTGTAATCAGTGATCCACGGATGCGCCGACATGGCACTCACCCCAATGAACGCAAAATCAGTGAAATAGTGATCCAGCATAGACAGGGCGTCCTGACCATAAGCCGCCCCTTCATAAAGCTCGCCACCAATCAGAAACACCCGATGGTCGTTCCCGCTTGGAAAGCATGCTGCCACTTGCATGTCATTGGTATAGATCGTCAGGCTAGAGCGCATGGACAATGCTTCGGCCAAACAAATGGTGGTTGAGCCCGCATCAATAATAACGGAGCTACCATCAGGAACCAATTCAGCGGCGGCCTCACCAATCTTTCGTTTGCCGTCCATGTTAACAGACAGGCGTTCTGTCAGGCTGGGTTCCTGCGAATCCATAGACAACGCGCCGCCATGGGTTTTACGCACTTTTTTATCGTCAGCCAGTCGCGTTATGTCGCGCCGGATCGTCTCGCGGGAGACCTCCAGCCTGCGGTGCAATTCACTAACAGACACAGAGCCTCGGCTGGACAGTGTCTCCAGAATGAATGCTCGCCGTTGCTCTGCCAGTAAACCTGTTCTTGCCATGTGTATCGCCTGATAAATTGAGTCTGATTGCACTTCCAAAATCGGTAGATGCACCTTAGTATATTGTGGCAATTGTGGTCAATGTGTGGTTTTTTGACCGAACCAACAGCAGCATTGAGATAGCAACATGAACAAAAATTCGGATCGCCCTATTATCCCCCCCATTATCCATGAGGGCGAGAGCGATAGTAACCTGAGTCCCAATCGTCAGAACTGGCAGGCCAATCAAACTGATCCCCAAATTCAGCGATTACTGGCCGAAGACGAGAAATATTACCTGCGACAATCCGTTTCCACCCCCTGTCTGTCCGCCATCAAAAAGGCCGAAGGCCTGTGGATTGAAGACATGAGTGGTAAACGTTTCATGGATTTCCACGGTAACAGCGTGCATCACATTGGCTATGGTCATCCGCGCCTGATCGCCGCCATCAAAGATCAGTTGGATGACCTGTCGTTCAGCCCTCGCCGGTTTACGTGTGAGCCTGCGGTGGAACTGGCACAGAAACTGGCCGATGTAACGCCCGGCGATTTAAGCAAGACGCTGCTCGCCACCGGTGGCTCAGACGCCATCGAAATGGCGATAAAACTGGCCCGGATTAACACTGGGCGCCACAAGACCATATCCTTTTGGGATGCATTCCATGGTGCCGGATTTGGCGGCACCAGTATCGGGGGCGAAGCCCTGTTCAGAAGCGGTGTTGGCCCCCTGTTGCCCGGAAGCGAACACGTCGCACCATTTGCATGCTATCGCTGCCCCTATGGTCATGAAGACCGTGATGGTCGGGCAAATCATGAGATGTGCGGCTTGGCTTGCGCCAATATGGTTGAGTACGTGCTGGAAAAAGAAGGCGACGTGGCCGCCGTTATCGCTGAACCCGTTCGTGCCCTGCCAATCGTCCCGCCGCCCGGTTTTTGGGGGCAGGTTCGCGCGGCCTGTAACAAGCATGGCGCGTTGCTGATTTTCGATGAAATCCCCAATGGCATGGGACGAACCGGTAAGATGTTCAGTTGCGAGCATTTCGATACGGTCCCCGATATTCTGGTTGCCGGTAAAAGCCTCGGCGGCGGCATCATTCCCATCGCGGCCATGATTGCCCGTCCGGACCTGGACGTGGCCCATGAATTGGCCATCGGTCACTATACGCACGAAAAGAATCCGGTGAGTTGCCGCGCCGCCTTAACCACAATACAAATTATCGAAGACGAAGGCTTGATCGAGAACGCCGCCACCGTCGGTGCTTACGGCCTTGAACGGCTTCACCATATGAAAGACCGGCACGCCATCATTGGCGATGTGCGCGGTTTGGGCATGATCATGGGGTTGGATCTGGTCAAAGACAGAGAGTCCAAAGAGCCCTATTCTGACGCCGCCGACCGCATTCTCTACCGATGCCTGGAAAACGGGCTCAGTTTCAAGACCAGCATGGGGAATGTACTAACGCTTTACCCTCCGCTGATCGCGACCAAAGCAGATATGGACCATGCCCTGTCTATTATTGATGATGCCATCGCCCAAGAGGTCTAGCCGACTCAAAAAAACACAGATTCTGGAATTATAATGTGGCTTTTTGCCCGATTATGCCCGATAGTGCGGCAACATTCAATTTTACGATAGTCCAACTGGAGAACACGTCCGATGACTGCTCAAACTCAAGACCCCTGGTTGCTCACGCCCGGCCCACTGACCACCACCATGGAAACCAAAGAAGCCATGCTGCATGACTGGGGCTCACGGGATGCGTCCTTTATTGAAATGAATGCGCGGGTTCGCGACAATCTGGTCAAGATTGCAGACGCCGAAGGCACCCACGTCTGTGTACCCCTGCAAGGCAGCGGCACGTTTGCTGTGGAAGCGGCACTTGGCACGCTCATCCCGCGCGACGGCAAAGCACTGATCCTGATCAACGGTGCGTATGGCGTACGGATGACCAAAATTCTCGATTACGCTAATCGTGCCTACGTCATCAATGAAACACCCGAAGATACCCCGGTTAATCTGGACGCATTGACCGCGTCGCTGGAAAATGATGCAGACATCACACATGTATGTGTCATTCATTGTGAAACCACATCGGGTATCCTGAACCCTATTGCTGACGTGGCAAAAATCACGAAAAGCCATGGCCGCAGCCTGATCATCGATTCCATGAGCGCCTTTGGTGCCATCCCCGTCAGCGCCAAAGACGTTTACTTTGACGCTATCCTGGCCTCTTCCAATAAATGTCTGGAAGGCATTCCCGGCATGGGCTTCGCCATCATCCGTCAGAGTGTCCTGGAGGGTTGCGAAGGCAATGCCCACGCCCTGACCCTGGATCTGCACAATCAGTGGGTTACCATGGAGGCCAACAAACAGTGGCGCTTCACACCACCGACCCATGTCATTGCCGCCTTTGATTCGGCCATTGCCCAATACCTGGCGGCTGGCGGATTGGCAGCACGCAACAAACGCTATAGCAACAACCGGACAATTTTAACCACCGGCATGCGCGCCCTCGGGTTTGAGACACTACTGCCCGATGAACTACAGGCTCCGATTATCGTGACCTTCAAAATGCCCGCGGATCCGGCCTTTGACTTCGACTCGTTTTATGACCAGTTGAAAGATGAAGGCTATGTGATCTACCCCGGCAAGCTGACCGTTGCCCCCAGTTTCCGGATCGGTTGTATCGGTAACCTGGATGAGACCCATATGAATGGTGTTCTTGAGGTCATTAAACGAATTCTGGGTGACATGGGCGTAACCACTGGTATTCCAGCAGCCGCTTAACCAATCGTACGCAATCTTACTGAATGAATTGAGAGCATTTTATGACTCATCCAAACTCGATTTCCCTCAACGGACGTGATTACCCATGGCCAACGGCACCGGTTGTCGTGGTTTGTGTAGACGGATCAGAACCTGCCTATATCGAAGAAGCCATCAAAGCAGGCGTGATGCCCTTCACCGCCAAAATGCTGGCGGGTGGCGCTGACCTTCGGGCCGATTGCGTAGTGCCGTCCTTCACCAATCCTAACAACCTGTCCATCGTGACTGGTGCTCCGCCTTCCGTGCATGGTATCTGCGGCAACTTCATCCTCGATCCGGATACGGGTGAAGAAGTGATGATGAATAACCCGAAGTACCTGACGGCCGATACGATCTTTAAAGCCTTCCACGACGCAGGCGCCACCGTCGCCGTGGTGACAGCCAAGGACAAGCTGCGCAATTTGTTGGGCCACGGCCTGGATTTCGCCAGCGGTCGGGCGATCTGTTTTTCATCTGAAATCGCCGATCAGGCCACTATGGAATCAAACGGCATCGACGGTGTAGTTGAGCTGGTTGGCAAGCCGGTGCCTTCTGTCTATAGCGCTGATTTGTCCGAGTTCATTTTCGCCGCCGGCGTTAAGTTGCTAAACACTCGCCGTCCTGATCTCATGTACCTGTCCACCACCGACTACGTGCAGCACAAGCACGCCCCCGGATCAGAAGGGGCCAACAGCTTCTACGCCATGATGGATGGTTACTGGGCACAGTTGGTGGACATGGGAGCGACACTTGCCATCACCGCCGATCACGGCATGAGTGCCAAGCACAACACGGGCGACAAACAACCCAAAGTCATTTACCTGCAAGAGGTCTTCGATGACTGGATGGGCGAAGGGGCCGCGCGGGTTATCCTGCCGATCACGGACCCTTATGTTGTTCATCATGGTGCGCTGGGTGGCTATGCCACGGTATACCTGCCTGATGGTAGCAACGTGGAAGAAATCTGTGCGCAAGTTATGGCTCTGCCCAATGTGGAAACCTGTCTCAGCAATGCCGATGCCTGCGCCAAATTTGAGTTGCCTAACGACAAGGTCGGTGATCTTGTCATTGTGTCGGTGAAAGACACGGCCCTCGGCACCGCCCCTGCCCGCCATGACTTGACCGGTCTTAAAGAGCCTTTGAGATCTCACGGCGGCATCTCTGAACAAACCGTTCCGCTATTGTTCAGCAGACCTGTTACCAAATCCACCGCCGATTTGCGACTTCGGAATTTCGACATCTTCTATATGGCCATGAACGATCTGGCCGGTACCAATGAAAGGATCGCTTCATGAGCGCCACCCAACAGTCATCCCCCCGGCACGAGCCCATGCGCATCGCGGGCAAGAAAGTAGATTCAGACCGCGTATTCGAGGTCATCAATCCTTATAACGGCGACGTGGTGGGCACAGCCCCGCGTGCCACGCAGGAACAGGTTCGCGAAGCATTCGAGATCGCGGCGAACTATAAGCCAACCCTGACCCGATATGATCGTCAGAAAATTCTGTTCACCGTGGGCGAGCTTCTCGAATCCCGTAAAGAAGAGATTTCCGATCTGATCACCGCTGAATGCGGCATTTGTAAAAAGGATTCCATCTACGAAGTAGGCCGCGCCTATGACGTGTTCACGTTGGCCGGTCAGTTGGCTATCCTCGATGATGGCGAAGCGTTCTCCTGCGACATTACACCGCACGGCAAACAGCGCCGGATTTTCACCACGCGTGATCCGCTGAATGCGATTTCGGCGATCACACCGTTTAACCACCCGTTGAACATGCCATCACACAAAGTGGCACCGTCAATCGCCACCAACAACTGCATGGTGCTGAAACCAACCGAGCTCACCCCGCTGACAGCGTTATTGCTAGCTGATATTCTGTATGACGCTGGCCTGCCACCAGAAATGTTTTCGGTTGTGACCGGCCTGCCCGAAGATTTGGGTATGGAAATGATCACCAACAAACATGCCGATCTGGTGACGTTCACCGGTGGTGTTCCGGTCGGCAAGATGATTGCTGAGAATGCCGGTTACCGTCGTACGGTGTTGGAGCTGGGCGGAAACGCCCCGCTGATCATCATGGAAGATGCTGATCTGGTTAAAGCCGCCGATATGGCCGTACTGGGTGCCACCAAGAACTCAGGCCAACGCTGCACCGCTGTTAAACGCATCCTGTGCGTCGAAAGTGTGGCCGATGAGTTTGCCGAACTGGTCACCAAACGTGCCAAGTTGATCAAATATGGTGATCCTATGGACCCCGAAACCGATGTGGGCACGGTTGTCCACGAAGGGGCCGCCAAGATGTTCGAAGCCCGCGTCAATGACGCCATCGAAAAGGGCGCCAAGCTGCTTTACGGCAACGATCGTCAGGGGGCGGTTTACTCACCCACCGTTCTCGATCACGTCCCCGCTGATTGTGAATTGGTACTGGAAGAAACCTTCGGCCCGCCCATCCCCATCATCCGCGTCAAAGATATCGATGATGCCATCGAAGTGGCTAATTCCACTGCCTTTGGCTTGTCATCGGGCATCTGCACCCAGAACTGGGAATACATCCAGAAATGTATCGCCCAACTTCAAACCGGCACCGTGAATGTATGGGAAGTCCCCGGCTATCGTATCGAAATGTCACCGTTTGGCGGCATCAAGGATTCTGGCCTGGGCTACAAGGAAGGCGTCGTGGAAGCCATGAAGAGCTATACCAACGTGAAAACGTTCTCTCTTCCCTGGGGATGACATGGGGATGACATGGGGATAACATCGTTCCCGTCAAAAACACAAAAAGCCCGTGATCTTGACTGATCGCGGGCTTTCTTTTGCCTCATAGTTTGGTACGCTATAACAGATTTAAATATGCGGGCGCAGACAGTTCTCACGTCCAACAAACCAACAAAACCGTGACATTTAACGAAACCCCAGGAGCCACCATGAGCGATACCCTTAAAACAATCAGCCCCGTTGATGGCAGCGTTTATGTTGAACGCAACTACGCCACCGAGGCGCAAATATCGAAAGCACTGGAAGACGCCAAAAAGGCGCAAATTGCGTGGCAGCAAACGTCTGTTGCTGATCGCGCCGCCATTTGCAGTCGTGCGATTGACGGATTTATCGAATCAAAAGAAGGCGTTGCTGAAGAACTCAGCTGGATGATGGGACGCCCCATCAGCTCTGCGCCCGGCGAGATTGGCGGCCTAGAAGAACGCGCCCGCCATATGATCAGCGTAGCAGAATCCGCACTAGGCGATATCAGCGTGCCTGAAAAAGAAGGTTTCACCCGCTTTATTCGCCGTGTGCCGCTGGGTGTTGCTTTCATTGTCGCACCATGGAATTTCCCATATCTTACTTCTGTAAATGCTATCATTCCTGCCCTCATGGCTGGTAATGCCGTTATCCTGAAGCATTCTGCCCAGACGCCATTGTGTGCGGAACGCTACGCTGAGATGTTTCAGAAAGCAGGCATGCCCGAAGGCGTATTCCAATACCTGCATCTGACCCACGCCGATACCGAGCGTGTCATTCAGGCCCCCGAAGTGGATTTCGTCGGCTTCACTGGTTCCGTATCCGGTGGCAACATGGTGGAACGTGCCGCCGCTGGCCGGTTTATCGGTGTGGGGCTTGAATTAGGCGGCAAAGATCCCGCTTACGTGCGCCATGATGCTGATCTGGCCCACGCGATTGAAAACCTGGTAGATGGCGGGTTCTTCAACTCCGGCCAGTCGTGCTGTGGCATTGAACGCATTTATGTCCACGACAGCCTGTATGATGGTTTTGTCAGCGGCGTTGCTGATCTGGTAAGCCAGTTTAACCTGGGTAACCCGCTTGAAGCGGAAACCAATCTGGGGCCCTTGGTTAAAACATCTGCTGCCCAGTTTGTTCGCGGACAAATCGACGAGGCCGTTAGCCAAGGCGCCAAGGCACTGGTGGATGCATCCACATTCGCCGCCGATGCAGTGGGCTCGCCTTATCTGGCGCCACAGGTGTTGGTGGATGTGAACCATTCCATGCGGGTGATGAGCGAAGAAAGCTTTGGCCCTGTGGTGGGCATCATGAAGGTATCTTCGGACGAAGAAGCCATTCAATTGATGAACGACAGTGAATTTGGCCTTACCGCTGCGATCTGGAGCTCCGATGTAGAGGCCGCTATTTCTATTGGTGACCGCATTGAAACCGGCACATGGTTTATGAACCGGTGTGATTATCTGGACCCGGCGTTGGCCTGGACCGGTGTCAAAGATTCCGGGCGCGGTTGCACCTTATCAACGTTGGGTTATGAGCATTTGACCCGACCTAAATCTTTCCACCTCCGTACAACTCTTTAAGGAACGAACCCGAAATGACTGATCTCGTTGGAAACTGGCATTATCCCACCGCCATGCGTTTTGGCATTGGCCGTATTTCAGAACTGGCCGATAGCTGCCGCGAACTAGGCATGAAACGCCCGCTGCTGGTCACCGACCCCGGTTTAGCAGGCTTGCCCATGGTGAAAGAGGCCGTTGCCGCAAACGAAGCCGCCGGTATACCCACAGATGTATTCAGCGACATTAAGCCTAACCCCATCGGCCAGAATATCAGCGCCGGTGTCGAAGCCTACAAAGCGGGCGGCCATGACGGCGTTATCGCTTTTGGTGGTGGATCGGGCCTTGATGCCGGTAAGGCAGTAGCCCTGATGGTTGGTCAAACCCTGCCCATTTGGGATTTCGAAGATGTGGGCGACAACTGGACCCGGGTCAATGCGGATGCCGTACCGCCCATCATTGCGGTACCGACGACATCCGGCACCGGTTCCGAAGTGGGCCGAGCCTCCGTAATCACCAACGAAGAAACCCACAATAAACTGATTATCTTCCACCCCACCATGGTGCCCAGCATTGTGATCTGTGATCCGGCACTGGTCGCCGGATTACCTGCGCATATCACGGCAGCCACCGGTATGGACGCGTTGGCGCATTGTCTGGAAGCCTACAGCGCACCCGGTTACCACCCCATGGCAGAAGGCGTTGCCGTCGAAGGATTGCGCCTTATCCATGACTGGTTACCGAAAGCCGTCAAAGACGGATCAGACCTGGAAGCGCGCAGCCATATGATGGCCGCGGCCGCCATGGGTGCCACGGCATTTCAGAAAGGTTTAGGGGCGGTTCACTCTCTATCCCACCCCGTGGGGGCTATTTTCGATACCCACCACGGCCTCACCAATGCCGTCTTCATGCCCTATGTGATGATGTTCAACCGCCCGGCTATTGACGAAAAGATGGGCCGCGTGGCCAGCTTCATCGGCTTGGCCGACGCATCATTCGACGGCATGCTGGATTGGGTCATGGATTTGCGGGCTGAGTTCAACGTACCCCATACAGCCGCAGAGCTGGGTGTCACCGAAGACCGCATGGACGAGGTTGCCGAAAAGGCCGAAGCCGATCCATCAACAGGTGGCAATCCGGTCAAGGCGGGCAAAGCCGAGATGTACAAAATTTTGGCCGCTTCGATGGAAGGCAGCCTGGATCTTTAGGCCCGAACTAATGGGCGGCTCAGACACGTTGGGCCGCCCAAGCCTTTCAGGCTGATATGATCACCGGCATATTCGTGCACGGTGACACCAGCGGCAATCAGGCGTTCCTTCGTTACCGGGTTGCCCGGAACCACCACGACTTCGCGCGGCCGAATGGCCAACACATTACAGCCCATGGAATCGAATTCTTCATCGGGCACTTCAATCAATTCCAATCCGCGGTCCAGCAACCAGTTCCGGAACGGCACCGGCATGGTACGCGAATAGACCACGGCCAGGTCCTTATCAATGGTGCTGATCATGGACATCAAATGAAACACATCGGACGGGCCTACCCAGTGGGGTAACGGCACGACCTTAAGCTCGATATCGGGCCCCAGAAATGCACCCAATTGTCGGATACCTTCTGCGTTGGTTCTATAGCCTTCCCCCACCACAACGGTTTCATCATCCAGCCAGAATACGTCACCGCCTTCAAGCCGTCCCTCACCTTCAATGAACCCCTTGACCGGGATGCCGAGTTCGTCCAGTTGTGCCGCCATTGCCGATGGCTCGCCCGAACGGGCAGGCTTACCCATATTGCACATAACCATGCCACCCGGTACCGGGAAGGCCGCATCGCGCACGTAGATGCCATCCAGCGTCAAAGCATCATCAGCGGGCAGGTAATGAACCTGGGCCCCGGACGAAGACACCAGCGAAGAAAAGGTCTCATATTCCTGCACAGCGGTATTGGCATCAGGTTTGGAAAGGTAATTCAGGTCCTGCCACTGTAAATCGATTCTGGCCGACGAGCCAAAGGCATCCCGCGCGTGGCGGAGGACAACCGAACGGATTTCACCGTATTCATTAAAATGTGTGTTTGTCATTGATTGGTTATAGCAACCCGTATCAACGACAAACACCAGTTTTTAGGGGAGGGAGAGAAACAGGTCCTGGCAGGCAAGCGCGGGGGAGAGTCAAAACCACCTGCTTATTACCCGAGACTTCTACTTACTGCCTCGAACCCGCACCGATTAACGTATCGGCACCCGTAAACAGAAAACTGTTTGTACAATATATAATGCAACGAACGTGCCAGAAATGACAATCCTTTTATTTCAATGACTTAAGGTGTTCACCTTACATTAAGATGACAAGATTTCCCGTTCTGACGCCCCACTTCGAGAATGTTCTCGTATTGATAATGTCGGCCCTCAAATTAATCGCGCTGCGATGGTCGCTTTACCAGTCAATTCTTACCTGATTTCTCCATGAGGAGTGGACAGATGCCCGATGCCGAAATACCGTCACTTATACGAACACATGGTGACATACAGCGAGAAAGCTAACCTCATGAGCGCTTCAGAAATGGACGATTTATTCGACCCCGCGCATTACGCAGAAACGCTGGCAGATTTCGGTTCTGCGCGAACCCTACCCGCCTGGTGTTATACCGACGCTTCGTTCTTTCAGCGTGAAATGGAACGGTGTTTCCATTCCAACTGGCATTTCATCGGTCACGAAAGCGAGATTGCGGAACCCGGACAATATATCGCCGTGGATTTGGTTATTGGACCGGTGATCGTCATTCGCGGCAAAGACGGAGAAATCCGGTCGTTTGCCAACACATGCCGACACCGTGGTGCGCGATTACTTGAAAACGGCCAAGGCCATTGCGCAACGATTGTTTGCCCCTATCACGCCTGGACGTACGAGCATTCAGGTAATTTACGGGGCGCACCGGCCATGGAAGAAATGCCTGAATTTTGCAAAGAAGACTGGGGGCTAATTCCATTCCGGGTGGAACAATATGGTGGCTTTATGTGGGTCACCTCAAATGGCGAGCTACCCGCACTGACGGACTATCTGGGTGATTTTACATCACGTTTCGAAGGCCATGATTTTGGCGCCATGCGGGTTGTACGGCGCGAAACCTATGACATCGCGTGTAACTGGAAAGTTCTCGCCGAGAATGCTCTTGAAGAATATCACACAGGCGTCGTGCACTCGAATTCTTTGGGCCAGCAGCACTCAGTACCGGTTGAAACTTTGGGCCGGTGGTGTGCCCTGTTTATTGCCAGTGAAACGTCGTTATCTATATTGCCGGGTGAAACTTCGGTTCTTCCACACATCGCCACGCTCAATTCACCGACCGATGATGGTACCTACTTCACCATGCTGTATCCAAACACCCAGTTCGCGTGCTCCCAGGATTCCATGTGGTGTGTGACCTTTCACCCCGTCTCACCCGAACAGACCCAGGTGCGGGTGGCATTCTGTTTCCCATCCGGTACCGTGGCACTGGACAGTTTCGAGGCTGAGTCGCAAAAATACTTCCACCGCTGGATCACCGGCATTGAAGAAGACAACGCCATCGGTCCGGTTCAGCAACAGGGACTGCGATCACCGGCCAGCGTACCCGGCCCATATGGCCCTAAGGAATTCACTGTTCATGAAATGAATAAATGGACTGTTCGCTGCGTTACGGATCAGTAATCCGTGCGAGCTAACCTCTGATTTCGCTCTGATTACGCTCTGGCCGCTTTACGCGCCATGACTTTTAACTCAATCCAGTTCCGAATTTCCAGCGTACGGATTTCGTCGCTGAGAACGTCCTGATCCAGGCCCAGCTTCCAGGCCAGATCAGATCGGGTATGGTCTGCGGCCAGGGTCTCCATTTCGCCCGAATGCCTGGTGACGGCGTCCAGATCCTGATGATAACCGCCTTCTACCATCATCTCGCCGTACATAGTGTTCAGGCGGCTCAAGTGAAACAGATTGAATTCCGGGTGATACTGAACCCCCCAGAAATCAGTACCACAGTGCTGGAATGACAATGCCTGTATCCGGGTATGCCGGTTCGTGGCCAGCACGGTACCGCCTGAGGGCACATGCGTGACTTCATCCAGGTGGATGCAGGGCGAATCAAATACCGATGACTTACCCGCAAATAACGGATGGCCTGAGCCTTCAGGTGTAAGGGTGATTTTTCGGCCAATGCCAACTTCACGACCGAAAGGTGAGGGCCGCACAACACCACCGGCGGCCAGAACAGAAATTTGCAACCCCCAGCAACTACCCAAAATGGGAACACCCGCTTCAAACGCAGATCGTGCAAATTCAATCTGGCGGGTTACGTTCTCATCTGAGTGATAAGCATGTAAACCTGACCCACCAATAACCACACCATCATAAGCCGCCAGTTCCACACCGCTGGGTAAGACCTTGTCCAAATCAGCCCCATACGCCTTGGTGATCTGGATTTCGGGGCATGCGCTGCGCAGCGAGATGGCATAACGTTCACCTGCCGCAACCGCGCCGAAGGATACAGCCCTATCGCAATTGACCGCCGGGTTTGCTTCCAGAAGCAGGATATGAGGATTGTTCGACAAATCAGGTCCTAACGACGCTTCATCATGGTGGGGATGACGAGCTGGTCGATCCAGTTCTTCACTTCCAGCTGACGCACATCACGGTTCAGGATGTCATCATCAACCCCAAGCAACCACGCGACGTCGGTCCGTGATGGGTCCTGATGCAAGGTTTCCAACAGACGAACGTGCTCTTCCCCGGCCTCACGGGAATTGAAGAAACCCAGCTCCATAAGCTTTTCAATCCGGCACCAGGTCAGACGCGCCATCTCGCGCAGGTCATATTCGGGGTGATATTGTAGCCCCCAGAACACGCCGCCCTCGTGTATAACCGACACGGACTGAATTGCCGTGAACGCGTTACCGCTGAGGCTGATGGCGCCTGCGGGCAAATGAGTGATTTCGTCAACGTGGCTGATATAGGCATCAAACACACCGGGCTTACCGGCATACATAGGATGGCCGAGACCTTCCGGTGTCAGCTGAATTTTCCGCGCAAAGCCCATTTCCCGGCCATTGGGGTTGGCCTGAACAAGGCCGCCAGCGGCAACAACGGCAATTTGAGCCGCCCAGCAGCTGCCAAAACCTGGCACCTGTACCCGAAACGCCGCGCGGGCCAATTCGATCTGAGCCCGGACCTCGGGTTTATCTTCGAACACACACAAGCTGCATCCGGTCCACGCAATGCCGTCATAACTTGCGAGATCCGTGCCGGAAGGTAAATCGTCGCCCACGTCACAGGGATAGATTATATCCACGCTTGCGCCCGGCGCGTGATGGATCAGCATGTTCTGATACTGCACACCCGCAGACGTAGCACCGCCCGCCTCAAGCTCATCACGAGCGGACTTGGTGTATCCGTCAATAACCAGAAATCTTGGATTCAATGCCATGGTGCCCTCCGGTTTTAGCTTGCTGCCAGTTGATCAATGATACCCGGCAAGTCCACATGGCGCTCGCAGATTGCGTCGGCTGAGGTGATATCCTTGTCATGGGCTCGCGTCGCCGTAAACAAAACTGCCTTCATGCCAAGGGCTTGTGGGCCCTTTACGTCGTTATGATCACGGTCACCAATATGCACCATTTCGTTCAGCGGAATGCCCAGTTGGGACGACGCGGAATCAAACATGTCCCGGTGCGGTTTGGAATGGCCTGCTTCATCAGAAAACGCGAAGCCGGAAAAGAACTCTTTCAAGCCATGACCGTCGAGAAGCTGACGTAGACCAGTACCTGGCGTGACGATGGTATCGGATGCGATGCACAGCTTGTAGCGACCGGCCAGATCGGCAAGGCAATCGCGCGCGCCCTCAATCGCGTCAGGCGGCACGTCAACCTCCAGTGCGCCAAGGGCATCGATGACGCCTTGCTTGGCATCAGCCGGCAACGTGCGATCAAGACCTTTGAGAATCACATCGACGCGTTCTTCCAGCCACCACGTAACGGAATGTCCCTGCCACAGATTGATAAACGCGGCGTCAGCCACGCTATAAGCCTGATAGGCTGATTCCTGTGAGATCGGCTCAACCGCGTTCAGGGCTTCCCACAAAATATGGCGGCGCTCGTCATACTTGGTACGCAGCCCCATTTCCTTACGCCGAGGTTCATCAGAATCATCGGCGATCAATGTTTCCCACAAGTCAAAGGTAACGGCTTTAAGACTGGCCACGTTGGCACTCCTGTTCGGGTCGAAAATTGAAATGCTGCAACGAGGTTACAGCTTATGGTTTTGTCTAATACCCGTGCAGCCAAGCGTCAATTGAAAACGCCGCTTTAATGTGCGGCAAGCCAGATTTTTGCCTGTTTTACGGCTGAATCACGCTGACTCTGGTTCATAGCCATAGCCAGGTGCTCTCGGGCTTTGGTGGGATCATACTCACTGTTTTCCGACAGCACGCGATCCCGGCCCCGTTCGGCAAGGCTGTACCACATATACGCCTTGATGGCGTCTTTGCGAACGCCCCATCCGGATTCAAACATACGCCCGACCAAAAATTGGGCAACTGGTTGGCCGCCCTCAGCCGCGCGCCTGAACCATTTAAGGGCTTTAGGGCGGCTGTGGCCGGGTGCTAACCCGCGGAAATTCAGCTGACCCAATGCATACTGCGCCTCGGCATGGTTAGCATGTTCGGCACTGCGGCCATACCACCGGGCCGCTAAGCCATAATCCTGCTGCACACCTTCGCCTAACTCATACAGGCGGGCCAGATTGTACTGGGCCTCAGCATGGCCACTGGACGCGGAACGGCTAAACCACTCGAAGGCTAAGCCTGGGTCTCTGACAAGTTCGTGGGCGGTTAAATAGAGAACACCCAGCTTGTACTGCGCATTGGCGCTACCGCCTTCAGCCGGTGGTGCCAGCACCGCTACTTTTTCAGCATGCTCACGGCGAATGCGCGCATCTTCTTCTTCCGCCAAGCCGCCGAGAAAGATATTGGCCGCCCAGGCCGAAGCCAAAAGCCCTAAGAAAAGAAGTGCAAATACCAGTCGCATGGATTGATGTCCAAATTCGGTGGAAATGATTTTGGATACGATTTCGGATACTGGGGCCTTTTAGCCTCCAGCCATATCGGGTGCAATAGGTTACCGTTTATCGGGGTTATTGATAAGGATCAGACTCGTCAATATAACCGATACGCTCACTTGGTGCACGCTGGGGGTCCGGTTCCGTATAACAGGTGGTCGCACCCAGGGTTGGATAACAATACAGATGGGACTGCTTCACAACTTTGGCGTCTTCCACGCAGTAGGACTTGTCCTGCTCCACGCGAAGGAATGAGCAGTCCTTGCCACTGAACAAGGATACCACATGGTCACTGGCTGTCTTGTCAAAGATCGCCGCAGAGACCCCTTCAATGGCAATCAACTCGCCGGTGCACCCGGCCAATGACATGGTGCCAACCATCAGCACCACGGCTCTCGTTTTTTTGATCTTGCGGCGTATTTTCATCTGGATTTGGGCTTTTCTAAAACGCGGTGGACCACTACAGATGCACCATAATAGCATCGTGGTTAAAAACAGGTTAAATTACGGCCATTGCACGCGAACAAGGAGTCCCGAACATGCCCGCTCTCGATACACCAGTATGTGATTTTGGCTGGAAAGCGCCTGATTTCACTCTGCCCGGCGTGGATGGGAAATCGTACAGTCTGGCCGATGTGACTGGCGACAATGGCACGCTGATAATGTTCATGTGTAAGCACGTTTGTATACTTTCTTAATTTAACAGTTTTCAGTATTTTCAGTAATTTAAGGAGTTTTCACGATGTGGAATTGGCTTTGCACCATAACGATTGTTGAAATCACTTCTATCATTCAAGCCATTGCTGTGGTTGCGGTTGCCTATCCAGCTTTTAAAGGCCTGACTTCTTGGCGAACCCACTTATTGGGCAAAAAGAAAATCGAATTAGCTGAAGAGGCTCTAGTTTTAGCATATGAACTGGAGGGCCTTATTGAGTGGTCTCGTCATCCCGCTTCTTGGGGTGGAGAAGGAGAAGATCGCCCAAACCGCGAAAATGAGGAAGAAAATATTCAACGTCGCAATGACTCATATTATTCGCGTGTTTCACGTTTATCTGAAGGCGACGAATTATTTGCCCGTCTTCGCAAAACAAAAGTTATGTTTCGCGCATACTTTGGTGAGGAAGCTCAAGAAGCACTACAAACATTTACTGTTGTTCGGAATCAGATATCAAGTGCTGTCAGCATGTTGATCAATCATGCTGGTGAGCACGATTATCCCGTTAACCTTAGGCAACGACATCAAGAGGTTATTTGGGACCACTCAGACGGAGACAATCTAGATGCATTCCGCCAAAGAATCATTGATGCAGTGGCAGAGATTGAGCGAGTGTGTGGACCTGTTTTAGAAAAGCGTTAAAAAAGGACCTCTGCGTAAAACTGTATAGGATCTTTGTTATCCACCACTCCACATTTGTATACTATCTTAATTTTTGAGTTTTGTTATATTTCAATGGATTAGATAATCGCAAAATCAATCGAGGTCAAAAATGGCAATGACGACAACAGTCTGTGAATTTGGCTGGAAAGCCGTTGATTTTCAATTACTTAGCGTTGATGGAAAATTCTATTCTCTGCAAGATATACAGGGAGAGAAGGGTACACTCGTAATTTTTTTGTGCAATCACTGCCCCTATGTGAAGGCCATCATTGGAAAGCTCGTTGCCGATTGCGCCGAAATCCAGTCTGCCGGGATCGGCGTCGCCGCCATCAGCGCCAATGATGCCACCACCTATCCGGCGGATTCCTTTGAGAACATGCAACTGTTTGCGTCGAAAAACGGGTTCGGATTCCCCTATCTCTATGACGAGCCGCAAGCCACGGCACAGGCCTATGACGCTATTTGCACCCCTGATTTCTTTGGCTTTAACCGGGATATGCAATTGCAGTACCGAGGCAGGTTCGATTCGTCTGGCTCTGATTTCTCGGCCCCCTCATCAACCCGAGAGTTGCGTGAAGCGATGATTCAGATTGCCGAAACCGGGCGCGGACCGGCAGAACAAACCGCCAGCATCGGATGTTCCATCAAGTGGCGGGACTAAAACATCCTCTAAATGCCTGATTTCCGGCAATTCCGGCGTTTCGGTGTTTGCGTTCTGGTAGTGGACTCACTATTTTACCGCAAGATTTTCCCTATTGATGGCGGACACTAAATTGGCAGAAGATTCAGACACAGGCTTACTTCGCGAGATTGACGAAGAGATACGCCAGGAACATTACGAAAAGCTTTGGAAGCGGTACGGCAAACACGTGATCGCCGCTGCAATCTTGCTGGTGGTATCCGTCGCCGGTTACAAGGGCTGGCAGTCTTACGATCTGTCTCAGCGTATCGCCAGTGGACAGCAATTCTCAGCAGCCATTTCAGCCGCCAGCGCCGGTGATATGGAAGCCGCTCAAACACAGCTCATCGCTCTGGCTGAAAATGGCACAACCGGGTATCAGACCCTGGCGAAGTTCCGATTTGCCGCACTATTATCCAAGCAAAACGACCAAGCCGCATCAGTCCAGGCCTATACCGCCATTGCTGGTGATATGGATGTGCCGGCTGAATACCGGGACTTAGCCGTTGTTCTGGCCACCATGAATTCTATGGATACCGCGAATGCCGATGAGTTGGTGGCCAACCTGGCCCCCATCACCGACGCCGCGAACCCATGGCGTCACACGGCACGGGAGCTGAGCGCGCTGGCACTGATTTCGGCTGGCAATATGGACAAGGCTATTGAGATTTTGGCGGCCCTGTCGTCAGATACCACGGCACCCGCAGGTACCCAGCAGCGTGCGAAGGAACTACTCGCTGCCCTGGGTCACCCTCGGGGCCAATCGTGATATCAGAAGTTTGAGTTGGAGTAGCCGAATGACCCGCCAGTTTCTTCTGATCCTTACCGTTCTGACGGTCAGTGCCTGTGAATTGTTCATCACGGAAGATGAAATTTTTCTTCCCGGCGAACGCGTGGCGGTCTTGCTGCACCAGCGTACTATCAATGCCGATCCTGAACTGGCTGGTGCACAAATTCTGTTACCAGCCCCATCACCGAATAAGGACTGGCCGCAATCCGGTGGCTATGCCAATCACGCCATGCATCACATGCAAACGGCCGACACCATTGGCGAGCGCTGGCGAGCTGATGTGGGCACTGGTGCATCGGATGAAAACCGTATTGTCAGTACCCCTATTGTTGCCGGCGGCATGGTATTTGCGCTGGATGCAGATTCCGGCGTGACAGCATTGCAAGCCGACAATGGCGACAAGCTGTGGTCCAAGGGGTTAGCTCCGGAAATTGAGGAAGATGATGGCCATATTTCTGGCGGTCTGGCCTATTACAAGGGTCGCGTTTTTGTGACCACCGGTTTTGGCGACGTTATCGCCCTGAATGCCACCACGGGTGAAGAAATTTGGCGCGAATACGTGCGAGGCCCTATGCGCTCAGCACCTACTGTGCGAAGTGGTCGAGTATTTGCGATTACCATCGATAATCGCCTGGTAGCGCTTAATGCCGACACTGGCGAAACTTTGTGGACCCACGCTGGTATTGGCGAGTCGGCAAACATACTTGGCGGTGGTAGCCCGGCGGTTGAAGGCAGTGTTGTTATCGCACCATATTCGTCTGGCGAGCTTGTGGCACTTGATCTGGAATCAGGCAACGTACTGTGGTCCGACAGTCTGACAGCCATCCGCCGTACCGACGCCGTTTCCACGCTTTCCCATATTCGCGGCAATCCCGTCATTGATCGGGGCCGTGTTATCGCCGTAAGTCACGGCGGCGTCATGGCCTCCATCGATCTGGCTACCGGTCAACGTATATGGGACCGGGAATTGGGTGGTATGGGCACGCCGTGGGTTGCCGGTGAATACATTTACATTCTGACCAACGATGCAGAAATCGCCGTCCTATCCCGCAAAGACGGTCGTATTTACTGGGTTCGCGGTCTGCCCCGATTTGAAGACCCGGATGATCGTGAAAATCCCATCGTCTGGAGCGGCCCTATTTTAGCCAGCGATCGGTTGATCGTGACCGGGTCTCACGGTGAGGCCTGGGCTATTTCACCCTACAGCGGCAGCCTGCTCGGCCGCATTGAATTGCCCGACGATATTTCCGTGCCACCCATTTTGGCCGATGGCACTATTTACTTCCTTGCTGATAACGCATCTGTCGTCGCGTATCATTGATAATCCGGATCACCGGTAAGGCACACGTACCATGTCATTTAACCTGGCCATTGTAGGCCGCCCCAATGTGGGCAAGTCGACCCTGTTCAATCGCCTCGCGGGTAAAAAGCTGGCGATCGTCGATGACACCCCGGGTGTCACCCGCGACCGCCGTGAAGGTCAAGGCAGTATCGGTGATCTAAACTTTACGATTGTCGACACAGCCGGCCTGGAAATGGCCAAAGAAGGCCTGGAAAGCCGCATGTGGGAGCAATCCTCCCAAGCGCTTGATGATGCGGATGTGGTCCTGTTTCTGATCGATGCCCGTGCGGGCATCACACCACTTGATGAGTACTTCGCCGATGTGCTGAGACGCCATACTGTGTCGGTTCTACTGGTCGCGAACAAGTGTGAAGGCAATGCCGCAAAAGCCGGGCTGTACGAATCCTACGGCCTTGGGTTAGGCGATCCTATTGGCATTTCAGCCGAACACGGTGAAGGCCTGGCAGAGCTTTATGAGGCTCTGCTACCGTTTGAGAATATCCACGAAGATGAACCTGAAATCGGTGATGAGCCCAGCAATCCGGACGAGCTGATCGAGATGGAAGACTGTGATCTTGAAGAGGGGGGCCTTGAAGACCATGCCGGTCCCATACAGTTGGCTATCGTTGGTCGCCCCAACGTGGGTAAATCCACACTGGTCAATCGCTTGCTGAAAGAAGATCGCATGCTGACCGGACCCGAGGCCGGTATTACCCGAGACTCCATTGCGACCAACTGGATTTGGGAAGGCCGTGAGGTCAAATTGGTTGATACGGCGGGTTTACGCAAAAAAGCCCGTATTTCCGAGAAACTGGAATCCATGTCGGCCAGTGATTCCATCCGTGCCATTCGCTATGCACAAATTGTGGTCTTGGTGCTGGATGCAAACGAGGGTTTGGAGAAACAAGACCTGACCATTGCCTCGCAAGTCATCAACGAGGGCCGCGCCCTGGTCCTTGCCCTGAACAAATGGGATTCAGTTGATGACCGGGCCATGGCACTGAAGCGAGTGGAAGATCGCCTTAAAACATCCCTGCCCCAGGTTCGCGGCATCCCTGTGGTAACGTTCTCTGCCCTAACCGGCAAGGGCATCAACAAGCTCATGCCCGCCGTGTTCGGCATATACGATACATGGAATGTGCGAATTTCAACGGGTGAATTGAACCGGTGGCTCGGCTACATGACCGAAGGTCACCCGCCACCCGCCGTGAACGGTAAACGCATTCGCCTGCGCTATATGACCCAGGCCAAGACACGCCCGCCAACGTTTGCCATCTTCTCGAGCCGGGCCGACAAATTGCCCGGGTCTTACAGTCGGTATCTGGAAAATGGCCTGCGTGATGATTTTGGACTGGACGGGACGCCAATCCGCATCTTCCTGCGCAAAGGCGATAATCCTTACGCCAACAAGTAACCGGTCGGTGGTGTTAATGTGGTTTGACTCATAAAGCAAAAACCGTTGACCCATACCGAGAAAATTTCGCGATGGCTTCTCTTTATCCGCCAAGACCGGACAACCTTGTCGGGTGTTGATCGCTTCTGCTTGTAACCATAAGCAACCATTCGGAATTTAGTTTTTTGCCCTTTGAGATACTCATACGCCATCGCTAAAAGGGGAAAACCAGCTTGAATAATATCGTGTTGCGAAGGGCCGATATAGGGCCTCGACAAGTTATGTTGGTGACGTCTTCTATATTATATTACTGAAATAAGGTAATGGGACTGGAACACCCGGGCAAAAGTAGACGATGATGAAAGTCCACAAGCCGAGGAGATATGCCGAGATGACCTTTCCAAATTTGTTTTCACCAATCAAGCTGGGGTCTTGCGAGATAAAGAACCGTATCGTCTCGACCGGTCATGACACTATTTTGTCTACGAGCGGACTGGTGAATGATAAACTCATCGCCTATCACACTGCCCGGGCGGCAGGTGGATGTGGACTAATTATCACACAGGTAGCGGCGGTTCATCACACAGCATATTACACGCCGTATTTGTTGATCGCCACGAACGATGATTTTATTTCGGGTTACCGCAGTGTCGTCGAAGCATGCCACGCCCACGGCGCCAAAGTCTTTGGGCAGTTATTTCACCCGGGCCGGGAAGTCTCTGCCAGCATGGATGGAGCACCTGCCCTTGCGTACGCACCATCGGCGACCCCCAGCGAGCGTTTTCGCACGGTTCCCTGTGAAATGTCAGCCCACATGATCGAAGAGATCATCAGTGGCTATGGTGAGGCCGCCCACCGGATGGCCAAGGCCGGCGCTGATGGCGTTGAAATTGTTGCGAGCCATGGATATCTACCTGCCCAGTTCCTAAGCCAATCCCTCAATGCCCGCACTGATCAATACGGCGGATCAGAAGACAACAGGCTCCGTTTCCTCAAAGACGTTATTGCATCCATTCGATCGAAGGTTGGCACGGGTTTGGCCATTGGTATGCGAATGTCCATTGATGAAAAAAGTTCTGGCGGCATGACAGAACAAGAAGCTCTGGCTGCCATTGCCGCCTTTAGCGATGATCTTGACTATCTCAGCATTGTGGCCGGATCGTCTGCAACAAACCAAGGCGCGACCCATATTGTACCCTCTATGGAGTACAAACACGGTTACACCAGTTCACTGGGAGCACAAGCTAAGGAAGTTTTCTCTAACCCGGTGATTGTCACGGGGCGGATTAACCAGCCACAAATTGCTGAAAGTATGATCCATTCCGGCGAAGCTGATCTGTGCGGCATGACCCGCGCGATGATCTGCGATCCGGACATGCCCAACAAAGCCATGCACTCCAAGATCGATGACATACGCGCCTGTATTGGCTGTAACCAAGCCTGTATCGGTCATGTTAAAGAAGGTGTTCCCATTTCGTGTATTCAGCACCCGGTAGCGGGGCGTGAATTACAATACGGAAATATGGAACCTACCACAGCGCCGAAAAAAGTTCTGGTTGTTGGTGGTGGTCCGGCAGGTATGAAAGCGGCCTCCGTTGCGGCAAGCCGCGGCCATCAGGTCACATTGATGGAGCGCGAAGATCGTTTGGGTGGCCAGGCAAATAAAGCACACCTGTTGCCCGGGCGCGAAGAATTCTCCGGAATTATCACAAACCTGTCTCATGAAATGGAGCGTGCGGGCGTTCATGTCCTATGCAACCAAGCCGCAGACCTGGACGTGATCGACAGCTACGCCCCCGACGAGATCATTCTGGCCTGTGGCGCAACACCATACTGGCCGACCATCGAAGGCGCTGAAGAAGCCAACATTGTTGACGCTTGGCAAGTCCTCGATGGGACCAACAAGATTGGCGCCTCTGTTCTTGTCGCGGACTGGACATCCGACTGGATCGCCCTTGGGATAGCCGAAAAGCTGGCACGCGAGGGCTGCAGGGTCCGCCTTGCAACAACAGGCGGCTGCGCAGGCGAAGTCATCCCCCTCTACATCAAAGACAGCTGGAATTCTGTGCTGCTTGGCCTGGGTGTTGAAATAATACCCTATGTCCGGTTGTTTGGCGCCGATGCCAACACGGCTTATCTGGAACGCACTGTAAATTCAGAACACCTCGTCATCGATGACGTGGATACAATTGTTCTTGCCCAGGGGCATGTTTCCAACACGGAACTCGTACAGCAACTTCAAGGCAGGAAAGAAACAGTCCATGTCATCGGCGACTGCCTGGCCCCCAGAAACGCAGAATCTGCGGTTCTGGACGGATTGAAAATAGGCGCTAGTATTTGACACCTGCTATTTGAAAGGCCATTGCTTCAACTTGCTTTGCTGAAGGCGATTGGATCGGGAAGCATTTTCATAAATCCCCATCCAGAGTTTCATGCAGGCCGGATGAGTAAGGGCATATCACCGCACGTAGATGACCGGGAAAATCTCACATACCTGCTTGAACGCACAAGCAACGTTATGGTCTAACACCTGACCAATCACTTCCGCTATCTGCCAGAGGGAGAAATTTAGAAAATTATACGATTCAGGATATACTCGCCTGATCATCCTCACTATTGGGAGCACACAAATGTCTGAACTTCCGGTTTATTCAATCCAAAACTTTGTAGAGGTATCGTATTGGCCTGATCTCAAAGCTGTAATGATTAAATGGCACAGTGAATATGATGAAGACACAGCTGTAAAAGATGCTGTTCATGCTGCATTGGAATACGTGCGTAAGCATGAGGTGCCGCACTGGCTTGCAGACATTTCTACCTCACGGCAAGGTTTGACGCCCGAGGATCAAGATTGGGTCAACAGCGATGATTTCCGTAACGAAATTACCAACTCGCCTCTGAGAAAGTTTGTGCTTATTCCTCCGTTGCCAGAGACTGGTCAGGATGTAAGTTGGCTTGCAGATTGGGAGACAAATACTCTGGCCAAGTTTGGTGAAGGCGTCTCTGCTAAATTGTCGAGCGATATGGAGGAAATCAGGGCATTTTTTGACGAGTAGCATGTCCGCTTCGGGTCATTAGCAGGAACTAACGAGACTACGGCGCTATGCCCGATCTATACCATAAAGCAGACCTCAAAAATGCATTCTCACGTTATGAGTCAAACAACACTTAGCCGCCGCCGCGCTGAAATGCGCGCTCAAATACAGTCATGAAATCTTCGTAGGCCTGATCGTCGAAACCGGACATGCGGATTTCAACGGGGGTGCTGGGAATAGCCAGCAAAGCGATCTGGCGTGTGCCTTCGGGGCCGAGATCGATCTCCACCCGCTTACCACCATCCTCAAACACGACCTGATTGCCGTTGACGGCGTAATCGTCCGATGCCAATGCCAAAGGCAGTAATCGGAAGAATTCAGAATGGGATGAGCCCATTTGCTGCTTGAGAATACGATCTGCCATGACGTGCCTCGGTCGTTAGTTTAACCACCAGCGACCGGAGGCCAAACGGCCAGGTGATCGCCTTCCACTAACTTATGCCCTACTCGCTCGCTTGGCGCTATGTACGATCCGTTCACAAGTACGAGATGACACATTTCTGACGGCATATGGAGCTGTTGAAGCACGGCTTGTACATTCTCATCCTCAGGCACAGTCATATCGGCCTCGTTCTTCTTGGCACCCGCAGGCAGGTACTCAGACAACATGGCGTACAATTTTATGCGGATGAGCATTCGGTCGTTATTGGCGTTATTGACTAAGGCCTACATAAGCCTCAGCAATGCGGTTGGGATCTTCCAGCAGGCGTGCTTTCCACTTACCCATAGGCTTGCGTGCCTGAATGAGGCCACGAATACAGCCGACCTGATCAGTACGGCCCAGGGACAAGGCGCCCACAAGCATGTCGTCCTTATCAAACTCCAGGCGCATATAGCGGAAATTATCTTTATCAACAGTTTCTACACCGTCGCCGCCGACACCTTCCCACTGTCCGAAAGAAGCCGTGACCAGCCCGGCCGTATCCAGCACGTTCATGCTGAGGCTACCCCGGTACTGGCCGCAGTCACCGCCGGTCATGTTGACCGCTGCAATTCGGCCATGTTCGGTGGCTGTGGGTTGAATGGCGTGGACGGCCCAACCGTCGGAATTGAATTCACGACCCTTGGCGCAATCGCCTGCCGCATAAACGTTATCTACGTTGGTGCGGAAATGGTCGTCGATCAAAATACCGTCTTCCATTTTGATGTCTGTTCCATCAAGGAAATCTGTATTTGATTTAACGCCTGTAGCCACAACAACCAGGTCAGCCGGGATAACGTCGCCGCTATCCACCGTGACAGCCAGTTTCCCATCCGCTTCATCCACGGATGTGGCGCGCGTGGAGGTCAGAACATTAGCCCCCTTGGCAATACACCAGTCTTTGATCATGGTGCCGCCGATCTGGTTCATCATGCGGGGAACCATGCGATCCTCGGCTTCGACCACGGTCAGGTTAACGCCGCGCGCCAGCAGGGATTCCAGAATAATGCAGCCAATGAACCCGGCTCCCATGAGAACCACGTCAGAGCCTTTGACGGCGTGCTTCACAATGTTGTGGGCATCTTCCAGTGTCCAGCAATGGTGAACACCAACGCGGTCAAGACCCGGAACAGGCGGTTTAACAGGTGTGGCACCCGATGCGATAAGCAGTTTATCGTAGGATACAGAATCACCGTTGCTCAGTGTTACCGTTGATTTTTTGGTATCCACCTTGCTTACATTTTCAGCAATCACTTTGATGCTATTGGAATCATAGTGATCTTTGGCTTTGCGCAAATGGGTTCCTGATTCCTCAATCTTGCCAGTAAGGAAATATGGAATAGCCATACGTGAATAAGGTGATGCCCCTTCACCACTGATCATGGTGATATCACCCTCAGGGTCATTCTTGCGAAGAGTTTCTGCAGCTACAACCCCGGCAGGGCCAGCGCCAATGATGACGTAATTCATGTCTTCTCCTGTACTCACGCGTACCGTAACACTTAACAATGAATACCGGGGCGAACCATATGGCACACCCCGGTGTTCATCAAATTACAAGCCCAAGCGTTGGGCCGTTTCATTCGTGGGAACCCCATCAGGAGTCCAGCCACGTGCTTCATAGTATTCTGGCAACATCTTTGCCAAACCGTTGATCTTGCCTTCAGCCGGACCAGAGGTCGCTGCCTCTGTGGTCAAACGTGCGGGCAAATTGTCATCGGCTGAGGTGAAACCAGCGGCATTGTTGTACTGACGTTCCATATTCCAGATGCGCTCGCCTGTTTCCACAAGACGTTCGGCGCTCCACTCACCGCGGCAAGCCGCATCCACCTGGGGTGCCAAATCTTCAGCAGACCATGCGAACGTGGTGAAGATGCAAACGCCAGCGGAATCGAACGCTGCTGTTGCATCCTGGAATGCCATAACCAATCCAGCCTTGCCTTCGGTTTCCAGCGGATCCGTTTTAACCGGAATGCCGAGAACTTCAGAAGCAACCGTATAGCTACGCAGATGGCAGGCACCACGGTTAGACGTGGCGTAGGTCAAACCCATGCCCTGAATACCGCGTGAATCGTAGGCCGGGAATTCCTGACC
The DNA here is from genome assembly GCA_018662225.1 of Rhodospirillales bacterium. GTDB lineage: Bacteria > Pseudomonadota > Alphaproteobacteria > Rhodospirillales > Casp-alpha2 > JABJGO01. The sequence goes on along the minus strand of JABJGO010000069.1, from coordinate 40,168 downwards.
TTTAACGGACATGGAAAGTTCCGGGTGGCCGTATTTTTCACACAGAAGTTTGGAGCCCAAACCCAACTCAGCGCCGAAACCTTCACCTTTGCCTGTCAATTCAGCCATGGCGCATAGTGCTTCGGCGTTACCGAACTTCAACTCAACACCACCTGTTTCATTGGTCCCGATAATGCCCTTTTCGAACATTTCCATCGCGGCACCAAGGGTGGCACCGAATGAGATAGGATCGAAGCCCTGCTCATTGCAGATGAAGTTGGCAAACGTCAATGCATCCAGATCATTAACGCCTGTTGCAGCCCCCAATGCCCAAGCGGCCTCGTACTCAAGCCCGCCAGATGCTTTCTGGTACTCGGGCCGGTCTTTGACCGAGAAATGTGTACGATCTACAGAAGACACCCGCTGGCAGGCAATCGTGCAGCCAAAACAGGCTGCATTGGTGATCAGGTTCGGTTTTCCGTCACTGGCCCGAGGTTCAGCCATGGCTTCGGCTGAAATAGCATGGGCGTCTTCGAACTGGGAACCGGTGTGATTACGGGTTGGTAAGGCACCCGTTTCATTGATCACGTTCATCAGGACTTGCGTACCGAATGCTGGTAAACCTTGTCCGGTTACGGCGTTGTCAGCCAGAACCTTCTTACCAGCCGCGGCAGCTTCCCATAGACGGTCACCATCTTTAACAGCAACACCCAGAGTGCCGCGAACCGCCACAGCTTTGAGATTTTTGGAGCCCATAACCGTGCCCACGCCAGAACGACCAGCAGCACGGTCGATATCATTGACCACACAGGCAAACTTAACACCGACTTCACCGGAAACACCGATGGAAGCCACACGGATCATGGGATCACCATGATTAGCCTTGATGCTTTCTTCTGTATCCCAGCACGAGGTGCCCCAGTGCGCGGCGGCATCCAAAAGCTGGCAATCGCCATTTTCAATCATCAGATAAACAGGTTTTTTCGATGCACCCTGAAAAATGACCATGTCGTAGCCGGCATTTTTCAATTCATTGCCGAAAAACCCACCAGAGTTCGAACACGCAATGGCGCCCGTCAGGGCACCCTTGGTGATGACGCTATAGCGACCAGCCGTTGAAGTACAGGTACCGGTCAACGGTCCCGTGGCAAAAATCATCATGTTATCAGGTGATAGTGGATCAACTTTGGGGTCTGTTTCTTCCACAATATATTTCGTGGCAAGCCCGCGTTGGCCGAGATACTGGTCGGCCCATTCCATATTCAGAGCTTCGTCGGTGCAGGTTCCTTTTGTCAGGTCCACACGCAGAATTTTTTCTGTCCAAGCCATGGTAAATCTCCCTGTCTTTACGACTTAAGCGCCAGCTTGTGCGCCAGCGTCTGTTTTCATTGCCCAATCGCGCATTTTTCCAAGACCGGTCCAATTTGCATCGATGAATGTGATAGCGTCCGTCGGGCAAGCCTTCGCACATTCAGGATCACCACCACACAGGTCACACTTAATGACCTTACCGGTATCGGCGTTGTAGTTAACCGTGCCGAACGGGCAAGCAATGGTACAAACCTTGCAGCCTACACAGGTGGCGTCATTGACAACCTTGGCACCAGTGGCGGCATCAAGCGTGATCGCGTCAACCGGGCAGGCCTGCTGACACCAGGCATCAGAGCACTGGGTGCAGGTGTAAGGTACGAAACGACCTTCATCGTGGAACTTGAAGACTTTGATCCGAGACTTCGATGGGTTAAACACCCCCTCATTGTCATAGGAACAGGCCAGTTCGCACTGAACGCAGCCAGTGCATAGTTCCGGGTTAATGTGTAAAGATTTTTGCATATTTCAGCCTCCCGATTGATCGAGCGAAACGGGAAAGAAATACCTGCGGACTGTTTCTTACCAACCCAACACAGATCACAGCATGGCGCTGTGCCTCCCAAGTGCCCTGTCTATTTTATCTTTGCTCATTCAACTGAGCCTACACCGATTAGACACTGGTTTGGACACCCTTTACAAATGTTTTATTGGACAAGTTGGCATTATCGCCTCAATAACGAATAGTGCGCTATTCCTTAGGGGATAGTTTTACTGTACCGCCGTCAAAACCACGGATTGTATTCAATGACACCAGAGCAAATATCCGACTTTGAACGAGATGGATTTCTGATTCTCCCATCGTTTATCGATTCCCAGGTTATCGAAAAATTGCAGTCACGGTTTGATCCGATGTTCCGCGGTGAATTTGATACGGGCCTGTATCCAGACGAATGGAACTGGAAAGAAGGTCGAGATGATCCGACTTTGACCCGTCAAATCTGCAATGGATGGAAATGCGACCGCACGGTCGCCAAAACCATCCTGAGCGCAACGGTGGGTGAAGCCTGTGCCAAGCTGGGTGGTTGGCCCGGCGCACGCATTGCCCAGGACAATGTCTTGTGGAAACCAGCGGGAACCAAATCATTGGGGTATCACCAGGATGACAGCTACATCCTGTGGGTGGATCCACCCGGTTATGTTACCTGCTGGATAGCATTGGATGATACTTCGGCGGCGGGCGGAACCGTTGAATACGCCCGAGGATCCCACAAATGGGGCCTGTCAGACATGCAACCCGAGTATTTTCATGCACCAGATGACTATCAAGCAACCTTGCGCGAAGCCGCCAAACAAGCCGGGGCCGAAATTGACCTCGTTTCCGTTGAAGTTCCAGCCGGAGGATGTGCCTTTCACCATGGGCGAACATGGCATGGCTCAGGCCCCAACCAGCGGTCGCAGCAGCGGCGGGCCATAATCGCCCATTGCGTTACATCGCAATCACAGTTTCATCCAACCAACCAGAGCTATATTTACAGCCGTTACAAAAAATCGAATTCGCTGGAAATGGATGAAGCCTTTTTCCCCATTACCTGGACCGAGCAGGGATACAGAAGCCCTATAGTGCCACATTCTTAACAAGGCTGAGACCAGGGTATAGGGAACCTTGACCCCAGAGCCCGTAGATCGTTCTCTATTGCGACAGCTGTACATACTGGAAAAGGATAAGCAAAATGAGCAACCATGCTGTACCAACGGTTCAAACCGACAACGAGCGCACCCGCGTCACTAAATGGCGGTTTGCACCGGGAGCAACCACAACGTACCACACACACGAATACGACTATGTTATTGTTCCTATCACCACCGGGACGCTCGGTTTAACGGGGCCCGGTGGTGAAGAAAAATTCGCGGCGCTGGAAGCCGGTGTATCCTATTGGCGTGAAGCCGGTGTGGAACATGATGTGCGTAACGCCAACGATTTTGAATTTTCATTTGTCGAGGTTGAGTTCAAATAACCATGAGTACGACTGATATCTCTTTTGATGAATTTGCGACCCTGCCCCACGCCATTTCATTGCTGGGCATGTCCGGTGTGGGCAAAACCATGCTGTCCAAAAACTTGCGAAGCAATGACAATTGGTTTCACTATTCCGCCGATTACCGGATCGGTACGCGCTACCTGGCCGAACATATTCTGGACAACATCAAGTTCAGGATAATGACCATGGGCGACGCATTCGTGGCGAACCTGTTGCGATCGGACTCGATCTATATCAGCCATAATATCTCCGTGGATAATCTGGATCCCGTATCCACATTTCTTGGCCTCTATGGTGATGAAACATTGGGCGGACTCAATAAAACAGACTTCCTGGAACGGCAGGAGCTTTATCGTTGGGCGGAAGTGGAATCCATGAAGGATGCCAGTCGGTTCATTGAAAAAGCATGGCGAATTTATCAATGCGACAACTTCATCAATGACGCCAGTGGCAGCCTGTGTGAGATTGTGGACCCCAACAACGCCGACGACCCTGTTATCGAAGCGTTACGGGCAGAGACACTCATTCTATATATCAAACCAGATACAGAGTACGAAAACGCCCTCCTGCGGCGCGCCAGAGAACAACCCAAGCCATTGTTTTATCACCCGGATTTCATTGCACCGAAACTAGCGACACAACCGGAGAATGGGCATGGCGTCGACCCCGTCGATTTCGCCATGCCATTATTTCCGGAGCTGGTTGCCTTTCGCAAACCAAGGTACGAGAAAATTGCCGAGCTTTATGGCTATACTATCGCGGCGCGGGAATTGTTTGCCGTGGCGGATAATGGCGGTTCGGTTCCCGGTGCAAACGATCTTCTCAGGAGCCTCTATGACGTTGCGACAGCAGCAGCGGCCAAATCGGACACGGCACGGACGAACCTTGCCAAGTATTTACACGCATGCGAGAAGCGACGCGACGTTCGACACCACGTTTGACTACAGACATGAGCCACCAGGTCTAAAAAATGCCGATAAAAATTCCATACGATCTGCCGGCACGCCCGATCCTTGAAGCGGAAGGTGTGCACTTGATCAGAAACAAGGAGGCCATCCGACAGGATATCCGCCCCTTGCGAATTGCCTTGCTCAATCTGATGCCACAGAAAATCAAAACAGAAACCCAGATCGCCCGAGTTTTGGCAAGCTCGCCACTTCAGATTGAAATGACACTGATAGCCCCAACGGACTATGTGCCAAAGAACACATCGCGCGAGCATATGATCGATTTCTATAAGCCGTTCGACGATATTCGCGACCAGAAATATGACGGCCTGATCGTCACAGGGGCACCCATTGAAAAAATGCCGTTTGAAGACGTGGACTATTGGGTAGAGCTACAACAGATTTTCGACTGGTCGCTGATAAACGTGCACAGCCTGTTCACGCTCTGCTGGGGTGCGCAGGCTGCCCTGCAACATTTTTACGGCATACCAAAATACATGCTGCCGGAAAAACGCTTCGGTGTATTCAATCACCGGGTGAAGGATCACACCTCGTTGCTGACCCGTGGCATGAATGACGAAATGCCCATACCGGTTTCACGCTATACGGAAAATCATCGCGAAGATTTAGACGCTTATCCCCATCTGGAAGTGATCGCCGAGTCTGACGAGGCGGGTTTATGCCTGATCCACGACACCAAATTGCGCCATGTTCATATGTTCAATCACCTTGAATACGATTCACATACCCTCGGTGATGAATATAAGCGCGACTTGGAAAAGGGTGATGCAATCCAAATGCCGCTTCATTATTACCCTGATGATAATCCGGACGCTCAACCCGTGAATACCTGGCGGGCCAACGCCCATTTACTGTTCGGGAACTGGTTGAACTATATTTACCAAAATACCCCCTACAACATTGAGCTGATCGGTGCGGACTGATCCAAAAAACGTGACTGGGTTTTTGTGCCCCTGAATTTCTAAAATTGCAGCGGCACCACCTGAACCACGTGCTCAAGATCCAGAATCGCCTGAATGATCTCGCGCGATGGTGGCTCGTCGATTTCGATTAAAGCGATGGCATCGCCGCCTTCTTCTGCACGCCCCAGATTAAATGTAGCGATGTTGATCCCCGCATCACCCAGTGTGGTTCCCAAATCCCCAATAAGGCCTGGTTTATCATGGTTGGTAATGTAGAGCATGTTGGTACCTAGCCTGGCGTCAATGTGGATACCCTTAACCGTCACAATGCGTGGCTCGTTGTTGAACAATGTTCCGGCGATGGCCCGGGTCTGGTTTTCGGTTGTGACCGTCAGCACCACACGGGTGTGATACTCACCCGCATTGTCGGATGTACCTTCACGGATACTGATGCCCCGGTTTTGCGCAATAACCGGCGCATTCACCATGTTCACGCCTTCCATTTGCGGGCTGAGCAACCCTTTAAGCGCTATCGCCGTGAGCGGTTTATAGTTCAGCTCAGCGGCATCGCCTTCATAACAAATATCTATTTTCGTCATTGCCGAACGCGACGCTTGGCCGGCAAAGGCCCCCATCTGTTCGAGCAACGCCATATAGGGTGTCAGCCGTGGTGCCTCTTCGGCCGATACGGCTGGCATATTCAAGGAGTTCGATACCGCCCCGTCCAGCAGGAAGTCAGCCATCTGCTCAGCGACCTGTACAGCCACATTTTCCTGTGCCTCGCTGGTGGATGCACCCAAATGCGGGGTCGCGATTACATTATCCATACCGAACAGCGGGTTGTCGGTTGCCGGTTCCTCCGTAAACACATCAAAGGCCGCACCGGCCACGTGGCCGGACTCAAGGGCTGCCTTGATATCCGTTTCAACCACCAGGCCACCACGGGCACAGTTGATAATACGCACGCCCGGTTTAGTTTTGGTCAGAGCTGCGGCATCAATGATACCGCGTGTGGCATCCGTCATGGGTGTGTGCAGGCTGATAAAATCAGCAGATGACAGCAGACGCTCCAAATCACATTTTTCCACACCCAATTCGCGCGCCCGTTCCGGGGCTAGATAAGGATCGTAAGCCAGCACCCGCATCTTCAACCCTTGTGCGCGATCCGCCACAATCGCACCGATATTGCCGCAGCCGATAACACCAAGCACCTTATTCATGAGTTCCACACCCATAAATCGGGATTTTTCCCACTTCCCGGCATGGGTGGATTGATTGGCCTGGGGAATCTGTCGGGCCAGTGCCAGCATCATGGAAATAGCGTGCTCGGCGGTGGTAATCGCGTTCCCAAAGGGTGTGTTCATCACGACCACACCATGCGCTGTGGCCGCAGCAACGTCCACATTGTCCACGCCGATACCAGCACGACCTACGACTTTAAGGTTTCCCGCTGCCGCTAAAACATCCGGCGTCACCGTTGTTGAGGACCGAATAGCCAGGCCATCGTAATCACCGATACAATCCACCAGTTCCTGTGGCGAGAGGTCGGTTTTCACATCTACGTCGACCCCGCGCCGCTCGAAACACTCAGCGGCCAGGGCACTCATTTTGTCTGAAATCAGGACTCTTGGCATCGGAGCCTCTCCTAAATTTATGAATGATCCAGTACAGTTTCAAATGCCCAATCCAGCCATGGAAACAAGGCCTCGAGATCGGCAGGCTCGACGGTTGCACCGGTCCATATCCGCAAGCCCGGCGGTGCCGCACTATACGCGCCCACGTCATACGCGGCATCTTCTGATTCTAGAATGCTAACCATATTTTTGATCGCTGCTCGTTGGCGGTCCACGCCCATGCCCGAAAACCCGCTATCAACGATGGACAAACAGACAGACGTATTTGATCGCGTGTGAGGGTCGCTCGCCAAATAATCGACCCATGGGGTTCGCTTCACCCAATCATCCAAAACACCGGCGTTTACATTGCAACGCCTGATCAAGCCATCCAGCCCGCCCACAGATACAGCCCAGCTTAGCCCATCCAGCGCATCTTCAACGGCCAGCATACTGGGTGTGTTGATGGTCGCGCCGCTAAAGACGTCTTCCGACAGTTTCCCGCCTTTAGTCAGCCGGAAAATCTTGGGTAGTGGCCATGGCGGTGTGTAGTTCTCCAAGCGTTCCACGGCACGGGGACTGAGAACCAGCATGCCATGCGCGCCTTCACCACCCATAACTTTCTGCCAGGAATATGTGACCACATCCAGTTTGTCCCAAGGCAAGTCCACCGAAAAGGCGGCCGATGTGGCATCACAAATCGTTAACCCCTGGCGATCGTCTGAAATCCAGTCAGCGTTGGGAACACGCACACCTGACGTGGTACCATTCCACGTAAACACCACATCACGATCACAATCAACCTGATCGAGATCTGGTAACGCGCCGTAATCTGCACCGAACACACGCACATCCGACAAACCCAGATGACTGCTGATGTCGCTCAACCAAGCTTTACCAAAATTCTCCCAAGCCAGTACATCAACGCCACGCGCGCCGAGCAATGACCACAACGCCAACTCCACCGCCCCGGTATCGGATGCAGGCACAATACCAAGGCGCCACTCAGGTGGCAGTCGAAGAATCTCGCGAGATTGCTCAAGAACCGCGCGTAATTTTGACTTGGCGGGGGCTGAACGATGAGAACGGCCAGGCGCATATTGACCCAAAGCAGCGAGATTCCACCCCGGACGCTTGGCGCACGGGCCGGATGAAAACTGCGGATTGGTTGGCTTAACTGTCGGCTTGCCCATTTACGTCCGTACCCCGCTTGTCAGATTTTCTCGAGCATACACAAAATGTTGCACTGCAACAATTTACAACAATGCAGCTTTATATCAAGCAGGCAGCTTGAATGCCCTGAATAACAGGTGCTGGTAGAAATGTTTTGATTGTCAGGCGAAAGACCTTTTGAATACGTCTAGCCATGACCTTAACCTCACCCTCCACCGATCAACCGGATACCCCCGCTCCCAAGGGTGCGCACGTTCTTGTCATTTCAGGATCAGTCTCTTTGTACAAAGAGGTAACAATCGCCGTTGCCGTCGATACGCGTATACAAATTGTGCACGTAAAATCTCAGCTCAATGGCGTGACAATGTTTCGGCGTGAATTACCAGATGTTGTGATTCTGGACGTGGATGGCACCGATAACCAGGACTGGCTTGTGACAGTTAGCCGAATTCGGAAAATAGATCGCCATGCCATGATTGTCATGATGTCTTCTAAATCCATTGGTCACAATGCAAGTATCTATACCGATGGATTGGCGCGTGGTGCCACGGATTTTCTTACCGTGCCTGCTTCAGGTGATGACGCAGCGACTAAGAAGGCGTTTCGATGGAAGCTTAACGCCCTTGTCCATGCCCTGACAATTGCCCGACGGCAAGTCGGTCCCGCCCCCAAGCGCGAAGCTACCCGGTCTCCGGACCGCTCGGCAAAACTGGCTTATGACACGGCGTCTATTACGCTTCGTCCACGCTCCCTACTCAAGCCCACAGCACTAGCCATCGCATCATCCACAGGTGGCCCCAGAGCCCTATTGGCTGTCATCGCGGCCTTGCCTCGGGACTTAGGCATTCCTATTTTCATTACACAGCACATGCCAAGTGGATTCACAACATCTCTGGCGAAAAGCATCTCAAGCAAAACAAATTGGGAATGCCAAGAGGGCGTAGAAGGCGCATTGGCCTTGCCCGGTCACATATATTTGGCACCCGGCGGCTTTCATATGGAGATGGAAGCAGGTACGCCCCACACCCGCATTCGTATTACAGACACCCCACCAGAAAACTTTTGTAAGCCGTCGGCGAACCCTATGATCCGCAGCCTTATCAAAATATATGGAGCGAATCTCCTGCTCGCGGTTCTCACGGGCATGGGCACCGATGCACTTGCCGGGGCAACACAACTGGCCGAAGCTGGCGGTACTGTCATCGCGCAGGATCAGGAAACCAGTGTTGTCTGGGGGATGCCCGGTGCGGTAGCGACCAATGGCCTTTGCTCTACTGTCCAGCCCATTGATGAGATCGCAAGCGAGATCACTCGTATCGTCCATGGCAAGGCCTAGCGACCACCGCAAAGTCTGGCAACGGGCTATAAGCCGTAATACCAGGGCACGAACAGGGTAAAGACAATCCACATCAAGACGACAAGTGGAACACCAGCACGTGAAAAATCAACAAATCGGTAATTACCGGGCGCTATGACCAACAGGTTAGTCTGATACCCAAGTGGCGAGGCAAACGAGCAGTTGGCCGCAAACACGATTGCCAGCGCGAATGACTCAGGCGGCACCCCGATTTCCCGCGCCAGGTCCACAGCAATCGGTGTAAACAAAACCGCACAGGCCTTGGTACTGATAATGTTTGCCAGCACCGCCACCAAAATAAAAAACAGCGATAAAACAACCGTTGGCGACTGGCCCTCCACCAACACCACAAGTGAATGGGCCAGATACGCCGCACCGCCTGTCTCTTGTAATGCCACGCCAAGGGCCAATGCTGTCGCAATAGTCGTCACAATTTTCGAATCAAGAGCACGAAAAGCCTGATCCACATTGAGAACACCCATCACGACCATAGCCGCCGCACCACACAGGGCACTAACCACAATGGGTAGAATCCCGGTGGCGGCAAAAAACACCACGGCTGAGAAAATAATCAACGCCCGCTTGGCATGATCCAGTGATGGTAGTTCTTCCGTCGACCACTCAATCAGCACAACATCGCGATTGTTTCGTAACCCCGATACATCTATTGGCTGGCCCTGAATCAACAACACGTCGCCGGATTGAATCCTGATATCTGTAATTTTACCCCTGATCATGCGTGACCGGCGCTGGATGCCCAAAACGATACAATTGGTTTTATACCGAAATCCGATCTGCGCCAGCGTCTGGCCCACAAATCGCGATGCCGGCACAACCATCACCTCTGCCAGGACTTGCTCGCCTTCTTCCCACGGTTGATTCCCCGCATTGTCTTCACGCGAACCATCACCCAGATCAGGGTGAAACAGGGCAGGGTCTGCTGCGAGCGCTTCGCGCAAGGGTTTACGAACGGCGGCTACAACCAAAATATCGTCAGGGCGAATCCGAACATCTTCGTAAGGTGGCAATAATATTTCTTTGCCACGCTGAATCATACGAACTGTCATGTTCGGCAGGCCTCGAAAAATACCACCGACCGCTAGATCACCCATAATTTTTGCAGACTCACCGACCGTGATCTGGGCCAAAAAATGTTTACCCTCCCGGCTGCCAGTCTGGCTGGCGACAGCCTCCCGATCGGGCAATAGACGAGGGGCGATGAACGTAATGTACAACAATCCGGCACCGGCCAGAACCAGACCAGATACAGTGAAATCAAAAAAACCAAATGGTGTTTCCCCCATTTCGATCAACGCACTGTTCACCAGCAAATTGGTACCTGAGCCAATCAACGTCGTCATGCCACCAAACACAGCGGCGTAACTGAGCGGTATCATCCATTTGCTGGGCGATTGCCCAAAACGGGCCGCCAAGGCTTGCATGATGGGAATAAAGATCACAACCACTGGAATATTATTCAAAAATGCACTGGTCACGATAACAATAATCAATGAAAACATCAGTGCCAGAACAGCGCCAAGTCTACCTTTTGCAATGTTCAAAATAACGCGGGCGCCATGATCCAGCACACCGGTACGCACCATCCCCTGCCCCACGACCAGCAACGCCAACACCGTTATCAGTGCCGGATTGGAAAATCCGTGCAGGATGCGCCCAGGATCAACCAGATTGTTGCCAACAGTATCCGTGACCGGGAAAAAATTAAAGAAAACCAATAGGATACAGATCAATCCCACCGACACCATTTCCATGGTAGTGGTCTCGACCACATAGAGGGCAAAAGCACCGATGATGAGGATAAATGTCACCCACATCTGGAACTCTGAACCATGGCTGGAAAAGACTGCTTCCATTTTATTTGCGGATGCTCCGTTATTTATCAATTGATCAAGCGTACAGTGATCACAAAACCCAAGCACCATTTAATGCACAATTCGCGGCGATGTTGTAACGATAAAACCACTTAAGGCGTTGGTTTTCCTTCCCATTGCTTGTTTGGGCGTATACGATACGTGGTGAAAAATGAACGTGGCTGAATGGCCATGCCGATGGGGAACCACTTCGCTCTTGAAACAATTGAGACCCGGTAAACGGCTGCTTATCTATAGCCACGACACATTCGGCCTGGGACACCTGCGCCGATGTCAGACCATTGCGCATTCGCTTGTGGGGCATCGGGCCGATTTATCCGTATTGATTTTATCAGGCTCACCCATCATTGGTAGTTTCGATTTCCGGACTCGCGTGGATTTCATTCGCATTCCGGGCGTGATCAAATTGCGACACGGCGAATACACATCGCTGAGTCTGGAAATGGATATCGAAGAAACCGTCGCCCTGCGCGCCGGATTGATCAAACACACGGCAGAAATGTTCGATCCGGACCTGTTCATCGTGGATAAGGAACCTTTGGGATTGCGCGGTGAAGTCGCCGACACCCTTAAAATGTTAAAAGAAAAAGGTGTCCCCACCGTTCTGGGTTTGCGTGACGTGCTTGATGAACCGGGTGTCCTGTCAGAAGAATGGGAACGCAAAAAGGCCTTACCCGCTCTGCGTGATCTTTACGACCAAATATGGATATACGGGCTGAAAGACGTGTGCGATCCGTTGGCTGGTGTAGATCTGCCTGATGTGGTTCGCAACAAAGCCATCTATACCGGGTACCTCAGACGGTCATGGGATTCCACCGTTGCCATGCCCTATGTTTCGGATAAATTTGACCCACATAAGCCCTATGTTCTGGTCACGACGGGCGGTGGCGGCGACGGCGCCACCTTGATTGACTGGGTACTGCGCGCATATGAGCACTACAAACGCTTGGACATTCAGGCCTTGCTTGTTCTGGGCCCCTTTATGCAATCAAAATTACAATCAGGTTTCATGTCACGGGTCAGTCGGCTGGATGCCGTGCACGCCATTACGTTTGATTCGCATATGGAAGCCTTGTTTGAGCATGCTTCTGGCGTGGTCGCCATGGGCGGCTACAACACATTCTGTGAAGTTCTATCCTTCGATAAGCCGTGTGTCATCGTGCCCCGTACCGTACCCCGGCTGGAGCAATTCATTCGGGCGAAACGCGCCGAAGAGCTGGGCCTGTCGTCCATGCTTCTGGACGATGATGAACGGCGTCCTGAGGACATGGCCCATGCGATTGAAGGTCTGGAACATCAAGCGCCGCCATCAGCGATCCATATTCCGGGCCTGCTCGACGGCCTTTCCACCATCAACGCGGTGGTAGATCGATGGGCCAGCGAGTCACCGACCGAGGTATCCGCACCTGGTGTCGCTGAGCTCAGCGTTATTGGTTAGAGAATACTCGTGAGCACCGTAGCCTTTGTCTTAAAGGGATATCCTCGACTTTCTGAAACGTTCATCGCCCAGGAAATTCGGGCCCTGGAAAAACGTGGTCTGACTATTCAGATAATATCTCTACGGCATCCAACGGACCCACATCGTCACCCCATCCATGACGAAATCATATCCCCGGTTAGCTACCTGCCCGAGTATCTGCACGCTGAACCGGCACGTGTATTGAGCGCTTATCTAAAAGCACGCGCGTTGCCCGGATACACCAAGGCGCGGAATATATGGAAACGCGATTTAGCCAGGGATTTTTCCAGAAGCCGCATTCGCCGTTTTGGCCAGGCCTGTGTTCTGGCAACTGAACTACAAGATACTGTCAAACAGCTCCACGCCCATTTTTTGCACACCCCGGCATCGGTAACCCGCTATGCGGCCATGATGCTGGAATTACCCTGGAGCTGTTCAGCCCACGCCAAAGACATCTACACGTCGCCCGAGTGGGAACTGCGCGAAAAGCTTTCCGACTGCCGGTGGTTGGTCACATGTACGCAGGCCAATACTGACTTTTTATCAAACCTGGCCCCTTCCGATGACGTGGTATCACGGGTGTATCATGGTTTGGACTTCACCCGATTTCCTCCACCCGCACGACAAAACGAAACAACCACCAAAACAGCCAACGGCACGATCGCTGATGACCCAGTGGTCATCCTGTCCGTGGGCCGGGCCGTTGAAAAAAAAGGATATGACGGGCTTTTGCATGCACTGGCCGAACTGCCGGGCGGTCTACATTGGCGGCTCATTCACATCGGTGGCGGCGCCCTTACGGCTAAGCTCAAATCATTGGCCGACGATCTGGGCATCGGCACTCGCATAGAATGGCGCGGCGCCTTACCACAGGATCAAGTTTTCCGCGCGTTCGGTGAAGCCCATATCTTCGTGCTCAATTCACGCATTGCCGACGACGGCGACCGCGACGGTCTGCCGAATGTGCTGATGGAAGCACAAAGCCAGGCGTTGGCGTGTGTTGCCACCCGTGTCTCGGCGATCCCGGAACTGATCATCCATGGGAAGACCGGCATTCTGGTGCCACCGGACGATGCAAACGCCTTAAGCCACGCCTTGTCCGACCTGATCAAAGCCCCGATCCAACGCCAGACCCTGGGTCAAACCGGTGAACAGCGCGTTCGACAGTCATTTTCATTGGACGGTGGCATTGACGACCTTGCGCGACGGTTTGGGTTAACATGTTGATCGCCTTCTACGCCCCCATGAAATCACCCGAGCACTCCGTGCCGTCAGGGGATCGCCGCATGGCCCAGTTATTGATGCAGGCCATGGACCATGGCGGCCATCAAATCCATCTGGCCAGCCAGCACCGGGCCTATGACGGAACCGGCGACGCCGAAAGCCAAGCGGCCATCAAACAAGAAGGTGACCGGCAGGCTATGGGGCTGTTGGATGCATATGCGGCGGGCAAGATCGAGGCACCCAAACTTTGGTTTAGCTACCACCTGTATCATAAGGCTCCGGACTGGATTGGTCCTCGTGTGTCAGAAGCCCTGAACATTCCCTATGTCATTGCCGAAGCTTCCTACGCGGCCAAACAGTCAGGCGGTCCATGGGATCAAGGCTTGCGCGCGAGCGAACGCGCAATCGGCATGGCTTCGATGGTGATCAGCCTCAACCCAACCGATGATGGCTGCGTGGCCCCCTTTCTACGTCCCGGTGCACGTATTGCCCAACTGTCGCCGTTCATTGATACTCAACCCTACGCTTCGGCAGCGAGGGAAAGAACCGTGTACCGAGCCATGACAGCCGGACAGTATAATATTGATCCATCCGTACCCTGGTTGATGTGTGTGGCCATGATGCGTCCCGGTGATAAACTACAGTCCTATGAATGCTTGGGCCAATCATTAGCGAAAGTTGGGGCATTGGCAAAAATTCAGGACCGCCCTTGGAATCTGCTCGTGGTTGGAGATGGCCCGGCCCGTGATCAGGTGAAAGATGCGTTATCGCCTGTTGCGGATCGCGTACATTGGATAGGCGCACAGGATATCGAATCCCTGCCCGGCATCTACGCGGCCTGCGATTTATATGTATGGCCCGCTATCAATGAAGCATTCGGTATGGCTTTTGTAGAAGCACAAGCCGCCGGTCTGGCTGTGGTGGCTGGTAACGTTGGTGGCGTCAGTGGCGTGGTCAACGCGCCTGAATGCGGCACATTGGTAGAGCCCGGCAACACAGACCAGATGGCACAGGCCATCGCAGACCTGTTGGATGATACGGGTAAGCTGCAAACCATGTCAGATCGGGCGCAACAACACACATGGCAGCACCATGGCCTCAATGGGGCTGCACAGTCACTGAACCACCTTTTGGCGGAGGTTACCTGATGCCTGTACTCAGTCTCATCCGGCACGCGCCAACAGCTTGGAACGAACAGGGACGCATGCAAGGGCGCGCCGATATTCCGCTTAGTGATTTCGGCCACTCTATTGCGGCCACTTGGCAGTTACCGGAAGAAATCCGACACGCGCATTGGCATTCAAGTCCGTTGACCCGCACGCAGCAAACCGCAAAGATTCTCGGTGTAAATCCAATCATAGAAGATCGCCTGATTGAGATGGATTGGGGTGCCTGGGAAGGTGAGACCCTGAATGACCTCAGAAAAAACCACAGCTCATCCATGGTGTATCAGGAATTGTTAGGCCTGGATTTTTGCCCTTCAGGTGGCGAAAGCCCGCGCATGGTGCAAGAGCGCGTTTTACCTTGGTTGCAAAGTTTGAAGAATATTCGTTTTCCCGTGGCTGCCGTCACCCACAAGGGGCTCATCCGGGCGGTTACGGCGCTGGCCACGGGTTGGGACATGCTGGGAAAAGACCCGAACAAGCTGCACCCGAATACCTGCCGACAATTTATGATTTCAGAAAATGGTAAAGTGAGCCTGCTGGAGCCGGATATTCCGCTGGTTGAGACCTAAGGAATGGAACGGGTCCTTTTCTATGTTCAACACCTTCTGGGCGTCGGCCACGTAAAACGGGCGACACTCATCGCGCAAGCCATGGTCGAAGCTGGTCTGGATGTTCACGTCGTTCTGGGCGGGACACCCGTTGACGGCATGACGTTTGATGGCTGTACCTGCCATGAATTACCGCAAGCACGTGCCGCCGATGCGGCATTTTCAGGTTTGGTAGATTACAATGGTCGGCCCGTGGACGATACGTGGCGGGATGACCGGCGCGATCAGTTGTTGGCGCTCTATACAGACCTCGCCCCTGATGTGTTATTGATTGAACAGTTCCCTTTTGGTCGCCGCCAATTTCGGTTCGAGCTGTTGCCTTTGCTGGACCTGGCATTGGCGAGCAAACCCAGGCCTCGCATTGTCTGCTCTGTGCGCGATATTTTGGTGACCAAAAACACGCCTGCGAAGCATCAGCAAACCGTGGATTATATCGACGCTTACTTCGATACCGTCATCGTGCATGGCGATCCGGCATTCGTACCATTCGAAACCACCTTTCCACTGGCCTACGCATTTGCCGGCAAAATTCACTACTCGGGGTATGTAGCACCACCGGAAAACCCGAATACCGAAGATTGCGTCGATACCGGGCGCGATGAGGTCATCGTTGCCGCTGGCGGTGGCGCTGTCGGGGCTGACTTGATGATTTGTGTGGCCCGTGCCAAGGCCCAAAGCTCGCTATCGCACCTCACATGGCGGTTCCTGATTGGACCCAACCTGCCGAGTTCTATCGTCAGCGCCATTGCAGACCTGAATGACCCGGGCATCTTGATTGAGCCCAACCGTTCTGATTATGGCGCATTGCTCAAGAACTGCACCCTGTCCATTTCGCAAGGTGGCTATAACACCATGATGGATATAATACGGGCAGGATGTGCCGCCATTGTTGTGCCGTTTGGCAGCGGTGACGAGGATGAACAAAGCCGCAGAGCCGCCATCCTCCACAATCACGGTTATGTGACCATGATAGCCGAAACCGCGCTGTCTCTTGATCTTTTGAGTGCGGGAATCAATCAGGCGATCTCTCGAAGTCACTCAAAATATTCACCCTTTTCACTTGAAGGAGCAACCAGGACCGCAGGAATAATTACTAATAAACGTTAGGTACTACTAATGAACATTAGTTCACAAACTGAAAAATGTTGTTAGAGTACCCGTAGAAGTAAAATAACAACAAAACGTCATACCGGAGCATCCACGTTCACGGTGCTTCCAATAATAATGATAATGTTACGCTAGGGGGAATTGTAGTGGAGAAGGGTGTCTTTGGTTTTATCTTGCGTTACAGCAAGAAGCAGCAGGTTACGCTTTTACTGGTTACTATGCTGTCGTTTCCGTTCTATTATTATTCACTGGATTTGCCCAAAACTATCATCAACGACGCCATCGGTGGGTCGGCTTTCCCGACTGACGTTCTGGGTTACGAGCTGGGCCAGATTGATTATCTACTGTCCCTAAGCTTCGCATTTCTGGCCCTCGTCCTGATCAATGGCGGTTTCAAGTACTTCCTGAATGTTTATCGTGGCGTGGTTGGTGAACGTATGCTTCGCCGGTTCCGGTATCAACTGGTCAATCAGGTGTTGCGATTCCCGCTACCCCACTTCCGTAACATTTCCGAGGGCGAGATCGTGTCCATGGTGACCGCCGAAACCGAACCTTTGGGTGGTTTCATGGCGGAATCCCTGTCTTTGCCAGCCTTTCAAGGCGGCATGCTGATCACCGCCCTCATATTTATGTTTGTGCAAGATCCTATTCTTGGGATCGCTGCCATTGCCCTATACCCGGTTCAGGGCTGGGTCATCCCGAAGCTTCAGCGCAAGGTTAATCTGCTGAACAAGGAGCGTATCCAGAACGTCCGAAAATTATCTGAACGCATCAATGAAATGGTTGCGGGATCGGCTGAAATTCATGCCCATGACACATCGCAGTATGAAATGTCTGATTTCTCGACAAGGCTCGGCAAGATTTTCGACATCCGGTTTCAGGTATACCGGAAGAAATTTTTTATCAAGTTCGTCAATAACTTCCTCGCGCAGGTAACGCCGTTTTTCTTCTATTCCATTGGTGGCTACCTGGTCATCACGGGTGATTTATCCATTGGTGCGCTGGTTGCCATTCTGGCCGCATATAAAGACTTGTCACCGCCCTGGAAAGAATTGCTGAACTTCTATCAACGTATGGAAGATTGCCGGATCAAGTACACCCAGTTGATCGACCGCTTCGACGCACCAAACATGTACCCAGAAGCCGTCATGGCGGCAAGCCTTGAAGGCGGTGCACGCGTGGACGGTAACGTCGTGGCATCGAACCTTGTTCTGGAAGAGGACGAAGGCACCAAAATTCTGGAGAATGCCAACTTCACGTTTAGTACCAGTGAACATGTAGGCATTACGGGTCGGGCTGGCGGACCGAAATCCGCCGTGGCACAACTTATTGCCCGCCAGATATCGCCTACATCCGGTAACCTCACCATTGGTGGTAGTGATCTCAGCACCACACCTGAACATGTTACTGGTCGCCAAATCGGCTATGTGGATCAAGAGGCCTACATTCGATCCGGAACGATCCGGGATAATCTGTTTTACGGCCTGAAACATTACCCGCAGAGCGAGCCGAATTCGTCAGACGAAGCCAAACGCGCACAAATGGAATCCGAACAGTCGGGTAACAGCCCCTACCCTTACGATTCAGACTGGCTGGATTTGAGCGTTATCAACAACAAGAACGGTGACGGTTTATTGCAACGTGCCATGTCTGCCCTACAAGCGGTCGGCCTTGAGGGTGACATTATGGACATTGGTGTACGCAGCACCATCGACCCGTCGCAGAACACCGTGCTAGCTGAGGGTGCCCTCAAAGCCCGCCAGATAATTCGGACGCGCGTGAAGGATCCGGAATACAACGGGTTGGTCGAAGCATGGGATTGGAACGCCTACAACGAAAACGCATCGGTGGCCGAAAACATCCTGTTTGGAACGCCTGTCGATGACACCTTTGATGTGGAATCTCTGAGCAAGAACGAGATCGTGTTGGCGACCCTGAAGAAGGTCGGGTTGTACGATGACTTTATCGAAATGGGCAGAAAAGTAGCCGCCCTGATGGTGGAACTTTTCCATGATCTGGAACCAGGTCATGAATTCTTTGAGCGTTTCAGTTTTATTAGCGCCGATGATCTTCCTGACTATCAAGTTATGCTCAAGGTACCGGTTAGTGATGGCCTCTCCGCTCTGACGGAAGAACAGCGTGAGCGCTTATTGCAATTGCCGTTCAAGTTGGTCCGCGCCCGCCACCGGTTGGGCATTCTGGATGAAGAAGTTGAGCCACGATTACTGGCCGCCCGGAAAGCCTTCTCCGAAGACCTGCCAGAGAATATGAGCGATAAAATATCATTTTTCGACGCGGAAACCTACAACCCGGCCAGTAGCATTCTGGACAATGCGTTGTTCGGTAAAGTCGATTCTAATCGGGCAGACAGTGCTGAGAAAATTCAATCTCTGGCAGCATCTGTATTCGATGAGCTTGATCTCAGGTTGCCCATTCTGGAAACGGGCCTGACCTTCGAAGTGGGTATTTCGGGTCGTCGATTGTCCGCACCCCAGCGCCAAAAATTGGCCATTGCGCGGAACCTGGTGAAAGACCCGCAGATGTTCATTGTCAACGAAGCAACGGGCGTTTTGGACAGTGGATCCAAGACGTCGGTTTTCACTGCCGTGAAATCTGCCATGAAGGACCGAGGCCTAGTGTGGGTGGACAGCGAATTACCCGACCCGTCACAGTTCGACCGCATATTCATGGCCGAGGCTGGGAAGGTTAAGGAAACATCCATACAGGAAAGCGGGGGAGTTCCCGTATCCAACGAAGCAGACTCTTCGGGCGAAGATGACGGAATTGGCACCGACGCCGAGTTACTTGCCCGTGCGGCATTCTTCGCCGGACTTGATCGCTCGAGCCTTAAACTTCTGGCATTTACCAGTAAGCGTCAGACTCTGGAAGCTCAAGAAATCCTCATCCAGCAGGGCGAAAGCGGTGATGTAGCCTATGTTGTCGTCGACGGTACTTTCAGTATTGTTGCCGACACCGCCCAAGGTAAGATCAAGATTGCGGATACCGGACGCGGCAGCGTCATCGGTGAACTTGCCTTGTTGTGTGAAGCACCAAGAACCGCGACCGTTCGGGCTAATGAACATGCAACCGTTCTAAAAATCGATAAGGGTGTGTTCCTCAAGCTTATCCAGGATAACCCGGCTGTGGGGGCGAATCTGTCACATATTCTGGCAGCCAAACTGGAAGCCATGATGCGGACCATGAGCGCACATTACGAGCTGTATGATCCGGTATCCATGCTACAGAACCAAAATCTGTTCATCGATAACATGAAAACCACGGTCCACATTGATGAGCGACGGAAGCATGTATCCTCGTTCATCCGCATTGATTTCGACCGTTTAACCGACCTTGAGCCCTTGCAGTCGAATTTGGATAATCAGCAACTCGTCATTCGCGAAATTGCGAGCCGTATCAAACCAACGGTTCGCGCTGCGGATTCCTTTGGTAAGCTATCAGGATTCAGGTACGGCATTATTGCCCGTGGACTGGAAACAGACGAGACATCCGAGTTGTTACTGGGTCGCATCTCAGAATCGCTGGGCGAGCCTTTACAGGTGGATGGTCATTCGATCGACTTGAGACAGATCTGCGATCTAAAAATCTTCGAATTAAACACAGAGAACCTTCATTCGTTGACTGAAAAGGCGTAGGTTGTACAGTTGGCCCCATACACGAATATAGAAACGTGCGCGAAGAACGATTGCACCGAGGTGTCTGTGAGCGCCTGGGACGACCTGAATACCGAGTTAGACATGTGGTCTGATCTTGGGGCTACCGCCACGATGTGGTGGCGTGATGATGATGCTGTGGCGCACACGCCTGCACTTCATCAACTCTATACACTATCAAGCAACCACCGTGTGCCGCTAACACTCGCGGTCATTCCGAACGCAGCAGAAGCCGGTTTGTGCACTGGTCCCGATACGCCTGAGCATCTGTGTATTGTCCAGCACGGTTATGCGCACCAAAACCATGAACCCGATGGTGTGAAGAAATCTGAATTTGGTTCTGGTCGGGACAAAACTGTCATTAACGACGAATTAGCTGCGGGCCAAGCTACCCTGTCCGCATTTCCAGGCTTCTTTCCCGCATTTGTGCCGCCATGGAATCGGGTCTCCCCCGATTTCCACCAGAATTTTGTCGATTCCAGTATTGTCGGCTTGTCAACGTTTGGCGCCCGACAACAGCGTGAAACCGTTCCCGGTCTGATTCAGGTAAATACCCATGCTGATATTGTAGACTGGCGCGGGTCACGCGGGTTCGCAGGTGAAAATCACGTTTGTGGGCAAATATGCAATCATCTAATTGCCCGACGTTCGCAAAAATGCGACGGTAGCGAACCAACAGGGGTTCTTAGTCATCACCTTGTCCATGACGATGAATGCTGGCATTTTTTGGATACCTTGTTTAGTACTTTGAATGAACACAGCGCTGTGAGATGGCTCAATGGCGCAGAGGTATTTGCAGTATGATTGAGAACGTCACCGCCTCACTTTCGTTAGAGGCCTCTGCATGAGTGTACTGCTGGATGTGCAAAATCTAGGTGTTTCATTTGACACACCATCCGGCCTCGTACGGGCAGTCAGTGACGTATCTTTCCAGATTTCGGCAGGCTCTACCGTTGCGATCGTGGGCGAGTCCGGTTCTGGGAAGTCTGTGACGGCACAGGCTATTCTAGGCCTGTTACCGCGCCCGGCATCTATTAACAGCGGCGAAATTCTATTTAATGACGTCGAGTCACACGGTGCTGAGGGCGCGCCCATTGATATCGCAAAGTTGGACCCGAGGTCAGAAGCATTCCGCCAAATTCGCGGCAATCGAATATCCATGATTTTTCAGGAGCCCATGACCTCGCTGTCTCCGCTTCATACCATCGGCGATCAGATCAGCGAAGCACTGCTTCTACACCGTGATGCGGACGTGGCTGAAGCCAAGGCGCTATCCATCGACATGCTTGAGAAAGTCGGGTTTCCTGACCCGGTGCGTGCCTTTGACACCTATCCGTTCGAGCTTTCCGGGGGCTTGCGCCAACGGGCTATGATTTCTATGGCACTGGTGTGCCGTCCGGCGCTGTTGATCGCAGATGAACCAAGCACGGCTCTTGACGTTACCATTCAGGCACAAATTCTGAAGTTGATCAAAGACATGCAGCAGGATTTGGGCATGGCCGTGTTGATGATCACCCATGATTTGGGTGTCGTCGCAAACATGGCAGACGAAGTCGTGGTCGCCTATCACGGCGAGATTATGGAACGTGGCTCCACAAAGGACATCTTTTCCAAGCCAAAGCACCCCTATCTCAAGGCGCTTCTCAAAGCCGTGCCACACTTCGATATGAAGGATGGCGAGCGCCTTGTCCCCTTGCGTGAAATCAAGCACGAAGCCGGAACGCTGTTGCGCGAATATGTTGGGGCCAAACCGAAACATGGAAAGGCACCAATCCTGTCCGTGCGGAACATATCCAAAAGCTTTGAGAACCGCAGCCACAAGGGGCTGTTTACGTCCTCGGCGGCTATCAAGCCAACGCTGGTCGTCGATGATGTGTCTTTCGATATCAAGCGTGGCGAATGCCTGGGGCTGGTTGGTGAATCCGGGTGCGGCAAGACGACGCTTTCCAAGATCATCATGCGCAGCATTAATCCCGATAACGGCGAGGTGGTGTTCTCAGACAACGGCGAAGATACCGATTTGTTGCATCTGGGCGATCAGGCGATGATCCCCATCCGGCAGAAAATCCAATATATTTTCCAGGACCCGTTCAGTTCGCTCAATCCACGCATGACCGTGCATGATCTGTTAAGTGAACCGCTTGCCATCCATGGCATCGGTGATGCCACGTACCGACGTGAATTCGTTCAGGAACTTATGAACCTGGTGGGCCTCGACCCACGGTGGCTGAACCGCTATCCGCACAGCTTTTCCGGCGGTCAGCGTCAGCGTGTGGGCATTGCCCGGTCGCTTGCCCTGAAACCCGATCTAGTTTTGTGTGATGAGCCGGTATCAGCGCTGGATGTTTCCGTACAGGCCCAAATTTTGAACCTGCTCAAAGACCTTCAAAAAGATCTGGGACTGACATATCTGTTCATTTCCCACAATCTGGCCGTGGTCGATTATATCGCCGATCGCATTGCTGTTATGTGCGCGGGACAAATCGTTGAAGTGGCGCCCCGCGAAGAATTGTTCCGCAACCCCATGCACCCGTATACAAGGGCTCTGGTTGCGGCAGTCCCTTACCCTGACCCAAATCATCCGCTGGATTTCGCCGCGCTGAAAGAAGAGCAAGCCTCATCACCGGCGCACTGGCCAGAACCGTTTGGACCGCTCGACGACACCACCACACCGCTTCTCAATTGCGGTAAGGGTCATCTGATCAGGGCGCACAAGAAGCCATCTTCGGCAGGAGGCCCCGCATGATGAGATGGGTAACGCCCCTGCTGTGCCTTACGATGATGGCCCTAACAATGAATGTGGCACCGTCTTCGGCACAGGACTTCGCCATTAAGGAAACACCTAGTCTTGCTGACGAAGTAGCCGCTGGCACCCTGCCCCCACTTGAAGATCGATTACCGTTTGAGCCTTATGTGGCGGACATGGAAGCTATGGGACAGCATGGTGGGCAGCTTCGACTGCTCATGGGCCGTGCCAAGGATATCCGGCTGTTGGTTGTTTACGGATACGCGCGCCTGGCCGGTTATGCGCAGGATCTGAGCATCCAACCCGATATCCTGCGCCACATCGAAGTACGCGAAGGTCGCGAATTCACGTTGCACCTGCGCCCTGGCCATAAATGGTCAGATGGCAGCCCCTTCACCACCGAAGATTTTCGGTTCTACTGGGATGACATTGCCAACAATGAAGAGGTGTCACCGTCGGGGTTGCCTTCCATATTGCGCATTGGGGGCCGCGGTCCACAATTTGACGTCATTGATGATGTTACGGTCCGGTATACGTGGGATCGTCCCAACCCCTATTTCCTGCCTGCCCTTGCCCGTGCCAGTCCGTTTTATCTGTACCGGCCTGCACACTACATGAAGAAATTCCACGCCAGTTATCAGGACCCGGAAGAACTCGCCCGTATGGTCGAAGACAAGGGCCAACGTAACTGGGTTTCTCTGATGACCAAGAACGGCCGCCAGTATCGAAACAACAATCCGGCACTACCGACGCTACAGCCATGGGTGCTGGTCACGAAACCACCGGCGGAACGGTTCATCTTCAAACGCAATCCGTATTATCACCGTATTGATAGCGAGGGACGGCAATTACCCTACATCGATGAAGTTGCCATCACGATTGCCAGCGCCAAGTTGATCTCTGCCAAAACCGGGTCCGGGGAATCTGATCTACAGGCCCGCTCGCTATCGTTCAGTGACTACACATTCTTGAAACAGGGTGAAAAGATCAACGATTTCACGGTAAATCTTTGGCATACAGCCAAGGGTGCGCATATGGCGCTGTTCCCAAATATGAACACCACCGACCCGGAATGGCAGCCCCTGTTCCGGAATGTGGAATTCAGACGAGCCCTTTCCATGGCAACAGACCGGCACGAGATTAATCAGGTCATTTATTTTGGTTTGGCCCGGGAGGGCAATAATTCGCCCCTGCCACAAAGTCCATTATATAACGCTGAATTCGCCAAACGTTGGTCCGACTTCAATTTGACCGAAGCCAATCGTATTCTGGATGATCTGGGCCTCACAGAACGTGACAGCCGCAATGTTCGCCTGCTACCCGATGGTCGACCTATGGAGATTATTGTGGAGACAGCGGGCGAGGATACAGAACAGGCCGACGTGCTTGAACTGGTCCATGACAGTTGGTTAAAGGCTGGTATAAAGATTTACACCAAACCCCTGCAACGTGAAGTTCTGCGCAATCGTATTTTTGCGGGCACCACACTTATATCCGTATGGTTCGGTCTGGAAAACGGTATCCCGACCCCCGATACTAGCCCAGAAGAGTTGGCACCCACCAATCAGGAGCACTTCCAATGGCCCAAGTGGGGACAGTTCTATCAAACTAACGGAAAAGCGGGCGAGGCCATCGATATGGACGTGCCGCGACGATTGGCGAGTTTAAACGAGTCCTGGGTGATCGCCGAGGATTCTGACACGCGCCGTGATATCTGGAATGAAATGCTCGATTTATACACCGACAATGTGTTTTCTATTGGCTTGGCGTCCGGCGTTCGTCAGCCCGTAGCGATCAATAATCGCCTGCACAATGTACCGACCGAAGGCATTTACAACTGGGATCCAGGCGCACATTTCGGTATCTACCGTCCCGATACTTTTTGGTTCGACGATGAACCGCAATCCGCTGATTCTGGAAACTAGGAGAGGTATGACCCATGCTTGAATACCTGATCCGACGTGTTTTTTCCATGATGCTCACGCTGGCAGCCATCAGCGTACTGGTGTTTATCATCATCCAGTTACCACCTGGTGACTACCTCTCCACTTATATTGCAGAACTGCAAAGCCAGGGTGAGATGGTGGATGAAGAAAAAATTGAATTTCTCCGGCGCCAGTATGGTCTCGATAAATCCATGCCAGAACAATATTTCACCTGGGTATTCGGATTGCTACAGGGTGATCTGGGGTATTCCTTTGAATACAACCTGCCGGTCAACGAGGTCGTGGGCGATCGTTTGTTCCTGTCCATGGTCCTGAACTTCGCCACAATTATTTTTATCTACATGGTGTCTTTTCCCATTGGCGTTTACTCAGCCACCCATCAGTACAGTTGGGGCGACCATGGGTTGACGCTGATTGGCTTTCTTGGCCTTGCCACACCGAACTTCCTGCTGGCGTTGGTGTTATTGTATTTTGCCAATGTATGGTTTGGCACGTCCATTGGCGGGTTGATGGACCCACAATATCTGGATCAACCCTGGACCATAGACAAAGCATGGTCCGTCGCCGCACATCTCTGGGTGCCGGTGGTCGTTATTGGCACGTCCGGCACGGCGGGTATGATCAGGCGGTTGCGGGCGAACTTGCTGGATGAACTTCACAAACAGTACGTTGTTACCGGCCGGGCCAAGGGCCTGTCGCCCGGCAAACTGCTGATTAAGTATCCACTTCGTATGGCCTTGAACCCATTTATTGCCGATATCGGTAACCTGTTACCCCAAGTGGTTTCCGGCTCGGTCATTGTATCATCGGTGATGTCGCTGCCCACAACAGGGCCGATGTTGCTTGGCGCGTTGCAGAGCCAGGATATGTACCTGGCTGGATCATTCCTGATCTTCCTGGCCATGCTGACCGTTGTTGGCATGTTTGTGTCCGATGTTTTATTGACGGTTCTTGACCCGCGCATCCGGCTGACGGGGAGTACCCGGGCATGAGCAAGAACATCGAACACTACGTCAATAAAGAGCCCTTTGATCCCCATACCATCGAAGCCCTTACCCCTGAACAAGAACGCTATTACATGGCGTCACAGTGGAAGATGATCTGGTGGCGGTTGCAGGGGCACAAGCTGGCCGTAATTTCAGGCTTTATCCTGATATTCATGTACGCATCCATCCTGATCGCTGAATTCCTCGCACCGTACAATCTGCACAGCCGGGATACGGACTTCATCTACGCCCCCCCGCAACAGGTTCATTTTTTCCATGAAGGCTCATTCGAAGGCCCCTTTGTATATGGCATGGATTACCACCTGAATATGGAAAATCTAAAACGCGAATACACGATCAATACGAACAAGATCGACCGTTTGCGATTCTTCTGCTTGGGCGATTCCTATTCATTCTGGGGGGTTATAGAAGGCAGCTTCCACGTGGTATGCCCCGCCGAAGACGGCACCATGTTCCTGTTTGGCACTGACCGACTGGGCCGCGATATGTTCTCGCGCATTCTTTATGGCAGCCGAGTGTCACTAACCGTGGGCCTGATCGGCATCACAGTAAGCTTCTTGCTGGGAATATCCATTGGCGGTGCGGCTGGGTATTTTGGCGGATGGGTCGATGCAACTGTTCAACGCGTCATTGAGATTCTGCGCTCCATGCCGGAACTCCCCCTGTGGATGGCCCTGTCGGCGGCATTACCTGTGAACTGGAGCCCTATTCTGGTCTACCTGGGCATTACGATCATTCTGGGCATGCTGGACTGGCCTGGACTGGCCAGGGCGGTGCGATCAAAATTACTGGCGCTGCGTGAAGAGGACTATTGCACGGCGGCCACCCTCATGGGTGCCAAGCCAAGACGTATTATCGGCCGCCACCTTCTACCCAATTTCATGAGCCACCTGATAGCATCCGCCACGTTGTCAATTCCATCCATGATTTTGGGTGAAACAGCCCTTAGCTTCCTCGGTCTGGGGTTGCGCCCACCGATTACCAGTTGGGGCGTATTGCTGGTGGAAGCACAAAACATCAATGCTGTGGCACTTTACCCATGGTTAATGTTACCCATGCTGCCGGTTATTGTCGTGGTGCTGGCCTTTAACTTCCTGGGCGACGGGCTGCGCGATGCCGCTGATCCGTACTCCTGACAGGCCCCAAAGACAGCCTTCACTTCATCTCAACTGGTTGTGAGCAGACGTATCATTTGAATTTTATTTCATGCACCATTGGCGCATGAAATATTATACCAGTTGGATATTACTCAGCGTTGCTCTCTTCTGGGTATCCCCCGCCAGCGCTCAGGTGCAGGATGAAAACTTTGTACCCGACTTCCGGCACATGAAGATCGACAACCCTGCCGCCTTAACCGATTCGAACGCAGAAGCTATTTATCACCAAATTCAATCGGAATTGGCAAAGACATTCGCCAGATCAGAACTGCCTGTAGTGAAAGAATACAACACATGGAAACGCTACAATCGAGCGCCGTACCTATCGTCGACCCATGGCGATCGCTACATCAATAATTTCGCTAACGATCTGGCTGTCCGTTATGACGCGCTAGCAAAAGGGTACAAAATGCCAGCCGGTGCAGTTTTCGCCAAGGACGGCTTTGCCGTCACCAAAGATGGTGACATTTTACCGGGTCGTTTGTTTGTCATGGAAAAGTTGGCCGAAGGAGCCAGTCCGGGTACCGGTGATTGGCGTTACTTAGCCATTGAATCGGACGGCAGCCTCATCGGTGATAGCCAGCATGATGCTCAGAATGCTTTGGAGTTTTGCCATATCTGCCACAAGGTGCGGTCATCACGGGATTTTCTATTTTTCGTGCCGCCCGGGTACCGGAACTAGCTCTTTCGAAACCACAGGGATGATTCCTGAGCCCCCGACGGCACCTTAATTTGCGCTGCGACGGAGCCTTGTACCGCAGCCATCATACGGGTTCTCACGTAATGACTGGACCACAGTAGCTCAGCGTTGCTGCCATCCAACATCGTAGCCACAGCCAGTTGTTCGTTATAGCCACGCCACCGCCAATTGGCTGGGTAGCCATCCGGTAAAAACATGTCGTGGATATGGATGACGACACCCGCGGGCAGATCGGGAATCACACGATTGAACAGGATATCCACATCCGTTCCCGGCATGAGAATATGACTGGAATCAATGCTCAGCATATCGCCTGCTTTAAGTTGCTGAAACGTATCCAGCGCAACCGTTTGAAGCGTATTACGGATGCAGGCAACACCTACACCCTCCAGATCAGCTCGCGGTGCGGGATCGATGGCTGTTATAACGGTTTTCAGGCCACCGTCCCGAATGGCCTGTGCCATAAACCGGGTAGAATGGCCTGATCCCACCTCGATCACACGCGATGGCTTTAAGTGGCGTATCAGACAATAAGCTGCTGCGCCATCCAGACCGGGGAACCAGTCCTGCGCCCACCTAGGCGCAGGTGGTGGGTTCGATCCGATTGACAGCAAATCTTCGGCATAAGTATCCATGCGTGATAACAGGTCCGAGAAGTTATTGGCGGCATTCTTCATTCGGACAGAAATCGCCGAAAAAGCACCTGCGTCAGTAGATGCGGTACCCGCCGCGTAGCGGTATGGAATAAAGAACCCTTGTGGGGAAATGCCAGCAAGGGTCAATAATCCCATAACGAACCGTCGAATGGACGAGCGCATCATGATTCTCATCGTGATTTTGGCCTCACGTCCTATTCATCGTCATAGAAACCTTTGGAAACCTCAGCACCAGCTTCCTCCGCGGCCTTATTCAGTTCGGCCATGACATCAGGGGACAAGATGGTGATTTCAACCCGCCTGTTCGCTGCCCGCCCTTCAACCGTTTCATTTGACTGGATGGGTCGGCTATCACCGAACCCTTGAACGGTCATACGTTGAGGATCCATCCCGTGATCAAATAACAAATTATGAATCACAGATGTGGCACGAGCAGCGGACAGATCCCAGTTGGATTCGAATGCGCCACCATGTAGGGGAATATTGTCTGTATGTCCCGATACAATAATGTCGCCAGGTGTTTCTTTCAATATAGGCGCAAGTTTTTCAATCAAGTCCGTGAAATCGATATTCAGGCTGTTGCTGCCTGATGGAAAAGCGATGGAACTGGGGAAGCGAATGACAACGTTGCTGCCGTCACGTTCGACCGAAACACCGGATTTGTGCATCTCCCCTTCAATCGCGTCGGAGAGAACGGTCTTGAGTTCGTCAGCATCTTTCTCACCTATTTTTTGAAGCGCCGCCGCCAGTTCTTCCTCGGAAAGCACCGGCAAGGCCACTGACACAGACTGAACATCCTCTTCTTGCTGACTCGAGTCCTCTTCGCGTTTGGATATATCCACGTTCTTCGCCGCAGTACGGCGCAGCGATCCATCAATCTCCACAACCCCAGCCAGCTTGTCTTTGCGCGCGGTTCCGAGCGCATTAGACATAGAGCCTGCAATCGCCTTGTATTTAACAATATCCATTTCTGCAAATGTAAGTAGCAACACAAAGAGCGTCAGCAACAGCGACATCAAATCTGCAAATGTGGCCATCCACGCCGGTGAGCCACCGCCACCTTTCTTAGCCATGGGACTCTCCTGTAGAGCGCAGATTGCTCATCGAATGACTACTCTTCGTCTTTTGCGGGTTTTGATCCACTAGGCAAGAAGGCTGACAGAATTTCTGCGAGCGCTGTGGGGCTCGTGTTTTGCTGAATTTGAACAATGCTTTCTACGATCAGATCGTGCACACGCCTGTCAGCATCTATTTTGATCGCGAGTTTATCAGCCAATGGAATAGCCACGAGGTTAGCCATCACAGCGCCGTAAAATGTGGTCAACATGGCGATAGCCATAGCCGGGCCAATAGCAGCCGGATCATCCAGGTTGGCAAGCATCTGCACCAACCCGATCAGTGTGCCAATCATGCCCCATGCCGGGCCGGCATCACCAATACCGCGCCAGAAATTTTCACCCATTTCCTGGGTCTCAATCGTGACAATCACTTCGCGGTCAATGGTGGCACGAATAACGTCCAGATTGTGACCATCCGTACACATGCCAATCCCGCGTTGGAAAAGCTCGTTCTCAAGCTGGACGCTTTCCAGTGCCAACAGGCCACCCGTGCGTACCAAGCCGGCCATTTCGAGGGATTTGTCGTAGATGTAATTGGGGTCATTCTTGCTGTTCTTGATTGCAACACTGAAGCCAATCTTCAAACTCTGAATGAAGTCCTTCATGGGAAACTTCACAAGCGTTGCCGCCACCGTTCCGCCGAACACGATCGCCATACCGGGTGCATTGAGGAACGACCCAAGGTCGCCATCCAGCATAATCGAGATAACAATCACCACGAGGCCCGCGACGATACCAATTATTGTAGCTATATCCATGACCGGTCCATGGTTAGTAATGCGCGCAGACAAAAACAGATGTAATCAACATCTGCACTAAAGAAACACACCATACATACACGTTATATCTTATACGCAGACGCAAGTATCCTGACACCAATCTCCCACATAACGGCCTGTCTCTAAAGCCACAATTTGGTAAAAAGACTCTATTTCCGTTTATTTTGGCATGCGACGTCAGGAAAGATTTATTTCCACGCGTTTACACGCTGTTTTCTGGGCAAATTCGTCAATCCAGTCCAATAATCTGGAACGGCAATTTTCCTGACCAGTTAACTTCAAAGATATGATATCGGTGGCCGAAATAATTTTGTCGCCACACGGAAGGCACCGCATTTCAAATACCAAAATCCCATAAATGCACCCATTCTCGTATTTAACGGCGACGACGCCACCGCCATTGGCTTTTAATTCTTTTGCTTTTTCCTGCCAACTATCCAGCGTCAAATGGGGGTGACACATCTGCATCAGGGGCAGCGCCGTGAGCACTTCGTCATCGTGTAACGCTTGCGTGGTGTAGAGCAAAAACCGATCCTCAGAATGTTTTCACGACGAATGTGGAGGCTTCCCTATTCACGCTCCATGATTCAGGTCAATTTTGGAACAGATTTTTGCCCAAATCCGTAACGGGTTTCTTTTCTTTGCCAAGTGATCATGCCTATAATGGCATGTAGTTTTTATGACAATGGGCCGTCAAAACAAATGGATTTTCCGCTTAAAGACCCGCTAAAGCGGCAGTCAGGTTCTGGCCCGTCCCCCTGCGCCGCATGTACGGTACGTGACTGGGTATTTTGCAGCGTCCTGTCCGAACATGAGCTCAGCCGACTAGACGAAATGGCCACCCATCTGGATTTGAGTGCCAAGGAAACCATTTTCAACGAAGGTGATGAGGCGAAACACCTGTTCAATGTCACAGAAGGCTTGGTTAAGTTGTACAAATTGCTACCCGATGGTCGTGAACAGGTAACAGGGTTTCTTTTCGCAGGTGATTTTCTGGGCATCGCCATGAACGACACCTATGCCTATTCTGCCGAAACCACCCAACCCGTCAAAATATGCCGGTTTAAGCGTAGCGACCTTGAACAAATGTTTCGAGAGATTCCAAAACTCGAAAACCGAATGTTAAATATGGCCACCAACGAGCTTGTTCAGGCGCAGGATCAGCTTCTTTTGCTGGGCCGAAAAACCGCCAAGGAACGTTTGTGCACGTTCCTGTTGTCACTCTCCAAACGAGCAGACAAACGCGGTGACAGCCCGACCCTTGTATCGGTCCCCATGAGTAGGGAATCGATCGGCGATTATCTGGGATTAACCACAGAAACGGTCAGTCGCACGTTTTCTAAATTGAAAAAGGAAAACGTTCTATCCCTCAACAAGGGCGGCATCGTGGAACTGCACAATCTTGATGACCTTATGGGGCTAGCCGAAGATTCGACCTGATAAAGACAGCCGCCCGCTTGATAAAGCAGGCGGCTGTCTTCAAATCGATCCTACCTACATCACACCAAAATCAACCGCCGTTGCATCAAGCGCCTTACGCGCCCGGTCCACCAGCATGTCAATTTCGTCACGTGAAATAATCAGCGGCGGTGACATGACCATGACATCACGGGTCGCTCGCATGACCAACCCGTTATCGGAACAGTGGTTTTTGCATGTGGGGCCGACGCTAAGGCTGGGATCAAACAGCTCACGCGTTTCTTTGTTTTTGGCCAGCTCAATGGATGCAATCAGGCCAAGGTGGCGGACCTCGCCCACAAGGGGGTGGTCTTCCAGTTCGGCAAGGCGCTCACCCAGATAGGGCCCGGTATCGCTATGAACTTTTTCCACCAGATTCTCGCGCTTGATGATCTCAATATTGGCCAGCGCCACAGCACATGCCACCGGGTGCCCGGAATAAGTGAAACCGTGCTCAAAATCACCACCGCGACCAAGGGTTTCTTTCACATCATCGGTGGTCATAACGGCCGACAGCGGCAAGTACCCGGATGTAAGCCCCTTGGCGATCGGCATCAGGTCTGGCTTGATGTTGAAATGGTCGGATCCAAACCAGTTACCGGTACGACCAAATCCACAAATCACTTCATCAGCAATCAGCAGAATGTCGTATTTTTCACAGATACGCTGAATTTCCGGCCAGTATGTTTCAGGCGGAATAATCACAGCACCGGCACCCTGAATTGGCTCGCCAATAAAGGCCGCCACATTGTCAGCGCCCAGTTCAACGATCTTGTCTTCAACGGCCTTGGCGGCGGCCAGACCGAACTCTTCAGGGCTCATATCGCCGCCAAACACGTACCAATAGGGTGGCATCACATGCTCAAAACCCGGCAACGGTAAATCGGCCTGCCTATGCATACCCGACATGCCGCCCAGGCTGGCGGCGGCCATGGTGGTACCGTGATAGGCGTATTCACGGCTGATGAAGGTCTTCTTGTTTGGCTTGCCTTTGATATTCCAATAATGACGCACCATCCGCACGATGGTGTCATTGGCTTCCGACCCGGACGAAGCATAAAAAGCGTGATTCAAGCCTTCGGGGGTAATCTCAGCCAACACGCCTGCCAATTCGATGGGGGGCATGGTGGATGTGTTGAAGAACGTATTGTAGAATGGCAGTTGCATCATCTGCTTGTGGGCTACATCGGCCAGTTCTTTGCGGCCATAACCCACGTTCGTGCACCACAGCCCGGCCATACCATCGAGAATCTTGTTACCGTCTGAATCGGTCAAAAAGACACCATCGGCCTCGGTAATAATACGGCTGCCATTCACGGCATGATCGGCGTAATCCGTGAACGGGTGCATGTGGTGGGCTTGATCAGCCTTTACCCATTGTTCCGTTGTCCAGTTATGTGTTCGTTCCATTTGAGAATCTCCTTCGTACGCAAATTGTTGATAATAGGCCCTGTATTTTCAGGAGAGTTCTAGGGCGTATAATCAACACGCGCGCAAAGTTCATCACACCAGGTCATAGGAAGCCCCATAGAATTACAATAAGCCCACTCAATATATGCCAGCAAAGGCGCCCGCAACAACAATCCTAAAGGGGTAGGTATTCAGAACAAGTACCCAAGATTGCCGTATCCTGCTGTACGCCTCAGAAATCGTCCGCCATCAGGGTAAAACCCGGAATGCTGATGACATTACCCACCCGGAACCTTTGGCCGACTGCAGTAACACCCAACCATCCATTTCCTCGACAATAACAGCGCTCAATGGTCCTTGGGCGAGATTAATGACCACATCACACTTGGTATTGGCACATTGGTGCAGAGGCGTATTACCATGATGAATACTAAGCCGTTGGGTTTCTGTTTTTTTGACATCTTCCGGGCGGATGATTGATTCTTCATGAATAATAGTGACCGGTGCGATTTCAGACGAGGCCTGAAATATAAACCGCCAGGTGCCAATAACAGGACGTAACGTCCACCCTACAGGCGGCCTGCCCCATACACTGATGGCGGGTTCTTCACACCGTGGCAAGTCCGACGCAAACAGGTCCGCCTCCCAACCTGAATGCATGAGGTTGGGATGAACGGAGTCTGCAACATCGGGCCGCACGCCAGATACGGTCACACCCCCAACGATTTTACCGCACACAGAGAACAGAACTTCAGGAAACCGCATGCCGAGCAACCGATGCCCAGCCCAACCGGTCATGTGAATAACATCACCGGACCCGACCCGAATGATCTCATCCATCCCCATCAATTCACCATTGACGAATACAGCATCGACAAAGCCGCCAGCGTCGTCCACCACCTGCCATTCAGCCAGTGGGTATTCCCGGCCCGGCGCATAGGAATTCACCTGAACCGCGCGAGGCATTGGCAGCGACGGGGTAGCGGGTGAGGCTTCGGATGTTTTCGCTGGATCAGAAACGGATTGCGCGCCACTGAGGAATTCCTGCATTTTCGTATCGCGATATACAAATACCCCGCCCACAACAGCCGCCAGAACGATGGCAAGCGCAGCCGGGAACATCACATACCGTATCAACCACGCGATACGCTCAGCTTTGTTCGTGGCCTGTGCCATTGAAAATGCCCTCTGGTATCATATTTGGTATCGTTTCTGGCGTTAGACCGAGTGGCTATGTTGGCCCCTTAATCTTTCAACGAAGATCTTGATCAAACGGCGCAATACCTTGTCGGTTTTCTCTAACTGATCCAGGCGAGATTCCAGATCTTCCGGCTTGATGATCATCAACTGAGTTTCGCATGTGGCGCGGGCCGATGCCGTACGTGGCTTGCCATCAATCAATGACAGTTCGCCAAATATTTCCCCTCGGCCCAGCATGGCGATGCTTATCTGATTATTGCCCTCGCCACGAAATATTTCAATTCTACCCTCAACAACAAGATAAGCGGCGTCCGCCTTGTTACCTTCCTCGAAGACCCATTCTCCCTGCACGACTGCTTTCCGCGCCAGCACTTTGTCACTGGCTACATCTCCGTTCGTTCCGTCATTCGCCATATTTTTTACTCATTTCCCCGTTGGGTGCACGTTACGTTACAGCACCGAAAGCATTTGTTCCAAGTCAGCCATAAGGTCATCAGGGTTTTCGATGCCGGTGGAAACCCTGATCAGGTTTTCAGGTGTATCCGTTACATCGCTCTCGCTCGACTTGCGATGTTCCAACAGGCTCTCAACCCCACCCAGTGACGTGGCGCGTTTGAACAATCGGGCGTGGCTGGCAACCTTGATCGCTTCCGCCCGACCACCCGGCACCTGAAACGACAACATGCCGCCAAACCCGCCCTGCATCTGACGCATGGCGATTTCATGACCTGGGAAATTCTGTAACCCCGGATAATGCACGGCTTCCACATTTGGATGTGTATCCAGATAACGCGCCACGATCAGGGCATTCTCGCATTGTTTGGGTACCCGCAGAAACAGCGTCCGCATACCACGGGTCAGCAGGTACGCCTCGAACGACCCTAACACAGGTCCGGCATAGATCCGGTGCTGGCGGATACGGTCCCATAGCTCGGTCGTAGCATCAGCGGTCACCAGCACACCGGCAATCACATCAGAATGCCCGTTCAAAAACTTGGTTGCCGAATGACAGACGATATCGGCACCTAGCTCAATGGGGCGGGTTAACACAGGCGTAGCTGCGGTCGAATCAACAGCCACCACCGCGCCCGCCTCATGGGCCATTTCTGCCGCACGGGCAATGTCGGTTATGACCCAGGTGGGATTAGCCGGGGTTTCCAGCCAGACAAGTTTGGTACGACCGTGGCGCAGAATATCGCCCAGCTGTTCCAGATCACCCGTATCGAAATAATCTATATGCAGACCACGCTCGACGCCAAACACCTCCAACCAGGTGAGAACGCCATGATAAATGGTGCGCGATACAGCCACGCCATCGCCTGATTTCAAGGCATGGAACGGCGCGGTACAGGCCGCAATACCGGAGGCAAATGTCAGGGCCTCAGCACCGCCTTCAAGGGCGGCAATGACCTGTTCGGCGTGCTGTTGCGATGGGCCGTGATCACGAATATAGGACCGGCCTTGTGTTTTTTCGTAATCCTCGCCACGGGCAAAGGTTGTCGCCACGTGAATGGGCGGCACCACGGCACCGGTTTCGGCGTCTTCCAGGCCAAGGGCCTGTGCGGCCAATGTTTCGGGGGCGTTGCGGCGAATGTAGTCGTCAGTCATGTTATTCTCGGCGTGATGATTGTGGGTCAGCACAAGTATTATGTGCGGCGGGCCATATCACAAGCCGGATTACAGGCGCGTGTTAGCTTCCGGTGAACACCGGGTTGCGTTTTTCGTTGAATGCCAGGATGCCTTCGCGGCGATCATCGGTATTCACCAGGGCGTAGTAGTACTGCAGCTCAAGTTCAAGCGCGTCACCAATGTTCATATCCATACCGCCGCGCGTTGCTTTTCGGATCGCCGCCACCGATAGCGGTGCGTTGGCAGCGATACTTGTGGCCAGTTCCACCACCTTGGGCATAAGTTCAGCCGGATCAAACAGATGATTGACGATGCCCCAATCCAGTGCCTGATCGCTTGAAAAGGTATCACCGGTGATCAGAATTTCCCGCGCCCGCGGCAAGCCCACCACACGGGGCAATAATTGAGTCCCGCCCACACCGGGCATGAAACCCAACCGACTTTCCGGGAAACCCAGTTTCGATCCGGGCACGGCGCAGGCAAAATCACAGGCCAGCAACAGCTCTAACCCGCCGCCCATAGCCGCACCGTTTATGGCCGCAATGGTGGGGATGGGACTGTTCATAATACCATAGGACATGGCTTCGAAAATGCGGTGCTGGTGTTCCCAGTCACCTTCCGACATGCCGTTGCGTTCCTTGAGATCAGCCCCGGCACAGAACGCCCGCTCGCCCGCTCCGGTCAGGATAATACAGCGCACATCCGAAGGCTCGGTATCCAGATGTGCCCAGACGTCACGCAGTTCTTCGGCCATACGGGTGTTGAGTGAATTGGCCTGATCCGGACGGTTAAGGCGAACCACCATCACATGACCGGGAAATTGTTCTATCTCGATATGATCGAAAACTGATTCAAGCATGCTGACTGTCTTTCAAGGTATTTAACGTTATGCACCGCAATAGTCATCAGCCATTAGAACACGCATATTCGCATGAGCAAACCCCGCCACGATGGTTCGGGCGGGGTTGCCATATTGGCATTGAAGCCACGCGCCAACGATGAGCCGGCGCTCTATAATGAACGCTTAAGCGTTCAGGTATAACAGAATATTCGATTTTGAAGGTCCCGGTTTTTGTTCAACGGGACCGTGGTTGGTGAGGCGGCTTCATAGAAATTCCTATCCTCCCTAATGGTCATTTCCAAGTGGGGACACTTGAAGAAGTAGACAAATAGACTGTACACCAAAACGTTCAAAAAATCAAGAATTTGCCACAGGCATTTGCCAAAAATATGATTGTAAAATGGTCGCGCTGGTGGACTACTACGCATAAGGGAGAATCATATAACCATGTCAGTTTATCTCATTCGTCACGGCCAATCTGAATTCAATGTGGGCAGCCCCCACGCGGTGGATCCATTAATCTTCGATGCACCACTGACCGATCTTGGCAAGGCACAGGCCAATCAGGCCGGCCGGGAAATGGGTAGCATCGGGGTTCAGCAGATCATCGTCTCGCCCCTAACCCGCGCCATTCAAACCGCCATGCATATATTCGGCGAAGATGCCCCGATCACTGTTGATGCCACGCCGCGAGAATGGCTGACGTGTAGTTGTGATGTAGGGCGCCACCCGGAACATCTGGCGCGGGAGTTCCCCATGCTTGATTTCGGCCACCTGGACGATCACTGGTGGCATAAAGGCCCCGTCAATGAACACGATATCCCGATCGAGCCTGAAGATGTTTATCATGACCGGGTACGGGCTTTCGATCAGACCCTGCAAGAGGTGGATGCGCGCCCTATTGCAGTGGTCGCACACGGCTACTTCCTGCGCGAGCTTAGTGGCAACAGCTACGCCAACTGCGAGATATTCTCTTATACGCCGGGCAACGTATTTATTGGGCCGGAATAGGACCATGACCAAACCCATTAAGACCGAGCTGGGTTACCTGATCCCCACCAGGGAAAAACCCATATACGTCGCTTCCGAAGCGGGCGCGGGCGCACAACTGGATATATCCGCCAAATTCAAACCCCATCCCGTCACCATCCATGACGCGAGGGATATCAACCCGGCCCCCACACTGGACCGGGAAGGTTTTGCCCTGCTCGACCACGACTCCGCCGTGACGGATTTTTACGATGATGCGCAGGTTCGTGATGTGTATGAGCAAGAGGCCGCTGATCTGGTAAAACAGGTATCCGGTGCCAGCCACGTTGTGGTGTTTGATAACACGCGCCGGTCCGATGCCCAGTCCATTCGCGGCGAGCGGAATACGCGAGAGCCCTCCACCGTCATTCACAACGACTACACCGACGCCTCAGCCCGGCAGCGCCTGCGTGATATTCTGCCCAGCGGTGAAGCCGAAGATCGTTTACAACACCGCTTCGCCATCATTAACGTCTGGCGATCTATTGCCGGGCCGGTTCTGACCACGCCCATGGCCCTGTGCGCGGCCACCAGTTTTCGTGAGCGCGATCTGATCGCCGGTGAGCGCCGGGCCAAAGACAGAATTGGTGAATTACAATTGGTCACCCACAACCCGGACCATCAGTGGTATTGGTATTCAGCCATGACGGCCGATGAAGCCATGCTGATCAAAACATATGATTCAGCAACCGATGGCCGCGCCCGACGTTCCATTCATACGGCGTTCGTCAACCCGCGCGCACCAGCGGGCTCACCACCCCGCGAGAGCATGGAAACCCGTACCCTCGCTTTCTTTGATGACGGTAGCTAGTATCAGCAACTCAGTTCTCAGAACGCGTATTCTTTGGAGACACCATGAGCACCGACGACCGCACACCGCTCCGCGAACAGTTCCTGATAGACCACGGTTGGGGCGCGGCTGACGTTGAGGCATTGCCCGCCGATGCGTCATTTCGTCGGTATTTCCGATTAACAGACGGCGACCGTCGCGCGCTTTTGATGGACTCGCCGCCGGATAAAGAAGACATCCGCCCTTACGCCAAAATTGATAAGCACTTGATCGGCTTAGGCCTTTCCGCGCCGCGCATAGAGGCGCTGGACGAGAGGGGCGGCTTTGCGGTGATCGAGGACTTCGGCAACGATACGTTCAACCGGCTTATCGCCAACGGTGTGGACGAACAACCCTTGTACGCGCTCGCCGTGGATACGTTAGCAACCCTGCACAAACACCCGGACGCGGCCAACGTTCAAATCCCGGCCTATGACTTGGAACTGTTGATGCGGGAAGTGGTGGAATTTACCGACTGGTACTACCCGGCCCGCTTTGGCGCCCCTATTGAGGATAACGCCCGCGCACAGTTCGTGACCGCGTGGGAAACAGTGATCGGCAACCTGCCTGACGCACCACAAACGCTGGTTCTCAGGGACTTCCATGTGGACAACCTCATGCGCTTAGGCAACCGGGATGGTGTGACCGCCTGTGGTATTCTGGATTTCCAGGATGCGGTGCTGGGCCATGCGGCCTATGATCTGGTGTCGCTGCTGGAAGACGCCCGGCGCGATATTTCGGACCAC
Organism: Rhodospirillales bacterium; assembly: GCA_018662225.1. Lineage (GTDB taxonomy): Bacteria > Pseudomonadota > Alphaproteobacteria > Rhodospirillales > Casp-alpha2 > JABJGO01. The sequence continues at coordinate 448 of JABJGO010000069.1, read as the reverse complement.
ATGGCCGTCACCATGCGCGCCCGCTACCAAGACCAGATGCCCCATCTTTCAAACACAGATTTCGACGCCTGGTATGCGGTGCTCGGTGCCCAGCGCCACACCAAAGTGGCCGGACGGTTCGCCCGTATCTTGCTGCGCGATGGCAACCCGTCGTACCTCAAACACATCCCCCGCGTCATGCGACTGCTGGTCCGCCAGTTGAACGACCCGGCGCTGGCCCCGGTCAAAGACTGGTTTGATGCGCACCTGCCTGACCCGCTTGGTCCCCTGCCAGACTCTCTGACGGATGCGCTGTAACAAAGCGAAAGCGGATGGTGCGGGAGACCGGACTATACTAAATTGTATTAGTTCCGACTTGATCTGACACCGCACCCTTGAACGGGTGAGGGTTACCGGTTTTGATGGTGGTGCAAAACCAACCATCGAAACACAAACGAAAGGTAACCCT
>JABJGO010000068.1 GCA_018662225.1 Rhodospirillales bacterium | reverse complement strand
CCGCGCTCGCGCTCGATATCCATGGAATCGAGCACTTGTTCCTTCATTTCCCGGTCGGCCAGACCACCGCATATCTGGATCATGCGGTCCGCCAACGTGGACTTTCCGTGATCAATATGGGCGACAATCGAGAAATTTCGTATGTGTTTGAGGTCAGTCATTTCGCGGGCCTTGTAGCACCACGCCGAGGACCTGCCAATACCACTATTTCAACCCGTCCTTGCCAGTTTGTGTTTCGCGCGTCATCATTGGCGAAACGAAGAAACTTGGGACGGCATTTACGCATGATCTTCGCGCAAATAACGGACTGCCATGTAGCGGCAGACCCTGAGCACCAGCACAATCAAAACCTGCGTGCCGTGGTGAAACAAATCAATGCAACCGAGGAAAGACCTCGGTTCGTTCTTGCATCGGGTGATCTTGCCAATAACGGCGAGCCTGAGCAGTATGAGCAACTGGCTGAGATTCTCGGCGACCTTGAAATACCGATTTATGTTATTCCCGGCAATCACGACAAGCGCGAAGGCTTGTTGGCCATGCACGGCGATAAGGGCTACCTACCCACTGATCCGCCATATATGCACTATGCGATCAACCACCACCCCGTCCGAATTATTGCATTGGACACCAAAGAAAATGACGAGCATTTCGGGCGTTTGTGTGAAGAGCGTTTGCACTGGTTATCAATCCGGTTGGCCGAAGAGCGCGAACAACCAACCGTGATCGTCATGCACCACCCGCCCTATGAGACGGGTATAAGGATTATGGACAAGGATCGCTGTCTGGATGGGCCGGATTTTGCCGCCATCGTTTCCAAATCGCACAATATTGAACGCATCATCTGTGGTCATGTGCACCGAACCTCATTCACGCGGTTTGCGGGCACCGTTGCCAGTATCTGCCCATCAACGGCTTTCCATCTGGCGCCGGATATGTTGGTCGACTGCACCGAATACCGCGTGACCAGAGAGCCGCCCGGATACCAGCTTCACGTATGGTCCGGCGAAGCCGGTCTCGTAACTCACACCATTCAGGTTGATCCCCATGAGTAATGATCCGCGCCGTATTGGCCCACATGACCTGGGCGGGCTGTTGCTGGCCGAAGGGGAAAAACCCATTGACCGGGACGAGCATGATTTCGCCTATTGGGAACGGCTGGTTGACGGCTTGATCTATGTGCTGGGCGCTAAGGGTTACCCGGCCGATACGGCCGCTTTCCGCCGCGCCATTGAATCGCTGAAGCCCGAGGACTACACCAATCTCAGTTACTACGAGCGCTGGGCCGCCAGTGCTGCCACATGGTGCACAGAACTGGAGCTGGTTACCCAGGCTGAACTGGACGCCAAGATGGCCGAGATCAAGGCCCGTCAAACCGCAGGAGACGCATCATGAATACGCGGTTTTCGGATGGCGACACCGTGCGCATTTCACACCGCGATGATGAACGCCACCACCGGGTACCCGCTTACGTAAAGGGCCATCATGGCACTATTGTTCGGGTGTGCGCCCCGCAGGTACAGCCCGAGATGTCGGCCTATCATAAGCCGGGCGAGCCCATGCGGACGGTCTATCGCGTTCGGTTGGATCAGAACGACCTTTGGTCCGATTATACAGGGCGGAAATCTGATACCGTGGAAATCGAAATCTTCGAGCACTGGTTGGAGTCCGTAAATCATGCCCCATGATCATGATGACCTGACCCCGCCCGGCGTGCCGCACAAGCACCCGTTTCAGGAAGATCACCCTGAACCCCAGACCTATCACCAGTTGCTGGGTGTTGCCCTGCATGAAGTGCTGATAGAAAAGGGCGTCTACACCATGGACGAAATGCGTGCCCGCATGGAACGCATTGAAGGTGTTTCATCTGAAACCCATGGCGCCCGCATTGTGGCCAGAGCCTGGCTTGATGATGATTTCAAGGCCAAACTGATAGACAATGCCTTCGCCGCCATCAAACTGGCGGACATGGATCCGGGCTATGCCGAGATCACGGTACTGGAAAACACGCCATCGACCCACAACGTGGTGGTCTGTACTTTATGCAGTTGTTATCCGCGTTCGTTACTGGGCCGGCCACCGGCCTGGTACAAATCCAAATCCTACCGCGCCCGCGTTGTACGCGAGCCGCGCGAGGTACTGGCCGAATTCGGCACCCCGATTCCTGACAATCAAGATGTGACCGTACACGATTCCACCGCGGAACTTCGTTATATCGTGCTGCCCATGCGCCCGGCAGGCACTGAAGGCTGGAGCGAGGACCAGCTGGCCACCCTGGTCAGCCGCGATTCCATGATCGGCGTCGCGCGCGCAAGTGATCCGGAATGATCAAAAACATCCTTTTCGATATGGACGATGTTCTGTGCGCCTACAATTTTCAGGACAGGCTGGATATCATTGCGGACGCCACCGGCGTTTCAGCCGTTGTCATCGAAGACCTCATCTTCACATCGGGTTTCGAAGATACCGCCGACACCGGCATTTTCACCACTGATCAATACCTCGCAGAAATTGCCGAGCGGCTTGGCACCCCGATCGACCGCGATATGTTCATCCGAGCTCGGGCCGAAACTACGATCCCCGACCCGGAAATGATTCAGTTGGTCAGCACATTGCAGAAAACTCACGAGCTGGCGGCGTTAACCAACAACGGTTGGTTTATGGCTGATAATGCCCACCTGATCGTGCCCGAGATTAAAGACCTGTTTGGTGATCGGTTCTTTGTATCGGCACAAGTTGGCGCCAGCAAACTGTCTACAGATTCCTTCAACACGCTCATCCCCAGATTGGGATGGCAGAAGGATGAGACCCTGTTCGTGGATGATTTCACACCCTATATCGCCAAGGCCACGGAAGCGGGCGTCCGCACCCATCAGTTCACCACCGTCGATAGCCTGAAGACCGACCTGCGCCGTCATGGGATTTTAGATTAAACCATAGAGATTTAGATTAAACCACAGAGACACAGAGACACAGAGACACAGAGAAGAACAAGAGTAACTCTTTCTAACCTCTGTGCCTCTGTGTCTCTGTGGTTATTTTAAAATGGGTGACGCGACGACAAAACCGTAGCTCTTCTAACCTCCCACCTTCAACGGGTCGCTGTGCTGGCGGTAGGCAAAGATGGGACTGGACCATGCGTTGAAACCGTCTTCGGTGGTGACGCGAACCCAGATCGGGTTATCGCCCATGGCGGCAAGCGGGATGCGCCCGGTTTCTTTTAACGCCCGACACGGGTTTTCGGTGGGCAGGCGGAAAACCCTGATTTTGCGCTCCAACCCACCGGCATCCAGAACCGTATCGCCGAGGCCTATGTCCTTCAGATCAATTTCACCTGAAACATGATCGGTCTCAATGGTGATGCGGGTTGATGAGCCTTCGGTGATCCATGCATCAAACCCGCCAAAGTTACCCGTGGTCAGCGTATCGAAGGTGACCAGATCATCCGATTTCATCCTTGTTGGTCGTTCGTGATTCCAGGCGTTGATAGGCGCAATCCGATCATAGGTGCCGTCGGTCAAACGGGCATGGCCACGCCATGTGGTCTGCCTGCCGCGGCCTCGGTATTCGGCACCCTGCCATATGACCCGGATACGATTACCCAAATCGCCCTCGTCATAACCCCGGATGGTGTCGACCAAATCCGTGCCATTCAGGATATCAATGCGCTCAATTGGGGTTTGCGTGACACATTCCACCGATAACGTCATGGCGTCATCATCGGTTTGCACAATGTCACCCATCATGACCTCGTTCGCCGGTTGGCCTTTTTCAACAAAATAACGCGGGTCACGTTCAAACAATGTGGCGCTGGAATCGAACTGCGCGCGCACGTCCAGATGCATGCGATTGCCGGTGGTGCCGAAGTGATGGCGGCGGCGAAGACAGTCGAACAACCCATCGCGCGTCAGTTCGCTTGCATAAAAGCAGGTAAGACCGCCATATGCGCCAAAACTGGCCGCACCGGGATAACTGGCACCCGGCCGGCCCTTGTGGCCGTCACTGTTACACACCACCCCAGATCGGTGACCCAGCGCGAAGCCATCGGTTAACAGCCACTCGAAAGTCCCCCACGCGGAATGAATTTCCATGGCGGATTCCAGAACCGGATCGTGCGCCTGCCTTATATCGGCGTACCGACCCCCCACGTGGGCATAGACCACGCAGTCTTCGCCCTGCAAGTCTTCGAACAATTCAGCCGCCGTGTTGGAATCCGTATCAATGTCGGATCGGTCCGGCAGCAACGCGTGTGACGAGCGGTGGATTTGGCGGCCTTCTTCACGGAAGAAAACATTCCGGTCACCGCCCACGGCGGTATTGCCCGACCATTCATAACCGGGGTAGGTCACAAAACGGTGGTCTTCCTGATAGGCATCGGTCAATTCATTGATCAGGTCCCAGAACGCATTGTTGATCTGGAAATCATTGGCCTGATGGCTGGTGGCATCAAGGAACGCCAGATTGCGGGCGAAGTGAAAGTATTCCTTCGCGGTGTTGATGCCCACCGATTCGCCGCTTTGGCCGTGCATGTCGCCCCAGTAACCGGATACGCCACCATCTCGGATAATAAGCGGATTACTTTCAGCCAGAAGATCGCCACCGGCGTTGGATACGGATATGCGTACCGTGGCCTCGGCGGCCATGGACAGATCGTCAATCATGACGCCGCGCTGACCCGGCCCATAATCCAGATGATCGGGCAGACCAGCCACATTCTGATCTGCTTTCAGATAAAGTCTTTCGGTCACCTGTTCCGTGGGATTTCCCCACAGGTCTTCGGCCTTCAGCCCTAACCGGAATTTCTCACCCGGTCGGCGCAGGCTGGGTAAAACGGCTTTCCACACGGCGGGCGGACCGGGGATGATAGCAATCGCAGGCGTGTCCTGCACGGGCAGGAAGTGCCCCGTCGCACACACATCGGCCAGCACCTTGAATTCAAAACCGCTTTCACAGAACGTTTGCAGCTTAAGCCCCGGCGACCCACCGGAGCGGTCACCAAAAACAATGGTGATGGTGTCACCTTCATAAAGACCATCACCCGTCACCATGACGCGGAGCGAACGATACCACGGGCGCTGTTCACCGCCGTCCTGATAAACCAGATGTAATGACGAGCCGTTACTGGCAGAGGCGGTGACGTAATTATAATCCGTAGGGTCAACCGTTTGCAGGTATCCCCAATCGTTGGAATACCGGTGCACAACCTTGATAGAGCCGGTGTCATCCAGACCAAAACGCCCGACCGTGTAGATCAGCGAAAAGGTTTGCAGGCTGCGTGCTTCAAACGCGCCGGTTGGTGTCAGATCGACACTGCCGTAAAGAACCGGGTCCGAGCCCGGCTGGGCCTCTGGCCAGACATCGCCCATATACTGAGAACGTACTTTTGGCATCTTGTGCTCCATCATCGACTTAACAGGGTGCCCTACTGCTTTAACACCAAACCAACCTCTTGCGCCATGGTTTCCAGGAACACCCAATGCCGGGGGTATTGCGCATGAGGGCTGGAACCGGTACCTCATTTACTATCGCAATTCGGAGGGAACCCCATGACGACTGCTGATCTGATTATCGTAAACGCGAAAATCCACACCATGGATGGCTTAAACCCGCATGCCGACGCCATTGCTGTTCAGGGTGGCCGGATATTGGCGGTGGGCGCCGAAGCCGATGTGAGCAATGTGGCGAACGGCACGACCAAACGCATGGATGCGGGCGGGCGCGTTTTGCTCCCCGGTTTTCAGGACACGCATATACATCTGCAAGACAGCGGCGTGGAATTCCACCGGGGTGTTGATTTGGCAGGGTCAAAAAACATTGGCGAGTTACAGGCACGCGTTCGCAAGCAGGCCGCCGACACCCCGAACAATGTATGGGTGCAAGGTTTGTGCTGGGATCCCGGCACCTTTCCGGTGACCGAGTTGAACCGACATCTGATTGATGAAGCGGTGTCCGACCGTCCGGTGTATCTTATGGCATCCGATGGCCATAACGCGGTGGTGAACTCCATGGCTTTACGTGAGCTGAATATCACCGCTGAAACACCCAACCCACCCAATGGCGAAATTGTCAAAGGCGACGATGGCGAGCCTAATGGCATGTTGTACGAAGACGCCATCTGGTGGGCGTTGGGCATGCTGCCCAAAGCCACGAAAGAAGACCTTTTGGACGGCACCAAAGAAGCCTGCGCCCATGCCAACAAACATGGCATCACCGGCGTGCTGGATGCCATGTCTGGCGAACGACATATGCAGGTTTATACCGGACTGGACAATGCGGGCGAGTTGAACCTGCGTGTGGCGGCCACCAGCAAGGTATTTCCCCATGACGATCTGGATGATGCCATGGGGCGCCTGAATTTCTTGCGCGAAACCTATCGCAGCGAAAAGGTCTATATGCATTCGGCCAAGTTCTTCCTGGACGGTGTCATGGAAAATGGCACCGCATCCATGCTCGAAGATTATGAAACCGGCGGCAATTACCCAATTATGTTCGACGAAGATCATCTGGAAAAATTGCTGATCGCATTTGATGCAGACCGGTTCCAACTTCACCTACACACCATCGGCGACAAAGCGGTACGGGTTGCACTGGACGGTATCGAAGCCGCCCGTCGCGCCAATGGCCCGTGGCCGGCGCTGCACCAACTGGCCCATATTCAGTGCATCGATGATGCTGACATTCCACGCTTTGCTGAGTTGGGTGCCGTGGCGAACTTCCAGCCGCTCTGGGCCTGCCCCGAAGGCGGCACAGATATCGCGGTGAAGATGGTCGGCGAAAAACGTGCCCGCAACATCTATGCGGTCAAATCGGTCATTGAAACCGGTGCGCCTTACGCCATTAGTAGCGACTGGTTCGTCTCAACACTGAACCCGTTTGCGATCATGGCGGTGGCCATCACCCGACAGAACATTGGCGAAGGCCCAAATTCGCCGGCGTTCTATCCGGAAGAATGCATTGATGTGGAAACCGTCGTTCGGGGTTACACCACCAACGCTGCTGCCGGGGCCTGGCGCGCCAATACCACGGGCAGCTTGGCGCGTGGCAAATACGCTGATCTGATCATTCTGGACCGCGATATCTTCCACGTTAGCCCATCTGAGATTGCGGAAACCGTGGTGGATTTTACCATGCTAAACGGTGAAGAGGTTCAACGATCCGGGAAATTTGATCGATAGGGGCTCATATTAGCATACAATTATATGCTAATATGAAATTATACAGAGAATACTCACAACAGCGACTCGTAATACCCCTGCCTTTTCGTGTAGAAGTGTGGTTGCAATTGGGGGGCTATGGTTAATGACCGATAATGATAATATTTCATTGGTTGAGAAGGGTGCTAATTTGCGATTCCTGATTGTCGAAGATGAACCCGTCTTTGCCCAGTTCCTCAAAACCATGATTGCCAAATGCAACCCCAAGCATCAAGACATCGTCATCGTGGATAATGCACCAGATGCAATTGTCGAGCTTCAGCAAAATTCCTATGACGTTTGTTTTCTGGATTTCTTCCTGAAGAACGAGACCACCGGCATGGACGTGCTGCGGACTGTGCACGTTGAAACCACGCTCACCGCCTTCGTTTTTGTTACAGTCCACGATAGCAAGGAAGCAGCCTTCCAGGCGCTGACCCTTGGGGCCATGGACTATCTGGTCAAATCCCGGTTTACCGAGTTCGATCTGGCCAAAAGTATTTCATTCTCGCTTTACCGCAAATACCGTGAAGTAGAGCTGCAATCGGAAGCCCTGAGGGATTCCCTGACCGGGGTGGGTAACAAATCCCTGTACGAGGCGCAGCTGCGCCAGTCGGTGGAACGCGCCACACGTGATGGTGAGCAGCTGGGTGTTCTGATGATCGATCTGGACGGCTTCAAACCAGTCAACGACACCTACGGCCACGAAGCCGGTGATGCCGTCCTGCAACAGGTGGCAACCCGCATCGTTGATGAAACCCGGTCCAGTGATGTGATCGCCCGCGTGGGCGGCGATGAATTTGCGGCTGTGCTGGTCAAGGTCAACTCCGAGAAAGATGTGGAGAACATCCGCGAAAAGCTGGCCAAGTCTATTTCAGACGCGTCATATGTTGTTGGAAACGGTCAAACAATCTCCGTTGGGGCCAGCATTGGTGCCGCCGTGTTCCCGGATGACGGTCGTGATGTAGCCGAACTGAAACGGATCGCCGACAAGCGCATGTATGGCATCAAGAAAGAACGGGAACGGGCGCGCCTGGCTCAGGCAAGTGAGGCCCATGCGTCCAGGAAAGAAGACACACGGGAAATCAAAAAATTCTCATTTGGCAATTAACGCTGCCCAAGTAACGCTGACAGTGCCTGAGGCACCCCCTTACAAATCAGGATCAGCGATACCGTTCTGACGGCAACAGGCCACAACCGTGTTGCGCAGCAAACATGCGATGGTCATGGGACCAACACCACCCGGTACCGGCGTAATGGCACTGGCTACCGCTGCTGCACCGGCATAGTCCACATCACCCACCAGCTTGGTCTTGGTTGAGCCATCATCATTGAGGCCTTTTTCAGGGGCCTCTACCCGGTTGATGCCCACGTCGATAACCGTGGCGCCCGGTTTGATCCAATCGCCTTTGATCATTTCAGGTCGGCCAACGGCGGCAACCACAATATCGGCTTCGCGACACTTCCCGGGCAAATCATCGGTACGGGAATGGGCTATGGTCACCGTGCAACTTTCCGCCAGTAATAATGCGGCCATGGGCTTACCCACAATGTTCGAGCGACCCACGATAATGGCGTTCTTGCCAGATAGGTTACCAAGGTGGTCTTTCAACAGTAATGAACAGCCAAACGGCGTGCACGGCACCAACGATTCACCGCCGGTCCACAACCGGCCCACGTTGGTGGTGTGGAAACCATCCACGTCCTTATCCGGGTTGATGGCTGACAGCACTTTCTGGGAATCGATCTGGTCAGGTAATGGCAGCTGGACCAGAATGCCGTTCACAGCGCTATCGTTGTTAAGTTTATCAATCAAATCCAGCAGGGTTTTCTCGTCAATATCATCATCAAAACGATGCTCGAAGCTTTCCATGCCGGCTTCGACCGTTTGTTTTCCTTTCGATGTCACATAGACGCGACTGGCGGGATCATCACCGACCAGGACAACAGCAAGCCCAGGCGTTACACCATGGTCGTTTTTAATCCGTGATACCTCGGAGCCCACCTTTTCGCGCAACTTAGCCGAAAACGCTTTGCCGTCGATAACTGCTGCTTCTGCCATTAGTCTCTCCTGTGAATGTCTGTGGTTGTGCGGGTAATCAAATGAGCAAGCTCGGTGGCATCGCCTGTGATAAAGACCGTCTTGTTTCGATCGGTTGCACCTGATGTTACTTCGATCATGGATTTAGCCAGTTTCCACGCCTTTGCCAATACCTTGATCACCGCCTTGTTCGCTTTTCCGTCTTCCGGCACGGCCGTCACCATAACCTTCAAACGGCACCCGCTGTCGCCCATATACTGGACACCGACGATACGATTGGCCGACGCCCGCGGGCTGACACGCAGGTAGACTTCCAGACCATCTGGTAATTCACGAAAAGGCTCCGGGATCGACAATCTCTACATCATGCCCATATAGATATTGAGCACAATTTTTTTGGCCACGATCAGTCCCAGAATAAGCGCCATAGGTGACAGATCGATACCGTTCAGGTTCGGCAGCATATTACGAAGGGGCTTCAACGCCGGTTCGGTCAAACGGTGTGTCATATCACCCACCATATAAACGAACTTGTTTGATGTGTTGATCACATTGAACGCCACCAGCCATGACAGGATAACGCCGATGATTACGATATATGTGTAGATATCAATCACGGTCAAAATCAACCACACCAGCGGCTCACCAATAACACCCATTTAAGTCTCCTGATCTGTCGTCTAAGGCTTAAGATATACGCCTCACATATAGGGGCGCAAGGGCCGCTATGCAACCTAACCCACGTCATCCCCGGAGTCATCCAATGCATAACCCGCACCACGAACCGTGCGGATCAAATCCTTGCCACCGTAGGCATTCAGGGCCTTTCTCAGACGACGGACATGCACATCCACCGTGCGGGACTCCACAAACACATCGCCGCCCCAAACCTTGCCCAGCAAACTCTCGCGCGAATACACATAGCCGGGCCGCGCTGTAAGAATCTCCAGCAGCTTGAAACAGGTCGGACTCAGGTGAACCGTATGACCATCCCGGGTAACCCGGTGGCTATCCAGATCAATATGGACACCGCCGAAACTTTGAACCGGTGCCGCATTGTGTAAATCGCTTCGGCGCAGCAAGGCCTGAACCCGCGCCACAATCTCGCGTGGCGAATACGGCTTGACCACATAGTCGTCCGCGCCGGCTTCCAACCCCAGCACCCGGTCGCCTTCTTCGCCCCGAGCCGTCAGCATGATGATAGGCAGCTTGGCCGTCTCAGGCCGCGCACGCAGAATTCGGCACACTTCAATGCCGGAACGTTCCGGCATCATCCAGTCCACCAACGCCAGGTCGGGGATTTCCAGATCAATGCGCTGAAGTGCCGCTTCACCATCGGCGGCAAGCTGGATACGAAAGCCCGCCTTCTCCAGATTGTAGCGCAGCATTTCGGCCTGCGGGGCTTCGTCTTCAACGATCAAAATCAGCGGCGGTGTCATGTGCGGTATTATCCTATCCGGCCCGATACATAGTCTCTGGTCCGTTCGTCCTGGGGATCGTCGAATACCCGTTCGGTATCGCCGTGTTCCACCAATTGTCCCAAATGAAAATAGGCGGTTTTATCCGACAGTCGGCGCGCCTGCTGCATGGAGTGGGTGACAATAACGATGGTGTATCGTGTTTTCAACTGTGTGATCAACGCCTCGATGCGCGCCGTGGCAATGGGATCAAGCGCCGAACAGGGTTCGTCCATCAAAATGACGTCGGGCTGCACAGCAATGGCGCGCGCAATACACAATCGTTGCTGTTGGCCGCCGGACAAACTGGTGCCCGGCGCGTCCAGTCGATCACGCACCTCATCCAGCAATCCTGCGCGTTCAAGGCTATCAAGCACGATGTCATTCATTTCTTCCCGGCTGCTGGCCAGTCCGTGAATTTTTGCCCCATAGGCCACGTTGTCGTACACCGATTTGGGGAACGGATTGGGCTTCTGGAACACCATGCCGATGCGGGTGCGTAACTGCACCACATCCTGTGCGGGCCGGTAGATGTCTTCGCCATCAAGCTGAACGCTGCCATCAATCCGACAGCCGTCAATAATATCATTCATCCGGTTCAGGCACCGAATAAACGTGGATTTTCCACAGCCGGAAGGCCCGATCAGGGCCGTCACCCGATTTACCGGGATATCCAACACCACATCATGGAGCGCCGGTTTGTGTCCGTAAAACACGGTCAGGTCGCGTGCGGCCATCTTGGGTGCGGTTTCAGTTGCAGTCATTTTATATTTTCCTACCAACGAATTTCATATTTTTTACGTAGAATAATGGCGGCCAGGTTCATCAAACAGGTGAACCCCAACAGCACCAGAATGGCCGCCGCCGTCCGTTCGCCAAAGGCCCGTTCCGGAATATCCGCCCACAGGAACACCTGCACCGGTAAAGCCGTCGCCGGATCCAAGATGCTCGTGGGCAGGTCAACCACAAAGGCCACCATGCCGATCATCAACAGTGGCGCCGTTTCACCCAACGCACGGGCGGTGCCAATGATGGTGCCCGTCATAATGCCCGGCATGGCCAATGGCACCACATGATCGATCACGGTTCGCACTTGGCTTGCACCAAGGCCAAAGGCTGCCTCACGAATGGACGGTGGAACGGCCTTGATAGCCGCACGCCCGGCAATGACGATGGTGGGCAGGGTCATCAGTGCTAACACCATTCCCCCAACCAGCGGCGATGAACGCGGCAGGTGGAAAATACCCAGAAACACCGCCAAACCCAGCAAACCAAAAACTATGGACGGTACCGCGGCCAAATTGTTGATGTTAATCTCAACAAATTCGGTCCAGCGGTTTCGCGGGGCAAATTCTTCCAGATAAACCGCCGTCATAATACCCAACGGGAAAGCCAGCACCAGGCACACCAGCACACTGAACAGCGAGCCAATCGCCGCCCCGGCCAGACCCGCCAGCTCAGGTTCGCGGGAATCGCCCGCTGTAAACAGGGTCTGATTGAACCGGGTTTCAACGCGCCCTGATTGTTCCAGCATCTCGAGCCACGCCAATTGTTTGTCGCTCAAGCGTCGGTGGGCGGCGGGGGCATCGCGGCGCATCACACCCTTGACCAGCAAGTCTACATCGTCGGATGCAGACACCCAGATAGAGATAACACTGCCCACATAAGACGGATTCCGGATGGCCTGGTCACGGAGCTCAAAAGCAGCTCCTGAACTAACCAGTTTATAAAGATCACGCTTGTCCCGACGGGTGGTGACCGACGGGAATGAGTCTCGCAAAGCCTGCTTGATCATCCCGCCGTAATCTTTTGCCGCCACATCGTCGGGCGATAAATACACTTCGAGAGACACCTTCGTTTCCTTGAAGGCCTCGGACCCGGTATGGAAGATGGTCACAAACAGAATGCCCAGAAAAACGAGACTGGCACAAACGGCTGTCAGCCCAATGAGGCGAAACCGCTTTTCAGCCCGGTGACGTCGGGCAAGATTTTTGTTCATTTTACTCATATTGCTCTCGGTAGGTTTTCACCACTTTCTGGGCCACCAGGTTCAACACCAATGTGATCGTGAACAACAATAGCCCCAAGGCAAAGGCAGACAGGGTCTTGGCTGAATCAAATTCCTGATCACCAGTCAGAAGTGTGACGATCTGAACCGTGACTGTGGTGACGGCTTCCAGTGGGTTGAGGGTTAGATTAGCGCTGAGACCCGCCGCCATGACAACGATCATGGTCTCACCAATAACACGTGAGGCCGCCAGCAAAAGGCCGCTTGGTTGGTGTGGATGTGACGTACATCCGGCCTCCATCCACACCATCCAGCCCGGGCCCGGGCTGGATGCCAGGCGGCTCGTTACATGGAGAGACTGGCAAGTTCTTTAACCTTGT
>JABJGO010000067.1 GCA_018662225.1 Rhodospirillales bacterium | reverse complement strand
CGGTCATGCGATCCGCCGCTGCCTTCGGCGCGGCCGCCGTATTGGTGCAAGACCGCCACAGCCCCGGCACCACAGGCGTGCTGGCCAAGGCCGCTTCCGGTGCGCTGGAAACCGTACCGTTGGTTCGCGTCAAAAACCTGAGCCGATCGATGGATCAATTGAAGGAGGCTGAATTCTGGTGCGTGGGTCTGGACGGTGAAGCCAAAGAAGGCACTGATTCGCTGGACTGGCCGCAGCGGACTGTTCTGGTGCTGGGATCAGAAGGCAAAGGCCTCAGACGCATGGTACGCGAACACTGCGATATTCTGGCCCGCATCCCCATGACCCCTGCTATGGAAAGTCTCAATCTTTCCAACGCGGCGGCTATTGCCATGTACGAAAACTACCGTCAGAAACTGGCGTCGTCGTCCTGATTGGATGAGGGGCGTGGCAAACTAACGCCAGCTGTCGTACCAGAGGGCGCACCCGCCGGTGCCCAGCCCCGTTCCCGCGCACTGCGCGCCGCACCAACCGGGTCTTTATAACGCCCGAAGAATGAACTGATACCCCGCCACAGCTTGGGCGCCAGCCAGATAAACAGGCACAACCCGATTCCAGCCAAAACCATAAATACCACCGGGTTGAACAGGGCCAATGACAGCCCGCCAAAGACCATAACGTCTTCGGTGAGCGACGCTGCAATATTGGAGAACGGCTCCGGCGATACATTGATAGCCGCACGGCTGGCCGCTTTGGTGGCATGGGTTGTCGCGGTCAACGCGCCACCGGCTACCAGAGCCGCGATGAATTCTGTTTCCTCGCCCAAGCCAGTGATATCCAGTCCGCCCACCGCACCCGCTGCGATCAACGCACCGGCGGGCACGCGAATAAAGGTATGGATCGTGTCCCACAGGGTATCCACGATGGGGATTTTGTCGGCAACAAATTCAATACAATAAAGAAAACCGGCGGCCACCAGCACCAAAGGGTTTTCCAGCATCTCAAGGCTGGGCGGTAAATCCACCACACCGAACAAGCCCAGACTGCCCACCAATAACACGGTGGCATAAAGGTTGATCCCGCTGGCCCACGCGGCCCCCACGGCAAGGGTGAGAATTTCCATGGTTTCCATGACCCAACCTACTCCACGGTACTGTTTTCAGTGTGGCCGGATAAATTCACGGGTGGTTCGGACTCGAGCGCTTGTAACAGCGATTTCTCCGCTTTTCTTTTGTTGGCTTTCTCCGTCATCGATGCCTTGCGGGCCGAGCATGCGGTGCAGTCACTCCCCTCTAACAGCGACTCCCATGCTTCCTCGCGCTGATGATCCTCATAGGCGTTCCACGCCACATTGCCACCAATACCGACGACCAGCAGCACCAGGAGAATAAGAAAACGACGGTGTTTCAAAAGCCCAGCCTCAACAGATAAAAACGTATTCTACACAATATGTCTCGAAGGCATAACGGTGCAACCATCAAACAATGCAATTCCCCGTGATTCACTGCGATCAAGGTCTTGCAGAATGGGTAACGCCGCTGTATACGATTGCTCCCCGACGAAAGTGGGGGCACACATGTGGGCCGGCTTAGCTCAGTTGGTAGAGCGGTTGATTTGTAATCAATAGGTCGCGGGTTCGACTCCTGCAGCCGGCACCACTTGTCCCTCCCAAAACATCCAACACCTACCGAATGTTCATAACCTTACAATAGGTCTTGAAGCGGTCTTCGTCGTTGTAGAAACTGTTGTCGAAGCGCTGGCTGCGCTGGCTGCTTTCGTGGTTACAGATTTTTTGCACGACCCAGGTCGCCACACAGAACGCTATGAACAGGACCACAAAGGCCACGTAGGGGTCGCCGTGGGGGATACCGTGGAACAGGCTTGCCCAGGACCACCACAGGCTTTTGATGAAGCTAAGGATTATGGTCAACATGATCTTACTCCTTTCGGGAACTCCGCTGCCGTACGTTGTAACGCCTTAGGCCGGTGGTTTTGCGTGCCATTGTTTCCAATGGGTTGCGGTTTCGGTTGAATCTCATTCTATGTAAACAATAGCCAGTTGCCCTGCATACAGCAGTGATATTGGTTACAAAAGGACAAGAAAAAGCCCCGCAGCACGGTGGCTGCGGGGCTTGGCGTATTTCTTGGGCAAAAGGCCTAGCCTTTTTTGACCTCCATGATGGTTTCTTCCAGGATATCCAGTGCTTCGGAGAACACCTCGTCCTGAATGGTAATGGGGGCCAGGAACCGCACCACATTGCCGTAAACACCGCACGTTAGCAGGATCAGACCTTTTTCCAGTGCTTTCAGGCGCACGTTGTTGGCAAAGTCAGCGTCAGGCTTGCCGGTGGCCACATTGTTGAATTCGATAGCATTCATGAAACCGGGGCCACGTATATCAACAATTTCAGGCACGTTTTCCTGAATGCTGGCCATGCGTTGTTTCAGGCGCGAGCCCAGTGAACTGGCCCGGTCGCACAACTGTTCTTCTTCAATCACGTCCAGCACGGCGTGAGCGGCGGCAATGCCCATGGGGCTGCCGCCATAGGTACCACCGAGGCCACCCGGCTTGGGTGCATCCATCACGTCGGCGCGGCCTGTGAGGGCGGCCAACGGGAAACCACCAGCCAGGCTTTTGGCCATGGTGGTGATATCGGCAGCGACGCCTAGGTGTTCCATGGCAAACATTTTGCCGGTGCGGGCAAAGCCGGTCTGGACTTCGTCGGCGATTAACAGCATGCCGTGCTCATCGCAAAGGCTGCGCAAGCGTTGCATCAGGTCGCGGGATGCTTCGTAGAAGCCGCCCTCACCCTGTACCGGTTCCACAATAATGGCGGCGACGCGGGCCGGGTCCACGTCGGTCTTGAACAATGTCTCGAGGGCGACAAACGTGTCATCCACTGAAATTTTGTGCAAATCAATGGGGAACGGGATGTGGAACACATCACTGAACATGGACCCGAAGCCCACTTTGTAGGGCACCACTTTACCGGTCAGGGACATGCCCATGTAGGTCCGGCCATGGAAGGCGCCCGAAAACGAGACCACAGCCGAACGGCCGGTTGAGGCCCGCGCAATTTTAATGGCATTTTCAACAGCTTCTGCACCGGTGGTGACAAATACGGTTTTTTTGTCATCGGATGTGCACGGCACCATATCGTTGAGGCGCTCGGCCAGCGCCACGTAATTCTCATACGGCACAACCTGGTGGCAAGTATGGGTGAAGGAATCCAGTTGCTTCTTGACCGCTTCGATCACCTTGGGGTGACGATGGCCTGTGTTGACCACAGCGATACCGGACGAAAAATCAATATAGCGATTGCCTTCGATGTCCCAGATTTCAGAATTCTCGGCCCGGTCCACATAAACCTGGGTCATCATGCCGACTCCACCTGAGATGGCATCGTCTTTCCGGGCGGCTACGTCTTTATTGGTTTGCATGGGTCATACTCGTTACCTGTTAGAATTGGCAAAGAGAATGACGAACTCGGAGGGCCGTTACAATCCCCCTGTGAGTTATTGGCCCCCCTGTGAGTTATTGGGCTATTGGGATTGTTGCAGGTTCAACCGTGTTCTCAGGAACCGCATGGCACGTTGCGCTGTCTTGGGTTCGATGCGTTGGTAAATGCCCAATAGCGCATCCATATCCTTGTCTTCGGTTTCGGCATTGAGGTTGATGCAATACACGATTTCACCAAACACATCGAAATCAACATCAATAGATTTACAAATAATGGTCAATTTTTCGGACTCAGGATCAAAAAATGCCTGCCGCACAATATCGGAATTAATGTTCGCCAGGCGTGCCAGTCCGGCAATAAACTCCTGCACCTTGTCTTCGCGGATCAGGCTGAGCAGCATGCTCGCGTCCAGTTGACCCAGCTTGTCTTTGCGCACGATGAATTTTTCAGCCGTCGTTAACGTGGCGCTTCCTTTCTGTGCCGCAAACCACGCTTCGGCCTCGACCATGATCTGATCGACCTGTTCGGTGCTGAGGTCATCCGTGGCATCGAGGATCTGTTCACGCATAGCATCGGATACCCGCCAAAACAGGCTTTGTGACAGATCAGACGGTGCGTCCTTGCGCTTCACCAGTTTCAGGTTCAATTCATCATTGTCTTTTGCCCGGTCAAAAAACTTTTCCATACCGCCGCGTGAGAACTCGGCACCCTCATTAACGGCCAGAGTTCCCAAAACTGTTTCATCACCTTTGTTAACCAGCACATCGGTGACCGACTGGCCCACGCTATCGCGTCCGGCAATGGCGTTCAGGTGTTCCTGGCTTTGGTTATTGGCAATCGAAACAAGATCCTCATCACTGAGGACGTGACTGTTTTGGAGGACCGGCAGCGCGATCTCAACCTCATCATTTGCCAACGCGACAATCACCTCGTGCGGTGCATTGGGCACGCCCGATATGGAATCCGACAAATGCTGGCGAACCATGGTTTCCACCTGTCCTACCATGCCGCCCATAATGTCACCGAAATACGACAGTTCGCGGTCACTCAGATTGTCCGAGGTTTCCATGAACATATCCGTGATTTCGCGCAGCAAATTCTGGCGACCCTCATCAGAATCCTCTCGTGTCAAACGGGCAAGTCTTTCCAGATGTTCCAGTTTCTCAGACATTCACACTATTCTCTTGTTCTATGCGAAACCATTGGCCCGGAACCAGTGGACCAGATCCATTGGAGTGGTCGTGTTCTGAGAGGATGAAATAAAGAAACAACACAGTCAACCGCCCCGCTTTCCGACGGTAAGACCGTGCGAAATACTTTTAATCTCAGTGACAAACCAGCGCAAAATCAGCGTCGAATCAACGACGGTTCAATTCATCCGCAACTAATCGGTAGGGTGCGGACCATCTGCGGGATGTTCTTCGTATTCACCACCAAACGCGCAGCCAATGTCATACTTTTTCGTGTACATAGCGATTCTCCTATGTGTCATGCCGTTCTGGCACATTGGTTATATCACAAAATCATCGAATACCTGTGATAACCGTTACGTTTACACGAAAAAATGAACAGACCCTTTATTTGGTCTGTTGATGTCCATTTGATCAGGTCAGCGTCTTGATCAGCGGTGCAAGTTGGGCCTCATAAGCCTGCCAGCGGCCTACTGCGCCTTTGTGGATCGGTTTTCTCACCTGCGCCACACTGGCTGTGGCGGTGGCGGTGGCAACAGCATGATCGTGGCCGGGTGATGACATGAAATGCTCACCCCACGCCAACCCGCAATAATCCACCAGGTCGCGAATGCTTGCCTCTGGATCACCCGTCAATTGCTCGTACCTCACATCATGTACGACGCCCGGTATAACCGTTTGCCAGTGATCCATCATGCGGCGGTAGAGATTGTAGTACTGGCCCAGCCGCTCAAGATTATACGAATACTTGATGGACCCATAGGTAAAATAATTGAAATAGCACGACAGGCATGTGTCGATGGGGCCACGGACACAATGAACAAATTTGGCGCGGGGGAACAGCACCCGCAGCAATCCCATATACAGAAAGTTTTGTGGCATCTTATCGGTAAAGTGTGTTCGTTTGCCCATCACGCTTCGAATTCGGTCATGGTGGGCGCCGGCAAGTTGGCGAACCGACTCCAACGAAAGGTTGTCAATGTCACGGGGAAACGTATCGCCTCCCTCGTAAAGGCTATTGGCCAGTTCTTCCATATGATTCAATTCACCACCGGGCAGGACTGACCCGTCCCGCGCGATGATTTGCTCAACCAGTGTTGTGCCTGATCTCGGCATGCCAAAAACAAAAATCAGTCCCTCGCCCACCCTGTCGCTACCGCTGGCTTCCCGCTCGATCAGCGCCCGGTTGGTTTGAAAGAAGTCGGCATTGAGAAACTCAAGAATTCCCTTTGCCCGATCATCATAGAAACTCTGGGGGATTGATTGTCGCTCCCAGACGTTCTTATTGGCCGCATCATAATGCTCAAATGCAGCCGCGTGGTCCTGCATGGCGTCTTTTAGTTTGCCCGCCGCAAAATTCAGGTTCAACCAATCATCATTTGAGAGTGTGGCGTTATTCAGGGCGCCCTCGATCATTTGATCCACCTGCTGCCGCGCCAGCGTCGCATCATCCTCACCATCAACCGCATGGGCCCACAGGAATAATCCGGTGGCATGGCCCGGATTCCTTGCCAACGCTTGCTCGATGGTTTGTACCGCCTCTTTCATGCGCCCAGCCATGATTTGCATTTGCGCGCGGTAGGTACAGATGTCTGCTGATTGTTCTGGTACCCGTCCCCACAAGGCGTCAGCACCAGCTTCATCGCCCAACAAAGCTTTGATACGCCCCAATGTGGTTAACACAATTTCGTTTTTCGGTTGCACTTTCAGCAATTTTTGCAACACCGGTTCTGCTGCTGTGATCAAACCCTGATAGGTCAGTTCCTGGCCCAGTTCTTCAAATATTTTCGGGGTTGCCCGACCACCGGAAAACACCATACGCAAGGCAGACAGAGCCTCATCATGGTGGCCCAAATGCCGCAGAACGATGCCCAAATTGCCGGTTATCTCCATATCTTCCGGGGCCAGACCTTGCGCACGCCGCAAGGCTTTTTCGCTCTGTTCAAATCGATTTAGCTGGAACAACACCGTTCCCATGGCAGCCACGTACTGTGCGGTTTCAGGGCTGCATTTCACGGCCTTTTCCACATGGGTCAGCGCACCGTATGGATCACCAGCCTTCATTGCCACCCCAGCTTGCTGGAAAAATGACGCAGCATCGCGTTCGGCCGCTACATGATCCTTTTGCATTTTGTCATTCATCTTTATATTGCTGACAGATTAAGCCCTGAATTCCAACCATGTAGTGGAGACGAAGATGATTGTTGAGCAAATATGGACTGACAACGCCTATCGTAACTTCAATTATCTGATCGCCTGTCCGGAAACAGGCGAGGCCATGGCCGTTGATCCACTCGATCACGTGAAATGCCTGAACGCGGCCAAAGAAAAGGGCTGGGATATCCGCCAGGTTCTGAACACCCATGATCATGGTGATCATACGGGTGGGAACGCAGCGGTCATTGCCGCAACGGGCGCAAAATTACTGGCTCATGCAAACGCCAAAGATACCATCCCCGGTGTGGACCGGGGTTTGAGCGCTGGTGATGTGGTCAAAGTAGGGAAAACCGTTGAGATCGAGGCCCTCGACACACCGGGCCATACCATGAGCCATGTTTGTTTGCTGACCAGAACTGATCAGTCCTGCCTGATCAGTGGTGACACCTTGTTTAACGCCGGGGCCGGGAATTGTCATAACGGTGGGCACCCCAGCGAATTGTACGACACCTTCGCCAATATCCTGACGCAACTTCCCGACGACACCCTGATCTATCCGGGTCATGATTACATTGTGGGCAACCTCGGGTTTACGCTGGACCGTGAACCAGATAACGCCCGGGCCGCTGCACTTTTGGACCAGTTGAAAGACTATGACGCCGGAACACCCATTGTCACTTCGCTGGCGCAGGAACGGGAAATCAACACGTTCTTCCGCCTGCGTAGCCCAAGTGTGATTGAGCAACTGCGCCAAAGTTTCCCGGATATGGAAGATAATCCTGATCCGCGCACGGTATTTTTGAAACTGCGCGAGTTGAGGAATAGCTGGTAGGCCTCCAATCCACATGACAGTCTTTTTGAAATGAAAAAACAACTCGATAATTTCATTTCAGTCATGCATAGTGCCCACCATCATCAAGGTTTCCGCAATTCAGACTGATCGTATGAGGGATAGTCACATGACCATACTTGAAGAAATTAACCGTTTGGACAGCAACATTTTGCTCGGAGGGCAAGCCCGCAAGAGCAAGGCCACAGAAGTCCTTGATGTGATTGATCCTGCCACCGAGCAAAAGCTGGGTGAAATTGCCGAAACAACGACAGACGAAATTGATGAGGCTGTCGAAATAGCCCATGCAGCTCAGAAAAAATGGTGGGCGCTGAGCGGTCTCGAGCGATCCGAAATCATGCACGATGTGGCAAATCGCATCCACGCCATGCGTCCCAGGTTAGCCGAAGCCATGACCCGTGAAATGGGCAAACCGTATAAGGAAGCAGCTGATGAGGTGGATTGGTGCGTGTCCTCGATTCGTTACAGTGCCGAAGTGGGGCGCAGTGACACAGGCCGTGTCATGGGCAATGCTATTGAAGGCCATTTGAATTATACCCTGAAAGAACCGTTGGGCGTTGTTGTAAGTATCCAGACCTTTAACTACCCCCTGACCTTGCTGTCATGGCAGTCCGGTGGTGCCCTGGCTGCGGGAAACGCGGTTATTGCCAAGCCGTCGGAGCATACGACGTTCACCACACTCATCTTCGCCGAAGCGTTTGAGCCTCTGCCCGCCGGCCTGTTCCAGGTCATCAGCGGTGCAGGCCCCGCTGGCAAATACCTGGTTGAACACCCAGACACCAATGCCATTGCCTTTACAGGCAGCGTCCCCACCGGTCAGGCCATCGGTGCCACCTGTGGTCATATGATGAAACGCGCTCTGATCGAAGTCTCGGGCAATGATCCGTTTATCATTATGCCATCGGCTGATCTGGATATTACAGCCCGCGCCGCCACGTTTGCTGCATTCATGAACTGTGGGCAGATTTGCGTATCGGCCGAGCGTTTTTATGTGCACGAAGATATCCATGACGAGTTCATCGCCAAGATGACGGAGAATGCCAAAGCCATCCGCATCGGCAATGGATTGGAAAAAGTGGATATGGGGCCCATGGTTTCGCAGAAAGAACGCACCCGCTACGAAGGCGTGCTGGAAAATGCGCTTAAACAGGGTGCCAACGTGGTCACCGGCGGTGGCCGACCGGCAGAGTTCAATCAGGGCTGGTTTGTTGAGCCTACCATTTTATCCGAATGCAATCAGAGCATGGATATGTTCAACAACGAAAGCTTTGGTCCGGTTGCTCCAATTTGCCGGATCAGCAGCTTTGAGGAAGGCATCGAGCTTGCTAACGATTCCAAATACGGCCTTGGCGCCAATATCTATACCCGTGATTTGAAAGAGGCTGTACGAGCCACGGAACAGCTTCAGGCTGGTATGGTCTGGGTTAATGCGCCCCTGCTGGACAACGACGCCGGGCCGTTTGGTGGCTCTAAAATGTCAGGTTCGGGTCGCCAGTTGGGCCCTGAAGGCGTGGAGGCGTTCCAGGAAACCAAGTTCGTCATGATCGATCCTGATTGTACCGACACCCAGGACTTCTGGTGGTTCCCGTATAAGGACGACGAGAGTTTCAAAGGTTAATCTGGGGCTAGTCTGGTAAACAGCTTTGAGCAGGCGGTCTAGGCCAATTGGTTTAGACCGCTGATTGCCGCTGCGACGCGTTTTCTGGTTTCTTCGTCTTCATTAAATGCGATGGCGGCACCGCCTTCATACACGCGGGTCACGTTGCCCGCGACCTGCCCCAGGCCTTCGATGTGCATATTGATAAATTGCCCATTTTCCACGAGGGATACATCCATACTAACCGCGACGCCGCTCATGGACACGTCGTGAACCTTGCCCTCAGCGACCGCCACATCATGCCCGTTATCGGATTGCATACGTACCGGTTTGTCGTACACGTAGCGCGGGTCTCGCTGCCTTTGATTACTACTAGAAATCTTCATTATTCGAACTTACAGGCAAAATTGTCATTTGCATAGGGTTTCATACGTCACCTGTATGATGCAACCGATTCGGTATAGATCACAATATTAACGTATTTATCCACAACTTTGTGGGCCTACCAGTAAGGTTAGCATCAGGTTCACCACAGATACTTTTCCTGATTTTACGGTGGAATTGAAGGGTTTCAGCCTTTTCACACTGTTTACGCCGCCTGAGAATTTCGTTTCGCCAGTATATCTATATTTTGTGTCCGTGGCCGATTTCGGATACAATATACGGCATAACGAGAAGGGAGATTTCATGTTGAAAATACTTGCCCGCCTGTTTGGTATTCGATTACGCCGCCGCCGGAACCCGGATGCAGAAGTCCTGTGGCTTCGCCCTGGTATGCTATGACCGCGCGGAAAACTGCGCCTTTAACCTGAATACCTTTAACAACCAAAACTCTCCATAATGTCGCTTGTCAATTTTCGTGCCCTGAATGACCTGTCCTATTGGCATGCTCTTGCACCAGATTTGACCGTTG
This sequence comes from Rhodospirillales bacterium, assembly GCA_018662225.1. GTDB lineage: Bacteria > Pseudomonadota > Alphaproteobacteria > Rhodospirillales > Casp-alpha2 > JABJGO01. Next base: position 987 of record JABJGO010000067.1, on the reverse strand, counting down.
GCGAAACAGCAAAACCGCCTACCCCACAGGTGGATACAGACTTGCAATCCATTGCCGATGACTTGCGTGTGCATGGATATTTTCGGGTGGCACCGGTGTTTCATGAAGCAGAGATGGTGCCCTTACGTAACGCTCTGGATGCGTTACGGGCGGCCCAGTTGCCGCCCGTGTTCATCTATGTGTTCGATCAACCTTGGGCGTTGTTTCGCAAGTTGTCACCGCTCATACAGTATTTTCTAAGTGAACAGTTCGCTCTGCTACCCAACTTCTGGGCATGGAATATTCCGCTGGAATCTGGTTCCAGGGGCTGGCCACCGCATCAGGACTGCCAAGCGGCGACACGCTTCTCAAGCGGGGATGATCAGGTTCTCATGAGTCTGTCTCTCTGGATTCCGTTGAGCGATGCAACCATTCACAACGGCTGTATGTCTGTTTTGCCGCGCCACTTGTCTGATCAGGTAACACGTGAGGGAACCATCCCGGATCAAGTCATGGCTCAAGCCGTCGACCTGCCCGCCTCATCTGGTTCCGTTCTGGGCTGGACCCAGGATTTGTATCATTGGAGCAACCACGTCACAGATCAGGCTGAACGCCCCCGGATGAGTCTGTCACTTGAATTTCAGAATCCGGCGTTTGCGCCATTGGCCGAACCACTACTGGATTTATCACAAACGCCATCATTTACCGAGCGACTGGACCTTATAACCCGCCAAATCCCCAAGTACGCCCATATGGAGTCGCTAAAATATGATACATCGTGACCGCTGACTAATCAGTGAGAAGACGGTGACAAGAACCGATCACCAAGGCCGGTCTCGTAGGCCTGCCCCAATGGAGTCAGGGTGATGGTGAGATGGGTAGCATTACAAGCCAGATCCTTACGCTCAAGGGCCTTCCACACCGCCGGGTTCGTCAAACCGCTGGCATCACGGGCCGAAACAACGAATTCACCAATATGCATGTGATCACCGTGGGCGTGAGGTAATT